>JAXDPE010000044.1:0-140676 GCA_034668565.1 Sphingomonadales bacterium | reverse complement strand
CCAGCGGAGGCTGGGGTCCATGCCGGTTCCAGCGCTTCACGAAGCGTCAGCATGGATGCCAGCCTGCGCTGGCATGACGCGGCACCAGTAAACACCTTCTTAACCAACCCGAACTAATCCCGACTCCGCGCATATACCGGCGGGGCCCGAGTGGACGATCTCATCAACGACTTCATCGCCGAGACCCGGGAGATGCTCGAGGCGCTCTCCGGGGAGATCGTCGCCTGGGAAGCCGTCCCCGACGATCGCGCCCGCCTCGACGAGATTTTCCGCTTCGTCCACACCGTCAAGGGCAATAGCGGCTTCTTCGATTTGCCCCGGATTCGGGCGCTCAGCCACGCCGCCGAGGATGCCCTCGCCGCCGTCCGTTCCGGAACCCGAAGCGCCGACGCCCGACTGGTCGGCTCCGTACTCGCCGTCATCGACCGGCTCGCCGAGCTGGTCGAGGCTCTGGAGACGGGCGAGGCGATGGCGAGCGAGGACGACAGCGCTCTTATCGACGCTCTCACCGCCGTCGACGATTCCCCGGAAGCCGTCGAAGCCGACGCGGCTCCGGCCAGCCACGCGGCCCGATCCTCGAGCCGGACGATCCGCCTTCCCGTCGAATTGCTCGACCGGATGATGAGCGGCGTTTCCGACCTCGTCCTCGCCCGCAACGAGCTCTCCCGCCGGATCCGCGCTTCCGGCGATACCGAGATGGCCGCCGCCTTCGACCGGGTCTCGGCCACCGTCGCCGACCTTCGCGACGCCATCACCCGGACCCGGATGCAGCGCATCGACAACCTCTTCGCGCCGCTGCCGCGGATGGTCCGCGACGTTTCCGGCCAGACCGGCAAGCAGGTCGTGCTCGAGATCGACGGCGGCGACGTCGAGATCGATCGCGAGATGCTCGAGATGATCCGCGATCCGCTCACCCATATCGTCCGCAACGCGATCGACCACGGCATCGAAAGTCCCGCCGAGCGGAAGTCGGCCGGCAAGAGCGAGACCGGATGCCTTCGGGTCTGCGCCCGCCAGGCCGGCAACCAGATCCTGCTCGAAATATCGGACGACGGCCGCGGCATCGACGGCGACAAGCTCGTCACCCGAGCCATAGCCGCCGGCCTGATGACGGCCGAGCGGGCCGACCGGCTTACCTCGGCCCAGAAGACCGCGCTCGTCTTCGAGCCCGGCCTGTCGACCGCGGCGGCGGTGACCGAATTGTCCGGCCGAGGAGTCGGAATGGACGTGGTTCGGGCCAATGTCGAACGGATCGGCGGGCTCGTCGAGATCGCCAGCCGCACGGGGCGGGGGGTCGTCCTCACCCTCAAGGTTCCGCTCACGCTCACCATCATCCCGGCGCTCACCGTCGTCGCGGACGATCAGGTCTACGCCATCCCGCGCTCGGCGATCGAGGAGATCGTCAGGGTCAAGGGCGGCTCGGTCCGGGTCGAGAGCGTCGGCGGCGCCGCCTTCGCCACCGTCCGCGGCCGCCGGCTGCCGCTCGTCCACCTTCGCGCCGCGCTCGGCCGCGAGCCCTGCGCAGATCCGACCACCCAAAGCCTCATACTGCTGAGGCCGGCCGGCGCCGACCTCTACGCCCTCGCCGTCGACGGCATCCACGATCACGAGGAGCTGGTGATCAAGCCCGCCGCGCCCGCGGTGATGGCGGCCGGCCTCTATGCCGGGACCACCATCGCCGACGACGGCAAGCCGGTGCTGCTTCTCGATCCCCCGGGAATCGCCGCCCGCGCCGGACTCTCGCTTCACCGCGGAAGCGACGAGGCCGCGCCGGCGCCCGCGCCGGCCGTGGTTTCGGGCCCACCCGCCTTGCTGTTCAAAACGCTGGAGGGGAGATTCAGGCTGGTTCCGGTCGCCGCGGTCCAGCGCATCGAGGACGTCCGACCCGAGACCGTCCAGCTCAGCGCCGGGCGCCTCCACGTCGCGCTCGGCGAGTCGCTTCTGCCGCTCGTGGGCTGCGGCTCCGTCGTTCCCGATCGGCCGATCCGGCTTCTCCGCCTGGGCGACGGCCGGTCCGAAATCGCCTATGGCTTCGCCGACGTCGTCGACATCCTGCCGCTTCCCTCGGGCCTGATGCTGGCGGCGGCGCCCGGCGAGGTCCGCGGAGTCGTCCTCGTCGGCGAGGCGCAGGCCGAGCTGCTCGATCTGCACTGGCTCTTCGCCCGCCACGCCGCGCCCGCGCCGGCGGCGACCGGCCGGCCGGTCTGCGCCATTCCCGCCGGAGATCCGTTCATGGACGCCATCCTTCGTCCGCTCGTCGAGAGCGCGGGCTACGAGGTCGTCGCCACCGGCGCGCCGGGCAGCGAATCCGCCTCGATCGTCATCGCCGCCGAGAATTCGGAGACGGCCGCGCCTTCGGGCGCCCGCCTCGTCCGGATCCGTGCCGAAGCGGAAGGGGAGGGGGACGGCATCCACCGCTACGACCGCGAGGCGCTGCTCGCCGCGCTCGCCGGCCAAGCCCCGGCCAAGAGGAGGCGCCGCCGTGGCTGAGCTCCTCCTCATCGTCAGGCTCGCCGGCGAGCGGGTCGCCTTGCCCGCCGCCGACGTCGAATCGGTCGTCGAGATCGACGCACTGACTCCGGTGCCCGGCGTCGCCGGCCATGTCGCCGGTCTCGCGGCTCTGCGCAGCCGGGTGCTCACCGTGATCGACTGCCTGGCCTCGCTCGATCCCTCCCGCCGCCTCCCGGCCGACGCCCGGGAAGCGGTGATGGCGGTGGTCGACGGCCATCCCTACGCCTTGCTCGTCGAGGCGGTGGAGGACGTCGTCGAGGCGAGCGGCGAGCGCCGGCCGGCGGCGTCGCTGGCCGAAGGCTGGCGCCGGATCGGCCGGGCCACGATCGAGGCGGGAGGGGATCTGCTGCTGCTCGCCGACGTCGAAGCCCTGATCGCCGGCCCGGTCCGGGAAGCGGCATGAGGGGCCCGTCGCGGCTTAAGTCGGTGATTAACTTATTGCGGCTAGGTTGCGGCCGCGGGGAAGAGCGAGTGCGATCATGAAGATCTGTCTAGTCGTCGATGATTCGAAGGTGATCCGAAAGGTCGCCCGCCATATCCTCGAAACGCTCGACTTCTCGGTCGACGAGGCCGAGGACGGCCGCGAGGCGCTCGAGCGTTGCGAAACCCGGATGCCCGACGTCGTCCTGCTCGACTGGAACATGCCGGTGATGGGCGGAATGGAGTTCCTGCGCACCCTTCGCCAGAAGAAGTTCGAGACCCAGCCCAAGGTCGTCTTCTGCACCACCGAGAACGATGCCGCCCATATCCGGGCCGCGATCGACGCCGGCGCCGACGAATATGTGATGAAGCCTTTCGATCGCGAGACCCTCGAAAGCAAGCTGCAGATCGTCGGAGTCGCGTGACCCGGCCCGCCGCCCGAGCGGCGGGGGACAAGGCTTCGGCCCCGCCGCCATTGCAACCGATGCCCGCTTTGAAACTCATGATCGTCGACGATTCGCAGGTCGCGAGGGCGGTGCTCTCGCGGATGCTCGCCGCCTTTCCGGATTTCGAGATCGTCGCCACCGCCGCGGACGCCGGCGAGGCGCTTCGGCTCCTTCCGACGATCGCCGTCGACATCGTCCTCCTCGACGTCGAGATGCCGGGCGAAAGCGGGCTCGAGGCGCTGCCGGAGATCGTCAGGCTCGGCCGCGGCGCCCGGGTTCTCATCGTCTCCTCCTTCTGCGGCGGCGATGCCGACGCCGCCGTTTCGGCGCTCGCTCCGGGCGCGGCGGAGACCTTGTCCAAGCCGGGCGCGGAAGCCTTCAGCGGACGATTTTCCGACATCCTCGCCGAACGGCTGCGCCGGATGGGCCGGCGGGGGTCTCCCGCTTCGGCCGCGCCCGCCGAGCGCAGCGAAGGGAAGCTGGGCTGCCTCGCCGTCGGCGCTTCGACCGGCGGCCTCAACGCCGTCACCGCCCTCCTCAGCGCCTTTCCGGCCAGGATCGGCGCCCCGATCCTGATCACCCAGCATCTGCCCTCGGCCTTCCTGCCCTTCTTCGCCCGGCAGGTGGAAGCGGCCTCGGGCCGGACCACCCGGATCGCCGAGGACGGGCTCGAGCTCAAGGCCGACGAGATATTGCTCGCGCCCGGCGACGCCCATATCGGGCTCGAGCAGAGGGGAGCCCGGGTAAGGGTGAAGCTCGACCGGACCCCGGCCAAAGGCGGCTGCCTGCCTTCCGTCGACGTCATGCTCGAAGCGGTCGCCGCCACCTACGGCGGCGCCGCGCTGGGTGTGGTGCTTAGCGGAATGGGCCGCGACGGCCTCGCCGGAAGCCGCGAGCTGGTCGCTCGAGGCGGGACGGTGATGGCCCAGGACCGGCCGAGCTGCGCCGTCTGGGGAATGCCCAGGGTGGTCGTCGAGGCCGGCTTGGCTAGCGCCGTCCTCGCGCCCGCGGGGCTCGCCGCCGAAATCGCCGCCCGGGTGGAATCGACTTCATGCAGGTGAGCGACGCGTCCAGCCGGATCCTCGCCGGCCTGCTCGAGGCCCGCACCGGCCAGCATCTGACGATGAGCCGGCGCTGGCGGATCGAGACGGCGCTCCAGCCGCTGATGCGCGAGCGCAAGATCGGCTCGCTCGACGGCCTGGTGGCGGCCCTGGTCGCCCGCTCCGACGAGCGGCTCGCCGATGCGGTGGTCGAGGCCCTGCTCAACAACGAGACCTTCTTCTTCCGCGACCGCCAGGCCTTCGAGCAATTGCTCGGCCCGGCCCTGCTCCGGCTGGAAGCGGCGCGCCGGCGGAGCCGCCGGCTCGCCATCTGGTGTGCCGGCTGCTCGACCGGCCAGGAAGCCTATTCGATCGCCATGCATTTCGCCGAGCAGAAAGCGCGCTGGGCCGGCTGGACGATCGACATCGTCGGCACCGACGTGTCCCGTCCCGCCGTCGAGCAGGCGAGGAGCGGCGTCTATTCGCAGTTTGAGGTCCAGCGCGGCCTTCCGGTAGTGCAGATGATGCGCTGGTTCGAGGAGCTTCCCGGCGCCGCCTGGCGGATCGCGGCCGACCTCCGGCGTTCGATCCGGTTCGAAGTCTCCAGCCTGGTCGGCCCGGCCGCTCCGGCCGCTCCGGGGGGCAAGTTCGACATCGTCCTGTGCCGCAACGTCCTTCTCTATTTCTCGCCCGAAATGCGCCGGTCGGCCTTCGCCCGCCTGGCCGAGGCCGCCGCCGACGACGGGGCGCTGATGCTCGGCGCCGGCGAGACGGTGATCGGCCAGACCGACGCCTTCGCCGCCGACCCCGACTGCCGAGGGCTTTACCTGCGGGTGCCGGAGAAGCCCGAACGGCGCCGGGCGGCGTCGTGACGGGGTGGTCACCCCGGCGAAGGCCGGGGTCCACGAACACCGCCGCACGCGCTGGAGTCGACTCCGTGGTCATGGATTCCGGCCTTCGCCGGAATGACGGGCCGCGCCGGGCGGCCTCTTGACGCCGGGCCGTTTTTAGCGCGGGAAAAGGCCATGGACGGGATCATCGACGCCCCCTCGCCCAATTTCGACGAGCGCGCGTCGCCCGTCTCGATGCTCGTGCTCCATTATACGGGCATGGCGGATGCCGCCTCGGCGATCGATCGGCTCAAGTCTCCGGAAGCGAAGGTCTCGTGCCATTATCTCGTCGACGAGGACGGGCGGGTGCTGCGGATGGTCGGCGAGGAGAAGCGTGCCTGGCATGCGGGCCGCGCCTTCTGGCGCGGCGCGGTCGACATCAACTCGGCGAGCATCGGCATCGAGATCGTCAATCCGGGCCACGATTGCGGCTACCGGCCCTTTCCCGAGCCTCAGATGGAGGCCTTGATCCCCTTGGTCGCCGACATCGTCGCCCGCTATCAGATCCGGCCGCCCTACGTCGTCGGCCATTCCGACATCGCCCCGGCGCGCAAGCGCGACCCGGGCGAGCTGTTCGACTGGCCGCGCCTCGCACGGCTGGGCCTCGCGATGCCGCGGCCGGCCGACAATCTCATCGATCCGCTGTGGACCGACGGCGGCTTCCTGCTCGCCCTGGAACGCTACGGCTACGACGTCCACAAGCCCAAGGCCGCCGTCGCCGCCTTCCAGCGCCGCTTCCGTCCCGAACGGATCGACGGCGATATCGACGGAGAGACGAGGGCGGTCCTGCTCGGTTTGCTCTTGGATAGCCGGTCAGCACCGCCTAAGTGAGCCCGGTCAGAGGATCGGGCGGCCGCGTCTCGCGTAAGCGGGCCGAGGAAAGTCCGGGCTCCATGGAACGACGGTGCCGGATAACGTCCGGCGGGGGCGACCCCAGGGAAAGTGCCACAGAAAGCAGGTCGCGCCAGGCTTCGGCCCAAATCTTCGGAGGCGTGACAGTGAAAGGGTGGGGTAAGAGCCCACCGCGGTCCCGGTAACGGCGGCCGGCACGGCAAACCCCACCGGGAGCAAGACCGAATAGGGATGGTAGGGCTCGTTCCGCCCGATGCCGTCCGGGTTGGTTGCTTGAGGGGCGGAGCGATCCGTCTCCCAGATGAATGGTCGCCCATCCGTGATGGCCTTCGGGCGATGGCGGTGGACAGAACCCGGCTTACAGATCCTCTGGCACTTTTTCCCGGGGCGTGGATTAGAAGGCGACAATGGCTCGACACACTCGCTCCAACGACTGGGGATTTCCGCGCTGGCGCGCTTATGGAGCGGAGCGCGAGGCGGTGCGCGTGCGCCTTTGCGACCGCGAAGGCTGCACCGAGCCGGGCGACCGGCCCGCGCCCAAATCGCCGCACAGCCCCGACCGCTGGTATTTCTGCGAGGCCCACGCGGCCGAATATAATCGCAACTGGAATTATTTCGAAGGCCTCACCGCCGAAGACGCCGCCGCGCGCGAGGCCGATGAGAGGCGAGGGGCCAACGGCTACAAGCAGGCCAACCATTATGGCTGGGGCGGCCCCGGCGACGGCAGCCGGAGCCGCGACGAGATGCGCGCCCTCGAAACCCTCGAGGTGGAGGTCGACGCTCCGTTCGACGCGATCAAGGCTGCCTGGCGCCGCCTCGCCAAGGCCAATCACCCCGACGCCGCGCCGGGCGATTCGGAGGCGGCGAAACGCTTCCAGGCGGTTCAGGCGGCTTACGAAGTGCTGAGGAAATCGGAAGAGCGGCGGGGCGGCTGAAGGAGCCGTCATCCCGGCGGGAGCCGGGAACTCGACGAGACCCGCCCAGCCTATTCGGCCTGAGCTCCCGGCTTTCGCCGGGATCACGTATTTGAATGGAGCATTCTTCATGGCCCTCCGCACCGCGGCCCTCGCCGCCTTCGCAATCCTCGCCGCCTGCGGCAACGGCTCGCAAGCGGCCGCCCAGCCGGCCGCCGCGTCCAACCCGCAGGCCTGGACCATCGGTCCGATCATCCGCGGCCGCAATTATTCGGTGGGCGCCCCGCTTCACCCGTCCCCGCATCGCGGCGGCGGCCTGCAGATCGATCTGCCCCTTGCGCCGGGAAGCGTCCATTATGTGACGTTCCGGTATGGCTCGCTCGCCGGCAAAAGCCGGATCGTGATGCGCTACCGGCTCGAGACCGCCCGCGGAGCCGGCCTGGTGGCGTCGAGCGACGGCCGCTCGGCTTCGATGATCACCCTTTATTTCCAGCGCGCCGGCGACAGTTGGAGCGGCCGCGGCCGGTTCGAGACCTATCGCTGGTACGCGACCTTCGCCACCCAGACGCCGCTGACTCCGGGAGACCATGTCCTCGTCGCGCCGCTGGACGGCGCCTGGACGGCGGTCGAGGCCAGCAAGGCCCTGACCAGCCCGGCCGCCTTCCGCGCGGCCGTCGCCGAGGCCGACCAGATCGGCTTCGTCCTCGGCGGCGGCGACGGCTTCGGCCACGGAGTCTCCGCCACCGGCCCGGCGCGGCTGATCGTCACCAGCTTCCGCGTCGAATAATTCGGTGTCAGACACCGAATTTTGCAAGTCCTTGATTTTGCTGGATTTCAGAAATTCGGTGTCAGACACCGAATTTCAGGCGCCGGATTTCAGGCGGTGAACATGAAGGTCCCGGTGACATGCGCGACCGGGTCCGCCGGGTCGCCGTCATGGGCCATCCCGCGGACGAAGCCGATGCTCTTCGTCGCGGCGTAGCATTCGCCGCGGCCGACGATCCTGCTGCCGGGCGTCGCCGGGCGCAGATAGTCGACCCTGAGGTCGAGAGTCGCCTGAGGCCGGAAACCGCCGAGCCTGACCCAGATCGCCATGCTGGTCGCCATGTCCATCAGGCTGACGATCGGCCCCGAGGCCAAGACGCCCGTCTCCGGAACCCCGACCAGCTTGTCCTGCCAGTCGAGGCCGAGCTCGACCCAGTCCGGGCCGTGGCCGACATAGAGGATGCCGAGCGCTCCGCCATGGCCGACCTTGCGGGCATATTGCGTGAACAGCTCGGGGTCGAAGCCGCCTTCCGTTCCCGGTCGCTTCACGCCGCCAGCCGGGCCGCGGTCTCGCGGATCTTCAATATCATGTTCTTCAGACCCGATGTGCGAAGTGAGGAGAAGTGGTTTTGCAGACCTAGAGGCTCGAGTTCCTTCTCGATGTCGAGGTTCAACACCTCCTGCGCATTCTTGCCCTGAACAATCATCAGGATCATGGCGATGATCCCCTTGGTCAGCCCTGTGTTGCTGTCTGCATAAAAGCGCAACGAATCTCCGGTCGAGCCGGGCACGGGATAAACCCATACCGTCGATGCGCAGCCGGGCACACGGGTTTCGTCGATCTTCAGGGCCTCGGGCATCGGTTCCAAGGCTTTGCCCAACTCGTTCACTAGCCGATTTCGATCCGCCTTCGGGTCGTCGGACAGTTCATCGTAGAGGCGAAATTCGTCTTCGATCTCGGGGATGGTTATGGGGAGCGACATGAACCGCCCGCTATCAGAGCCAGTGAGGCGGGCAAAGCTGCGAGCTTCTTTTAATTCCTCGCCCGGATTTCCGGCGGAGGGGGGCCGCGCGAAGCGTGGTGGAGGGGTTCTTCGAACTCAGAGGCCCCTCCACCATGCTTCGCATGGTCCCCCTCCCCTGCAAATGCAGGGGAGGAATCAGATGTCCCCACCGCTCGCGATCGCCTCGAGGCGCCGCACCCGCTCCCTGAGGTCGGCGACCTCGAGCCGGCCGCGCGGGCGCAGTCCGCCGCCGCGCGCCGCGAGCTCCATCCGCCTGAGCTCCAGCCAGCCGTGCCAGGCCTTGAGCAAGGCGGCGCTGAGCAGGCCGACGGCGAGCAGTCCCGAACCGGTCAGTGCAGCAAGGCTTGCGGGGTCGTCCATCCTTCCTCTCCTCTAACGGTCGCGAAGCTTTTCGATCTCGCGGTCGAGGCTGTTCTCCTTCTCGACGGTGATCCGCTCGAGCACCGCGATGCGCTCGTGAAGGGCGCGCACCTCCTGCTTGAGTCGGTCGTTCTCCGCGGCGGTCTCGGGCGCCTGACCCAGGCGGTCGCGGCGACGGCCGCCCCCCATGCGCCCCCTCAGGACGCTGGCGATCATCACGATGGCGACGATCAGCACCACCATTTCATACTGGTTCATCATTCTTCCTCCCCGCGCCCGGCCGGCCTCAATTGACCGGCCGCTGGTCGCGCAGCCGCTCGATCTCGTCGGCGACGTCGATGCCCTTGTCGGTGACGATCCGCTCGAGCACCCGCACCCGCTGCTCGAGCCGGTCGGTATGGGCGGCATATTGGGCCGCCTTCTCGGCGGACTGGACGGTCACCGACGCGATCTGCTTTTCCTTGATGTCGAGGAAACGCTTCATCACCCCGGCGAAGATCGCCGCCAGCGGTATCAGAACCCAAATCCACTGTGCCATGTTCTCATCCCCTGTCTCTCGAAGTTCAGCGAAGGCGCTCGATTTCGCGAGCGGTCCGCTCGGAGGGATCGGTGGCGATCCGCTCGAGCACCGAAAGCCGCTCCTCGAGCCGCCCGACCTGGCCTCTCAGCCCGGCATTTTCCCGGCCGAGAAGCTCTATCTCCCGGGCGGAATCGGGCCTGTGCGCGGCGCCGGCGCGAAGCTCGGCGATTCGGTGGCGACCGCGTATCCAGTTCAAAAGCAGTACCGAAGTCGCGATCAAAACGGTCATGATGACGATGAAAACGGCAATCTCGTCGTCGGCCATTGTCCTCCCTTTCCCTTGTCCCGGAGTTTAGCGCAGCTGCTCGATCTCGCGGGCGAGCCGGCTGTTCGAGCTGGTGACGTAGGTTTCGACCTCGGCGAGCCGGCGGTCGACTTCGCGGAAGCGCGTTCGAACGTCCCGGACGGTCCGGGTCGGGGAGGCTCGGACGCCCTGCCAGAATTTCGCCTGCTCGGGCGTCTCGACGGCGAGCTCACGCGGCTTGACCGGGGCCAGCCAGGCGGCGACCCAATAAGCGATGAACGTCCAGGGAAAGCCGCCGACGAAAGTCAGGATGGCCAGGCCGATCCGGATGACGGTGACGTCGACTCCGGTATAATCGGCGATCCCGGCGCAGACGCCCTTCCACTTCTTATTCTCTTTATCGAGATAGAATTTGGTGTGCTTGGAGCTCATTGGCCGATCCTCCTGACCGGGGCGCCGGCGCTTCGGTCCTCGATCCCGGTCGAGGCGGGGTCGCAGGCGATCGCCCTCCAGTTCGGGTTCTCGGCCGTCATGATCCGCTCGATCGAGCACATGCGGTCGTCGAGCCGGCGGGCGAGGTCGTAAAGCTCCTCCATCAGATTCTCATCGTCGGTGGTCAGCGTCGCCGCCGTCTTCCAGCGGGTGATGTAGTGGAAGACCAGCCAGGGCAGGCCGATGAAGAGGATCGGCACGATAATGATAGCTTCCATGGCTTCAGCCCTCCTTCTTGCTCATGCGGGCCTTGAGCGCTTCGAGCTCGGCGTCCACTTTTTCGGAATTGCGCAATTCGGCGATCTCCTCGTCGAGGGTCTTGGGCGGCGCGCCCAGCGCCAGGGCGTCGGCCCGGCCCTCGGCATGATCGGCCCGCCGCTCGAGAACGTCGAAGCGCGAAAAGGCTTCGTCGACCTTGGGTCCGGCATAGGCCTCGCGAAGCCGGGCGCGCTGGTTGGCGCTTTCGAGCCGGCTCTGGATCGCGTTCTGGCGGGTGCGGGCCTCGCGCAGCTTGCCCTGGAGCTTGGCGATGTCGGCTTCCGACGCGCGCAGAGCGTCGTCGAGCGCCTCGATCTCGCCTTTCAGGCTGTCGCCCATGTCGGCGGCCTTCTGCTTCTCGACCAGGGCCGCCTTGGCGAGGTCCTCGCGGTCCTTGCTGAGCGCCAGCTCCGCTTTCTCGGTCCAGCTTTCCTGGAGCTTGTCGAGACGGGCGATCTGGCGGCGCATCTCCTTCTGGTCGGCGATCGTCCGGGCGGCGCCGGCCCGGACCTCGACCAGGGTCTCCTCCATTTCGAGGATGATCATCCGGATCATCTTCGCCGGGTACTCCGCCTTGTCGAGGAGGTCGGCGAAGTTGGCGGCGACGATGTCGCGGGTGCGGGAGAAAATACCCATTCAATCACTCCTTACGCATATATTGAGCGGCGGATCGAAGCGGCGGCCCGGGAAGGCAAGGGGGTGAACCCTCCCCGACCGCCGCCCGCTTGTCAGGCCAGAGACTGGCCCGAAACCGAAGCCGCGACAAGGCTGACCGGAGCCGCTTCGAGGTTCAGGGCCGGCCCTACCGCCGCGCCCACCGCCGTCGCGGTCAGGATGATCGCTCCAACCGTCGCCAGGATCATCTGCCCCAGCTTGCTCATGTCGACCATCGTCTTCCTCCCTGAAATCCGTTCCGCCCCGAGGCGTTGCGTTCTACAATACAAGGGGCGTGCCAATCGCGAAAAGTGGCGAAAAACCGCGATTCCCTTGTATTCCTCCGCCCCCGTCTCATTCTTTTTCTTGCCAAAGCATGGGAATCCGTCCCAATCTTTGGCGATGGATCGCAACACCCAATTGGTCGGCCAATCCTCTTCCTTCCTCGACGCCGTCGAGCGGGCGAGCCGCGCCGCGCCGCTCGCCCGGCCGGTGCTGGTGATCGGCGAGCGCGGCACCGGCAAGGAGCTGATCGCCGAGCGTCTCCATCATCTCTCGGGCCGCTGGGACGGGCCGCTGGTCGCGATGAACTGCGCCGCTCTGCCCGAGACCCTGATCGAGGCCGAATTGTTCGGCCACGAATCCGGCGCCTTCACCGGCGCCACCAAGGCCCGCGCCGGCCGCTTCGAGGAGGCGGACGGAGGCACATTGTTCCTCGACGAGCTTGCGACCCTGTCCCAGGCCGCGCAGGAGCGCCTGCTCCGGGTCGTCGAATATGGCGAGGTGACGCGGATCGGGGCCTCCCGCCCGGTCACGGTCGACGTCCGGATCGTCGCCGCCACCAACGAGGATTTGCCCAGGCTCGCGGAGCGCAACCGCTTCCGGGCCGACCTGCTCGACCGATTGTCCTTCGAGGTCGTCACCCTGCCGCCGCTCCGCCACCGAAGCAGCGACATTCCGGTCCTCACCGACCATTTCGCCCGGCGCATGGCCCTCGAGCTCGAATGGCCGAGCTGGCCCGGCTTCAGCAACGGCGCGATGGACCGGCTGTTGAACTACACCTGGCCGGGCAACGTGCGCGAACTGAGGAACGTCGTCGAGCGCGCCGTCTATCGCTGGGAGGATCATGAGCGGCCGATCGACCGGATCCAGTTCGATCCGTTCGAATCCCCCTGGCGCCCGCAGCCGCCGGGCCAGCCCGCCGCGGTCGAGATCCTGCCGCCGCAATCGGCCGAGCCGGGAACGCCGCCGGCGGGCAGCTGGGACCCGGAGAGCTGCGCCGACTTCCGCCTCGCCATCGCCGAATATGAGAAAGCGATCCTCGCCGCCGCGCTCGAGAAATGCCGCTGGAACCAGCGCGCCGCCGCGACCGCCCTCAGCCTCAGCTACGACCAGCTCCGTCACGCGATGAAGCGCCACCAGCTCCAGGGCTGAGCTTATCGACAAAGGCGCCGCGCGCCGCGACGAAGCCGCTCGCGCCGATTGGCGCGGCGGGCCGATCTCTGTTATGGTTCGCTCACCTGAACGGGAGAACTCGCCATGCGCAGTCGTTTCCTCTTCGCCGCCGCGGCCCTGCTGGCCGCGACACCCGCCATCTCCGCCGTCAGCGTCATCGGCGATTCCGCCGCGGCCAGCTGCTTCAAGGCGGCGCAAGGCCATGGCGCTCCGACCATGGACGTCCTCTTGTTCTGCGACGACGCGCTCTCGCGGGATGCGCTGACTCCGGACGAAGAGGTCGCCACCCTGGTCAACCGGGGCATCCTCAAGGCGCGCCTGGGCAATGTCGCCGGCGCCCTCTCGGATTACGACAACGCGCTCGACCGGGATCCGAACCAGGCCGAGGCCTATCTGAACAAGGGGCTGGCCATGCTCAGCCTCCCCGAGTCGGGACGGGAGGCCAAGCCGCTGTTCGACACCGCGCTTGCGAAGAAGACCCGCCGGCCGGAGCTCGCTTATTACGGCCGCGGAGTTGCCAACGAGATGACCGGCGAGGTCCGCGCCGCCTATCAGGATTATCGCCAGGCCAGCCGGATCGACCCGAAATGGCGCCAGCCGAAAATGGAGCTGGCCCGCTTCCGGGTGAATTAGGACCGATCGCCGTCACTGCGAGGAGCGAAGCGACGAAGCAATCCAGCCCGCGTCCGACGCCGCACTGGATTGCTTCGCTTCGCTCGCAATGACGGAGCGGCGATCGTGCGATAATCAGCTCTTCAGCCGATACCCCGTCCGGAAGATCCAGGCGACCACGCCAAGGCACAGCAGCAGGAAGCCGAGCGTCGCCGCGAGGCTGATTCCGACGGCGACGTCGCCGACTCCGTAGAAGCTCCAGCGAAAGCCGCTGATCAGATAGACGACGGGGTTGAACAAGGTCGCCGTGCGCCAGGGCTCGGGCAGCATGTCGACCGAATAAAAGGCGCCGCCGAGAAAGGTGAGGGGCGTCACGATCAGCATCGGCACGAACTGGATCTGCTCGAAATTCTTGCCCCAGATCCCGATGATGAAGCCGAACAGACTGAACGTGCTCGCGATCAGGACGAGGAATCCGATCATCCAGAAGGGATGGAGGATGTGCATCGGCACGAAGAAGGCGGCGGTGGCGAGAATCACCAGCCCGAGCGCCACCGACTTGGTCGCCGCCGCCCCGACATAGCCGATGACGATCTCGAGCGGCGAGATCGGCGCCGACAATATCTCGTAGATCGTTCCTGTGAACTTGGGGAAGAAGATCCCGAACGAGGCGTTGAAGATGCTCTGGGTGAACAGCGACAGCATGATCAGCCCCGGCACGATGAAGGCGCCGTAGGGCACGTCCTGGACCTGGGTCATCCGCGATCCGATCGCCGCTCCGAAGACCACGAAATAGAGCGAGGTGGTGATCACCGGGGTGACCAGGCTCTGCCACAAGGTGCGGAGTGCCCGGGCCATCTCGAAGCGGTAGATCGCCCAGACTCCGTAGCGGTTGAAGGCGGGGGCGGTCATCGGTCGTGCACCAGGCTGACGAAGATGTCCTCGAGCGAGCTTTGCCTCGTGTTCAGATCCTTGAAGGCGATGCCGATGTCGCGCATCCGGCCGAGCAGCGACGGGATCCCGGTCCGCTCCGCGGTGCCGTCGAACACGTAGAGCAATTCGTGGCCCTCGGCGCGAAGCTCGACCTTCCATTCGGCAAGCTCGGGCGGCACCGCGGCGAGCGGCTCGGCGAGCTGGAGGGTCAGCTCCTTCTTGCCGAGCTTCTTCATCAGCTCGGCCTTGCCCTCGACGAGGATCAGCTCGCCTTTGGAGATGACTCCGACCCGGTCGGCCATCTCCTCGGCCTCCTCGATATAATGGGTGGTGAGGATGATCGTCACTCCGGTGTCGCGAAGCCGGCGGACCAGGGCCCACATGTCGCGTCGAAGCTCGACGTCCACGCCGGCGGTCGGCTCGTCGAGGAAGAGGATGTCGGGCTCGTGGCTCAAGGCCTTGGCGATCATCACCCGCCGCTTCATTCCGCCGGACAATTCCATGATCTTCGACTTGCGCTTGTCCCACAGCGACAGGTCTTTCAGGACCTTCTCGATATGGGCGGGCTTGGGCGGCTTTCCGAACAGGCCGCGGCTGAAGGTCACCGTCGACAGCACGCTTTCGAACGCGTCGGTGTGAAGCTCCTGCGGAACGAGCCCGATCTTGGTCCGGGCGGCTCGATAGCCGCCGACGATGTCGTGGCCGTCGACCTCGACTTCGCCCTCGGTTGCGGTGACGATCCCGCATACGATGCTGATCAGGGTCGTCTTTCCGGCGCCGTTGGGGCCGAGCAAGGCGAAGATCTCCCCCCGGGCGATGTCGAGGCTGACATGCTTCAGCGCCTCGTGCCCGCCGTCATAGCGCTTCGACAGGTCGCGGATCGAGACGACGGGGGAGGGGGAAGTTTCAGGCATCACGATCCGTCATTGCGAGGAGCGAAGCGACGAAGCAATCCAGCAACGGCGTTTGCGCCAGACGCCGGGCTGGATTGCTTCGCTGCGCTCGCAATGACGGCCTCTCGTTTCATTGCGACGGCGGCACCGGCGGCTCTTCCTTGGCCTCCTCCAGGGTCAAGCCGTGCCGCATCAGCATCGGCACGTTGGCCAGCCCGAAGAGGAGGGTGGCGGGGAGAAAGCCCCATAATTTGGCGCCGATCCAGAAGCTCGTGTCGGTGTTGCGCCAAACCGCCTCGTTGGCCACCGCCATCAGCGCGAAGAAGATCGCCCAGTTGCGGGCGAGCAGCTGCCACCCTCGCTCCGATAGGCCCGGATAGGCGGCGCCCAGCACCATCTTGAGCAAATTGCGTCCGGTAGCGAGGCCGAAGGCGAGGAGACTCGCGACCAGCACGTAATAGAGGGTGGGCTTCATTTTGATGAAGGTGTCGTTGTGGAGCCAGATCGTCACTCCGCCCAGGATCACCACCATGATTCCCGAGAACCAGAGCAAGGGCGAGATGTGGCGGTAGCGCAGATAGGAGATCATCATCGCGACGATCATCGCGGCCATGAAGGCCCCGGTGGCGTAGAAGATCTTCAGAACGTCCGGAACCGGCGCCAGGAAGTTCACCAGGAAGAAGACGAGCAAAGGCCCGAGGTCGATCATCAGCCGTCCGGCGACCGTGGGCTCTCTCTTTTCCGTCGTCACGCTCACCCTCTTCCCAGTCCCGCGATCGCCCGCGCCGTCTCGCGCGCGTCGAACGGCCGCAGATCGTCAATGCCCTCGCCGATTCCGATGGCGTGGATGGGCAGGCCGAATCGCTCCGCCGCCGCGACCAGTATGCCGCCGCGCGCGGTGCCGTCCAATTTGGTCATGACCAGGCCCGTAACCCCCGCGACTTCCCTGAACACCTCGATCTGGCTCAAGGCGTTCTGCCCGGTCGTGGCGTCGAGCACCAGCACGACATTGTGCGGCGCCTCCGGGTTGAGCCGTCCCAGGACCCGCCGGATCTTGGCGAGCTCGTCCATCAGCACTTTCTTGTTCTGAAGGCGCCCCGCGGTATCGACGATCAGCGTGTCGATGCCCTCGGCGGTGCCCTTCTTGACTCCGTCGAAGACGATCGCGGAGCTGTCGCCGCCCTCGGGCCCCGAAATGACCGGAACCCCGATCCGGTCCGCCCAGATCTTCAATTGCTCGATCGCCGCGGCCCGGAAGGTGTCGCCGGCGGCGAACAGGACTCCGTAATCCTGCTCGAGCAGGAGATGGCCGAGCTTGGCGATGGTCGTGGTCTTGCCCGAGCCGTTGACCCCGACCACGAGGATCACCTGCGGCCTCGGGAAAGCGTCGATCTGCAGCGGCACCGCGACCGGCGCGAGGATCTTCTCAAGCTCCTCGGCCATGATCTCGCGGACCGCATATTCGGAAAGGCCCCGCTCGAACCGCTCCCCGGCCAGCCGGGCCCGGATCCGGGCGGCGGTCGCCGGCCCCAGATCGGACGCGATCAGGGCCTCCTCGATCTCCTCCAGGGTCGCCTCGTCGAGCGCGGCCTTGGTGAACAGACCGGTGAGATTGTCGCCGAGCCGCTCCGAGGTCTTGCGAAAGCCGGACTGAAGCCGGTCGAGCCAGGTCGCCTCGCTCATGCCGGGGCTCCGATCAAGGTGCCGTTGTCGACGGCAGTTATGAGGACGTCGACCACCTCCCCGGGATGGCCGGGATGACGCAATCCCGCCACCTCTCCGTCACCCCGGCGAAAGCCGGGGCCTCGGGGAGACCCGCCGAGACTTTCCGGCCCGAGGTCCCGGCTTACGCCGGGATGACGCAATCCGACTCCCTGCCCGTCGCGGGGGTGATGGAATTGAACCGGTGCGAAATTCTCGCAATGACCGCGGCCGCCCCGCTCCATCAGCACCCGTTGCTTCGTCCCCACCATCCCGTCGAGCCACGCCGCTTTCCTTCGCGCGCAAGCCTCCCTCAGCCGCCCGGCCCGCTCCTTCACCACCGCCGCCGCCACCTGCGGCATCCGCGCCGCCGGCGTCCCCGCCTTCGGCGAGAAGGGGAAGACATGCCCCATGACGATGTCGCATGCCTCGACCAGCGATAGGCTGTTCGCGTGCATCTCGTCCGTCTCGGTCGGGAAGCCGGCAATGAGGTCGGCGCCGATCGCCAGCCCGGGCCGCTTCGACTTGAGCCGCTCGACCGTCGCCACGGCCTCGGCCCGGCTGTGGCGGCGCTTCATCCGCTTCAGGACCATGTCGTCGCCGGCCTGGAAGCTCATATGGAGGTGGGGCATGAAGCGCGGCTCGTGGGCGATGATCTCCTCCAGCCGGGGGTCGATCTCGATGCAGTCGAGGGAAGAGAGCCTAAGCCGGGGCAGATCGGGCACATGCCTCAAGATGCGTTCGATCAGCAGCCCCAGGCTCGGGGCTCCCGGAAGATCGGGCCCGTAGCTGGTGACGTCGACTCCGGTCAGAACGATCTCGCGGCAGCCCTCTGCCACCAGCGCCTTCACCCGCTCGACCACAAGGCCCGCCGGCATGCTCCGGCTGTTCCCGCGCCCGTAGGGGATGATGCAGAAGGTGCAGCGATGATCGCATCCGTTCTGGACCTCGACAAAGGCCCGCGAGCGCTCGCAATAGGCGGCGAGGAGGTGGGGCGCGTTCTCCCGCACGGCGAAGATGTCGGAGACTTCTACCGTCGCCCCAGCGAAGGCTTGGGCCCCGGCGAGACTTGGCTCGGCGATTTTCACCCCCCGGGGTTCCAGCCTTCGCTGGAATGACGCGAGGTCCCGTTTCTCCAGATTCCCGATCACCCGGTCGACCTCCGGCATGGCCGCGAACGTCGACGGCTCGACCTGCGCCGCGCAGCCCGTCACCATCACCCGGGCGTCCGGCCGTGCGCGCTTGGCCCGGCGGATCGCCTGCCTCGTCCGGCGGACCGCCTCATTGGTCACCGCGCAGCTGTTGACGATGACGAGGTCGTCCTCCGCTCCGGCCAGCCGCCGAATCGCCTCGCTCTCGACGGCGTTCAGACGGCAGCCCAGGGTGATCACCTCGGCCCCGCTCACCAGGCCACCTCGCCCTCGAACACATAAGCGGCGGGACCGCTCATCCGGATCGTCCCGCCCGGCGCCCAGGCGACGCTCAGGGTTCCGCCCGGGAGTCGGGTTTCGACGGGGCTCGAAGCGAGCCTGCGGCTTACCGCCGCGACCGCGGTCGCGCAGGCGCCGGTACCGCAGGCCTGGGTGAGGCCGACGCCCCGTTCCCACACCCGAAGCCGGATCGCGCCCGCCTCGAGCGACGCGACGTTGACGTTGACCCGCTCGGGGAAGAGCGGGTCCGTCTCGATCAGCGGGCCGAGCCGCTCCAGCTCCACCGCCTCGGCATCGTCGACGAAGAAGACGATGTGCGGGTTGCCGACATTGACCGCGAACGGCTCGCGCAATTCCTCCCAGCCGACCGGCATCGCCGCCGAGTCCATCGGATAGGCGAGCGGGATCTCGTCCCAGCCGAACCTGGGCGCGCCCATGTCGACGCTCGCCGCATTTCCGTTCGCCGAAGTGGAAAGGAGCCCGCCGGCGGTCTCGATCCGGGCCTCGCCGCCCAGCATCAAGGCGACGCAGCGCGAGGCGTTGCCGCAGGATTCGACCTCGCCCCCGTCCGAATTCCAGATCCGCATCCGGACGTCGGCGATGGCGCTCGGCTCGATCAGGATCAGCTGGTCGAAGCCGATCCCCGTGCGCCGGTCCGCGAGCGCGCGGACCCGCGCCTGCGTCATCTCCAACGGCGCCTCGCGCCCGTCGAAAATGACGAAGTCGTTGCCCAGCCCATGCATCTTCCGGAACCGCCGCTTCATCGCGCGGAGCATCTAGGGAGGGGAGGGGAGCAAGTCCACCTCGTGGCGTCCCGTCATTCCGGCGAAGGCGGGAATCCATGAACACTGCCGCCCGCGGCCTTGCCGCCTACGTCTGTGTTCGTGGATCCCGGATCAAGTCCGGGATGACGGCAAGAAAACCTCACCCCTCCTCGAGCGGCCTCTCGGTCTCGACCCTGACCCACGGGCAGCGGCGCTCGGCATACCAGGAATAAGCCGGCTCGCCGAAGCCGGGGTCGCCGAAATTGCCGGCCGGGATCGTCACCATGCCCGGTCGCGCCTCGATCCGGTACCAGGCGGTCGATCCGCAGGCGGGGCAGAAATGGTAGGTGCACCATCGGCCTCCCCCCTCGGCGATCCGGGTCCAGCTTCGCGATTCGCCCTCGGTTTCGACCTGGTCGTCGAGCCAGGTCGAGTTCCAGGAAAAGGCCGCGCCGGTGCGCGCCTTGCAGGCGAGGCAGTGGCAGACCGAAACCCGCGCCGGCTCGCCCTTCGCCTTGGCCTTGAGCGCTCCGCAGCGGCAGCTCGCCGTCCTCACTTCCATCTTCCTCTCCCCAATCGCGTCGAAAGTCGTTATCATAGCGGCTCGAAAGGAGACGTCATGCGCCTTGCCGCTTTCGCTCTGGCTTTGACCCTTCCGGCGGTCTCGTCTGCCCTGCCGGCCCCGTCAAAGCCTCCGCACCCCTCCGCCCACGCCGCCATTCCGTCGCGCCTCTGCGGCGACGACATCAAGGTCCGCCCGGTTCGATCCCCGGATGGCCCGAAGGCGAAGCGCCTCGGCGATCTTCCGCCGGGGGACCTCACTTTGACCGTCGTCAACCGGGTCGGCGACTGCATCGAGCCGGTGACCGTCCGGCAGGGCTACGGCATCCTGGATTCCAGGCCGGGCCGCTGAGCCCGGACCGGCGCGGCCGAGCGGCGCCGAAGCTCCGGGTCCTGGTCCTCGCCAGCCGCTTTCCGGACAGCCTTCGTCCCAATCTCGGCAATTTCGTGGAGCGGCAGACCCTCGAGCTGGCTGCACGCCCGGGAGTGGAGGTTCAGGTCGTCGCACCGATCGGAAGTGCCCCGTTCCCGCTGTCGCTCGTCGCCTCGCGGGCCTTGGACTCATTGCCGCGCAAGGAAGATTGGAAGGGGCTCCCGGTCCACCGCCTGCGCTACCCTCGGCTTCGCTATTGGCCCTCGCTTTGGCCGCTCGCTCTGGCCACGCGGCTGTCGATCCTGGCCGAGGTCCTTCGCGAGCGCTTCCCTTTCGATATCATCTCCGCCGAATTCTCCTGGCCCGACGGACCCGCGGCGGTCGCGGTGGGGCGAGCGCTCGGAGTGCCGGTCGCGATCAAGGCCCGGGGCATGGAGTTCGAGGGCGCGGCGGAGCGTACCTCGACCCGCCGCCAGCTCCTCGCCTCCGGCCTCGCGGCCCGCCGCCTGCTGGCGGTGAGCGCCGACACGAAGCGCAGGATGGAGGCGATCGGACTTCCGCCGGAGCGCATTGCGGTGCATCGCTCGGGCGTCGATCACGCGCTTTTCCGCCCCGCCGACCGGGCCGCCGCCAAAGCCCGGCTGGGGGTCGGCGGCCCGCTGCTTCTCGCCGTCGGTAATCTCATCCCCCAAAAGGGCCATTGGCTCGCCGTCGAGGCTCTGGCCCGGATCGAGGGCGCGACCCTGATCGTCCTCGGCAACGGTCCGGAGCGCACCGATCTGCTCGCCAGGGCGGAGCGGCTCGGCGTCGCCGGCCGCCTTCGCCTCCCCGGCTCGATTCCCCATGTCCTGCTTCCCGCTTTCTACGCCGCCGCCGACGTGACGATCCATCCGTCCTTCGTCGAAGGCTTCGGCAATGCGCGGCTCGAATCGCTTGCCTGCGGCACTCCGCTGGTCACGACCGCGGTGGGCGACGCCGCTTCGATCGTCGACCGCCCGGCGGCCGGACGGATCGTCGCGCCGGACCCGCGGGCCATAGCGGAGGCGGTGGCAAGCCTGCTCGCCGATCCGCCGTCACAAGCAGCGGTGAGCGCGGTCGTCCGCGACTTCAGCTGGCCTCGCCAGGCCGAAGAGCTGGAGCGGCATTTACGGGCCGCGGCCGGGCCTGGCTAGGATTGAATGCCGCTGCCGTCGACGGCGCCGCCACCGCCGAACTCGGCCGATCCGCTCATGATCCGGCGCACCGCGGGCCTCGACCAGGCTCTCGCCGGAATCCTCGTCTCACGTTTCTGCATGGCGCCCTCCCTTGAAGTGGCGAGCTCGCTGTAGCCCAGCCCGGCCGGTCCGTCACCTTGGTCCCGGCTAGCCCCGCTTCAGCCGCACCAGCGCTTCGTCCAGCGCCGAGAGGAAACGCGAGCGGTCCGACTTGGCGAAGGGGGCCGGGCCTCCGCCGGGGCCATCCATTCCGGCGCGCAGGTCCGCCATGATCGCCCGGGTCGCCACCGCCGCTCCGATCGAGGCGGAGGTGAACGGCTTGCCGTTGCTCCCGATCACCAGGGCGCCGGCCTTCAGGCAGCGGTCGGCGAGCAATATGTCGCCGGTCACCACTACCGTCTTCGGCCCGGCTCGCTCGGCGATCCAGTCGTCCGCCGCGTCGAAGCCGGCGCCGACTACGATCCGCTCGATCGCGGGATGCGCCGGCACCCGCAGGTGGGCGTTGCTGACGATCTTCACCGACGCGCCGTGGCGGAAGGCGACCTTGTAGATTTCGTCCTTCACCGGACAGGCGTCGGCGTCGACGAAGATGAGCGGCGCGTCGCTCACCGCGCCTTGACGGCTTCGTAGCGAAGGGCCGCGCCGCCGCGATGAACGATCAGCGCCTTCTTCGCCACCTCGACCCTGATCCCCCCGAAGTCGAGCACTCCAAGATCGTTGGGGACGAGGGTGAAGGCGAGGGCGTTGCCGGCCGCGAGGTCGATCGGGAAGCGCGGCGAGACGATGCCGTGCATCGGTACCGTGAGCTCGATCCAGCGCGGAACCCGTTTCTCGTCCGCGGGCAGGCTCCAGCCATATTCCTGAGTGTAATCCGCCACCGGATCGCCCTCGTCGAAGCCGATGCGCAAATCCACCCCCGCGATGCCGTCGCCACTGGGCGAGCTGACCTTGACCGTCAGCGCCGCCTCGGCGGTTCGGGTGGACCGCGCCGCTTCGAAGACCGGCGGCACCGGTGCCGGCTCGGTGATCAGGGTGACGACGCCGCCGGCGACGCTCCACCGCCCTTGCGCCTGTTCGTCGAGCGCTCCGGCGCTCAGGAAATATTGGAATCGCCCGCCGGGCTGGAGCCGAAGGCCGGACGCGACATCCTGCTCGCCGACCAGCCGGTAGCTCCCGGCCGGACTGCGATCCGCGGCGCCGGCTTCGGCTCCGAGCAGGAAAAGCGGAAGCAGGAGGAGAAGCCTTTTCATCGAGGCCATCATGGCCGACTTGCCCGGCCTTCGCCAGCCGCGCGCTTGTATCGGAGGCGCGATCTTCTAGGCTCGGGCTTTTTACACCTTCAGGAGCCGGACATGGCCGAACTCGAGCCCGCCGCCATTCTCGCCGCCCAAGCGAGCAGGACCTATCCCAACGACAGCGCCCAATATCGGGCGGCGCGCACCGCCCTCCTCGAAGAGGAGATCGAGCTTCGCCGCCACATTCAGCGGGTCGCCGCTCAGCGCCGGGCGCTTCCGCCGGGCGGCGAGATCGAGCGCGATTACGAGCTCGGCGACGAGCGGGGCGCCACCGTCCGTTTCTCGGACCTGTTCGGGCCCCACGACACGCTCGTCACCTATTTCTGGATGTACGGGCCGGAGCGCGAACGGCCGTGCCCGATGTGCACTTCTTTCCTGGGCTCGCTGGACATTCCCGCTCTCGACATCACCCGGCGCGTCGCTTTGGCGGTGATCGGCCGCTCGCCCGTCGAGCGCCAGTTCGCCTTCGCCCGCGAGCGCGGCTGGCGAACCTGCGCTTCTTCGCCACCGGCGACGACTTCCCCAGGGCCTATCGCGGCCTCGCTCCGAACGGCGACGAATGGGCCTCGCTCGACGTCTGGACGAAGAAGGACGGGATCGTCCGCCACTTCTGGGGCGCTTCGGAATCGGGCGGGACAGCCGATCCCGGCCAGGATCCGCACCTCGCGCCCGATCCGACGCCTTTGTGGAACATCCTCGATCTGACCCCGGAAGGGCGCGGGACCGACTGGTATCCGTCGCTCGAATATTAGTCGCTCCGGCTATCCCACAGAAACTACATCCATTTTGCTCCTAGTTGAGCTTCGAGCGCCCGGCCCTCGGTGCTATATCGTGGCCAACGCCCCGGATGCGGGAAGCGAAGCCGCGGGGTGCCGCACGCTCGGCCCCTGCCAAGGCAGGAGCGCAGGATCATGCCCACCGGAACCGACGGCCCCGACGTGTTCAATTATTTCGGCGGAACCGATCCCATCTCCGCTCGCGGCGGCGATGACACGATCAACGTCACCGGCTCTTACGACGGGCCCTCGCGGTCACCGATGAGTGTGGCCATTTGGGGCGACGAGGGCTTCGACACGCTCAACATGACGGCGCGTTACACCCGCGATCTTCGCCCCGATTACATATGGGCCACGGACTTCGCCACGGGTCCGGGCGTCTTCTTCGATTATCGCTCGATCGAGCGGCTGTACGTCTCCACCACCTTCGCCCCTTCCGGCCCATTTCATAGCTCTGGCAACTGGACCACGGGCGACACGACCGACGAAATCCACGTTGCCACCGTCGATGGCGACCGGATCGACGTTTTTACAGGCGGCGGCAACGACAAGATCTATCTTGGTACCGTCGGCAGCCTCTCGAGCGGCCACGGCGGCAGCGGCAACGACCTGGTCGACCTCAGCGGCGTCCTGGCCAGCGGCACGTCGGCGTTCGGCGACGACGGCGACGACATCCTCGTCGGGAGCGCGCAGGCCGATATGCTCGACGGGGGGCTCGGCGCCGATGCGATGAGCGGAGGCGCCGGCGACGATGTCTATGTCGTCGACAATGTGGCCGACACCGTCACCGAAGCTCCCGGCGGTGGAAGCGACACCGTTCGAACCGCGCTCGCCGCCTATCTGCTCGCCGCCGAGGTCGAGAAGCTGACGGCGACCGACGCCGGGCCTCATTATTTCACCCTCAATGCCGGCGACAATCTGGTGACCGGCAACGAAGGCGCCGATTTCCTGCGCCTGCAGCAGGGCGGCGCCGACACCGCCCTGGGGCTTGGCGGAAACGACGTCTTCTATTTCGGCGGGGCACTGACCGCGGCCGACGCCGTCGCCGGCGGCGGCGGGACCGATACGCTAATCCTCCAGGGCGATTATAGCGGCGGCCTCGCGCTCACCGGCAACATCGCCGGGATCGAGGGCCTCTCGATGCTCGCCGGCAGCAATACGAACTTCGGCGATCCCGGCACCAACCGCTACGATTACGTCATCACCACGAACGACGCCAATTTCGCGGCGGGCCTGCAGGTGAGGATCAACGGCGCCGCCCTGCTCGCCGGCGAGGACTTCACCTTCAACGGCTCGGCGGAGACCGACGCCAAGTTCGTCGTCTACGGCGGCCGCGGCGTCGACACCCTGACCGGCGGCCTCGGCAACGACATCTTCTTCTTCGCCGAAGACAGGTTCGCGTCCGGGAACACGGTCAACGGCGGCTCGGGCTATGACGGCATGTTCCTTCGCGGGAACTACATGATCGACTTCAATGCGCCGGGCTATAGCGGCTCGTTCACCGGTATCGAGAATCTGACCGTCGGTTCGGCCACCGACGAGCGCTACGCGCGCGGCGGCACCGAGTTCGACTACGATATCGTTTGGGCCGACATTCTGCTCGGCGCGGGCGGGTCGATCACCGTCAGCGGAGTGCTGCTCCAGGCGAACGAGACGATGAACTTCGATGGCTCCGCGGAGACGGACGGCAGCTTCCGGATCTTCGCCGGCGCAGGCGAGGACCAGCTGTACGGCGGCTCCGGGGCCGACCTGATCCTCGGCGGCTTGGGCGCCGACACGATGCGAGGCGGGGCTGGCAACGATGTCTTCCGCTTCGACAGCGCCGCCGATTCCACTTCGGCGGCCCGCGACACCGTCGAGGACTTTGCGTCAGGCGACAAGATCGACCTGTCGCGCATCGACGCCGACACGAGCCAGGCCGGGGACCAGGTCTTCAGCTTCATCGGCACTTCCGGCTTCAGCCACCAAGCCGGGGAATTGCGGGTTGAGCAGGTGGACGGGACGAACTGGCTGGTCCGCGGCGACACCGACGGCGACGGAGACTCGGATTTCGTGCTCCTCCTCGTCGTCACCGATTCCCATCCGCTTGCGGGCGGCGACTTCATCCTCTGACGGCCGGATATCCGGGACAGGGATGCGGGCGTCCTCCCCCGATCCGGCGAGCGTCTACCGGATCGAGCAATAGCCGCCGCGTTTACCGAGAATAAAAGAGATCGCTGCTAAACCGGTGGCCTGACAGGTCTTTTCGGGGGAAATAATGACGTTCTACGGTCCGGTGGGGGCACAGTCCCGGGTCAATGGCGCGCGCGCCGGCCATCAGTACGCTTCTTCGTCGGCGGCCTTGGGCGACGGCGGATACGTCGTCATCTGGGTTTCTCTTCCGGGCACAGGCTATCTGTTCAAGGGCCAGCGCTTCGATGCCGGAGGCAATCCGGTCGGGTCGGAATTCCAGGTCGCTTCGCTTGCTACCTCAAATCAGAGCTTGCTGTCGGCGGTGACAGGGCTTCAGGACGGCGGATTCGTCGTCGCCTGGGAAAATGGAAGCGCAGCGGTCGACGGCAGCGGCTCCGCTATCCAGGCCCAGCGCTTCGATTCCTCCGGCCGACCGGTCGGGTCGGCGTTCGTGGTCAACGACCAGACTTCGAGCAATCAATACGGGGTCGCTCTGACCACGCTCGCGGACGGGCACGTGCTCGCCAGCTGGACGACCGCGCAGCCCGCGGCCGGCGGAACCCTTAGCGAGATCAAAGCGCGGCTCTTCGATGCTTCCGGTACGCCCCTCGGCTCGGAATTCCTGGTCAACGCGACGACCGCGGGCAGCCAGTCCACGTCGGTGGTCGCGGCGACGGCGAATGGCGGGTTCATCGCCACTTGGCTGTCCGGCACCGGCACCTCGACCCTGCTTTACGGACAGCTTTTCGACTCCGCCGGCAACAAGTCGGGCGCCGAGCTGGTGCTCGGCGGCGAAGGCTCGGGCTATCCCACCGAGGCCTCCGTGACTCAGCTTGCCGACGGGCGTTTCGTCGTCGCCTGGCGGAATTTCCCTGACAGCGGATTCACCCAGACCATCAGCGGCCAGATCCTGAGCTCCTCGGGCGCGAAGATCGGCGGCGAGTTCCTCATCTCCAATCCCGGCGGCAATCCGCAAACCGGGTCCCCGCAGGTCAAGGCGCTTCCGGACGGCGGCTTCGTCGCCACCTGGTCCAATGACGGCGGCACCGATGTCTCGACGGCCGTGTGGGCGCGGATCTACGATGCGTCGGGAACGCCGGGCGCCAGCTTCCTCGCCAACACCGCCGCGACCCTGTTCGAAGGCAGCTCGCGCACCCTGGTCACGACAGGCGGCGATATCGTCGTCGCCTGGACGACTACGTTCGATTTCAACGATGACGACGTCAGCGCCCGCTTCATCGCGCTCAACAAGGCGCCGGTCATCCAGTCTGACGGCGGCGGCGCGACCGCGTCCTTCGCCGTCGCCGAGGATCAGCGCGTCGTCACCCAAATCGTCGCCACCGACCGGGTCGGACCCGCGCCGGTGAGCTACGCGATCGCCGGCGGCGCCGACGCCGCCTTGTTCGCCATCGATTCGACCGGCCACCTGACCTTCCTCGCCGCGCCCGACGCCCAGGCGCCGGCCGATGCCGACCTCGACAACGTCTACCAGGTCGTCGTGACGGCCAGCGATGGCGAGCTCGCCGACAGCCAGGCCCTCTCCGTGACCGTCGCCGGGACCGGCCGCAGCCTGCTCATCGCGTCCAGCCCGCAGGTCGCCGTCCTCGAGAACGGCCTCGCCGTCACCAGGATCTCCGCCACCGACGCGGCCGCGACCTTTGCGATCACCGGCGGCGCCGACGCCGCCCGCTTCGCGATCGACTCCTCGACCGGAATGCTCAGCTTCGTCGCCGCCCCGAATTTCGAGGCTCCGGCCGATTCGGGCGCGGACAATGTCTACGACGTCCAGGTAACGGCGAGCGCCGCCGACCAGAGCGCCGTCCAGGCGCTTTCGGTGACGGTGGGCAACGTCAACGAAGGCCCGGCCTTCACCACCCCCGCCGCGCTGACCATGGCCGAGAACTCCACCACCCTGACGTTCGCCGCGCTCGACACGGAGGGCGATCCGATCACCTGGAAGATCGTCGGCGGCGCCGACGCCGACAAGGTGTTGATGAACGCCACGACCGGCGTTCTCACCTTCTTTGCCGCGCCCAATTTCGAGGCGCCGGCCGACGCGGGAGTAAACGGAGTCTACGACCTGATCGTCCGAGCCGCCGACAGCGAGCTCTCCGTCACCCAGGCCTTCGCCATCACGATCGCCAACGTCAACGAAGGGACGACGATCACCTCCAACGGGGCGGGCGCCACCGCCGCTTTCTCGCTCCCCGAGAACCAGCTCGTCGCCACCACCGTGACGGCCCGCGACAATCCGACCGGCACCAATATCGTCTATTCGATCTTCGGCGGCTCCGATGCTTCGAAATTCGCGATCAACGCCGCCACGGGCGTATTGAGCTTCGTCACGGCGCCCAATTACGAGGCGACCACCGATTTCAACCGCGACCGAATTTACGACGTCACCGTCAAAGCGACGGACGGCACGTTCAGCGACACCCAGGCGCTGAGCATCACCATCACCGACGTCAACGAACCCTTCTCGATCACCGCTTATGGCGGCGGCGACACCGGCGCCTTCTCGGTCGCCGAGAACACGAACGCCAATTATACGATCAGCACCGACGAGCAGGATGCCGGAACGCTCACCTTCACCATCGTCGGCGGCGCCGACGCCGCCCGCTTCAAGATCGGCCCGGCCTTCCTCAACAGCGGCTCGATCACCTTCCTCAGCACGCCCGATTTCGAATCGCCCACCGATTCCAACGGCGACAATGTCTATTACGTTACCGTCCGGGCCTCGGACGGCACCTACAGCGACACCCAGACGCTCGCCGTCACCGTCACCAACGTCCAGGAAAATGTCAGGATCACGTCGCTGGGCGGATCGAGCTCGGCCTTCATCTCGATGGCGGAGAACCAGATTCTGGCCACAACCGTCACCGCGGTCGATCCGGACAACGGCGCCGTCACCTACAGCCTCTCGGGCGGCGCCGACTCCGCCAAGTTCGTCATCGATTCTGCGACGGGCGCGCTGAGCTTCCTCTCCGCCCCCAATTACGAGGTCAAGGCCGACGTCGGCGCCAACAACGTCTACGACGTCATCGTGCGGGCCAGCGACGGCGTGACCACCGCCACCCAGTCGATCGCGATCACCGTCACCAACGTCATCGAGCCCTTCGCCATCACCTCGGCGGGCGGCGGCGACGCCGCGGCCTTCATCATCAGCGAGAACGACTCAGCCGGCTTCACCGTCGCCACCAACGAAGGCGGCAACCTCACCTTCAGCATCGTCGGCGGCGTCGACGCGGCGCGCTTCAGGGTCGGAGCGACCGGCGGCGGCAGCGGCACGATCCAGTTCGTCGCCCCGCCCAATTACGAGGCGCCCACCGACAGCAACGGCGACAATGTCTACCAATTGGTGGTCCAGGTCTCCGGCGGCGGCTACACCGACAGCCAGTCGATCTCGCTCTCCGTCCTCAACGTCGACGAAGCGCCGATCATCACCTCGAACGGCGCCGGGGCGACGGCGGTCACTTCGATCAGCGAGAACACGACCGCGGTGACGACGGTGGTCGCGACCGATCCCGAAAACTCGGCCATCGCCTTCAGCATCTCGGGCGGCGCCGACGCGGCGAAGTTCACCATCAACGCCACCACCGGCGCGCTCGCCTTCCTCGCCGCGCCCAATTTCGAGGTCAAGGCCGACGTCGGCGCCAACAACGTCTACGACGTCATCGTCCGGGCCAGCGACGGCTTCAACATCGACACCCAAGCGATCGCCGTCAGCGTCGTCAACGTCAACGAGGCGCCGGTGATCACGTCGAGCGGCGGCGGCGACACCGCCTCGCTCTCGATCGCCGAGAACACGACGGCGGTGACGACGGTGACCTCGACCGATCCCGAGAACAATGCCCGGACCTATTCGATCGCCGGGGGCGCGGATGCGTCGAAGTTCACCATCAACGCCTCGACCGGCGTGCTGAGCTTCCTCGCCGCTCCCGACTACGACAACCCCTCCGACGTCGGCGCCAACAACGTCTATGAGGTAATCGTTCGCGCCAGCGACGGGACTTTGATCGACACGCAGGCGATCGCGGTCGCCGTCACCAACGTCAACGAGGCGCCGGTCATCACCTCAGACGGAGCCGGCGCTTCCGCCGCCCTGACGGTGGCCGAGAACAGCCTTCTCGTCGCCACGGTGGCTTCGGCGGATCCGGAGAATACGGCCCGCTCCTATTCCATCGCCGGCGGCGCCGACGCCGCGAAGTTCGCGATCGACTCCGTGACCGGCGCACTCAGCTTCCTCGCCGCGCCCAACTTCGAGAGCCCGGCGGACGTCGGCGCGAACAACGTCTACGATGTCGTCGTCCGGGCTTCCGACGGGTCGCTCGCCGACACCCAGGCCCTCGCCGTCACCATCGCCAACGTCAATGAGGCGCCGGTCATCACGTCCGGCGGAGGCGGCGCTTCGGCGAGCCTCCAGGTGGATGAGAACAACCTCGCCGTGACGACCGTCCAGGCCGGCGATCCCGACGGAACCGCACCCGCCTTCGCCATCGCCGGCGGCGCCGACGCCGCCTTGTTCGCGATCGACTCCGCCACCGGAGCGCTGACCTTCCTCGCCGCGCCCGACTTCGAGGCGCCGGCCGACGCGGACGGCGACAATGTCTACCTGGTCACAGTCTCCGCCGGCGACGGCGGCCTGTTCGACCTGCAGGACCTGTCAATTTCGGTGGCGGACGTTTTCGACGAGGGGAAGAATCCCTTCGGCGAAATGGTCTATGTCTTCCAACCCGACGATGATGGCCGGTACCCAATGATGACGGAATATTTCGTCTAGCGGGTATCTGGCCTCAAGAGGGGACAGTTACGGAACTGTCCCCTTTTCGAAGTCACGCCCCCGCGGGGGTGCCGCCCTTGCCATCTCTTCCCCTCGCGGCTATGCGCCCCCACATCCCTTTGGGATAAAACAGCGCCTCAGGGGGCGCGCGCTGGCCGGCGAGTTTCGCCCGCCGGCGTTTTTCGTGTTTTGCGCCCAGGCCGAGGAAGGAAGAGCATGTTCGACAGTCTCAGCGACCGCCTCGGCGCAGTCTTCGATCGGCTCCGCGGCCGCGGCGCGCTGACCGAGGCCGATGTCCGAGCCGCAATGCGCGAGGTCCGCATCGCCCTCCTCGAGGCCGACGTCGCCCTCCCCGTGGTTCGCGAGTTCGTCGACAAGGCGACCGAGCAGGCGGTCGGCCAGCAGGTGCTTCGCTCGGTCACGCCCGGCCAGCAGGTCGTCAAGATCGTCCACGACGCCCTCGTCGAGATGCTCGGCGCGGAGGCTTCCGAGCTCAACGTCGACGTCAGCCCGCCTGCCGTGGTGATGATGGTCGGGCTTCAGGGGTCGGGCAAGACTACCAGCACCGCCAAGATCGCCCGTCGCCTGCGCGAGAAGGCCGGCAAGAAGGTGATGATGGCGTCCTTGGACGTCGCTCGCCCGGCCGCCCAGGAGCAGCTCCGGGTGCTCGGGGAGAAAGCCGAGGTCGCGACGCTTCCGGTCGTCGCCGGCCAGCAGCCGGTCGACATCGCCCGCCGCGCCCTCAACGCCGCCCGCCTGCAGGGCTATGACGTCCTTCTCCTCGACACCGCCGGCCGCCTCCACGTCGACCAGGCCCTGATGGACGAGATGAAGGCGGTTGCCGACGTCTCCAGCCCCGCCGAGATCCTGCTCGTCGTCGACGCCTTGACCGGCCAGGACGCGGTCAACGTCGCCTCCAGCTTCTCCGGCCAGGTGCCGCTGACCGGAATCGTCCTCACCCGACTCGACGGCGACGCCCGCGGCGGCGCCGCTCTGTCGATGCGGGCCGTCACCGGCAAGCCGATCAAGTTCGCCGGCGTCGGCGAGGCGATCGACGCGCTCGAAGCCTTCCACCCGGAACGGGTCGCCGGTCGGATCCTCGGCATGGGCGACGTCGTCAGCCTGGTCGAGCGCGCCCAGGAGACCATCCAGGTCGAAGAAGCCGAGGCGATGGCCCGGAAGATGGCCAAGGGCCAGTTCGACCTCGACGACCTTCGCGCCCAATTGGGCCAGATGCAGCGCATGGGCGGGATTTCCGGCCTCGCCGCGATGCTTCCGGGAATGAAGAAGATTTCCGGGGCGATGGAGGCGAGCGGGGTCGACAACAAGGTCCTCGTCCACCTCGACGCGATCATCGGCTCGATGACTCCCAAGGAGCGCAAGCGGCCCGAATTGCTCAACGCCAAGCGCAAGATCCGGGTCGCCAAGGGCTCGGGGCGGACGGTTCAGGAGGTCAACAAGCTCCTCAAGATGCACCAGGACATGGCCGGGATGATGAAGAAGCTGCGCAAGATGGGCGGCCTCGGCAAGCTTGGCGCCCTGTTCGGCGGCGGCGGCTTTGGCGGAATGGGGGGAATGGGCGGCCCCTCCGGGGGTGGGGCCGGCGGGATGCCCGGGCTTCCCGGTCAGGGCGCGGCGCCGATGAACCTCCCACCCGGCTTCGAAAAGTTCATGAAGAAGTGAAACCCCGTCGTCCCAGCGCAGGCTGGGACCCCGGCGGGTGAAGGGCGCCAGCGCATTTCACCCCCTGGGACCCCAGCCTTCGCTGGGGCGACGCCAGATCAGAAGAAGGAAGAATTACCATGGCAGTTTCAATCCGGCTTTCCCGGGGCGGCGCGAAGAAGCGCCCTTATTACAAGATCGTCGTCGCCGACGCCCGCACCGCGCGCGACGGCAAGTTCATCGAGCGGATCGGAAGCTACAATCCGTTGCTTCCCAAGGACAGCCCGGAGCGGGTGAAGCTCGACGCCGATCGCGCCCGCCACTGGCTCTCGGTCGGCGCGCAGCCGAGCGACCGGGTCGCCCGCTTCCTGGACGCCGCCGGAGTCCGCGAGCGCACCGCCCGCAACAACCCGAACAAGGGCGTTCCGGGCGACAAGGCCAAGGAGCGCGCCGAGGAGCGCGCCACCCGCGAAGCCGAAGCCGCCGAAGCCGCCGCGGCCCCTGCGGAGGACGAGGCTCCCGCCGTCGAGGAAGCTGCGGCTGCCGACGAGGTCGTCGCCGAGGAAGCCGCCGCCGAAGCGCCCGCCGCCGAGGAAGCTCCGGCCGCCCAGGAAGCGCCTGCGGCTGAGGAAGCCCCCGCCGAGGAGGTTCCGGTGGCTGAGGAAGCGCCCGCCGCTGAGGAGGCTCCCGCCGCTGAGGAAGCTCCCGCCGCTGAAGAGGCTCCGGCCGCGGAGGAAGCTCCCGCGGCCGAGGCCACTCCCGCCGACGAAGCTGCCAATGAAGGCGAATCGAGCAGCGAGCCCGCCGAAGGTTCGGACGACGCGGCTCCCGTCGAGGGCGCCGAAAAGGCGGAATAAGCCTTGGCCGACGATCAGGTCGCACTCGCCGCCATCGCCGGTGCTCACGGCATCGGCGGCGAGGTGCGCCTCAAGCTGTTCGCCGCAAGCGCCGACAGCCTGAAGCGGCACAAGCAGGTGAGGGTGGGGGAGCGTTCCTTGACCCTCACCTCGCTCAAGGGCGATCCGACGCCGATCGCGCGTTTCGCCGGAATTTCGGACCGCAACTCGGCCGAAGCCCTTCGTGGCCAGCTCGTCACCGTCCCCCGCTCGGCGCTTCCGCCACTCGAGGAAGGCGAATATTATCACGCCGACCTGATCGGGCTGCCCTGCGAAACGGCGGCGGGCGAGCCGCTCGGCCGGGTCGTTGCGGTCGAGGATTTCGGCGCCGGCGACTTGCTCGAGATCGAGAAGCCGGACGGGCGGCGAACGATGGTGCCGTTCCGAAGCGGCGTGGCCGATCTCGTCGAGGGCCGAATCGTCGCCGATCCGGAATTCCTGGCCTGACCGTCATCCCGGCGAAAGCCGGGACCTCGGGGAGACCCGCCGAGACTTCTTGTCGCGAGGTCCCGGCTTTCGCCGGGATGACGCTAGGCCTTGCTCTTCGCGGCGATCGAACCGCTCAGCCCTTCGCGCTTGATCTGCCGCTCTTTCGCCAGATCGTTGCGAATGGTCACTGCGGCCACTCCGCCTTCGCCCATGGCGTGGCTGATCTGGTCTAGGCCGAGCACGATGTCGCCGGCGGCATAAAGCCCGGGCACGCTGCTGCGCTGGTGGCTGTCGACGACGATGTTGCCGTCCTTGAGCGTGGCGCCGACCTGGACGGCGAGCTCGTTATGCATGTCCGAACCCAAAGCCGGGTAGAGGCTGTCGAAGGTGTAATGGCCATCCGCGGTATCGACGACGATGCAGTCCTCCTGCGCCGCCACCGCCTCGCAGGGGCCGTCCAGGGTCTGGATGCCATATTCCTCGAGCCGGGCCCGGTCCTCGGCGCTGAGGTCGTGCGCCGCATGCGGCGCGATCAGGGTGATGTCCTCGGTGAAGCCGCGCAGGAAGACGGCTTCGGCGACCCCGTGGCTGTCGTCGCCGATCACCCCCACTTTCTTGTCGGTCACCTCATAGCCGTCGCAGATGGGGCAATAGCGTATGAGCCCGCGGGCGAGCGCCTCGTCGTGAAGCTCCTCGTCCATCGGCGGCCGGCGATTGGTCACCCCGGTGGCGATCAGGACCTTGCGCGCCACGACCGAGCCTTCGCCCCATTCGGCCTTGAAGCCGCCCTCGACGATATCGAGCCGGCCGACCCGGCTGGTCACGATCGAGGTGCCGTATTTCTGCGCCTGTTCCTTCATCCGGGCGATCAGCTCCTTGCCGGAAATCCCGTCCGGATAGCCGGCATGGTTGTGCGTGCAGGGGATCCACCCCGCCCGGCTCTTGCCGGCGTCGACCAGCTTGCACGTTAGGTGGAAGCGGGTGAGGTAGATCGCCGCGGTCAGCCCGGCGGGGCCGCCGCCGACGATCAGGCAGTCGAAGATGGGTTCGGTCATGGCGGGCGGAGCGCTCCGAAATGCGCAAGGTTCCTTGCAGGCTTGCGGGAAAAAGTATATACGTGAAGTATATACGGAGATCGAATATGAGCCGGGTAAAGGAACAACAGGAAGATTATAGTAGGCGCTTCGAGCGCCCGGCCGGATCCGTAGCGGAGGTAAATGCCAAGGACGTCAAAACGTTCAAGGCGAAGGTGTTCAAATCTGGAAACTCTCTCGCCTTGCGCTTGCCCGCAGAGCTAGGCCTGACCGCGGGAACGGTAATGGAACTGAAGGTTCAGGACGGCGAGCATTTCTCGTTCACGCCGATCGATCGTCCCAAGCGAAAGCTGAACGTCGCTGCATTTTGGGGCAAGGCGACCGGGCTGAAGCTGATCGCGCCAGAGGATCGGGTGTTCGAAGAGCGGAAGCTGGACTGGAACTGCGATCGGTTGAACGAGGATGGATGAGCCGGGCTTCCTCCTCGACAGCGACATCTGCATCTACGCTCTTCTCGGTCGAAGCGATGTTCTAAGGAAGCGTCTCGGGGAGCAGCCCGAAGGTGCCGTCGCCATCTCGGCAGTGACGCTCGCCGAAGTCGGCGTCGGCTACGGCGCGGCCATTGACGATGCCGACGAGCTAAAGGCGTTTCTGGCACAGGTGGAGGTTCTGCCTTTTGATGACTCCGCTGCGCGAGTCTATGCGGCGCTTCAATTCCGGCGAGGCTCCTTCGACCGACTCATCGCGGCTCACGCACTCGCGACTGGCCGAACGCTGATAACGAATAACGAAGTCGACTTTTCTGATGTGCCGCGGCTGAACGTCGAGAACTGGACGAAAATGTGAGCTGGGCGGCGACCATCCTCACGCTCTACCCGGAAATGTTTCCGGGCCCGCTAGGACTGAGCCTGGCTGGGCGCGCACTTTCCGAGGGTATCTGGTCGCTCGACACCGTTCAAATACGCGACTTCGCTACCGACAAGCACCGCTCCGTCGACGATACTCCCGCTGGAGGCGGGGCCGGCATGGTGATGCGAGTGGATGTGCTCGGCGCTGCCGTCGACCATGTCCTCGCCACAGCGCCCGAAACCCCCTTCCTCGCCATGACCCCCCGCGGCCAACCCCTCACCCAGGCGTTCGTCCGCGAGCTCGCCGCCGGCCCCGGAGTCTCGATCCTGTGCGGCCGTTTCGAGGGCATCGACGAGCGCCTGTTCGAGGCCCGGCCGATCATTCCCATCTCGGTCGGCGACTATGTCCTGTCGGGCGGCGAGACCGGCGCCTTCGTCCTGCTCGACGCTTGCGTTCGGCTGCTCCCCGGGGTAATGGGCGCGGCCTCCAGCGGAGAGGAAGAGAGCTTCGAAAGCGGGCTTCTCGAATATCCGCATTATACCCGACCTGTCATATGGGAAGGGCGCACGATCCCTGAAGTGCTGCGATCGGGGGATCATGCGAGGATTGCCGCCTGGCGCGAAAGCCGGGCGCTGTCCGACACACGGTCAAGGCGGCCGGACCTGATCGAGCGTCATCGGGACGCTCGAAGGCCACCGCCCTCTGGCGCGCGGCGCGAAGAAGAGAGCGAACAGACATGAATCTCATCCAGCAGCTCGAGGCCGAGGCCATCGAGCAGTCCGTCCAGGGCCGCCCCATCCCCGAATTCCGCCCCGGCGACACCGTCCGGGTCGGCGTCCGCGTCGTCGAAGGCGAGCGCACCCGGGTCCAGAATTTCGAAGGCGTCTGCATCGCCCGCGCCAACCGCGGGCTCGGCTCCTCGTTCACGGTCCGCAAGATCAGCTTCGGCGAGGGTGTCGAGCGGGTCTTCCCGCTTTACTCGCCCAACATCGAGACGATCGAGGTCGTGCGTCGTGGCGCGGTGCGCCGGGCGAAGCTCTATTATCTGCGCGGCCGCACCGGCAAGGCGGCCCGGATCGCCGAGCGCCGCGACACGCGCCCCGACAAGGCCGCCGCCGCGGCCAAGGCGGCGGCTCCCGAGACCGAGACCGCCGAGGGCTGAGCCCTCGCGCGTTGCGCTTTGAAAGGGCGGGGAAGGCAGGGCCTTTCCCGCCCTTTTCGTTATTCCGGGATGACGGGCAGGTCCGGAAGGTCGCTACAGCCGCACCTTGGCCACCGCCACCGTCGTATCCGGCACATATTGCGGCTGGGCCGTATCCGGCCGCCCGCGAAGCAGCGCCGCTCCCTCCGGCGGAAGTCCGCTTCGGGTGCCGACGATGGTCGCCTCGACCGGCGCCGTCCCCTCGACCAGCAGGGTCACGACCAGCCCGTCGCAGCTGCGCCCGTGGCAGCGCCAGACGGGGACGTCTTTCGCCCCGCCCTCGCCGAAACGGCGAAGCGAGCCGCCGGCGCTCACCGCCAGGAAGCGAGCCCCTTTGGGGCCGACCAGCCGGACAACGTCCGATCCGCGCATGGCCAGCCGGAAGCGGACCAGGCGATTGCCGCCGACGATCCGATCGCCGAGCCGCTCGAGCGCCGGCGGGGCTATCGCCGGTCCCGTCGCGCCGGCCGACCAGCGCTTGTAGGCGGACCAGGGCACCTCGACCTCGCGCTTCCAGCCGCCCGCGACCGCGGGCAAGGGTCCGTGGTCGTGATAGGCCATCCATCGCGCCTTGCCCTGCGACTGGTCCCAGACATATTCGAGGCTGAGGCGCTGCTTGCGCTCGGTCGAATAAGCGGGCGCGAGCGCCGCCGGAAGCCATGCCAGCACCGCGAGGGCGGCGATCGCAGCGGTGGCTCGCGCACGGTCGAGCCGCGCCAGCGCGGGCTTCGCCTCGATCATGAACGGGAAGAGGACGAGCGCGGACACCGGCGCGAATACCCAGGCGGAGTCGAAATCGAGAAGCACCTGGCTGAGATGAAGCAGGGGCAGCCAGTGGACGACGAGGGCGAGGAGGGCGAGGCCGGTGGCCAGACGCTCGACGCGCGGCCAAAGCAGGCCCAGGCCCGCCAGCGCAGGGGGCAGCAGGAAATAGATGGCGGCGCCCGGGGCGAGCAGGCAGATGCCGGCGCCGAGGATCAGGAAGACCAGCCAATAGGCGATCCGAAGCCGCTCCCGAGCGATCGGACGGGCGACCCAGATCAGGACCAAGGCCGCCGAGGCCATCGCCGTCGCGTCGATGGCCAGCGAGATCCATTCGGGATGGGCGCGCCAATATTCGCCGGGCCGGAGCCACCCGATCAGCCGGTGGAGAAGGAAAGCGGTCAGCCCGGCGTCCGCCATCGCCAGCACAAGCGCGGCCGATGCGCGGCCCACTCCACCCCGCCGCGACCAGGCGAACCAGCCGAAGCCGAGCAGCAGCGCCCCGAGCAGCCCCAGTCCCAGCCAGAGCGGCAGGGTGACGAGCCAGGTCCCGAGCACGTCGCCATAGATCAGGGTTCCGGCCGCCGGCGCCGGTCCGTCGCCCGCAAGCGCGTTCGTCACCTGCAGCGCCTGCTCGCCCATATGGCGCAGGCTTCGCGGATCGAGGTGGGCGAGGGTGTCGTCCGGGCTGTGATAGCGGGTCTCGTTGCCGATGATCGCGAAGTTGAGGATGGTCCACGGCCGCTCCTTGAAGACGGCGACGTCGGTCTGGTTGGGGATCAGGCGGGAGAAATCCGTGGTCAGCGAATTGGCCGCCGGCCGCTCCGCCGAGCGCGCGTAGCGGCGGATCGCGGCGCCGTTGGGACGGCTCGTCTCGAACATGATCGCCGGGCCCGTGGTGCCCCGCGACTCCAGGTTCACCAGGCTTTCGACCCGCGCCGCGGCCGAATCGTGATCGAGAAAGGCGCGGGCGCCGATCAGGCCGGTTTCCTCGCCCTCGTCGAACAGGAAGGTCACCGCCCGCTTCAGCGGCTTATCCCTGAGCAGCGCGGCGACTTCGAGCATCGACGCCACGCCGATGCCGTCGTCGGCGGCGCCCGGACCGGTCGGCGTGGAATCGTAATGCGAGACGAGCAGCACCTGCTTCCCCTCGGCGGGCCCGATCGTCGCGACCACGTTGCGGATCCGCGCGCACGAGACCGTCTGGGCGGTGGCGGCCCCGTTGCAGGTGAAATTGTCGGCGACTCGCGGGCTCAGTCCGAGCGCCCGCAACTCGCCGACCAGCCGTCCGCGCACGGCATCGCCGGCGTCGCTGTCCACTGGGTGGGGGCGCTGATCGCCCAGGATCCGCTGGAGACGCGCCATCGCCCGCATCGTGTCGAAACCGCCGGTTTCGACCGTCTCCGGGCCGGCAAGCGGAACGAGCGCGCTCTTTGCGCCCATCACGGCAAGCAGCGCCAGCAGCAGGAAAGTGATCAGGCCGGTTTGTCTCATCACTCTTCCTTGCCGCGCCCGGCGCTCCTGATAACAGACGGCCCGAGGCTGGCAACGGGCTGACGACCACGTTGTAAAGCTCGGCGGGATGCCTAATTGGGGTCCTTCCCTTCAGGAGCATCGAAAATGGGTTATCGGGTGGTCGTCGTCGGTGCGACCGGCAATGTCGGGCGCGAGATGCTGAACATCCTCGCCGAGCGCGAATTCCCGCTCGACGAGATCGCCGCCGTGGCCTCGCCGAGGTCGACCGGCGACGTCATCGATTTCGGCGACAGCGGCACCGAGCTCAAGGTCCGCAACATCGAGCATTTCGATTTCGCGGGCTGGGACATGGCCCTGTTCGCCGCCGGCTCGGCCGTGTCGAGGGACTATGCCCACCGCGCCGCGGGCGCCGGCTGCACCGTCATCGACAACAGCTCGCTCTACCGGATGGACCCGGACGTGCCGCTGATCGTGCCGGAGGTGAACGCCCACGCCATCGACGGCTATCGCCGCAGGAACATCATCGCCAATCCCAATTGCTCGACCGCGCAAATGGTGGTGGCCTTGAAGCCGCTCCACGACGCCGCCACGATCCGCCGCGTCGTCGTCTCCACCTACCAGTCGGTCTCCGGCGCCGGGAAGAAGGGGATGGACGAATTGTTCGAGCAGAGCCGCAACATCTTTGTAGGCGACACTAACGAGGCGACCGTCTTCACCAAGCAGATCGCCTTCAACGTCATTCCCCATATCGACGAATTCCTCGACGACGGCTCCACCAAGGAGGAATGGAAGATGGTGGTCGAGACCAAGAAGATCCTCGACCCGAAGATCAAGGTGACCGCGACCTGCGTCCGGGTGCCGGTCTTCGTCGGCCATTCCGAATCGATCAACATCGAGTTCGAGCGCGAGATCTCCGCCGAGGACGCGCAGAAGATATTGCGCGAGGCGCCGGGGGTGATGCTCGTCGATAAACGCGAGGACGGCGGCTACGTCACCCCGGTCGAAGCGGTCGGCGAATATGCCACCTACATCAGCCGCGTCCGCGAGGATCCGACCGTGGAAAACGGCCTCAACCTGTGGTGCGTCTCCGACAATTTGAGGAAGGGCGCGGCCCTCAACGCCGTGCAGATCGCCGAGCTGCTGGGCCGTAAGCACCTGCAGAAGGCGGCGTGAACCCGTGGGCTCCGCCCTTGAGCTCGATTTCAGGATTAGCGGTGCGGGCTGGGCCGATTTGCGCATTAGCAAAGGCGGTCAGCGGCACGAAATCGACGGCATCTCCTATCTGACCGACGCTCTGGACGACCTGCTCCGGCTGGGTGTCGCGATGGCCACCGATAGTATCTGCGATTGGACACAATTTGCCCATGAGCCCGGGTCCACTGTCCTGCTCGCTGAGAACGGCTTTCTGAAGCAGGCTGATCCGATGACCCGTTGTCGGCTTTCCGTCATTTCCTGGCCCGGATCGGGTCGGCATGAGCCGACCTGGAGCGGCCTGCAGGAGGCGGGACGAGAGTTCATCCTGGATCTGGAATCGCGCGATGAGCTGCCCGGCGCGATCCTGGCCGCGGCCGACCGCCTTAAGGAAGATCTTGGAATCGAAGGCTATTCGAAGCAGTGGAGCGGCAGGCTCGGATTTCCGAGCCGTGCCGTCGCGGCGCTCAGGGCAGCGCTCGCTACACCGTCCGTGTCGAAGGAGAATCGGGGTGGATGAGATGAAGGGCGGCTGCGCCTGCGGGCGCATCCGCTACTCGGCGCGGGTCGAGAATGACGAGGCCTATCTGTGCCATTGCCGCATGTGCCAGCGCGCCGTCGGCACCGTGTCGATCGCGTTCAAGAACATGAAGAAGGCCGACGTGAGCTGGGAGAGCGAGCCCGACTGGTACGTCTCCTCGCCAATCGCCCGGCGCCCTTATTGCCGCGAATGCGGAACCTCGCTGGGCTTCGCCTTTCCCGACAGCGAGAATATGGACCTCACCGTGGGCTCTTTCGACGATCCGTCGCGTTTCAGGCCTAGGCACCATTTCGGCGCGGAGAGCCTTCACCGCGCCTGGATCGACACCGAAGGCCTGCCGGAAATTCGCACCGATGATAACAAGGCCGTCGTCGACCGATGGATCGCCGCGACCGGGAAGATGCCGGAGTAACCGTCATTGCGAGCGAAGCGCGGCAATCCAGTTTCGGCGGCTGCGAGTTCTGGATTGCTTCGTCGCTCCGCTCCTCGCAATGACGGCCTGTGACAGCTGACGTGATCACCCACCATTTCACCGCCTCCGACGGCGTCGACCTCGTCTGGCACGAAATGGGCGAGGGCAGGGCGGTTGTCCTTCTCCACGGCCTCTTCTCCAGCGCCGACATGAACTGGATCCGCTTCGGCCACGCCGCCGAGGTCGCTTCGCGCAGGTTCCGGGTGATCATGCCGGACCTGCGCGCGCACGGCGACAGCGCGGCGCCCCACGACGAGGCCGCTTATCCGCCGGACGTCCTCGCTCGCGACGGGCTCGAGCTGATCGCCCATCTGGGTCTGACCGATTACGATCTGGGCGGATATTCGCTCGGCGCCCGAACCTCGGCTCGAATGGTCATTCTGGGCGCCCGGCCCCGTCGCCTGGTGATCGCCGGAATGGGCCTTCGCGGGATGCTCGAAACGGGACGCCGCTCGGCCCATTTCCGAAAGGTGCTGACCGGCATGGGCACGCATCCGCGCGGGTCGAACGAATGGATGGCGGAAGCCTTCCTCAAGACGACCGGCGGCGATCCCCAGGCGCTGCTCCCGCTGCTCGGAAGCTTCGTCGATTCCACGGAGGCCGAGCTTCACGCGATCGCCATGGCGACCCTGGTCGTCGCCGGCCTCGAGGATCAGGACAACGGCCCAGCGGAAGACCTCGCCAGGCTGCTCGCCCACGCCCGCTTCGTCGAGGTTCCGGGCAACCACATGAACGCCGTCACCAGGCCGGAATTGGGGCACGCGATCGCGGACTTCCTGGCCCCGCTTGACCCCCTAAAAGCCGAGGCGCAATAGCCGCGCCAACAAGACCAGAAACGAGGATGCCCGCCCGATGAAAGCCACCGTCTCCGCTCTCGCCCTCGCCATCTGCCTGGCCGGCTGTGCAACCGCCTCCGCCGACACGTCCACCGAGACCGCTTCCGCGGCGCCGAGCGCGGCGCCGGCCGCCGCGGAGCAGTCGGCGCCGACCGTCGAGGAAGCCCGCGCCTTCGTCGCCGGCGCCGAGAAGGAGCTGGCCGATTATTCGCTGATCAACGGCCGCGCCCAGTGGGTGAACAACACCCACATCACCGACGATACCGATGCGCTGGCCGCCTATTTCGGGACGATCGGAACCGAGATGGGGGTGCGTTACGCCAAGGGCGCGGCGCGCTTCAACGATGTCGCCGGGCTCGATTACGACACCCGCCGGAAGCTCGACATCCTGAGGAACGGGCTGGTCCTGCCCGCCCCTGGGACGCCCGGCGCGGCGGCCGAGCTCAACGAGATCGCGACCCGCCTCAACTCCACCTACGGCAAGGGCAAGGGCACCTATCGCGGCCAGCCCATGTCGGGGAACGACCTCGAGGAGAAGATGGGCTCCGTCCGCAATCCCGAGGAATTGAAGGAGATGTGGACGAGCTGGCACACCAATGTCGGCCGGCCGATGCGCGCGGACTATATCCGGATGGTGGAGATCGCCAACCAGGGTTCCAAGGAGCTAGGCTATGCCGACACCGGCGCGATGTGGCGCTCCGGTTACGACATGCCGGCGGACGAGTTCGCCGCTCTGGCCGACAAATTGTGGGGACAGGTGCAGCCGCTCTACGTGCAGCTCCATTGCTACACCCGAGCCAAGCTCAACGAGAAATATGGCGACAAGGTCCAGCCCGCCACCGGCCCTATACGGGCCGACCTGCTCGGCAACATGTGGGCCCAGGAATGGGGCAATATCTACGACGTCGTGGCGCCGAAGGGTGCGGGCGACATCGGCTACGATCTCACCGACCTGCTCGTCGCGAAGAAGTACGATCCGGTGAAGATGGTGAAGACCGGCGAGGGCTTCTACACCTCATTGGGCTTCCCGGCGCTTCCCCAGACCTTCTGGGAGCGCTCGCAGATCACTCGTCCGCGCGACCGCGAGGTCGTTTGCCATGCCTCCGCCTGGGACGTCGACAACAAGGAGGATCTGCGCGTCAAGATGTGCACGAAGGTCAATGCCGACGACTTCGTCACCATCCACCATGAGCTCGGCCACAATTTCTACCAGCGCGCCTACAACACTCAGCCCTTCCTCTATGAGAACGGCGCCAATGACGGCTTCCACGAGGCGATCGGCGATTTCGTCGCGCTCTCCGTGACCCCCGATTATCTCGTCGACCTCGGGCTCATGCCGAAGAGCAAGGTGCCGCCGGCGAGCAAGGACATCGGTCTTCTGCTCCGCCAGGCGATGGACAAGGTCGCCTTCCTGCCCTTCGGCCTGCTCGTAGACAAATGGCGCTGGGGCGTGTTCAGCGGCGAGATCGCGCCGACCGCCTACAATCGGGGCTGGAACGACCTTCGCCTCCAATATCAGGGCATCGTCCCGCCCGTCGCCCGGACCGAGGCCGATTTCGATCCCGGCGCCAAATATCACATCCCCGGCAACACGCCCTATGCGCGCTATTTCCTCGCCCGGATCCTGCAGTTCCAATTCTACCAGGCCGCCTGCAAGCAGGCCGGCTGGACCGGGCCGCTCCACCGCTGCAATTTCCGCGGCAACAAGGAGGTCGGCCAGCGGCTGAACGCGATGCTGGCGATGGGCGCGTCCAGGCCCTGGCCCGACGCGCTCGAAGCCTTTACCGGAACCCGCGAAATGTCGGGCGAGGCGATGCTCGAATATTTCCGCCCGCTTATGACCTGGCTCCAGGAGCAGAACCGGGGGCGGAAATGCGGCTGGCAGGCCTAGCGCTGGCGCTGGCGCTGGCGGCGTTCCCCGCCGCCGCCGCCGCGCAGGCGATCCCGATCGCGCTCAATCCGAGCGAGGTGCTGCTTAACGTCGAGGCGGAGGGCAGCCAGAAGTCGCGCCCCGACGTGATGACCATCACCGCCGGCGTGGTCACGGTCGCTCCGACCGCGGCCAAGGCCCTGTCGGCCAATTCCGAGCTCGCGTACCGGCTGGTCGACGTCATCCGCTCGAAGGGCGTCGACCCACGCGACGTGAGGACTACGGAGCTCAGCGTCGATCCCCAGTTCGAAGAGCTGAGCGACGAGGCGCAGGTAAGGGCCGATCGCGAACACCGTGCCCGCCGCATCCTGGGCTATGTCGCCACCAACAAACTCGAGCTGAGGCTTCGCGACCTCGGCAAGGGGCCGGATCTCATCGACGCCCTGTTCGGCGCCGGCGCCAACTCGGTGGAGGGGCCGGAATTCTCCCTCGCGGATCCGGCGCCGGCCGAGCGGCTGGCTCGGCGCGCCGCCGTCGAGGCGGCCCGTTTGGAGGCGGATACTTATGCCGAGGCCCTGGGCATGCGGGTCGCGCGCGTGCTCCGGGTCAGCGAACGGGGCGATTTCGAATCCGAAGGGGGCAACGACATCGTGGTGACCGGCAGCCGGATCCGCCGCACTCCGATCGAACCCGGAGAGCTGACGACCCGGATCACCGTCTGGATCGATTACGCGATGGTACCCCGCTGACCCGTCATGCTGAACTTGCTTCAGCATCCGGGGACGAGCCGCTCAGTCACCGGCCATTCTCTCCAACCGCCGAGCCGCGCCACCCTGGACCCTGAAACAAGTTCAGGGTGACGGTGGCCAGACTACACGCCTGCCCTCAGCTGGGATGGGCCTCCGCCTCGCCTTCGCCCGGTTCAGCCGTCAGGCTCGGCGCCTTCTGGCAAGCGGCCGCCGCCTCCGTCGCGGTGATTGCCGCGGCAAGCACCTGGTTGACGGGCTTGCCGTCGCGGGCACCGTTGCGGCGCGCGAGCGCCCTTGCTCCATAGACCGCTCCAGCCGCGGCGGCGGCGGCGCCGCCGGCAATGGCAGCCGCCGTGAACGGGTTGCGCTTGATGTCTTCGGCCAGCTTCAAGGCCGCCGATTTGCCCTCCCGGGGCTTGTCGGAATTGGCAGACATGGATGATTTTCCCCGCGGTCGGACTCAAAGCCTGAACGCACGTCTCCGGCAGGCGTTGCCGGGTTACAGCCGCTCCATCATATAATCGGCGCTGCTGACGTTGAAAGCGCCGGGCTCCTCGACGTTGAGCTGCTCGACGACGCCGTCGTCGACGATCGCCGACCAGCGCGATCCGCGCTCGCCGAGGCCGAACTTCGAGCCGTCCATGGTGAGGCCGAGCGCCCGGGCGAAATCGCCATTGCCGTCCGCCAGCATCGTCACCTTGCCGACTGCACCGGCCGACTCAGCCCAGGCCTGAAGCACGAAGGCGTCGTTGACCGCCATGCAGGCGACCTCGTCGACACCCTTCGACTTAATCTCGTCCACCCGCTCTACGAAGCCCGGGAGATGCCGGGCCGAGCAGGTCGGAGTGAAGGCCCCGGGGACCGAGAAGAGCGCAACCCTTCGCCCACGGAAATATTCCTCGCTGTCGATCGGCTGCGGACCCTCGGCGCTCGCCCTGACCAGATTGCCCTTGGGAAGGCGCTCGCCCACGCTGATGCTCATCTCGGCTTCCTTTCACTTCGTCGGTATGATCGCCGTCGCCCTAGCAGCGCCTTGGGTCTGCGCCTATAGCCAAGGACCTGATGGACCAGCCGACTTTCCTCTCGGGCCAGCTCCTCCTCGCCATGCCGGGAATCGGCGATCCGCGGTTCGAGAAGGCCGTTATCGCGATGTGCGTCCATGACGGAAATGGCGCTCTCGGCATCGGCCTCGGTCGGATCGTCCCGCGGATCAGCTTTCACGATCTGCTCGGCCAGCTCGACATCGATCCCGGGGTCGCGCCCGACGTCGCCATCCACGCCGGCGGCCCGGTCCAGCCGCAGCGCGGTTTCATTCTCCACTCGCCCGACTGGGCCGGCGACGAGACGATCGCGGTCGCCGGCCGCTGGGCCCTCACCGCCACCCTCGACATCCTCCGCGCCATCGCCGAGGGCAGGGGACCCGACCGCTGGCTCGCCGCTCTCGGCTACGCGGGCTGGGGCGAGAGCCAGCTCGAGGAGGAACTTCGCGGCAACGGCTGGTTCGCGACGCCCGGAAGCGACGAGCTCCTCTACACCTGCGACGTCGACAACCGCTGGTGCGCGGCGTTCAAGAGCGCCGGGGTGGACACGCGGATGCTGACGGCGGACTTCGGCACGGCGTGAGCCCGGAGGGTCGGCGCATCCGGAGCGAATTCTCGCCGCCGCAGGCCAATCATTTTTCAACGCCAAGACGCAAAGACGCAACGATGTCGTGCCGCTGCCGAAGCCCTGCCTCTTTGGATCCCGCCGGTTGAATGTCGGCTGCGCCAACGAAGGTACAGAGTTTTTGAGGCCTTCATTCATCCGACCTCATAGCTGGCGTCTCAAGTCTGCAGGTCACATATAAAGATATCTTTATATTTGCATCCGCACCTCGTTGCGGCTAGAGCGACGGCCTGCGACCGCCCCCTCGTGCCGGCGGTCTTTTCATTGCGACAGGAGACCGTACGTGGCGACTCAGGCCCAGACCCGTTTTGACGATTATGTGATCCGCGACATCGGCCTCGCCGGCTACGGCCGCAAGGAAATCGAGATCGCCGAGACCGAGATGCCGGGCCTGATGGCGCTTCGCGAGGAGTTCGGAGCCTCGAAGCCGCTGAAGGGCGCGCGCATCACCGGCTCGCTCCACATGACCATCCAGACCGCGGTCCTGATCGAGACCCTGACCGCGCTCGGCGCCACCGTCCGCTGGGCCTCGTGCAACATCTTCTCGACCCAGGACCATGCCGCCGCCGCCATTGCGGCCACCGGCGTCCCGGTCTTCGCCGTCAAGGGCGAGACGCTCGAGGAATATTGGGATTATGTCGAGCGCATCTTCGACTGGGGCAATGGCGAAACCTGCAACATGATCCTGGATGACGGCGGCGACGCCACCATGTTCGCTCTGTGGGGCGCCCGGATCGAGGCCGGCGAGGAATTCCCGGCCGCGACCAACGAGGAAGAAGAGGTCTTCCAGGCCACCGTCCGCCGAGTCATCGCCAAGTCGCCGGGCTTCCTGACCAAGACCGTGCAGGCGATCAAGGGCGTCTCGGAGGAGACCACCACCGGCGTCCACCGCCTCTACGAGCTCTCCAAGCAGGGCAAGCTCCCCTTCCCGGCGATCAACGTCAACGACAGCGTCACCAAGTCGAAATTCGACAATCTCTACGGCTGCAAGGAGAGCCTGGTCGACGCCATCCGCCGCGGCACCGACGTCATGCTCGCCGGCAAGATCGCCTGCGTCGCCGGCTTCGGCGACGTCGGCAAGGGCTCGGCCGCCTCGCTGCGCAACGGCGGCGCCCGGGTCATCGTCACCGAGGTCGATCCGATCTGCGCGCTTCAGGCCGCGATGGAAGGCTATGAGGTCGTGACGATGGAGGAGGCCGCCCCGCGCGCCGACATCTTCGTCACCGCCACCGGCAATGCCGACGTCATCACCCTCGACCATATGCGGGCGATGAAGAACATGGCGATCGTCTCCAACATCGGCCATTTCGACAGCGAGATCCAGATCGGCGCTCTCCAGAACATGAAGTGGACCGAGATCAAGCCGCAGGTCGACGAGGTCGAGTTCCCGGACGGCAAGAAGATCATCGTCCTTTCGAAGGGCCGCCTGGTCAACCTCGGCAACGCCACCGGCCACCCGAGCTTCGTCATGTCGGCGAGCTTCACCAACCAGACCCTCGCCCAGATCGAGCTGTGGACCAAGGCGGAAACCTACAAGAACGACGTCTATGTCCTTCCCAAGCATCTCGACGAGAAGGTCGCCGCGCTCCACCTCGACAAGCTCGGAGTGAAGCTCACCAAGCTGACCGACAAGCAGGCGTCCTACATCGGCGTTCCGACGGAAGGCCCGTTCAAGCCGGACCATTACCGCTACTGAGCTTCGCGGAAGCGGGGTTTCCAAAGGGGCGGCGCGCGAGCGTCGCCTCTTTCCTTTTCAGCAAGACCTGCGTCGAAATCCTCCTTAAGGCGGCGGCAAAAGGCTGGAGGATGCGATGCGATATCGGGTGACGGCGGCGATCGCCGTGGTTCTTGGGCTCGGGCAGGCTGCGGCGCAGGCGCCGCCGAAGCAGGGGCCGGACCCGACTCCGCCGGTGCAGGAGACCCAGGCGCCCGAGAACCAGGCGACCAACCCCGAGCAGAGGGTGACCGGGCCGCTGGCTCCGGCCGCCGCCCGCACGCCCGCCACGCAGCCCGACAAGCCCGCCAAATGGAACGTCAGCGCGCCTCCCGGCATGACCACGCGCCAGATCCCGATCAACGTCGACAACGGAACCTGGATGAACGTCGACGTCTCCCGCGATGGCCGTCTCATCGCCTTCGACCTGCTCGGCGATATCTACACGATGCCGATCGCGGGCGGCACGCCGACCCGGATCGCGGAAGGGCTCGCCTTCGAGCAGCAGCCGCGCTTCTCGCCCGACGGCCGCCGCATCGCTTTCACCTCGGATCGGGGCGGCGGCGACAATATCTGGATCATGAACGTCGACGGCAGCGATAAGCGCCAGCTCACCAAGGAGGATTTCCGGCTGCTCTACCAGCCGAGCTGGAGCCCCGACGGCCGCTTCATCCTGGCCAAGAAGCATTTCACCACCGGCCGTTCGCTCGGCACCGGCGAGGTCTGGATCTATCACGTCTCCGGCGGCGGCGGGGTGCCGCTGGTCAAGAAGCCCAGCGAGCAGCACCAGAAGGAGCTCGGCGAGCCCGTCTACGCGCCCGACGGCAAGAGCCTCTATTACACTCGCAACGTCACGCCCGGTGCGATCTTCCAATATGCCCAGGATTCGAACACCGATCTGTTCGACATCGAGCGCTACGACCTCGATTCCGGCGAGGTCACCACCGCGGTTTCCGGGGCCGGCGGTTCGGTCCGGCCGACGCCCTCGCCGGACGGCAGGAAGATCGCCTTCGTCCGCCGCGAGCGGGCGCGTTCGAAGCTCTACGTCAAGGATCTCGTCTCCGGCGAGGAGCGCAAGATCTACGATGCGCTGGACCAGGACGTCCAGGAGACCTGGGCGATCACCGGCGTCTATCCCGACATGGCCTGGACTCCGGACAGCAAGAGCGTCGTCTTCTGGGCGGGAGGAAAGCTGCGCCGGGTGAATGACGACGGCAGCCGCGGCGCCGAGATTCCATTCCGGGTGAACGACACGCGGGTGGTGATCGACGCCGTCCATCCGCAGGTCGAGGTCGCGCCCGACCGCTTCTCGACCAAGATGCCGCGCTGGGCGGCGGTTTCCCCCGACGGCCGACAGATCGTATTCGAGACCCTCGGCAAATTGTGGCTCAAGCCCGCCGCCGGCGGCGCGGCGCGCCGGCTGGTCAAGGGCGACGAGACCGAGCTCGAGCTGTTCCCGTCCTGGTCGCGCGACGGGCGGACGATCGTCTTCGTCGGCTGGACCGACGAAGGCCTGGGCCGCATCCGGACGGTCGCGGCGGCGGGCGGCGCGGCTCGCGACGTCACCGCCCAGCCCGGCCATTACGCCCGCCCGCGCTTTTCGCCCGACGGCAAAACGATCGCCTTCGAGCGCGGGCAGGGGGGCTTGCTGACCTCGGCCCGCTGGTCGGAGAATCCGGGGATTTACCGAATCGCCGCTTCCGGGGGCACCGCGGTCCGTGTCGCCGGCGAGGGCGCGGAGCCCCAGTTCGGAGCGTCGAACGATCGATTGTTCATGATCGTCTCGGCCAACAACAAGCGCCAGCTGATCAGCACCGATCTCAACGGCGAGGCGAAGCACGTCCACTCGACCGGCGACCTGGTGAGCGACTACCAGGTTTCGCCGGACGGCGAATATGTCGCCTTCCGGCAGAACTACCAGGCCTTCGTGATGCCGCTCATGCCGGGCACCCAGGACGTCGCCGCCGACGAGAAAGGCGGGCCGCTGCCCGTGACCCGGGTCAGCGGCATCGGCGCCGATTTCATCAACTGGTCGAACGGCCAGGTCCATTGGAGCACCGGCCCGACCCTGTACACGGCCTCGACCGCCGCCTTGTTCGGCTCGGCGCCTCCAACCGAGAACGCGCCCAAGTTCCGGGCGCCGACGACCGGCGTCTCGCTGTCGATGGACGTCGCCGCCGACCGGCCGATCGGGATCGTCGCCCTCACGGGGGCCAGGATCGTCACCATGGCGAAGGCCGACGGCGGCATAATCGACGACGGAGTCATCCTCGTCGGCGGCGACCGCATTCTCGGCATCGGCCGCCGCGGAGAGGTCGCGATTCCGGCCGGCGCCAAGACGGTCGACTTGACCGGCAAGACCATCATCCCCGGCCTGGTCGATGCCCACGCCCACGGACCGCAGGGCGAGGACGATCTGGTCCCGCAGCAGAACTGGTCGTCGATCGTCAACCTCGCCATGGGCGCGACCACCATCCACGACCCGTCGGCGCGCGCGGCCGAGATCTTCGTCGCGTCCGAGATGCAGCGCGCCGGCAAGATCCTCGCGCCGCGAATCTTCTCGACCGGAGAGATCATCTACGGCGCCAAGGCGGCCGACGTTTACGCCGAGATCAATACTTTCGACGACGCGCTCGCCCACGTCCGGCGGCTGAAGGCCGAGGGCGCGCGAAGCGTGAAGAACTACAACCAGCCGAGGCGCGAGCAGCGCCAGATGGTGGTGGCGGCGGCGCAGCGCGAAGGGATGGAGGTCGTGCCGGAAGGCGGCTCGCTCTACACGATGGACATCACGCTGATCGAGGACGGCAACGCCACGCTCGAGCATAACCTTCCGGTCGAGCATTTCTACGACGACGTCGTCAGCTTCTGGACGCAGACGCGCACCAACTACACGCCGACCCTGGTCGTCTCCTACGGCGGTCTCGCCGGCGATCCCTATTGGCGCCAGCACACGGACGTGTGGAAGCATCCCTTGCTGTCCAGGCACGCGCCGCCCGCCCAGCTCGCCGCCCAGAACGTCCGCCGGACGATGGCGCCCGAGGAGGATTTCGTCGACGACGACAATGCCCGCGAGGCAAAGAAGCTCGCGGACCGAGGAGTCCAGGTCTCGATCGGCGCCCACGGCCAGCAGGCCGGGCTCGGACCGCATTGGGAGATGTGGTCGTTCGTCCGAGGCGGCTGGAGCCCGATCGAGGCGCTTCGAGCGGCCACGATCATGCCGGCGACCTCGTTGGGCTATGCCCGCGACGTCGGGTCGCTTGAGGCCGGCAAGCTCGCCGACCTCGTCGTTCTCGACGCCGATCCGACCGTGGACATCCGCAACAGCGACAAGATCCACCGGGTCATGCTGGGGGGCCGTCTCTACGATCCGACGACGATGAACGAGGTCGTGACCGGAAGCCGGGTGCGGGCGCCTTATTGGTGGGAGCAGGCGGGCGCCGGCGGCTATGGCGCCTCCCGGAGGACCGCGGCGATCGCCAACGACTCCGATTGAGCGGTTCTACCGCCGCGGGTCGTTTGCGCTTCGCCACCCGTCCAGTGCCGGCCCGAGGGCGTCCTTCAGCGGGTCGAGCCAGAGCTCGAACGGCCGCCACTGGTCCATGCCGCCGCGGTTGATCGGCTGGCGGACCTGCTCGGCGCTGGGAGTTCTCACCGCCCGGTCGTTTTCATGAAAGCGAAGGCAGGCGGGTTCGAACGGCAGGCCCAGGAAATCGAGAAGCCGTCGGATCTCGGCCTCGCTGTCCTCGACCATGTCCTCGTGGAGGACGCGATGGATCCGCCCCGGCATCGCCTCGTCGAAATGGTCCATCAGCCGCACATAGTCCCGATAATAGCGACCCATGTCGTCGAGCGAGTAGGTGAACGCCTGGCCTTCGGCGAAATGCTGCTTGAAGTTGGAAAAGCAGCAGGCGAGCGGGTGCCGGCGCGCGTCGACGATCCTGGCGTTCGGAAGGATCATCCGGATGAAACCGATGTCGCGCCAGTTGTTCGGCTGCTTGTCGGTGAAGAACGGCCTGCCGGTCTTGCGGTGGGCGCCGGCCCTCCGGAGATACTCCTCCCCAAGCCCCCGCAGCTCTTCCGGCTCAAGCCTTGCGAGAATTTGCGGATAGTCGAGACCGGCGAACCTGGGATCGCAGGCGACATGGTCGCGGGCCAACGCGGGAATGTAGGGGAGCTCGGACGTGCCTTCCACCTGCGAGTGGCTCGAGACGATCTGCTCGATCAGCGTGGACCCGGCGCGCGGCATCCCGACGATGAAGATCGGGCTGGCCGCCTGAGCGCCTTGGCCTTCGCGTTCGGCGAAGAAGGCGCGCGTGAACAAGCCGATCGACGCATCCACTTCATCCGTCAGCGGCTCGGGCGCATAAGCGAGCGTGGCCCGCCGTATCCGATTGCCTTCGCCATAGTGGCGGAAGGCGCTCTCGAAGCGGCCCTGGTCCTCGAGCCCCTTGCCGAGCGCGAATCGAAGGTTGACCTGTGTCTTGGCGTCGAGACCCGGAGCGGCGAGCGCGGCCTCGATCGCCGTCAAATCCCCTTCGCCCAGGCGGACGGTCTTCAGATTGGCGAGGCTCCACCAGGCTTCCCCGAATCCCGGGTCGATGGCCACGGCGCGTCGATAAGCGGAGACCGCGTCCTCCGCTCGCCCCGTCGTCTTCATGATATGGCCGAAGCTCATCCACAGCCCGGGGCTTTCGGGCTGCTGCTCGAGCAGCTCGCCGTAAAGCGCGCTCGCGATCGCGTAGTCGCCCATGCGTGCCCGGACCGAGGCCAAGGCGGCCTTGGCCCTGACATGGCCGGCATTTCCCCGGAGGACGGTTTCATAGGCGGCGGCCGCCTCGCTCGGCCGCTGGAGCCGGGTGAGCACCTCGCCCAGCTTGAGCAAGGCGGCGACGAATTTCGGGGCCAGCCGAAGCGAATCCCGAAGCAGGCTTTCGGCGGTTTCCAGAGCCCCGGCTTGGACGGCGACCTGGGCCAGCATGTTGAGGGCGGCCGGGTCGTCCGGGCGCCGGTCGATATAATGGCGAAGCAGCCGCTCCGCCTCGGCCCAGCGCCCGCCCCGGATCGCCTGGGCGCTTTCGACCAGCGCCGGGTCCCGGGCGGCGGCTTCGATGGCGCGGATCTCCGCGTCTCCGGCCTCGTCATCCTTGCCGAGCCGGCGAAGCGCGGCGGCAAGCAGCCTCAGCCCGTCGCGGTGGCCGCCGTCCAGGGCGAGGATCTCGCGGGCCTGCGCTTCGGCGGCGGCCGGGTCCTCCGCCAGGAGCCGCCGTCCATTCTCGACCGCGGAATCGAGGCTTGCTGTTCGAACCATTGACGTCCCTTGAGCGCCCGGCGAGCGTCGCCCCCAACTAGGCGGCCGCCATTTCAGAGTCGAGCCGAGCCCCACCGGTCCTCGTCCTTGATTGATCCGTCATTGCGAGGAGCAAAGCGACGCGGCAATCCACTGGCTCGGAGGCCGCGCTGGATTGCTTCGCTTCGCTCGCAATGACGGAGTAGATCAGCCTAAAGCGATCATGCTCCAGCGGACAAGGGAAAGGGCCGGAACTTTCGTCCCGGCCCTCGCCTTCACCGCTCCCGCATCAGAATTTGGCGGTCGCCCCGGCGTAGAAGAAGCGGCCGCGGTTGCTGTAGATACCGCTGCCTCCGCCGACTCCGGTCAGGCCCAGCGGGGGCTGCCGGTTCAGGATGTTGTCGACCCCCATGTAGAAGTTGAACCGTTCGCTGGCGTCGATCCCGATCCGGGCGTCGTGATAGAGCACCGCCGGGTAGAAGCGCTGCTCGGCGACGTCGGAATTGGTCGGCGGACGGCCCTGCTTGCTGAAGAAGGATTCGTAGCTGAAGGTGGTCATCTTGCCGATGTAGCGGGCCTGATAACCGAACGTGAACGGGCCGTGCTTCAGGTCGAGATTGAAGATCGCCTTGTCCTGGGGAACGCCGAGTTCGAGCAGAAGCTGGTTGCCGCGGTTCGGGTCCGTCGGGTCCAGGAAGTCGTCGTTCTGGAACTGGTGAGTATAGTTCAGCCGGCCGCTGACCGTGCCCAGGCTCCCCACCCGCTTGCGATAGGCGATCTCGGCATCGATTCCGCGCACCTTCAGCTTTGCATAGTTCAGCGGCACCGCCTGCAGGCTGCCCTGAAGGATCTCGAACCCACCCTCACCGCGCGGTCCGCCACCGACGCCGGCGCGCTGGAAGACACCGCAGAACTGGTTGCTCAGATCCTGGAGGTCGTAGCAGGCGTCGACGATCTGCTGGGCCGACGGCGAGGTGATGACGTCGTTCACCTGGATGTCGTAATAATCGACCGAGAGCGAGAGGCCCGGGATGAAGCGGGGCTGGATCACGGCGCCAAGCGTCAGCGAGTCCGAAGTTTCCTCGGCGAGGTTCGGATTGCCGCCCGACTGGAACAGCGTGGTGACGCCGCTCGTGTTCGGGTTGAAGTCCGCGGGGATGCCCGCGGCGCGGCAATTGGCCTCGCGGTTTTCAGTACCGCTCGCGATGAAGTCCAGCGCGCAGGGATCGTTGATGAACGCGAAGTTCTGGCCCAGCGGCGTGTACAGATCGGAGAGGTTGGGGGCCCGCACGGCTCGGGAGTAGTTGCCGCGGAAGCGGATATCCCGAACCGGGCTCCATTCGGCGCCAGCATTGTAGGCGAAGACGGTCCCGGTCCGGCCCTTGTAATTGGCGACCCGGCCGGCGGCGCTTAGCGTCAGCTCGTGGAAGAAGGGCATGTCCTTGAGGATCGGTATCCGGATTTCGCCGAAGGCTTCCTTCACCTCGAAGGAGGGCGGATCGAAGCTCGGGATCGAATTGTAGAAGGTAAGGCCCGAGGTAACGAGCTGGTCCTGCTGGTAGAGTGCCGTGTCGCGGCGATATTCGGCGCCGAGCGCGAAGCCGACCGGGCCGCCCGGCAGGTTCAGGAACTGGCTGGTATCGCCGCTGACGAAGGCGTTCAGGACGAAGTCCGTGATCCTTCCCTTCGCACTCGTATCCTGGAGGATATAGTCCCGGGCCGCCTGGCTGACATTGCCTTCGCCGAACAGGTTGACGGGAACGCAGGCCGCGACGTCCGCGGCCAGGCGGTTCTGGGCAAAGGCCTCGAAGCCGGCGACCGGGAATTCATAGGCCGCGGCGGCCGACGGATCGATCTGCGAGCGGCAGACGATGTTGCCCGCCGGATTGCGGACCGCGTCGATGGCGAGGAGGAAGCGCTGGACGTTGACGTTGCCCAGAACCTGGGTGCGCTCGTTGAGCCGGCCGTAATTGGCCGACACCTCGTACGACCAATCGTCGTTGAACTGGCCGCGGATTCCGGCGACGACCCGATAGGTCTCGCGACGGGCGCGCTCGTCGCGGATACCGAGGCCGGTGGCCGTGCCGTTGCTGTCGAAGCCGAACTGGTCGGCGTCGTTGACGCCGTCCCCGATCGGATTCCCCTGCGCATCGTAATCGCCGTAATAATCGCCGTAGATGCCGCGGATCACGCCCTTGGCCTGGTTGGTCAGGAAGGGGTTGTCGAGCGTGAAATGCTCGCGCGGCGAGCTGGTCGTTCCGAGGCCGTAGAAGAACGGTCCCGACGTTCCGCCGCGGGAATCGGTCCTCGAATATTTCGCTTCGATGAAGGGAACGAAGGCGTCGCTGACGTTGAAATGGGCGATCAGATTGACGTTGTAGCGGTCGACCGTCGGGAACAGCGCCAGCGCATCGGCCTCGCGGGCGGTGCTGCCGTTGCCGCCGATGTAGCGGGCGTTGAAGCCGCTTCGGCCGATCGGCGTTCCGGTCTGGAGGACCAGGTTGCCGGTCGTGTCGAACAGGTAGGAGGTGTAGCCGCCGATCGAATTGGTCCGGGCGAAATCGAGCACTCCGCCGCCATTGTTGAAGATGTTGAAGCGGGTATCCGCGACGAACACGTTGTCGAACACGTTGTCGGCCGGCGCCGAGGCGGGATCGGTGTCGACCGTCACGAAGCGGGAGTTGACGGCGAGGTTGGGCCGGCCCGACGCGAAGGCCGTATTCTGCCGCGCATATTCGACGTTGATGGCGACGTTGCCGCGGTCGCCGGCGAAATTCTTGCCGGCGAGCGCGCTGACGAAATAGCTTCCGAGGTCGCCATATTTGCTGATCCCGCCCTGGCCGCGGATCTGAAGGCCCTCGTAATTCTGCTTGAGGACGAAATTGACCACGCCGGCGATGGCGTCCGATCCGTAGATGGCGGAATTGCCGCCGGTGACGACGTCCACGCGCTCGATGAGGTCGGTCGGGATGGTGTTGACGTCGACCGAAGTGGTGGTGTTGAGCACGTCGCCCGCGACATGCCGGCGGCCGTTCACGAGGACCAGGGTGCGCTGCGTGCCGAGGCCGCGAAGGTCGAGCAGGTTGAGGCCCGCGGTGCCCAGGAACCGGGTCGAGTTGGACTGGCTGAACGTGCTTTGCAGGGCCGGGAGCTCGTTGAGCACGTCGCCGATCGAAACCTGGCCGGTCTGGAAGAATTCCTCGCCGCCGACCGACGTCACCGGAACCGTGGATTCGAGGTTGGGGCGGCGGATGCGCGAGCCGGTGATGGTGATGTCGCCGGCGTCGGGAGCGCTGGCGTCCTGGCCGGATTCGATCTCGGCTTCGGACTGGAGCGTTGCGGGATCGTCGGATTCGCCGGCGGCGGTCCCTTCCGTACCCTGAGTGCCTTCGGTGCCCTGGGTCTCCTGCGCATTCGCGTGCGGGGCGAGCGCGGTGAGGAGCCCGATAAAGGCGACTGAGCGCAGCGCGCGCGAGCGGAAGGTCATGGCCATTGTGAAGTCCTTTCCACGATTAATCGTGTAATCGAACTATCTGGGACGGCGCGTTATTCCAATGGTTGCGGGGCTTTAACCTCGCAGAAGCGGTCGACGCGTGGCAATATTGTCACATAATTGGGGGGCACGCGCGCCCTTCCGGAGGCCCTGGAGCACGGTTAGAGACCTCTCATGATTAGCGTTTCACCGACCGCCTTGGCAGCGATTGCTTTTTTTGCCGGGACCTGGCTCGCGCTCGCCATCTGGGCGTCGGTCCGGGGGCTCGGGCGCGGCCGCGACGCCGCCGAACGAATCGAGGCGACGAGGCATCACCAGGCTCTGCTCGCCGCCTCGCCCGCAATCCCGCTGATCGTCCGGCGCGACGGCAGCCTCGACGAAACCGAGCGGATCGCCGTCGCGCTCGGCCTCGAGCAGGCGCCCCGGCGCGTGGCCGATCTCGCGGCGGCCTTTCCCGAAAAGGACGGCCGAGCCCTGCTCGATCGCATCGAAGCTTCCGGGGCGACGGCGGGCGGCTTCGCCTTGTCAATTCGGCCCACCGATTCCTCGAGGGTCTATCGTCTTCGCGGCGGTCCGGCGCCTCCGTCTTACCCGGCCGGAACGATCCTCCTCTGGCTCACCGACGCGACCGAGACCGAGGAGGAGATGGCGGCGCTTCGCGAGCGAACCGAAAAGCTCGCCGGGGCGCTCGACGCCTTGTCCGGGCTGATCGAGGCGGCGCCGTTCCCGATCTGGCATCGCGGGCCGGATCTGCGCCTCGCCATGGTCAACAGCGCCTATGTCGCCGCCGTCGAGGCCGAGGATGGCCGAGCCGTGATCGAGGGCGGGCTCGAGCTGGTCGACGACGGCGAGGCCGGGGCGCTGACCGAGGCCGCCGCGGTCCGCCAGAGCGGCCAGCCCAACGCCCGCAACGTGCCCGCGACGGTCGGCGGCGAGCGGCGAATGCTTCGAGTCGTGGAAGTGCCGCTCGGCGAGGCCGGGGTCGCCGGTTACGCGATCGACGTCGAGGATCGCGAACAGGCGCGCTCCGAGCTCGCCCGATTCGTTCACGCCCAGCGCGACATGCTCGACCGGCTTTCCGCGGGAGTCGCCCAATTCGCCCGCGACCGCGGCCTCATCTTTTCCAACCAGCCCTTCGCCCGGCTCTTCGCGCTCAGGCCGGATTTCCTGGCCGACCGTCCCGAATTCAACCGGCTGCTCGATGCGATGCGCGAGACGGGCCATCTTCCGGAGGTGCGCGACTATCCGGAATGGAAGAAGGAGCATGACCGCTGGTTCACCGGCGGCCTCGCCGCCGAGGAGGAGGATTGGCTGCTCCCCGGGGGCCGCCATCTCCGGGTGGTCGCCCAGCCGCTCCCCGACGGCGGCCTATTGCTCATCTTCGAGGATCGCACCGAGCAGCTCCGGCTGGCCTCTGCCCGCGACACCTTGCTTCGAGTGCGCACGGCGACCTTCGACAATCTGTTCGAGGCCGTCGGCGTCTTCGCGTCCGACGGGCGACTCCATCTCTGGAACAATCGCTTCCGCCAGCTCTGGGAGTTCGACGAAGAGCAGCTCGCCGGCAATCCGCGAATCGACGCCCTCACCACGCATATCGGCAGGAAGCTGAAGAATCCCAGCCATGCCGCCCTCGTCCGCGAGCTCGTCCGGAGCGCCACGGTGGAGCGCAAGCAGAGAAACGGCCGGGTCGCGTTCACCGACGGGCGCGAGTTCGAGTTCGCCGCCGTTCCACTTCCCGACGGCAACGCCCTCTTCACCATGCTCGACGTCACCGCCAGCCGGACCGTTGAGGCGGCGCTGAGGGAGCGGACCCAGGCACTCGAGCAGGCCGATCGCCTCAAGACCGCCTTCGTTTCCAACATCAGCTACGAGCTGCGCACTCCGCTCACCTCGATCGGCGGCTTCGCCGAGATGCTGGCCGGCGGCTATGCCGGCGAGCTTACTCCGACCGCCACCGAATATGTGACCGCGATCCTCGAATCGGTCTCCCGGCTCGGCGCCCTGATCGACGACGTCCTCGATCTGACCCAGAGCGACAGCGGCAGCCTCCTGCTCACCGAGGACAAGGTCGACCTCGCCCGGCTCTGCGCCGAGGCGGCCGAGGGTTTTCGCGACCAGGCCTCGAAAAAGGAGATCGATTTCGCGGTGGAGATCGAGCCCGGTGCCGGCTCGATCGCCGGCGACCGGGCCCGGCTTCGTCAGTCGCTCGACAACGTCCTCAAGAACGCCTTCGCCTATACCGGGGCCGGCGGAAGGGTTCTCCTTCACGCAGCCGGCACCCGCAAGGCGGCCGCGATCACCATTTCCGACAACGGCCGCGGAATCGCGGCGGCCGACCAGGCCCGGGTCTTCGATCGCTTCTCCCGGAGCGACGAGGAGCGCGGCAACGACGGCGCCGCGCTCGGCCTCGGCCTGCCGCTCGCCAGGCAGTTCGTCGAGGCCCATGGCGGAACCATCGAGCTTCTGTCGGAGCCGGGGGAGGGCACCACCGTCACCCTTCGCCTTCCGCGCAAGCGGTGATGCGGCTCGACGGACCCGGAGCGACCGAGGCGTTCGGGCGCCGGCTGGCGCCGCTCCTGCGCGTCGGCGACGTCGTCGCCCTTGCCGGCGATCTCGGCGCCGGCAAGACCACGCTCGCGCGCGGCATCCTGGTCGGGCTCGGACATGACGGAGAGGTGGCCAGCCCGACCTTTCCGATCGTCATTCCCTACGACTCGCTCCGGCTTTCGGCCTGGCATGTCGACCTCTATCGAATCGAGGATCCGGCGGAGATCGAGGAACTGGCGCTCGACGAGGCGCTTGAGGACGGAGCCCTGATCGTCGAATGGCCCGAGCGGATGGGGCGCGCGCTGTGGCCCGATTCGCTTCGCCTCACCCTGAACCGGGACGGGGAGGGCGCCCGCGCCTTGACAGCCGAGGTGCCCGCCGCTTGGGAGGCGCGATGGCCGCCCCGATGATTCCGCCCGAAACGGCGCCGGATTTCCTTGCCCGGCATGGCTGGGACGATTCCGAAATCCGCCCGCTGGCGGGTGATGCGAGCTTCCGGCGCTATTTCAGGGTTCATCGGGACGGGCGGACCGCCGTGCTGATGGACGCTCCGCCCGCGCACGAAGATATCGGGCCGTTTCTGGCCGTGGCCGGCCATCTGCTCGACCGGGGCTTCTGTCCGCCGCGCCCCCTCGCCCTGGACCGGGAAAAGGGCCTGCTCCTGCTCGAAGATTTCGGCGACGATCGCGTCGGCCCGGTTCTCCAGCGCGAGCCGCATCGGGAAATGGAGATATATGAGAGCGCGGTCGACATCCTGGCGCGCCTGGCGGTCCGGCCGGCGCCGGCCGATCTCGCACCTTACGACGAAAAGGCGATGGAGCGCGAAGTAAGCCTCTTCACGGAATGGTACGTCCCGGCGCTCGACATCGAGGTCGACGAAGCGGCCTTCCTCCCCGCCTGGAGGCAGGTTTGGGGGGACGTGCTGCGAGTCGTCGAAGACCATCCGGTGCTCGTCCTTCGCGACTATCACGCCGACAATCTGATGGTGCTTCCGGGACGCTCGGAGCTCGGCCTGCTCGATTTCCAGGACGCGCTGGCGGGCCATGCCGCCTACGACCTCGTCTCGCTTCTTCAGGACGCCCGCCGGGACGTTTCCGCCGAGCTCGAGGAGGCGATGATCGACCTTTATTGCGAGCGCGCCAACGTTGCTGACCCTCAGCTTTTCCGGGCGCATTACGAAGTCCTCGGGGCCCAAAGGAACACCAAGATCCTCGGCATCTTCACTCGGCTATGGAAGCGCGACGACAAGCCTTTCTACCCAAGCATGCATCCGCGCATCTGGGCCTACCTCGAACGCAACCTCGCCCACCCTGCGCTTGCTCCGGTTCGGGACTGGTTCGACGCCAACATATCGGCGGAATTTCGCGGCGACGCCTGCCTCAGGAAAATCTACGCATGAACCGCCAGCGGCGGCCGCTCGCGATCCGGCCGGTTCCAGCGGGAGACGTGCCGAAGACGGCGATGGTGATGGCGGCGGGGCTCGGCAAGCGAATGCGCCCGCTGACCGCGACCCGCCCCAAGCCCCTGGTCGAGGTCGCCGGCAAGCCTTTGCTCGACCATTGCCTCGACCGGCTCCGGGCGGCCGGGGTCGGAAAGATCGTCGTCAACGTCCACTATCTCGCCGACGCCCTCGAGGCCCATCTGGCCAACCGGGTGCAGGACCTCGAAATCGCCGTGTCCGACGAGCGTTCCTTATTGCTCGAGACCGGCGGCGGCATGGTCAAGGCGCTGCCGCTCATCGATTCCGATCCCTTCCTCGTCGTCAATTCTGACAATCTGTGGATCGACGGCCCCGTCGACTCGCTGCGCCTGCTCGCCAGCAACTGGGACGAGACCCGGATGGATGCGCTCCTCCTGCTCGTCCCGCTGGCCCGGGCCCATTGCCATAAGGGCCAGGGCGATTTCCACATGAGCTCGGGAGGCGTGCTCAAGCGCCGCAAGCCGGGCGGAGTCGCCCCGTTCGTCTATACCGGAGTCCAGATGGTCTCGAAGCGCCTGCTCGAGGGCGAGGTGCCCGATGGGCCTTTCTCGACCAACCTGCTGTGGGACCGCGCCATCGCCAAGGGCCGCCTGTTCGGAGCCGTCCATGAAGGCCTCTGGTTCGACGTCGGCGCCCCGGCCAACATTCGCCAGGCCGAGGAAGTGCTTGGGCTGGCGTGACGCCGTCGCGAACCTGTCATGCTGAATTAAGGCCAGAAATCGCGGCAGGGGCGTTTGCCGGATCTAGGTATTCCTGTTATGTTCCCATGATGCTCATTTGTCCCTCTTATCCCCGGAGCGCCGTCAGCCAGCGGCCGCGATGGCGTCGCGGCCCCCATCTTTTTCTCCTTCATAGGAAGCCGAAACTTCCGAAACTTCCGGACTCGGCGGTGACGTCGTGACTCCCGGCAGCCCCAGCGTCTTCACCATCTCGCCGCACCGCGCTTTCGCGGACGCGCTCGCCGCGGGGCTGATCGCGCGCTTCGGCCGCGGCGACATGGGGCTGGCGCAGGGCATCGTCCTCGTCCCCAACAACCGGGCGGCCCGGGCCGTCGCCGACGCCTTCGTCCGTCGCTCGGGGGGCGGGCTTCTGCTGCCCCGGCTCGTGCCCATAGGCGACCCCGAGCTCGACGAGCGGATCGGCGGGGCGCTCGAACCCCTTGGGGACGGGGAGGCGCTTCCGCCCGCGGTGGAGCCGCTCGAGCGGCTGTTCCTCCTGGCGCGCCTGGTCCAGCAGCATGTCGGCGAGGTCGACGCGGCCGAAGCGGTGCGGCTGGCCGAGGATCTCGCGCGAACCCTCGACCAGCTGATCGTCGAAGGCGTGGAGCCGTCCCGGCTTCGCGAGTTCGCCGCCGACCTGCCCGATCTCTCCCTTCATTGGCAGGCCTCGCTCGAGCGCCTCTCGATCATCCTCGACCGCTGGCCGCTCCTTCTCGCCGAGCGGGGCCGGATCGACCTCGCCGACCGGCGCAACCGGCTTCTCGAGGCGGTCGCGGCGCGGTGGCGGACCTCGCCTCCCGCCGGCTTCGTCGCGGCCGCCGGGATCACCAGCTCGGCCCCGGCCATTGCCGGCCTGCTGCGCACCATCGCCCGGCTCGATGAAGGCCTGGTCGTCTTCCCGGGCCTCGACCTCGGCATGGCCCCGGAAGAATGGGAGTCGCTGGGACCCCACGAGCCGGACGAGGCGACCGGGTTTCGGCGGCGGTCGATCGAGACCCATCCTCAATTCCACCTCAAGCTGCTTCTCGACCGAATGAGCGTCGGGCGGGGCGAGGTGGAAAGCTGGCGGTGGGGAGGCGGCCGCGACGCTCCCGCCGTCCGCAGCCGGGCCATCGCCAATGCCATGAAGCCGGCGGACTTCACCCATCGCTGGCAGGATCTGGGCCCCGGCGAGCGTCGCCTCACCGGAGTGAGGGCGCTCGAGCTCGCCGACCCGGCCGAGGAAGCGCAGGCCATCGCCATCGCCCTTCGCGAGGCGCTCGAGACCCCGGGCCGAACCGCCGCTTTGGTGACGCCCGACCGCAACCTCGCCCGGCGAGTCTCGACCCACCTTCGGCGGTGGGACGTGGAGGCCGACGACAGCGCCGGCCGGCCGCTTTCGCAGCTTGCCCCGGGCACATTGCTGCTCGCCCTCGCCGCGGCCGCCGCGGAGCAGTTCGCGCCGGTATCGCTCCTCGCCTTGCTCAAGCATCCGCTGGTCATGAAAGGCGAGGGGAGGTTCGATTGGCTCGAAGGCGCCCGATCGCTCGATCTGGCGCTGCGCGGACCAAGGCCGCCGGCCGGGCTTGACGGGATCACCGACTATCTTTCCGACCGCAGCGGCCGCGACTTTGAACGGCGCGAACGCGCGTCTTCATGGTGGAGCACAGTGGCGCCTCGCCTGCGCGTTCTCGAGCGCGGCTTCAGCGCCCGCCGCGCTTCGCTTCCCGATTTGCTCGGCCTGCTTCGCGAATCGGCTTCGGAGCTCAGCGGCGACGAGGCGTGGGCGGGCCCGGCCGGCCGAGCCGCCGCCGAACTGCTCGAATCCGCCGAGCCCGCATCGGCGCTCGGTCCGTCCCGACTGTCGCCGGCAAGCCTTCCGGCCCTGCTCGAGCAGCTCCTCGCCGCGGTGGCGGTCAGGCCGCCTTACGGCCAGCATCCGCGGATCTTCATCTGGGGCCTCATCGAGGCTCGGCTTCAATCCGCGGACCTCGTCATCCTCGGCGGTCTCAACGAAGGCGTCTGGCCGCAGCTTCCGACCCCGGATCCGTGGCTCGCGCCGCGGGTCCGGCGCGAGCTCGGCCTGCCGAGCCTGGAGCGCAGGATCGGCCTTGCCGCGCACGATTTCGCGAGCGCGCTCGGCGGCCGCGAAGTGCTCGTTACCCGAGCCCGGCGGGAAGCCCGCTCGCCCGCCATCGCCTCGCGCTTCTGGCTTCGGCTGGAGGCGATGACCGCCGGCGTCACCCGCTCTCCCCGGCACCGGAGCTGGGCCCGGGCCCTGGACCGGCCCGCCGCCTTCCTGCCCGCGGCCCGTCCGGCGCCGCGGCCGGCGGTCGATCTTCGGCCGCGGCGGATTGCCGTCACCGACGTCGACCGGCTCAAGGCCGACCCTTTCGCTTTCTATGCGCGCAAGATGCTGGCTTTCGCTCCGCTCGATCCGATCGACGCCGATCCCAGCGCGGCCTGGCGGGGCAGCGCGGTCCACAAGGTGCTCGAAGCGTGGATGAAGGAGGACGGTTGCCAGCCCTCGAGGCTTCGGCCGCGCGCCGAGGCGCTGCTCGGCGACTCGGCCGCCCATCCGCTGATGCGGGCGCTCTGGCAGCCCCGGCTGCTCGAGGCGATCGATTGGATCTCGGCGGAGATGGCCCGAAACCAAGCGTCCGGCCGACTGCCCATCGCCGCCGAGGTCAGGGGGAAATGCGAGTTCGACGGGGTCATTCTGCACGGCGAGGCGGATCGCATCGACCGACTCGCCGACGGCAAGCTCGCCATCGTCGACTACAAGACCGGAACCCCGCCCGGGCCCAAGGCCGTCGCCGAAGGCTATGCGATGCAGCTGGGGCTGCTCGGACTCATCGCCGAGCGCAAGGGATTCGAGGGAATCGAAGGGGTTCCGGCGTGTTTCGAATATTGGTCCTTAGCCCGCAAGGCGGGCCGGCTCGGCTATGTCGCAAGCCCGGTGACGAGCCGCGGCGGAATCGACGTCGCCGAGTTCACGACGATGGCGGCCCGCAACTTCCTCGGCGCCGCCGCCCGATGGCTGACCGGGGACGAGCCGTTCACGGCGAAGCTCCACCCAGAACACGCCCCTTATGGGGAATATGACCAGCTGATGCGGCTCGACGAATGGTACGGGCGCGAGTGATCGTTCGTCATCCCGGCGTAAGCCGGGACCTCGGGGAGACCCGCCGAGACTTATCGACCTGGGTCCCGGCTTTCGCCGGGATGACGTGAGGTTCAGCCCCGCTCGCCCGCCCGCATCGCAAGCTGCATGCGATGGGAAGGGGCGATGCGGGCGTGCTGCGAACGGCCCTGGGCGCAACGGTCCTGCACCGCCGACGAGCAGCGCGGATAGACGCCGGCGGGCTCGGGCGCCACGGCGATACGCGGCGGCTTGGGCTTCACCGGCTTGGCGGCGACCGGGGTACCGCCCTGGGGCGCTTCGGCCGCGACCACGGAACTCAGCTCGCTTTCGGGCTTGGCCATGTCCGAGCTCGTCGAGGGCGGCGTGTTGGCCGTGGCAAGGAGAAGCCCCCCTGCGGCCAGGATCAGTCTTTTCATTCGGCTCTCCTTCGTCGCGTCCCGAGCGGTCCGCGGCGCGTTGTCGTCCTTGCGGCTTGTATAGTCGCGTCAACTGCTTATCACCGGATGCTCGCCGGTTCTAGGGAGGCGTCATGACGTCACGAAGCGCCGTTCCGAAAAGCGACTCGTCCGAAGGCGCCGAGCCGACGACCTTTTCGGCCCCGTTCATGATTGTCGACGATTTCCTGCCGGGGGCGGACGCGGCCGCGATGCGTTCCGGAATCGAAGCCCATTTCAACCAGCCGCATCTCCACTCGCCGGAAAGCCATCAGGTCTGGAATTACTGGCATGTGCCGGGCCTCTACACCTATTTGCGGACGACGCCGGAAAAGGTGATCGAGCGGGCGCTGGTCGAAAGCTTCTTCGAGACCCTCGCCGCCTGGGCCAGGCGAACGCTCGGCCTAGGCTCCGTGACCTGGCCCTTCCTCAGCCTGTATGTCGACGGCTGCGAGCAGACACTTCACAACGATTCGACCAACGGCCGCTTCGGCTTCGTCTATTCGCTCACCGCCGATCGGCGAATGACGTCGGGCGGAGAGACCATCGTGCTGAAGGAAGGCGATCTGTTCCGAGCCAATATGGGCCGGCCGTGCGCGGGCCGGGACATGTTCGACCTGATCGAGCCCAGCTTCAACCGGCTTACCCTGTTCGACGACCGGATGCCGCACGGCGTGAAGCGGGTCGAGGGGCCGATGGACCCGCTGGAGGGGCGATTCGTCCTCCACGGTCACATCAGCGAGAGCGGGCCGATGGTCGCAGGCGCCCTCGAGGTGGACGCCGTCCTCCGTCCCGTCCGGGAGCGGCTCGAGCCTTTGCTTGCCGATGTGCGGCGCATCGCCGCGCTCCATCACGGGCCCGTGGTGCTCAGGTTCACGATCGAGCCCTCGGGCGCAGTCTCGCGGCTCGATCGGCTCGTCGATCGTCTCGCCCGGGAGGACGGGGAAAGGGTTACGGGGCTCGTCGATAAGGTCTTGGACCGCGTCCGGACCATACGCTTCGCCAAGTCGCCGGGAAGCACCGAGGTCACGATGCCGCTTCTCTTCGGCGGCCAACTGCCCTGGATGCGCCGGTCCGCAAAGGAGTGAGTCGGGCCGTGCCCTCGGCCTAGCGGTCGGTCTTGCGCTTCTTGGCATAGAGCAGGGCGGCGACGATCGCCGCCGATCCGATGCCGATCGCCGCGCCGGTGACCAGATGCCGGGTCCGCTTCGACCCTTCCGCGCCGCTTTCCGCGCCTTCGTCCGCCACCGAATCTCCCACGGCGGCGTCTTTGGGATAGGAAGGCGTGCGGGTCATGAGCGGCTCCGTCATTTGCTGGGCTTTCTTTAATCGCCGGAGCGCCCCTCCGCCAGCCCGGCGGCTTGATTTAACTACGCCTCCCGGCTAGGAGGCCCGGCATCCCACATGCAGGGTCAACATACCGGTGCCCGCTTCAGCTTCGTGCGAAGGCGGGTTTCTCGGCCCTGCAGAGGCATAACCGGAAGGAGAAAGACCATGGCGTCCACCGACGTCACCATGCAGCAATTGCTCGAGGCCGGAGCGCATTTCGGCCACCAGACCCACCGCTGGAACCCCAAGATGAAGCCGTATCTGTTCGGCGACAGGAACGGGGTCCATATCATCGATCTGTCGCAGACGGTGCCGCTGTTCGCCAGGGCGCTCGACTTCGTTCGCCAGTCGGTCGCGGCCGGCGGCAAGGTGCTCTTCGTCGGAACCAAGCGCCAGGCGCAGGATCCGATCGCCGAGGCGGCGCGCCGCTCGGGCCAGCATTTCGTCAACCATCGCTGGCTGGGCGGAATGCTCACCAACTGGAAGACCATCTCCAACTCGATCAAGCGCTTCAAGAATCTGGAGGAGCAGCTCAGCGGGGACACCGCCGGCCTCACCAAGAAGGAGGTTCTCCAGCTCACCCGCGAGCGCGACAAGCTCGAGCTTTCGCTCGGCGGAATCCGCGAGATGGGCGGGCTTCCCGACGTCATCTTCGTGATCGACGCCAACAAGGAAGAGCTGGCGATCAAGGAAGCCAATGTGCTCGGCATCCCGGTGGTCGCCATCCTCGATTCGAACGTCAGCCCGCAGGGCATCGCCTTCCCGGTCCCGGGCAATGACGACGCCAGCCGCGCCATCCGCCTCTATTGCGACGCGATCGCCGACTCGGCTTTGGCCGGCAAGTCGGGCGGAGCCCAGGCCCGCGGCGAGGATATCGGAGCGATGGACGCTCCGCCGGCCGAAGCGGCGCTCGCGGACGCTTAACCGCTTTTTGTGTCCCGGCCGAGGCCGGGACCCAGCACTACCCCCACTGGACCCCGGCCTGCGCCGGGGTGCTACGACAAGGATATGAGACATGGCTGAGATCACGGCCGCGACCGTCAAGGAACTGCGCGAGCGCACCGGCGCCGGCATGATGGATTGCAAGAAGGCGCTGGGCGAAACCCAGGGCGACATGGAAGGGGCGATCGACTGGCTTCGCGCCAAGGGCCTCGCTGCGGCCGCCAAGAAGGCCGGCCGAACCGCCGCCGAGGGGCTCGTCGGAGTCGCCGTCGAAGGCAATCGCGGCGCCGTCGTCGAGGTCAATTCGGAGACCGACTTCGTTTCGAAGAACGAGCAGTTCCAGGAATTCGTGACCACCGTCACCCAGCTCGCGCTCGCCGGCAGCGGCACCGTCGAGGGCATCCTCGCGGCCCAGTATCCGGGCGGCGGGAGCGTCGAGGAGAAGCTGACCTCGAATATCTCGACGATCGGGGAGAACCAGTCGGTACGGCGCTCCGCCGTGCTCCAGGTCCCGCAGGGTGTGATCGTGTCCTACGTCCACAACGCCGTGAAGCCGGGTCTTGGCAAGATCGGCGTCCTCGTCGCGCTGGAGAGCGAGGGCGACTCCGAGGCGCTGAGCCAGCTCGGCAAGCAGCTCGCGATGCACATCGCCGCGGCCAATCCGCAGGCGCTGACCGGCGACGAGCTCGACCCCTCGCTGATCGAGCGCGAGCGCGCGATCGCGTCCGAAAAGGCGGCCGAGAGCGGCAAGCCCGCCGACATCGTCGCCAAGATGGTGGATGGCGCCATGGCCAAGTTCCGCAAGGAAAATGCGCTGATGAGCCAGCTCTTCGTCATCGACAACAAGACCAAGATCGAGGACGTCATCGCCGCCGAGGCGAAGCGGACCGGAAGCGCGATCTCCCTCAATGCCTATGTCCGCTTCCAGCTGGGCGAAGGCATCGAGAAGAAGGAGAGCGACTTTGCCGCCGAGGTCGCCGCCGCTTCGGGCGTCGGCAAGCCCGAAACCGCGGACGCCTAAGCTGCTTGGCAGGGTGGCGCGGCCTTATTAAGGTGCGCCACCCTTCCATATCCTCCCGCCGATCGGACCTTCAAGCCCATGCCGCGCCCGCGCTTCAACCGGATCCTGCTGAAGCTGTCGGGAGAGGCTTTGATGGGGGAGGGCGCGTTTGGGATCGATCCCGACACCACGTCGCGGCTCGCCGGCGAGATCGCCGAGGCGACCAAGGCCGGCCACCAGCTCTCGATCGTCGTCGGCGGCGGCAACATCTTTCGGGGCCTCGCCGGAGCCGCCAAGGGCTTCGACCGGGCCAGCGCCGATTATATGGGCATGCTGGCGACGGTGATGAACGCCCTCGCGCTTCAGAACGCCCTCGAGAAGATCGGCGCCGACACGAGGGTCCTTTCCGCCATCCCGATGGCGACCGTCTCCGAGCCCTACATCCGCCGGCGCGCGCTTCGCCACATGGAGAAGGGCCGGGTCGTGATCTTCGCCGCCGGCACCGGCAATCCTTATTTCACCACCGACACCGCCGCGGCGCTGCGCGCCGCCGAGATGGGCTGCGACGCCCTGTTCAAGGGAACCAGCGTCGACGGCATCTACGACGCCGATCCAAAGAAGAAGCCGGACGCCAAGCGCTACGAGAGCCTGTCTTTCCAGCAGGTGCTTTCGGACGATCTCAAGGTCATGGACGCCAGCGCCGTCGCTTTGTGCCGCGACAACAACATTCCGATCGTCGTCTTCAACATCCGCGAGCAGGGCAATCTCGCCCGGGTGCTGAGCGGCGAGGGGACCGCGACGATCGTCCAGAACGAGGAGTGAGACCATGCCCGCTTACGACAAGGCCGACATCCAGCGCCGAATGCAGGGCGCCGTCGAAGCGCTGAAGCACGATCTGGTCGGCCTCAGGACCGGCCGCGCCTCGATCAGCCTGCTCGATCCCGTCAACGTCGAGGTCTACGGCGCCCACATGCCGCTCAACCAGGTCGCCACCGTCTCCTCGCCCGAACCGCGGATGCTTTCGGTGCAGGTCTGGGACAAATCGAACGTCGGCCCGGTCGAAAAGGCGATCCGTTCGGCGGGGCTCGGCCTCAATCCGATCACCGACGGAACCACCATCCGCCTTCCCATTCCGGACCTCACCGAAGAGCGGCGCAAGGAGCTCGCCAAGCTCGCCGGCCAATATGCGGAAAAGGCCCGGATCGCGGCCCGCAACGTCCGCCGCGACGGCATGGAGGCGCTGAAGACCGACGAGAAGAAGAACGAGATCAGCGAGGACGAGCATAAGCGCCTGGGAGTCGAAGTCCAGAAGATGACGGACGAGGCGATCAAGGACATCGACGCCGCCGCGAGCGCCAAGGAAAAGGAAATCCTCCAGCGGTGATCGCACGGCCCGCCCCATCGGCGTCTGAAAGCAATGGCGCCGGCGGCTCGGCCATTCCCCGGCACGTCGCCATCATCATGGACGGCAACGGCCGCTGGGCGAAGGCGAGGGGCCTGCCGCGCGCCGCCGGCCACCGCCAGGGATCGGAAGCGGCGCGCAAGGTGCTTCGCGCGGCGGGGGAGGCCGGGGTCGAATGCCTGACCCTCTACGCCTTCTCGTCGGAAAATTGGCGGCGTCCGCAGGACGAGATCAACGATTTGATGGGGCTTTTGCGCTTCTACATTTCGCGTGAGCTGGACGCCCTTCACCGGGAGGGTATCCGGCTGAAAATATTGGGCGATCATAATGCGTTCCAGGCGGACGTTGCGAAACTGGTCGATAAGGCGGTCGACCGTACGGCCAGCAATGAGCGGATGACCCTGGCGATCGCTCTGAACTATGGCGCGCGTGCCGAGCTGGTCCAGGCGGCCCGAAGCGTCGCTCGGCGGGTCGAAGCCGGCGAGATAGGCTCGGCCGACGTCGACGAAGCGATGATCGACGCCTCGCTCGACACCGCGGACCTGCCGCCGCTCGATCTGCTCATCCGCACCTCGGGCGAGCAGCGCCTTTCCAATTTCCTGCTCTGGCAGGCGGCCTATGCCGAATTGATGTTCGTCGACACGCTCTGGCCCGATTTCGACGGCGACGCGCTTCGCGCCGCTTTGGCCGATTATGCCGGCCGCGAGCGCAGGTTCGGCGGCCGATGAGCGAGAAAATCCCGGCGGCGCCGCAATCGGACCTGATCACCCGTTTCGCGGCGGGTGTGGTGATGATCGCGGCGGCCTGCACCGCCATCTATGTCGGGGGGTGGCTGTTCCGCCTGCTCGTCGCCGCCGGCGCGGCGGTGATGATCCTCGAATGGGGCGACATGCACCGCCTGAAGCGCGGCTACAGCTATTTCGCTCTTATCCTGCTCGCATTGACCCTGCTCGGAGCGGCGGAATATTTGTATCCGCTTTCCGAGGCGGAAGACCCCATCATGGCCTCGACATTCTACGAGGGCTGGCGCGGCTTCGTCGCGATCGCGGCGGCGGCGGCGCTCGCCGCCCTGGTCAGCCGCAGCCCCACGCTCGGCTGGGGCATGCTCTATGTCGGAATCCCTTCCTTCGCCCTGCTGGTCATCGAATGGGCGCGCTTTGATCTCGTTTTCTGGCTGATGCTGGTGACCTGGGCGACCGATATCTTCGCCTATTTCGCCGGCCGATCGATCGGCGGTCCCAAGCTTGCTCCCAGGATCAGCCCCAACAAGACCTGGGCCGGACTGATCGGCGGCATGGCAGGAGCCGCGGTGGTCGGCGCGGTCGCGGCCTGGCTGTTCGGACTCTCGGCGGAAGTCCCGGCCTTTCTCTGGCTTGGAGCGCCGATGGGGCTGCTCGCCCAGCTCGGAGACCTTTACGAAAGCAGCGTCAAACGCCGGCGCGGAGTCAAGGACAGCGGCACGCTTCTGCCCGGCCACGGCGGCGTCCTGGACCGTCTCGACGGCCTGCTTCCGGTCATCCTCGCCACCTTCCTGATCCTGATCGCCGTCCTTCCGTGAGCTCCCGCCGAAGCGTCACCATCCTCGGCGCCACCGGCTCCGTCGGCGGCTCGACGCTCGACCTGATCGAGCGCAACGAGGAGCGTTACGACGTCCTCGCCGTCACCGCCCATCGCGACGTCGAGGGCTTGGCCGCCGCCGCGAGGCGGGTACGGGCCGCTCGGGCGGTCATTGCCGATCCGGCCTTGCTTGAGCCGCTCAGGGCCGCCTTGGCAGGGAGCGGGACCGAAGCCGCCGCGGGCGATGGCGCGATCATCGAGGCCGCCGGCGCCGGCGCCGACTGGACGATGGCGGCGATCGTCGGCTGCGCCGGCCTCAGCCCGACGATGACGGCGATCCGGGCCGGCCGGACCGTCGCTTTGGCCAACAAGGAGGCGCTCGTTTCGGCCGGCCACCTGATGATCGAGGCCGCCCGGAGCAGCGGAACGACCTTGCTCCCGGTCGATTCCGAACACAACGCCATCTTTCAATGCTTCGACCCGGCCCGGCCCGAGGGGGTGCGGCGGATCATCCTGACCGCCAGCGGCGGCCCGTTCCGCGACAAGACCCTCGACGAGATGCGCTCCGCTACTCCGAGCGAGGCGATCGCCCATCCAAATTGGTCGATGGGCGCCAAGATCTCGGTCGACAGCGCCACCTTGATGAACAAGGGACTCGAGCTGATCGAGGCCTTCCACCTCTTCCCGCTGCGGGAAGAGGCGTTCGAGATCGTCATCCACCCGCAATCGGTGGTCCACAGCCTGGTCGAATATGTCGACGGCTCTGTTCTCGCCCAGCTGGGCTCGCCCGACATGCGCATCCCGATCGCCCACACTCTCGCCTGGCCGGAGCGGATGGCGACCCCTTGCGAGCGGCTCGACCTGGTCAGGACCGCGACCCTGGGCTTCGAGGCGCCCGACTCTAAGCGCTTCCCTGCTCTCGGGCTTGCCCGCCAGGCGCTTCGCGATGGCGGCGCCCGGCCGGCCGTCCTCAACGCCGCCAACGAGGTCGCCGTCGGGGCCTTCCTGGGCGGCGCCATCGGCTTTCTCGACATCGCTTCCATCGCCGAAGAGACTCTGCGATGCTATGCGCCGGCGGCGCCCGGCTCGGTCGAGGAGGTGCTGGATATCGACCGGCAGGCGCGTGACGCGGCCGAGAACATCGTGAAGAGGGTTAAGCGTTGACCGACAATCCCGGCATCTTGTGGACGATCCTGAGCTTCCTGCTCGTCATCGGCCCGCTGATCTTCGTCCACGAGCTTGGCCATTATTTCGTCGGCCGCGGGTTCGGGATCAAAGCCGACGTCTTCTCGATCGGCTTCGGCCGGGAAATTGCGGGCTGGACCGACGCCCGCGGCACGCGCTGGAAGCTGGCCTGGCTCCCGCTCGGCGGCTACGTCAAGTTTGCGGGCGACATGAACCCGGCGGGCCAGGCCTCCCCGGACTGGCTGGCCCTGCCGGCCGAAGAACGGGCGCGGACCTTCCAGGCGAAACCGGTGTGGCAGCGCTTCCTTGTCGTGCTGGCCGGCCCGACCACCAATTTCCTCGCCGCGATCCTTATCCTGAGCGGCTTCAATCTCGCTTACGGAGTCCCCCGTACGCCCGCTGTCATCGGCGCTTTTGCGAAGAATTCGCCGGCCTCGGCCGCGGGCCTCCGGGTCGGCGACCGCATCGTCCGCATGGACGGCAGGACCATCGATCATTTCGAGGACGTGCCGCCGATCGTCGCTCTGAAGCTGGGAGGCCCGATCAAGGTCGAGGTCGAACGGGCGGGGCGCCGTTTCCAGCTCGATATAAACCCGCGCGTGGTGGTGGAGAAGGATCGGTTCGGAAACGAGAACCGCCGGCCGATGCTGGGCATCGGCGCCGCCGATCAGGTCCTCGCGAAGGTTTCGCCGTTGGGCGCCGTGGGCGCTTCGGTCCAGCAATGCTGGGTAGTCGTCGCAACCACCATCGAGGGCCTCGAGCAGATCGTCACCGGCCAGCGATCGGTGAAGGAAATGGGCGGGCCGGCCAAGATCGCCAAATTCTCCGGCGAGCAGGCCAGCCTGGGGCTTCTCGCCTATCTCTGGTTCATGGCGGTGATTTCAATTAATCTGGGATTCATCAACCTGTTGCCAATCCCCATGCTCGACGGGGGCCACCTGTTCTTCTACGGGATCGAGGCCGTCCGCCGGAAACCCTTGCGGCCGGAGGCACAGGAATGGGCGTTCAGGACCGGTCTGGCTGCTCTTCTGGCCCTGATGGTCCTGGTCACCTTCAACGATCTGGCTTCTTTTGGCCTGTGGTCGAAGCTTGGCGGGTTGATCGACTGACCATGATCGGGCAGGGCAGGGGCGACAGGGAAACAGGACGGCCGTTCGCGCCGTCCGTTGTCTAAGGGCGGGGACGCGTGACACCCAAAAATTCATTCAAGAACGGCCGGCGGCTTTGCTCTGTCCTGCTCGTCGGCACCATTCTCGGCGGAGTGTCGCTTCCCGCTCATGCGCAGGAAGCGCCGCCGCTTCAGGCGGTGCCGGCAACTCCGGCGCCCCAGCCCGAGGCGACGGTGATCCGCTCGATCGCGGTGACCGGCAATCAGCGGCTCGAGCCCGAGACGATCATTTCCTACGTCAAGCTCAGGGTCGGCGAGCCCTACGACCGCGAGCGGCTCGACGAGGCCCTGCGCGATCTCTACGCCACCGACCTGTTCGCCGACGTCGCGATCCGCGACAATGGCGGAAGCCTCAGCATCGAGGTGCGCGAGAGCCCGGTCGTCAATCGAATCGTCCTCGAAGGCAATAAGCGCCTCAAGGACGACAAGATCACGCCCGAGATTCGGCTTGCGCCGAGGCAGATCTTCAGCCGGGCCAAGGCCCGCGCCGACGTCGCCCGGATCATCGAGCTCTACCGGCGCCAGGGCCGCTTCGCGGCCACCGTCGATCCCAAGATCGTCCAGCTCGAGCAGAACCGGGTCGACGTCGTCTACGAGATCAGCGAAGGGCCGAAGTCCGGCATCCGGCAGATCAACATCCTCGGTAACGAGAAGTTCGGCGACGGCGAGCTTCGCGGCGAGATGGTGACCAAGCGCACCGGCCTCTTGAGCTTCCTCGGCTCGGGCGACGTCTACGATCCGGACCGTCTGGCCTTCGACCAGCAGAAGCTGCGAATGTTCTACCTGACCCACGGCTATGCCGATTTCAGGGTGGTCTCCGCGGTTGCCGAGCTGACTTCGGACCGGCGCGACTTCATCATCACCTACGTGGTCGAGGAAGGCGAGCGCTACAAGTTCGCCGACGTGAAAGTCGAGAGCGGGATCCGCGACTTCAGCGGCGAGGGGCTGACCAAGCTGCTGCCGATGAAGAGCGGCGATTGGTACAACGCCAAGCTCGTCGAGGACACGTTGACTTCGCTCAACGAGAGCGCGGGCCTGTTCGGCTACGCCTTCGCCGATGTCCAGCCCAACTACCGGCGCGACAAGGAAGCCAAAACGATGTCGGTGACGTTCAACGTCGCCGAAACGCCCCGCGTCTACGTCGAGCGCATCGACGTCAGCGGCAACACCCTGACCCGCGACAAGGTGATCCGCCGCGAATTCCGGATCGCCGAGGGCGACCCGTTCAACAGCGTTCGTGTCAAGCGGTCGCGCGACCGGATCCAGTCGCTCGGCTTCTTCCAGGAGAATCTCGAGATCGAGCAGACCCAGGGGTCGGCCCCGGACCGGGTCATCCTCTCGACCGGGCTGGAGGAGAAGGCCACCGGCCAGCTTCAGGTGTCGGCGGGCTTTTCGAGCCTGGAGCGCTTCCTCCTCAACCTGTCGATCGAGCAGCGCAACTTCCGAGGGATGGCCCAGACCCTGCGCGCCTCCGTCAATTATTCCAGCTACTCGAAATCGGTCGAGCTGGGCTTCACCGAACCTTACCTGTTCGATCGCAACTTCGCCGTCGGTTTCGACCTGTTCCGGCGCGATTATTCGAGCTTCAACTTCGTCAACAACAACCGCAACACAACCTACAAGCAGACCAGCACCGGCGGCCAGATTCGCGGCGGCATGCCGCTCACCGAATATGCGCAGCTCGGGCTCCGCTACGGCCTAAATTTCGACGACGTGACCCTCGACAAAGCGCAATTCTACACCGATCCCGACGGCTCGGGCCCGCTTCCGGCCTTCTGCGATCCGCTCAGGGTGGGGCGCTATTTGTGCGACGCGATCGGCAAGCGGACGACTTCGTCGATCGGCTATTCGCTGCTTTACGATTCGACCGATAACCGCCTCCGCCCGACCCGCGGGCAGCGCTTCACGCTCAACCAGGATTTCGCCGGCCTCGGCGGCGACGTCAAATATCTGCGCACCAAGGCGAATGCGGCCAAGTTCTGGAACGTCGGCGGCGGCTTCATCTTCTCGACCTCGCTGGAGGCCGGCTACATCCACAGCTTCGAGAAGAATCCGGGCCCCGATGAGGATCCGGTGCGCCTCGTGGACCGCTTCTTCCTGGGCGAGCCGCAGATTCGCGGCTTCGACATTCGCGGCATCGGGCCCCGGGTCCAGCGAATCCCGTTCGATCCGGCGACCGGAATGCTGGTCACGGACCGCAAGCAGATCGTCGACGATTCCATCGGCGGGCGGGCTTATTATGTCGGTCGCGCCGAGCTCGAGATACCGGTAAGCTCCAGCATCCGGGAAATGGGCCTGCGGCCGTCCATCTTCGTCGACGCCGGCGCTCTGTTCGGCCTCAGGAATCCGCAGGTCAATCCGATCCTTCCGGGCACCCCGCTCACCAAGGATCGCTGCTTCGACTCCAGCGGCAACTTCACGCTGCGCCCTGAAGGCGGCAGCTGCGATCCGACAACCACCCTCGTGCCGGGCATCACGGCCTTCGACGAGCAATATCTCGGCGACACCGCCAAGCCCCGGCTCTCGATAGGCTTCGGAGTCAATTGGAACTCGCCATTCGGTCCGTTCAGGATCGATATAGCCAAAGCGCTCTTAAAGGCTAAGGGCGACGACACCAAGCTGATCACCTTCAACGTAGGAACCGCATTCTGATGAACAAAATCGCTCTCGGAGCGGCCATGGCCGCCCTTTCGCTTGCGTTGCCTGGCATTGCCCAGGCGCAAAAAGCTCCCGACGCCGTCATCGTCGTCGTCGATACCGACCGCATTTATCGCGAGTGCAACGCCTGCAAGGCGGCCCAGACCCAGCTCCAGGGCCTGCTGACCTCGGCGCGTACCCGCAGCACCCAGCTCGGCCAGCCCCTCCAGACGGAGGCGCAGTCGATCGAACAGGCGGGCGCGGCGCTTCGCAACCAGAGCGGCGCGGCCCGGGCCGCCGCCGAGACCGCCCTCAACACCCGAGTCCAGGCGTTCCAGGCGAAGCAGACCAGCGCCCAGCAGGAGCTGGCGCGGCTCGAGCAGAACATCACCTCGACCCAGCAGAACGTTCTTCGCCAGATCAACGTCAAGCTCAATCCGGTCATCACCCAGGTAATGACCGCCCGCGGCGCCAACGTTGCTCTCGACGTCAACGCCACTCTGGCCCGTGCCGGCGCTATCGATGTCACCAACGACGTCCTGACCGCCCTCAACGCGTCGCTGCCCTCCGTCAGCGTTGTGCCTCTGCCCGCCGGACAGCAGCCGGCCCAGCAGCCCCAGGGCCGGTGAGCTCCGACCCGGCAACCGCCGCCATCGGCCCGCTCGATATCCGGCGGGTGATGGCGGCGCTGCCGCATCGCTATCCCTTCCTGCTCATCGACCGGATCGAGGAGCTGGTGCCGAAGAAGCGGATCGTCGCGATCAAGGCGGTGACGATCAACGAGCCTTTCTTCCAGGGCCATTTTCCGGGCCGCCCGATCATGCCCGGAGTGCTCCTCGTCGAAGCGATGGCGCAGGCTTCGGGCGTTCTCGCGGTCGAATCCCTCGGTCTCGCCGGCACCGGCAAGCTCGTCTATTTCATGGCGATCGACAGCGCCAAGTTCCGGCGCCCGGTCGAGCCCGGAGTGCTTCTTCGGATCGAGGTCGAGCTCGTCCAGGACCGCGGCAGCGTCTGCAAGTTCGCCGGCCGGGTACTGATCGACGGCAAGGTCGCCGCGGAAACCAACTTCACGGCGATGATCGCGGATCCTCCCGCCGACTGAGCGGCCGCCATTCGCCGCCGGCCTTGCTGATCCCGAACACCCGCTCCAACCGCTCCGAGCCGAGCATGGCCCGGGGCTCGCCATCCTCGACGATCCGGCCTTTCGCCATCAGCACGAGCCGGTCGGCATAGCGCGCCGCGAGATCGAGGTCGTGCATTGCCACGATGGCGCCCTGGCCGTCGCGGACGGAGGCGCGAAGCCGCTCCATCAGCCTGAGCTGCCAGAGCGGATCGAGGTTGGCGACGGGTTCGTCGAGCAGAAGCAGGCGCGCCTTCGGCGCCAATGCCCGGGCGATCAGGACCCGGCTCCGCTCCCCGGTCGAGAGGCGGTCGGCCCGGCGGCGTGCAAAGGAGTCGAGATCGAGCGCCGCCATCGCCTGGCTTGTCTCCTCCTCGTCCGCGCCCAGCCGGACGACGTCCTGAACGGCGAGCGGCCAGGCAACGTCGCGCGAGGCGGGCAAGAAGGACAGAAGCCGTCGCCGTTGGGCGGGGGCGAGGCCTTCGGGCCGCCGGCCGTTGATCCTGACCTCACCGGTGGCGCCGCCGATCCGGGCCAAAGCGTGGAGCAGGCTGGTCTTGCCGCTTCCATTGGGCCCGACAAGGCAGACCAGCTCCGGCCCATCCATTCGGAAATCGGCGGGATCGAGCCGCCCAGCGAGCCCCACTTTCTGGGCGATCAGAAGCGCGGTCATCGAGCCAGCCTCCAGCGCATGTGGGCCACCAGCCAGAGAAAGAAGGGAGCCCCGAGCAAGGCGGTGACGACTCCGATCGGAAGCGTCCGGCCGAGCGGGGCGGCGCGAACCACGAGGTCGGCGACGAGCAGCAAAAGGCCGCCGATCAGAGCCGCCGGGGCTATCGCCCGGCCGGGATGGCCGCCGGTCAGCCGGCGGGCGAAGATGGGCGCGACCAGCCCGACAAAGCCGATCGCTCCGCAAATGGCGACGCACGTGCCGACTCCGAAGGCGGTCAGGCAGACGATCTCGATTCTCAGGCGGCGGACGTCGTGGCCGAACGACTGGGCCACTTCCTCGCCGAGGGTAAGGCTGTCGAGCGGACGCGCGAGCCGGAGCAGCAGTGCGATCGCCGCGACGGCCGGCCCCGCAGCGAAGGCGGCCTGCTCGAGGCTTCGGTCGACCAGCGAGCCCATCAGCCATTCATAGGCGTCGTAAAAAGCGAAGGGGGAGGGGGCGAGCGCCAAGGCGAGGGTGGTCAGCGCCCCCGCCAGGGCGCTGATCGCCAGGCCGGCCAGAAGCAGGGTCGCGGTCTCGGCGCGAGGCCCGGCGAGCGCGAGCAGGAGCAACAGGGCGCTCAAGGCTCCGCCGACCGCTCCGAACGCCAATGCCAGCGGCGCGGTGAAGCCGAACCCATAAGCGGTAACCACCGCGCCGAGCGCCGCTCCGCTGGTCGTTCCTGTGAGGTCCGGCGAAGCGAGAGGATTGGCGAACAGACCCTGGATTGCCGCTCCGGACGCTCCCAGCATGGTGCCGTAGGCGAGCGCGAGCAGCGCTCTCGGCAGCCGAAGCTCCCAAAGCAGAGCGAGCGCGAGCGGCCGGTCTTCGCCGAGCAAGGCGGCGATCGGAGCCCACGGCATCAGCAGCGACGCGGCGAAGGCCGCCAGCGTCGCCAGGCAGAGGAGGGCGAGGGGGAGGGCCTTCACTGCCGGGCCGTCCGCAGCCGTTCGATTTCGGTCGCGAGGAGGGGCCCCATGCAGGTCCAGGGGCGACCGTCCGTGACGAGGGTTCGAGCGCCGCGAACCTGCCGCGCGAGCGGATGCGACAGCCATCGCTGCTCGCCTGAATATTGGCCCTGCCGATAGTCGCTGCGAAGGATCACCGAAGGCGGGCGGAGAAGCAGATATTCCAGCGACACTCGGTCTCCGGCCAGGGATCGCTGGCGAAAACCGGCGAGCGCCATCCATTGCGCCGCCAGGCCTCCGGCCGCGACCGTGCGCCCGCCGCCGCTCAGCCAGATCGTATCGATAGCCGGCGCGGGTCGGCCGCGTTCCAGTCTTTCCATCCGGGCCAGCACTACCCGTCCGGCGGCGGGCCGGCCCAGCGCGGCCGACACTCTGCGCACCGCTTGCTCGATATCGCCCAGGGATTGGGGATAGGGAAGGTCGAGCATCCGGATGCCGAGACGCTGGGCGATCCGGCTCCCGTCGCGGCCGCCGCCGCCCATGGTCAGGACCAGATCCGGGCGGAGGCCGGCCACCGACACCAGGCTGCCGTCATTGCTTCGATAGCGGCGAGCCTGCCGCCACAGCGTCGTCTCGGCCGGCTGCTGGCCGAGGTGGGTGACCGAGACGACCTGCGCCGGCTCGGCGAGCATCAGCAGCAGCTCGTCGGTGCACAAATTGAGCGAAGCGACCCGTCGGGGCGCCGCCTCCGCCGCGCCGGCAAGGGCAAGGCTAATCGCGGAAACGAAAACGAAGGCCCGCATAGGCTGTCCTCCCCGCGGTCCGATAGCCGACCACGTCCTGGTAGCGCGAGTCGAGCAGGTTCTCGACCCGGGCAAAGGCTTCGAGCCGCTTGGCAAACCTCCAGCCGAGCCTCACCGAGCCCAGCCAATAATCGTCGAGCGTTACGGCTTGCGAGGGAAAGACGTCGAAGTCCGTGTCGCGACGCTTTCCGACATAAGCCAGGGTCGCCCCCCAACTCAGCGCTCCCGCTTCCCCTGCCGCGACGACGTTCGCGCTGTGCCTGGGGCGGCGCACCTCGCGCACCGAGCTTCCGCCCGCCACCCTTCCTTCCTCCGAGTCGAGGAAGGTGTAGTTGAAGGCGAAATGAATCCGCTCGGCCGGGCGATACGCCGCTTCGACCTCGACTCCGCGCCGGCGGCTCGTTCCGGTCGCGTTGGCGGCGCCCGCGGTGAAGGTAAGCGGGTCGAACGTGTCGATTATCTCGTCGTTCAGGCGATGGGTGAAGCCCGTGAGGCCGAGCTCCAGCCCCGACCTGCGCCAGCCGATACCCGCCTCCCAGCCGCTCGATCTTTCCGGGGTCAAAGCCGGGTTGCCGACGAAGCTGCCCGGGAAGAAGCCGAAAAGGTCGTAAAAGCTGGGCTGGGCGATGCCCTCGCCGTAGCCGCCGTGGATTTGAAATCCCCTCCCCGGGCGGAGCAGCGCCGAGGCGCGCACCGTCGTGGCGTCGGCGAAGGCGCTGAAATCGTCGTGCCTCACGGCAACGTCCGTCGTCAGGACCCCAAGCCATTGCGCGCGCCATTCCGCGATCGCCGCCGTGAGGTGCCGGGAACGATCCTGGTCGGTGGCGCCGAAGGAACTCTGGTCGCGGGCCCGGAAGGACTCGGCCTGATGTTCGAGCGCGGCCGTCAGGCGGTGGCGGCCGAGGGTCCGAGAGATCTGCGCGCCGCCGGTCAGCCGCTCGCCGGCGGTCCGGTTGAGCGGCGCATCGTCCAGCCGGTTGCGGTTGGCGCTGTCGAGGAAGGACAAATCGGCCGAAGCGGTCCATGCGCCGCGTTCGATGCGTCCCCAGCCGCGAACCGCGCCAATCCTGTTTCTCGTCTCGTCGCCGGTATCGGCTCGGCGGAAGGTGGCCGGGTCGAAGCCGTCATATTCGCTCCGGCCCTCGACCCAATGGCCGACGATCCCGAGCTCCGAACCTTCGCCTAGCCCGTAGATGGCTTTCAGGTGCCCTGAGCGGTTGGCGAAGCCGTCGCGCTCGACCGGCCCGCCCGCGAAGCTGTCGATGCCCTCGCTTCCCTGCCAGGTCGCCGAACCGGAAAGGCCGAGGGCTCCGGCCCGGATCGCGCTTTGGCCGGAGACTCGGAAACTGTCGAGGCTGCCATATTCGGCGAGCGCGCTGAGATCCGTCCCTTCCCTTGCATTCGCGGTCTCGACGGCGACCACGCCGCCGAGCGCCTCCGAGCCCCACAGCGCCGATTGCGGGCCTCGAACGACCTCGACCCGCGAGAGCGCATCGGTCGTCAGCAACTCGAATCGGGCTTCGTTGGCGGCGGCGGGATCGTTGAACCGGATGCCGTCGACGAACAGCAAGGTATGATTGGCCTCGGCGCCGCGGATTCGGATCTGGGTCTGCGATCCCCGTGGTCCGCTGACGCCGACCGAGACGCCCGGGACCAGACGCAGAACGTCGGCGGCGGCGGGCAGCGCCAGCGCTGCGAGCGTTTCCTCGTCCACGATATCGGTGGAGACGGCGGCCTGCGATCGGCTCACCGGCTCTCGCGACGCGGTGATGACGATCGTCTCGCCGGAAGCCGGGGCGGGGGTTGCGGCGGCGGCCAGTAACAGGATTAAATTCATCGGGATCCTCCTTTCAACGACGATTTGTCGTCTCGGAGGAATCGCGGCCGGATCGTCCGTCCCCGACGCCACGCATTTCGGCTGGTCCCGGCCGGATGCGGACGACGGCGAAGGCAGGTTCCTGACTTGCGGCCGGGGCCGTTCACAGTTGCGGGCACAGCGCCGGATTTCCGCCGGCTTCCCTTTTCACCCTTCCCCCGCCGTAGCTTCGGCGTGAAGGGCACCTTCGCTGGGCGCAGGGTTAGTCGGCGGCGCGTCGCCTTGTCAAATTCGGGCGCATTGGGTACAGGCCCGCATTCGACTTCGCTCGAGGCTGGTCGGAACCAGCCACATCGCAAGGAAATCAGCGACATGAAGACCGACGCCCATCCCGATTACCATATGATCAAGGTGCAGATGACCGACGGCACCACCTTCGACACCCGCTCGACTTGGGGCAAGGAAGGCGACACCCTGACCCTCGACATCGATCCGAAGGTGCACCCGGCCTGGACCGGCGGCCACGGCAAGATGGTCGACAGCGGCGGCCAGGTCGCCCGCTTCAACAAGCGCTTCGGCGGGCTCACCCTCGGCAAGAAGTAAGCCTCGCTGACATGACCGGGGCGGCCCCGACGATCGAAACCCCGCGGCTCCGGCTTCGCGGCTTCCAGGCGTCGGACCTCGATGCGCAACTGGCGGCGATGACCGATCCGGAGGTCTACCGCCATCTTGGCGGGTCTCCGGCGACTCGCGAGGAGACCTGGCGCAAGATACTCGCGTCCCCGGGGCTGTGGGTCCTGCTCGGCTACGGTTATTGGGCCGCCGAGCGGCGCGAGGGCGGCGCCTATGTCGGGCAGATCGGCTTCGCCGACTTCAAGCGCGATATGGAGCCGTCGATAGAGGGTATCCCTGAAATGGGCTGGATCCTGGGCCGGGAGGTGCAGGGGAAGGGCTATGCAACGGAAGCCGTCCTCGCCGCTCTGGCCTGGGCCGACGAGGCCCTGGGCGGGCGGGAGATCGTCGCGATCATCAATCACGCCAACGCGCCGTCGATCCGGATCGCGGAGAAAGGCGGTTTCACCGTCCGCGAGGAGGCGGTCTACAGGGGCGAGCCGATCCTGCTTTTCCGCCGCCCGGCGCGGTCTAGAACAGGGTAGTCACCCCGTAGAAGATCGCCCCGACCGTCGCCGAGGCCGGGATCGTGATGATCCAGGCCAGCACGACGTTCTGGGCGACTCCCCAGCGAACCGCGGACTGGCGGCGGGCGACGCCCGCGCCGATGATCGAGCCGGTGATCGTGTGGGTGGTCGAAACCGGGATGCCGAGCCAGGAAGCCGCGAACAGCATCACGGAGCCCGCGGCCGAAGCGCTGAAGCCCTGGTGCTGGGAAAGCTTGGTGATTCCTGACCCCATCGTCTTGATGATCCGCCAGCCGCCGCTGAGCGTGCCGAGGCCGATCGCGACATAGCAGCTGATGGCCACCCAGTGAGGGACGTGGAACTCGCCCGTCAAATAGCCGGTCGAGTAGAGGAGGACGGTGATGATCCCCATCGTCTTCTGGGCGTCGTTGAGGCCATGGCCGATCGAGTAGGCGGCGGAGGAGACGAGGTGGAGGGAACGGAAGCTTCTTTCGGCGCCGCGGGCGCTGGCCTTCACCGCCATCCAGCTCGTCGCGAGCATGAGCAGCATCGCCAGCATCATTCCCAGCATCGGCGACAGGACGATCGCGATCAGGGTCTTGTTGAGCCCGGTCCATTGCACCCCGGTCAGCCCGGCATGGGCGACCCCCGAGCCGACCAGGCCGCCGACCAAAGCGTGGCTGGAGGAGGAGGGGATGCCCTTGAGCCAGGTGACGACGTTCCAGAACATCGCCCCGATCAGCGCCCCGAACACGACGGCGGGCGTGATCAGATCCTTGTCGATCAGGCCCTTGCCGATCGTGTCCGCGACCTTGTGGAGGCTCGGCACCGCCAACGAGAGGAAATAGGCCGCGAAGTTGAAGAAGGCGGCGAAGGCGACGGCCTGCACCGGGCTGAGCAGCCGGGTCGCGACCACGGTCGCGATGGAGTTCGCGGCATCGTGGAGCCCGTTCAGGAAATCGAACGCGAGCGCGATGGCGATGAGGCCGATGAGCAGCGGCAGGGCCAGCTCGTGCATTGCTGTTGCGCTCCTCAGGCGTGGTCGATGACGACGCCGGAAATCTCGTTCGCCACATCCTCGAGCCGGTCGAGGACCCTCTCCAGATGGCTGTAGATCTCGCGGCCGACGATATAGCCCATCGCATTGCCGTCGCGATGCCTTAGAAAGAGCGCCTTCATGCCGGCGTCGTGAAGGCTGTCCGCCTCCTCCTCGAGGTGAACGATCTTCTCGGTGATCTCGTCGAGCTTGCCGCCGTTGCTTCCGATCCTGCGGAGCAGCGGCATCGCCTCGGCGACCAGCCTCGCGCCTTGTTCAGCGAGCGCGGCCATGTCGCGCATCTGCGGCTCGAAATGGGCGACCTCGAACTGGGTGATCGCCTTCGCCGTCTTCTGCATCTCGTCGATCGCGTCGTCCATCGAGGAGATGAGATCGGTGATCGCGCTCCGGTCGAACGGCGTGATGAAGGTCCGCCGGACCGCGTGGAGGACCTCGCGAGTGACCTCGTCGGCCTGCTCCTCGAAGTTCGAGATCTGGCGGCAGGCCTCCTGGATGCCTTCCTCCTTGGCGAACATCCGGCTCATCACCTCGGATCCGCCGACCAAGGTCACGGCGTGGCGCTCGAACATGTCGAAGAAGCCCGCCTCCTGGGGCATGATCGTCCGGAACCACTTGAACATCTTGTCCCCCTTGCGCGGTCGCGGCTCCCTAGCACGGCGCCGCGGCTTTGTTTCAATTTTGTGATGGGTCCTTGCCGGCGTTCCGGATCAGTTCGGCGAGGTCGGGTTCGTGGACCGCGACCGCAGCCTCCTCGACCGCGAACCAGCGTCGCTCACGCTGCCGCATTTCCGGCCAATGCTTGGCGACTTTCTGCACCGTCATCCGGAAGAGCATGACCTCGGCCTCGACCGAGGTGCCGTCGCGTCGCCGCTTGGCATAGCGGTAGCGGCCCAGCGGCTTGGGCTCGGTGAGGCCGCTTATTCCGGCTTCCTCGAAAGCTTCCTGCGCCGCGGACGCGAGGAAATTCTTGCCGGGGATCGGATTGCCTCGAGGGACGACCCACCGCCGGGTCTCGCGAGAGGTGATCAGCAGGATTTCGACCCCGCCCTGGGCCGTCCGCCGGACCGGAATGACTCCATATTGGGTCAGCATCGGCCGGGCTCCCCGAGCCGGGGCGCCGGCGCCTCCGCGACCTGGCGCTTGCCGTCGATGACGATGGGGGAGGCGAGGCCGGGCGCCTCGCTTTCGATCCGGAGGCCGCGGTGGACGACCTGCGGATCGGCGAAGACCTTGTCGACGGCGTTGATCGGTCCGGCCGGGATCCCGGCGGCTTCGAGCGCGTCGGCCAGCTCCTGACGACCGCGTCGCAGCATCGCCCGCTCCAGCAGGGGAATCAGCGTCGCCCGGTTCACGACCCGGCCCGGATTGGTCCGGAAGCGGTCGTCCCGAGCGAGCGGTTCGAGGCCCAGGGTCCCGCACAGCCTCTCGAACTGGGCATCGTTGCCGACCGCCACGATGATGTCGCCGTCGGCGACCGCGAAGGCCTGGTAGGGAACGAGATTGGCGTGGCCGTTGCCCATGCGGGTGGGAACGTCCCCTGACACCATCCAGTTCAACGCCTGGTTGGCGAGCACGGCGACCTGGGTGTCGAGCAGGGCCATGTCGATATGGGCGCCGTGCCCGGTCCGCTCTCGCTCCCGCAGTGCCGCGAGGATGGCGACGCTGGCGTAGAGGCCGGTGAAAAGGTCGGCATAGGCCAGCCCCGACTTCTGAGGCGGCCCGTTCGGCTCCCCCGTCAGCGACATCGCACCGCCCATCCCCTGGATGATGAAGTCGTAGCCGGCCCGGTGGGCGTAGGGCCCGGTCTGACCGAAACCGGTGATCGAGCAATAGACCAGCTTCGGGTTGAGCGCGGAAAGGGAAGCGTGATCGAGCCCGTAGCGGGCGAGCCCGCCGACCTTGAAATTCTCGATGAGGACGTCCGCTTCGGCCGCGAGCCCGCGCACCTGCGCCTGGCCCTGCGAAGTCTCGAGGTCGATCGCCACCGAGCTTTTGCCGCGGTTGCAGCTGTGGAAATAGGCCGAAGCGCCGTCGGGCGCGAACGGTGGGCCCCAGTGCCGCGTATCGTCGCCGCTTCCCGGCCGCTCGACCTTCACCACCTCGGCGCCGAGATCGGCGAGCAGCTGCCCGGCCCAGGGACCGGCGAGGATCCGGGCCAGCTCGACCACCTTGAGGCCGGCGAGGGGCTTATCCACGGCGCTGAACCGTCATCCCGGCGAAAGCCGGGACCTCGGTGAGACCCGCCGCGACGTCTCGTCCTGGGGTCCCGGCTTTCGCAGGGACGACGGAGAACTCGCGCACCGTCAGAACGCCGAAATCCCCGTGATCGCCCGCCCCAGGATCAGGCCGTGGACGTCGTGGGTCCCCTCGTATGTGTTGACCGTCTCGAGGTTCATCGCGTGGCGCATCACCTGGAATTCGGCCGAGATGCCGTTGCCGCCGTGCATGTCGCGTGCCGTCCGGGCGATGTCGAGCGCCTTGCCGACATTGTTGCGCTTGATCAGGCTGATCGTCTCCGGGACAAGCTCGCCTTCGTCCATCCGCCGCCCGACCCTGAGCGCCGCCTGAAGCCCCAGCGTGATTTCCGTGACCATGTTGGCAAGTTTCATCTGCACGAGCTGGGTGGCGGCGAGCGGCCGGCCGAACTGCTTGCGGTCCAGCGTGTAGGTGCGGGCGGCGTGATAGCAGGCCTCGGCCGCGCCCATCGAGCCCCAGGCGATCCCGTAGCGCGCCCGGTTGAGGCAGCCGAACGGACCCTTGAGGCCGGAGACTTCGGGCAGGAGCGCCTCTTCCGGCACCTCGACTCCGTCCATGACGATCTCGCCGGTGATCGAAGCGCGAAGCGACAGCTTCATCCCGATCTTCGGCGCCGAAAGGCCCTTCATGCCCTTCTCGAGCAGGAAGCCGCGAATCGCGCCGTCATGGGCGTCCGACTTGGCCCAGACCACGAAGACGTCGGCGATCGGCGAATTGGTGATCCACATCTTCGAGCCCGACAGGCGATAGCCGCCATCGATCCTCGCGGCCCGGGTCCGCATCCCGCCCGGATCGGAGCCGGCGTCAGGCTCGGTGAGCCCGAAGCAGCCGATCAGGGCCCCGCTCGCCAGCCCGGGAAGCCATTTGCGCTTCTGTTCCTCCGAACCGTAAGCATGGATCGGAAACATGACGAGCGAGGACTGGACGCTCATCGCCGAGCGATAGCCGCTGTCGACCCGCTCCACCGCCCGGGCGACGAGGCCGTAGCTGACGTAATTCAGGCCGGCCCCGCCATAAGCTTCCGGGATGGTCGCTCCGAGCAGTCCGAGCTCCCCCATCTCGCTCATGATCTCGCGGTCGAAACGCTCGTCGAGAAAGGCTTCGGTGACCCGCGGCTGGAGCTTCTCCTGCGCATAGGCCTCGGCCGTGTCGCGGACCAGGCGCTCCTCGTCCGTAAGCTGGGACTCGAGCGCGAACGGATCGGCCCAGTCGAAGGGAAGGGGGCGTGAATCGGCCATGGAAATCCTCGGCGGCTTCGGATCGCTCCCTTTCGCCAATCGCAAGCGGGCTGTCCACTCCCGCGCCGCTCCGCCATAGTTGCGGCAAAGGAGACGGTGATGAAAGCGCGATGGCGATGGGCGCCTCTGCTGGCCTTGGCCGGGGTCGGAGCGGCGCCGGAAGGCACGCTGGCCCAGCCGCCGGGGACCTCGTTCGCGCTCAGCGTCGCCAGCCGGCCGCTCCTCGCCGCCCTCGCCGGTCCTGCGGAGGGCCAGGGGGCCTATCTCACCGAGCCGGGCCGGGAAGGGTGGTTTCGCTTCGAACGGCGGCCCCGCGCCGCCGACATCGCCGCCGACTCCGGCCAGGCTCTGTTCGTCCCCGGCGCCGGCGGCACCTGGGTCCGGATCTATTCGGGCAAGCTCGACGCCAGATGGTTCGGCGCCCAAGGCGACGGAGCAAGCGACGACACCGCCGCGCTGCAGCGGGCGATCGATTATGTCGTCAAAAGCGGCGGCGGCGGGATCGTCGTTCCGCCCGGCGTTTACAACGTCACCAATCTGACGATTCCGGCCTACCCGCTTGCCGGCGGCAATTCGCTCAAGGTGATCGAGATCAGCGGCACCTCGATGCCCGTCACCCAGTTCGGGTCCGTGGGTTCGATCCCGGTCAGCAACGCCGGGACGATCATCAAATCGTCGGCGAAGACCGGCGGGGCAATCCTCAAGGTCGCCGCCTCCGATGGATTCGGCGGCTTTTCCGGGTACCATGTCGTGCTCGAGGACCTCAACTTCCGAACCTACGACGATCCGGGGATCGGCGCCGTGGACATGGGCAACGCGTCTCAGCTCACCGCCGCCAACCTTCAGATCGACACCGGAATCTACCCGGTCCAGGCGGCCCGGCCCACCCATGGCACTTCGGGGCTCGTCACGCCGCGCAACGACAATGCGGCGCTCACCTGGCTTCGGAACATCAACATCACCGGCTATTTCAACCTGCTCGAGGTCAACGAGCATACCGACGCCGACGAGATCAACCTCGGCGCCGGATGCAATGGCCTGCTGTTCAACGCGGGCTATCATGCCTCGAGGTTCGGGCGGGTCCTGGCCTATCGGGTCACGACGCCCGTCACCTTCGCCGGCCGCCACAGCTTCTCGATCGAGCAGCTCGATGTGGAGCATTCGATCACCGCGGCGGAAGCCACCGATCCGGCCGATCTCAGCCTCGGCAACGGCTATCAGGTCACCCGGGAAGATTTCCGCGACCCCGAAAACGCGGCCCGAGGCTTCGTCAACTGGCACGTCGTCCAGGGCAATGTCGGCTGGGTCGACCGGTTCATCGTCAACGGCGCGAAAAACGTCCAGTTTCGCCAGCTCGGCAAGGCTGCCCCGCCGGCGGGCCCGGGCTGAACGGCGGACAGGGTGGGATTCGAACCCACGGTGGGCGTGAACCCACGGCGGTTTTCAAGACCGCTGCCTTAAACCACTCGGCCACCTGTCCCTCGACGTCCGGCCGCTCTAGTCGCGGCGGGGCCGCTCGTGCAAGCGGTGCGCCGAGCCGAGTATCGGCGGCCGCGGCCCTGTGGCATCAGGGACGGCGAGCGGAAGGAAGTGTATGCGTTTGGTGAGGGGAATAGCGGCCTTGGCCGTGGCGGCGGCGATGATTCCGCTGTCGAACTCGGCTCCGGCCCAATCCGGGTTCAGCGGGTCGGGCTCGCTCGAGTCGGGCTTTCAGGCCTATCTGCCCCAGCTCGAGGCCCAGGCCCGGCGCGCCGGGGTCAGCCCCGCGACGATCGCAAGCGTTTTCCCGAACCTGGTTTTCAGCCGGCGGACGGTCGAGCTGGACCGCGCCCAGCCGGGTGGGCGGCCCGGAAGTAATGCCAATCCGCCCTTCGCTCCCTATCGTGCTCAGCATGTTACCCCGCAGCTCATCGCCAACGGGCAGCGCCATTATTACGCCAACCTGACCCGTCTTCGCGAAATCGGGCGGCGCTATGGCGTGAACCCGTCGGTGCTCGTCGCCATCTGGGGTCATGAGACAAGCTACGGCGCCGTCACCGGCAATTTCGATCTTCTCAACTCGCTCGCCTCGCTCGCTTATGACGGGCGCCGGCGGCAGCTCTTCTCGGACGAGTTCATCGCCGCCCTCAAGATGATCGACCGCGGCGTCCCCCGCTCCCGATTGAAGGGCAGCTGGGCGGGCGCCACCGGCTATCCGCAATTCCTGCCCTCGGTCTGGCTTCGGCTCGGCGCCGACGGCGACGGCGACGGCCGCGCCGACATCTGGCGGAGCGAACCCGACGCGCTCGCCTCGATCGCCAATTACCTCAACAATGCCGGCTGGCGGCCAGGCGTGCCCTGGGGCTTCGCCGTCCGGGTCCCGCAGGGCTTCGACCGGAGCCGGATCCGCAACGACGTCCGGGCGCCGCGCTGCCCCCGGGTCTTCGAGCGTCACAGCCGCCCGCTGACGATCGGCGAATGGCGCCGGCTCGGGATCGTCTCCTCCTACGGCACATGGCCGAGCGACACCGAGATGGCCTCGTTGATCGAGCCCGACGGCCCGGGCGCAACCGCCTACCTGCTCACCAGCAACTACCGCACCATCCTCGACTATAATTGCTCCAACTTCTACGCCCTCTCGGTCGTCCTTCTCGCCGACGCGATCGCGCGCTGATCGGTCTGGCGCGATCCGAGGGGAAGGGTTAAGCACGACCCAACGCTCCAGCCGAAGCATCTTACCGTCAGGGGACTCGTCTCAACCATGATCCGCAAAAGCCTGTTTCTCATAGCTTTCGCCGCGGCTTCGTCGCTTCCCGCAACCGCCGCGGCGCCGCCTTTCGAGACCGAGGCGAAGGTCGCCTTCATGATCGACACCTCGTCCGGCGCGGTCCTCTACGCGAAGAACGCCGACGTGCGCATGCCGCCGGCCTCCATGGCCAAGATGATGACGGTGCACATCGCCTTCAACATGATCAAGCATGGCGACAAGAAGCTGAGCGACGTCTGCCAGGTCCGCCCGGAGACCTGGAAGCAGTGGCACGGCCCCGAGGCCGGCTCGACCATGTTCCTCTCGCCGGGCGAGCAGGTCAGCATCCAGAACCTCCTCCACGGCGTCGTCACCCTGTCCGGCAACGACGCCAGCGTCGTCCTCGCGGAATGCCTGGCCGGCACCGAGCCCGCCTTCGCGGCCCTGATGAACCAGGAGGCGAAGCGGCTTGGAATGACGAATTCCAACTTCGGCAATTCGAACGGCTGGCCCGACGCGGGCGTCACCTACACCACCGCCCGCGACCTCGCGACCCTCGCCCGGGCGACGATCGAGACGACGCCCGATTTCTACAAGCAATTCTATACCCAGACCGAATTCACCTGGGGCAAGACCCTGGGCGCCGGCAGTCCGATCACCCAGGGCAACCGCAACCCGCTGCTCGGGCGCGTGCCCGGCGCCGACGGCCTCAAGACCGGCCACACCGACGAGGCGGGCTACGGCTTCACGGGCTCGGCCGATCAGAATGGTCGCCGGATCATCATGGTCGTCGCCGGGCTGCCCAGCTTCAACGCCAGGATCGAGGAATCGGTCAAGTTCATGGACTGGGGCTTCCGCGCCTGGAAGTCGCAGCCTCTGTTCAACCAGAACGAGAAGGTCGCCGACGCCCAGGTCCAGGGCGGTGGCGAGGATACGGTGCCCCTGGTCGCCCCGCGCAGTATTGCCGTGACCCTGCCGGCGGGATCGGCCGGGAGCATCCGGGCCAAGGTCGTCTATAACGGCCCTCTGAAGGCGCCGATCGCCAAGGGCCAGCATGTCGCCGACCTCGTCGTCACGACGGCCGATACGCCGCCCCAGTCCATGCCGCTCGTCGCTTCCGAAGCGGTCGGCGAGGCCGGCTTCTTCGGGCGCATGTGGAACGGCCTGACGTCACTGTTCGGCTGAGGTGAAAGGCCGCTTCATCAGCCTCGAAGGCGGCGAGGGGGCCGGCAAGTCGACCCAGCTCAAGGCGCTGGCTTTGGCGCTGCGCGGCCGCGGCCTCGAAGTGATCGAGACGAGGGAGCCGGGCGGAAGCCCCGGGGCCGAAGCGATCCGGCGGCTGCTTCTGGAGGGCCGCGACGACCGCTGGACCCCCGAGGCGGAAGCGCTTCTGTTCGCGGCGGCCCGCGCCGACCATGTCGCCAGGACCATCCGCCCCGCGGTCGAACGGGGCGCCTGGGTACTCAGCGACCGATTCCTCGACAGCTCGCTCGCTTATCAGGGCGGCGCCGCCGGAGTCGGGATCGAGGCGGTGCGGGCGCTTCACGAGATCGGAAGCCGGGGCTTCCTGCCCGATCGCACCTTGTTGCTCGAATTGCCGGCCGAGGCGGCCTGCGAGCGCCTGAAAGTCCGGGACTCGGCCGGCTCGGACCGGATCGGGGGCAGGGGAGGCGGCTTCCATGACCGGGTCGCGCTCGCCTTCGCCGAGCTCGCCGAGGCCGAGCCGGAGCGGTTCCGGCGCGTGGACGCGAGCGGCTCCGCGGAGGAGGTGACGGCAAGGCTGCTCGCCGCCGTCGAGGATCTGCTGTGACCCCCCTCCACGGCCACGACGCCGCCGTCGCCGACTTCCGCGACGCGTTCGATTCGGGGCGGCTCCACCACGCCTGGCTGATCTCGGGGCCGAAGGGCATCGGCAAGGCGCTGTTCGCCGCCAAGGCCGCGCTCCGGGTGCTCGCCCACGGCCAGAAGAGCGTGGAGGCTCCCGGCCTGGACGTTCCCGACGATCACCCGGCCGCTCACCTGATCGCGGCCGGCAGCCATCCCGATCTGATGCGGCTCGAACGATTGCCGCGCGAGACCAGCGCCACCGGCGAGCTTGCCCGCAACATCAACGTCGATCAGGTCCGGTCCCTGCAGCGGCTGTTCAACACCACCGCTTCGATGTCCCCATGGCGGGCCGTGATCGTCGATTCGATCGACGACCTCGAGCGCAACGCCGCCAACGCCTTGCTGAAGAATCTGGAGGAACCGCCGCCGAGCAGCGTCTTCTTCCTGATCAGCCACGCGCCTGAGCGATTGCTGCCGACGATCCGTTCGCGCTGCCGCCTGCTCCGTCTTTCCAGGCTCGACGACGACGCCATGACGTCAGCCCTGCGCACAGCCCTTCCCGACGCGGACGACCGGGAAATCGAGGACCTGCGGGCGGCCGGCGCGGGCTCGCCGGGGCGGGCGCTGGCATGGCGGGGCCTCGACGTCGCCGCCCTCGACCGGGCCATGGCCGAGCTCCTGCGCGAAGGCGATCCGGCCAATGCCCGCCGCTCGGCGCTGGCCCAGAGCCTTGCCCTCAAATCCGCCCAGCCCCGTTACGAAGCCTTTCTCGCCCGCGCCCCGTCGGTCATCGCGGCCGAGGCCAAAGACCGCCGCGGACCGGCTTTGGCCCAGGCGCTGGCGACGTGGGAGCGGGCCCAGGATCTGGCCTCCAGCGCCCGCGGCCTCTCGCTCGAGCCCGAGAGCGTCGTGTTCGAGCTTGCCGGCATGCTCGCATCGCTGGCGCCGAACCGCTAAGGCCTGATCATGTCCGAGCCTTTCTACGTCACCACCGCGATCAACTATCCCAACGGGCCGCCCCATATCGGCCACGCCTACGAAGCGGTAGCCACGGACGTCATCGCCCGGTTCCAGCGCGCCATGGGCCGGGAGGTCTTCTTCCAGACCGGAACCGACGAGCATGGCCTCAAAATGGCTCAGGCCGCGCGCGAGAGAGGCATGAGTCCGGCCGCGCTCGCCGATGAAATGTCCTCGATGTTCAAGGACATGGATCGCAGGCTTGAGATCAGCTTCGATCGCTTCATCCGAACCACGGAGCCCGCCCACCACCGCGCCAGCCAGGCGATCTGGAAGGCCATGGCCGATCGCGGCGATCTCTATCTCGGCCGGTACGAAGGCTGGTACTCGGTTCGCGACGAAGCTTATTACGATGAAAGCGAGCTCGCGCCCGGCGAAGGGGACGAGAAGCTGTCGCCCCAGGGCACCGCGGTCGAATGGACGGTAGAGGAAAGCTGGTTCTTCCGCCTCTCCTCCTATCAGGACAGGTTGCTCGCTTATTATAAAGACAATCCCGGCTTCATCCGCCCCGAAAGCCGCCGCAACGAGGTGCTCCGCTTCGTCGAGGGCGGCCTGTCGGATCTCTCGGTTTCGCGGACCAGCTTCGACTGGGGCGTGAAGGTGCCGGGCGACGGACGCCACGTCATGTACGTCTGGCTCGACGCGCTCACCAACTATCTTAGCGGCGTCGGCTATCCGGACACGGAATCAGAGGCTTACAGGAAGTTCTGGCCAGCCGACATCCACATCATCGGCAAGGACGTCGTCCGCTTCCACGCCGTCTACTGGCCCGCCTTCCTGATGTCGGCCGGGATCGAGCTTCCCAGGATGGTGTTCGGCCACGGCCATGTCCTCCTGCGCGGCGAGAAGATGTCCAAATCGGCCGGCAACGTCGTCGCCCCGGCCGATCTGATCGACCGCTTCGGCGCCGACGCCGTGCGCTATTTCCTGATGCGCGACGTCACGTTCGGCCAGGACGGAAGCTACAGCCCCGAGGCGATCGTCGCCCGGGTCAATGCCGACCTCGCCAACAGCTTCGGCAACCTCGCCCAGCGCACCTTGTCGTTCATCGCCAAGAATTGCGGCGGGATCCTGCCCGCCGGCGGCCGGGGGGAGGGGGCCGACGACGAGCTTCTCGCCCTCGTCCGTCGGGCCACGGCGGTCGACCTCCCCAGCCAGTTCGCCGACCTCGGCCTCAGCCAGGGGATCGAATCCTGGATCCGCGCCGTCTTCGCCTGCAACCAATATATCGACGCCCAGGCGCCCTGGACCCTGCGCAAGACCGATCCGGAGCGGATGACCGCCGTCCTCGCCTGCCTGTGCGAAGCCATTGTCGACCTCGCTATCGCCATCGCCCCCGTCGTGCCGGCCTCGGCGGCGAAGCTTCTCGACCAGATGGGCGTTCCGGCCGGCGAGCGCGATTTCACGATCCTCGCCGACACCGGCCGCTACGCCCGGCTGGCCGCCTCCGGCTTCATTCTGGAACCGCCGACGCCTATTTTCCCGCGGCTGGAGCTGCCGGCAGAGGCGTAGCGGCGACGGGGGCGGCGCTGGGGGCGGGCAAAGCATCGGTCCTCTTGATCCGGGTCAGGCGCTGGCCCTTGCGAAGGACCAGCTCGCAGGTCTGCTGCCCCTCGCAGGCGATGATCGAGCCGGTGCGCGAGTCGACCCGGACGATCCGGTTGCCGAAGGCGAAGGCTTCGAAACGCGGCGGACCGGGCCGGGCGTAAACGGCGAGGCCGATGATCGCGCCGGCGATGACGATCCCCGTGGTGATCTTGCCCACCGCGGCGTCGATGGCGGCGCCCAGCCCCGGCGAGCGTCCTTCGGTCGCGGAAGGATCGAAACGATCTTCGGTCATGGCGCTCTCCCTGGTCTTCCCGCTGCATAGCCCAGCAGGCGGGCCGCGTAACCACCCGCTCAGAAAGCGTCGAAGTCGATTCCGCGGAAGACGACCCGGTCCGGATCGGGGACGAAGCCGCCCCCGGTCAGATCCTTGCAGACGAGGTTGAGCGGGGAGGGGCGAAGGCGCATCGGGATGCGCACAAAGGCCGAGCTGCTCCACTCGGTTCCCGGGTCGAGCCCGAGCCACACGCGCAGCGGGCCGGCAGCGGGGCCCGAATCGGGAAGCGAATCGCAATCGGGGCCCTGATAGAGGATCGCGCCGATGCCGGGGGTGCCGGTCGCCGAGAGTAGCGACAGGTCGCCGTGCCGCCGGACGGCCGAATATCGGGCTTCGGGGTTCGCCATTCGCCAGCGCAAGGCTTCGTCGCTCCAGATCCGTTCGAAGGCCGGCGGCCGATCGGGCTCGCGTCGCCCGGGTAGGCCGATGCCGAGGCGCGCGCCGAGCGGCCGGACCATCTCGAACCGGGTGAGGAGCGGGCCGGTGCTCCACTTGTTGCCGGTCGCCAGGCACAAGTCGTAGCCGAGGCGGACCGCCTCCTCGAACATGGCGGCGCTGATCCGGCTCTGCAGTCGGCGGCCGCGATGCTCGGGGTGGACCGAGCCGTTCACCGTGTACATCGCCCGGCGCACTTCGCCTTCGATCCGGCAGGGAAAGACGATGGCGGCCATATGGCCGACAAGCTTGTCCCCGGCAAAGGCGTTGCAGCCGATCGCCCGGCCGTCCGGATTGCGGCCGTAATGCCACTCGAAATAGCGCGGCGTGAGGTGCCGGGCCTTGGGAAAGACCTCCCGCATCAGGGCGGAGATCCGGGCATAGCCGCGTTCGGTATGCTCGAGCATCTCGAAACGGTAGGGGTCAGCCATTCTCACCTCGATTCGAGCGCAGTTCCTCGCCGATCCGGCGGGCATGATCGCCATAAGCGGTGAAGGCGAAGCCCAGCGATTTCGCCATTTCCAGCCGCGGCAGAACCGAGCCGCGATTGGCCCGCATCAACAGGTCGAAGGCGCCCCAGCGGCGAAAGCCGGCATGGGTGAACGCCTGCTCGGTGTCGATGTCGTAGGGATGATGGTAGCTTGCGACGGTCTCGCCGGCCCGCCGCCGCCTGGCCAGCGCCCGGCGCAGGACGAAGCGGGGCAACACCCGGAAATAGAGGCCGCCGACCGGCACTTTCAGCCAACGGAACGGGAGCAAGGTCACCGGCAGCTCGACCACGTCCTCGATCAGCCGCGGCCGGGCGCCGAAGCCCGGCTGGCCGTAGAGCGGGCTTCGCGCCGGAAGCACCGAGCTCGAATAGGCGAAGCCCAGTTCGGCCAGCGCCTCATAGGCCCAGCCCGTCTGCGCCGTCATCGAGAAACAGGGCGCTCGATAGCCCTTGATCGCGCCGGCGCCGGCCCGATCGAGCGCCTCGAGGTTGCGCAGAAGATCGTCGCGGAAGCGGGCCTGGCCGAGCCGGTCGAGCGGAACGTGCGAGTCCGAATGACAGCCGAGTTCATGCCCCTCAGCGGCGATCCTGGCGATCATCTCGGGGTGCCGCCGGGCCACTTCGCCGACGACGAAGAAGCTCCCCTTGGCCTCATGCCGTCGAAGGAAATCGAGATAGGTGTCGACCAGAGCGGGGACCCGCGCCGGAAACCTGTCCCCGTCCGGCAGATCTAGACGGGGATCTTCGACGTCGACGCTGAAGAGATAAGCGGGCCGGGTCACCGTCGGTCGATCCGCCGGACGAGGTCCGCAAGGCCTCCGGCCGCGAGTAGGATGAGATGGGGCAGGATCGGGGTCCGGTAGCGCCAATCGAAATCGACCTGAACCAAAGCGTGGAAGACGGCGTAGGAGAGAAGGGCGCCGAACGCCGCCAGGAACACCTTGCGCTCGGTCGCGCCGAAAGCCGTTCGGCCGCGCCACAAAGCGACGGCCAGCCAGCCCGCCAAAGCGTAGCAGGGGAGGAAGAAGGCCAGCCCGGCGAGCCAGTGGCCTGCGCTGTAGCCGGCCGCCCCGATGGCGAAGAAATGGACGAAGCGGTCGGCCGAGAGGAGCAGGAAGTCGCCCAGCGCGGCCGGTGGGGCGTGATTGGTCTCGGGCCGGCCGCTCACCACCTGGCCGAGCGCATATTCCCCCGCGACGTTGCGGAAGGCGCCCGACAGGGCGTTGAACGGCCAGCGCGCCGGATCCTGGATCACCCAGGCAAAGGCCATGGCCCCGGTTACGAGGGCGGCGGCGAGGGCGGCCAGCGCCCGTCCTCGCCGGATCGCCCCGGTGCCGGTCCTGGACAGATAGACCGCCCAGGCGAGGTCGGGGATCAGGACCATTCCCGTCGGGCGGTAGAAGATTCCGGCCACGGCCGGCGCCGCCACGGCCAGCCAGCTTCGCGCATCGCCGAGGATTCTCGCGGCGGCGAGCGTGAAGATGCCGAAGGCGATGAAGACGAACGTCGCATCGGAGAGAATGAAGGGCACCCACATGAGCAGATCGAAGCAGATCAGATAGAGGATCAGCGCTCCCCACGCGGCGAGTCCGACGCCGGTAAGCCGCGCCGCCAGTCGGACGACCATCGCCCCCACGGCGACGTGGGCCACCAGGTTGAGCGTGACGAGGGCCGTCCCCCACTCGGCGCCGAAGGCGAGGCGCAGGCCGGCCAGGAGAGTCGCGAACAAGGCGTAGAGGATGGCGGGAAAGCCGCCGCTCGCTTCGTCGATCAGCGTCGGATAGTCGAAGCCCGTCTCGATCAGACGGGCCGAAAAATAAGCGTAAGCCTGGCTGTCGGGCGCCATCTCGACCCCCGCGACGAGCGTGAAGAGGCCATGGCAGGCCCCGACCAGCAGCGCCGCCACCCACCAGGACGGCGCCCTGGCGGCGGCCAGGAAAGGCGAGAACGACCTTGAAGCCGCCATTCAGCAGGTCGAGCTGCGGCTCGACAGGGGCTCGCGAGCGGTCCTTCGAGCATCGTACAGGCCGGCCGCCGCGAGCAAGGCGAGACCCAGCGCCAGGCAGGCCAGCGCCGCGGCGCTGGCGCCGAAAGCGGCGCCGCCCTTCGCGGCCGCGAGCCAATGCCACCCCGCCAGCCCCGCCGACGCGGCGATCATCGCCAGCGCGGCCGCGAGCTTGACCGAGCCTGGATTCCACTCGCCGGTGAAATATTTCGAGCGCAGGCGGCGAACCAGCCGGCTCGCGGTCATGACGGCGAAGCGGGGCGCGACCCGGCGAAGCCTGAGGCTGCTGCCGGACCCGGGATAGCAGGCGGGAAGCGGGACGTCCGCGACCACCGCGTCGACCAGGTTGAGCCGGAAGAGCATGTCGGTCTCGAAGAAGAAGCAGTCCGCCAGGGCGTCCAGCCCGATCCGTTCGAGGGCGCGGGCGTGGATGGCGGTATAGCCGTTGGCTGGATCGCCGATCCGCCAATAGCCGGTAGCCGCCTTGTGGAGCACCGAAAAGGCCATGTTGCCGGCCCGGCGGGCCGGCGGCATCGCCTTGAGAGCGCTCGGGGAGCTGCCCGAGGGCATCAGCCGCGCCGGGGCGAAGCGGTTGCCCTTGCAATAATCGGCCCGGCCTTCGAGGATCGGTGCGATCAGGCGCGATATGTGGCGCGGATCCATCTGGCCGTCGGCGTCGACCTTGACGATGATCTCGGCGCCGTCGGCGAGGGCGCGCGCATAGCCGCGCTTCATCGCCCCGCCCACGCCGAGATTGCGGCGGTTATGGAGGACGATGAGGCGGGGATCGCGATGATCCTTCAGCGCCCGCTCGCCGGTGGCATCGGGGCAGCCGTCGTCGACCACGTAGATATGCTTCACTTCGGGACCGATCGCCCGAAGCACGGCGCCGATCGTGGCCGCCGCCCGGAAAGAGGGGATGACGACGGCGACGCGCGGATCCTCGCTTGCGGGCGGTCCGTGAGCGGGATCGATCCAGTCTGCGCTACGCCACTCGTCAGGCCGCTTCATCGAATTACCGTCCCGCAGCCCCCTACGCGTCGAAGACCTGATTTAGATCAGCCCGCCGCGCCGCCTCGTAGCAGAAATGCCGTTCCGTACCAGCGCCCTGATTGCCCGTTCGGCGCGCGGGGAGGACGGCCCGAGTCGGGAAAACCGAGACGGCGCTTGCGCGAAGGGGAGGGGATGGGGCTAAGGAAAGCCATGTTCACCGACAGCCATTGCCATCTCAATTACAAAGGACTGGTGGAGGAGCAGCAGGCGGTGCTCGGCCGTGCTCGCGCCGCCGGCGTCTCGACCATGCTCAACATCTCCACCCGCCGGTCGGAATGGGACGAAGTCATCGGGCTGGCCGAACGCGAGAGCGACGTCTGGGCCTCGGTCGGGATCCATCCCCACGAAGCCGACGCCCATCCCGACGTCCAGACCGCGACCCTGGTCGAGCGCGCCGCCCATCCCCGAGTGGTCGGGATCGGCGAAAGCGGCCTCGATTATTATTACGACCATAGCGACCGCGCAGCGCAGCGGGCCAGTTTCCGGGCCCATATCGCCGCCGCCCGCGAAACCGGCCTTCCAATCATCGTCCACACCCGCGAGGCCGAGGCGGACACGCACGCCATCCTCGCGGAAGAGATGGCGAAGGGCACCTATTCGGGCGTGATCCACTGCTTCACGGCGAGCCAGGTTTTCGCCGACAAGGCGCTGGCGCTGGGACTTTATGTATCGATTTCCGGCATCGTGACCTTCAAAAACGCCAAAGACTTGCAATCTTCGGCGACAATGATCCCTTCCGACCGCCTGCTCATCGAGACCGACGCGCCCTTCCTGGCGCCCGTTCCGAACCGCGGCCGCCCCTGCGAGCCCGCGTTCGTCGCCGACACCGCTCGTTTCCTGGCCGAATTGCGGGGGGAGGGGCTCGAGGTTCTGGCCGAGCGGACCAGCGGCAATTTCCGCAAGCTTTTCAGTAAGGTGGCCTGATGAAGGTTACCATATTGGGCTCCGGCACTTCGAGCGGAGTGCCCCGTGTGGGCAACGATTGGGGCGAATGCGATCCCGCCAACCCGAGGAATCGCCGGCGCCGGGTGTCGATCCTGGTCACCCACGAAAAGGCCCGGATCCTCGTCGACACCGGCCCCGACCTTCGCGAGCAGTTGCTCGACGCCAACGTGACCGGCGTGGACGGCGTGATCTGGACCCACGACCATGCCGACCATTGCCACGGAATCGACGACCTTCGCCAGCTCTACCACGCCCGCCGCCAGCCGGTAGCCGGTTTTGCCCGGCTCGAGACCCTGGAAAGCCTGAAGCAGCGCTTCGCCTACGCCTTCGACGGCAAGAGCGGCTATCCCGCCGTCGCCACCGGGAGCCTGCTTCCCGACCATATGAACCTGAATGGCGTGTCGGTGCAGGTGGTCGACCAGCCGCACGGCGACATCACGACCGCCGGCCTGCGCTTCGACGCGGGCGGAGCATCCATAGTTTATTCAACCGATTTCAACGAATTGACTCCGGAGATGGAAATTCGTTTCCAAGGGGTGGACCTGTGGATCGTCGACAGCCTTAGGCGCCGGCCACACCCGACTCACCCGCATCTCGACCTCGCGCTCGAGTGGATCGCCCGGCTTGGGCCGAAACGCGCTTTGCTGACCCATTTGGACAACAGCATGGATTACGACACCCTGATCGAAGAGCTGCCCGACGGCGTCGAGCCGGCTTATGACGGCATGGAAATCGAGCTGTGAACGACGGCGACCAGGCGCTCAGCTTCGTCTATCTGATCGGAGTCCTGGTCCTCGTCGTCAGCGCGCTTCTGGTGCGCCGGATTCCGCTCGGTCGGGGTCTCAAGATGTTCGCCGGCTGGGTACTGATCTTCCTAGCCGCCTTCGTCGCCTTCACGCTCAAGGACGATTTCATGGCGCTCGGCAAGCGGGTTCTGGCGGAGAGCCGAGGCGAGGGGGAGGTGGTCGCGGTCGGCAAGGCGCTTCGGATTCGCAAGTCGATGGACGGTCATTTCTGGGTGAACAGCGACCTCAATGGCCGGAAGATCCGCTTCCTGGTCGACAGCGGGGCGACGGTGACCAGCATCTCGGCCAGGACTGCCGCTGCGGCCGGAATCGAGACCGATGGCTTTCCGGTGCTGGTGCAGACGGCGAACGGAATGGTGGAGGCCAGGCTCGGCCGTGCCGAACGGCTCAAGGTCGGATCGATCGAGCGCCGGAATCTGGCCGTCCAGGTCTCCGATTCCTTTGGCGACACCCAGGTTCTGGGAATGAACTTCCTGTCGTCGCTTTCGGGCTGGAGCGTGGAAGGCCAGTGGCTGGTGCTAAAGCCGTGAGGGGGATGCCTCGTCCGCTTTCACTTGGGATTTTACATAATGTATATTATCACACTTAAAGGCTGAGGCTTTGACCGGTTCTTCCTCCCTCTCCGACCTCGTCGAAATCATGCGCCGGCTGCGCGACCCGGCGAGCGGTTGCGAATGGGACGTCGCCCAGAGCTTCGCGACGATCGCGCCTTATACGATCGAGGAAGCCTATGAGGTCGCCGACGCGATCGAGCGCCAGGATCTTGAGGCGCTCAAGGACGAGCTCGGCGACCTCCAGCTCCAAATCGTCTATCATTCGCGAATGGCCGAAGAGATTGGCGCATTCGCGCTCGATGACGTCATGGCGTCGATCTGCGCGAAGATGATCCGCCGTCACCCGCATATCTTCGGCGACGAAGCGGCCAGCCCCGGCTGGGAAGCGCTCAAGGCCGCCGAGCGCCATGGCGAGCAGGACAAGAGCGCACTCGCCGGAGTCGCGATGGCTTTGCCGGCCCTCAAGCGTGCCGAGAAGCTCCAGCGCCGCGCCGCACGGATCGGCTTCGACTGGCCCGACCCAGGCGGACCGCGGGCCAAGATCGACGAGGAGCTGGCCGAGATCGACGCCGCGGCCACCGCCGAAGAGCGCGCGGCCGAGCTCGGCGACCTGCTGTTCAGCGTCGTCAATTACGCCCGCCACCTCGACATCGACCCCGAAACGGCCTTGCGGGAGGCTTCGAAACGGTTCGAACGGCGTTTCCGTAAAGTGGAAGAGATTACGGACAAGCCATTGAAGGATATGGATATCGAGGCTCTGGAGGCGCTCTGGCAGAAGGCGAAGAGGCTGGTCTGAGCCTCACCGTCATTGCGAGCGGAGCGAAGCAATCCAGTGCGGCCTCCGAGGCCCGCTGGATTGCCGCGTCGCTTCGCTCCTCGCAATGACGGTCTGCTAAGCCTGCTACGCCCTAAACTCGCTGCCGGCTCTGCAGCCGCGCCCAGTCGGCTTCCGACAAGCGAACCTCGAACACCGTCTCAACCCCATCGGTCCGCTGGCCCTCGATCCGGCCATTGGCGTGGAGCCAGGCGATCGCTTCCCCGTCGGATGCTCCGAGCGTGACGGTGCGCAGCATGGCGCCCTTGCTGAGCTTGGCGGATGCGCATTCCAGAAGCGCTTCCAGCCCCTCGCCGGTCAAGGCGGAGATGCGGATCACATCGTCGCGCCGGACCGCCTCCGCCTGAACCCGCTCGCTTTCCTCCGGCTCGAGCAGGTCGATCTTGTTCCACGCCTCGACGAGAGGGGCGCCCCCCTCCCCTCCGGCGCCGATCTCGGTAAGGACGGTCTCGACGTCCTCGCGCTGGGCGTCGCTGTCGGGATGGGAGATGTCGCGGACATGGACGATGAGGTCGGCCGAGATCACCTCTTCCAGCGTCGCCCGGAAAGCCGCGACGAGCTGGGTGGGAAGCTCCGAGATGAAGCCGACCGTGTCCGAGAGGATCGCTTTGTCGAAGCCGGCCAGCGGGATTTCGCGCATCGTCGGATCGAGGGTCGCGAACAGCAGGTTCTCCGCCATCACGTCGGCCTTGGTCAGCCGGTTGAACAGGGTCGATTTGCCGGCATTGGTGTAGCCGACGAGGGCTATGACCGGCCAGGGCGCCCGCTGGCGCCGGGCGCGATGAAGGGCGCGGGTCCTGGTGACCTGCTCGAGCTCCTTCTTCAATTTGGCCATCCGGTCGCGGATCAGCCGGCGGTCGGCCTCGATCTGAGTCTCGCCCGGGCCACCGAGGAAGCCGAAGCCGCCGCGCTGGCGCTCGAGGTGGGTCCAGCTCCGGACCAGCCGGCCCGCCTGATAGTCGAGATGGGCGAGCTCGACCTGGAGCCGGCCCTCCGCCGTCGCCGCCCGTTCGCCGAAAATCTCGAGGATGAGGCCCGTCCGGTCGATCACCTTGGCCTTGGTCGCGGTTTCCAGATTCTTCTGCTGGATGGGCGTAATAGGCGCGTCGACGATGACCAGCTGGGCCTCGTCGCGAACTACCGCCTCGGCGATCGATTCGACCTGGCCCGATCCGAATAGGGTCGCGGGCCTGGGCGAGCGGATCCTGAAGTGGAGCCGGTCCGAGACCTCGACCCCGATCGCTTCGGCGAGGCCGGCCGCCTCTTCGAGGCGAGCGTCGATATCGCGCCGTCCCCTCCCCGCCTTCATGTCGGGAAGGGCGACGATCGCCCTGGCGCCGCGGCTGAACTCGCCGTCGGAAGAATGTTCGGTGAAACTCAGGCGGCCGGCTCCTCGTCATCCTGCTCCATGAAGCTCACAGGCCGTTCCGGCTGCACGGTCGAGATGGCGTGCTTGTAGACGAGCTGCGACAGGCCGTCGCGCTGGAGTAGCATGCAGAACAGATCGAAGGCGGCGATTTCTCCCTGAAGCATCACGCCGTTGACCAGAAACATGGTGACCGGCTCGCCCGAGCGGCGGACGGCGCCGAGAAAGGCTTCCTGGAGCAAGGCCGGCTTCTTGACGGCGCCGCCTTCGTCGAAGGCGCGCTCGATCTCGCCCATGTCGATCGGATGGGCGGGCATGATCGTCGAGATGGCGTGCTTGTAGATGAGCTGGGCCTGGCCGTCCCGGCGCAGGAGCACCGAGAAATTGTCGAACCAGGTTATGATGCCCTGCAGCTTCACGCCCTTGACCAGGAACATGGTCACCGGAGTCTTCGACCGGCGAAGGCCGTTCAGGAACAGATCCTGGAGGTTGTTGACCTTGTCGGCCATATCCCACTCTCCTTATTGGCGGATCGTTGTCCGCTTCAGGCGCCCGCGAAGGGCGTCGTTCATAATGTGGAGCGCAGCCTTGCCGGAAACAATAGCATCGGTGGAGGCCGGGCGCCAGCTTAGCCCCCCCTCTCCCGTCATTGCGAGCGCAGCGAAGCAATCCAGTGGCGCCGAGGCCGGAAGCTGGATTGCCGCGTCGCTTCGCTCCTCGCAATGACGGCTACTCCTCCGGCTCGCCCTTGTTGTCGCCGATGCCGAGGGCCTTGAGCTTGCGGTGGAGGGCCGAGCGTTCCATTCCGATGAAGGTGGCGGTTCGCGAGATATTGCCGGAGAAGCGGCGGATCTGGACCCTGAGATATTCGCGCTCGAACGTCTCGCGCGCCTCCCTCAGCGGGGTGCCCATGATCGCTTTCACCGCCTCGCCCGAGCTGAGGCTGGCCTGCTCGTTGAGGATTTCGGGCGGAAGCATGTCGAGCTCGATGCAGCCGACCCGGGCGCCGGGCGCGAGGATGATCGTGCGCTCGATGACGTTCCTGAGCTGGCGGACGTTGCCGGGCCAGTCATAGGCCTGGAGCGCGGCCACCGCGTCGGTCGAGAATTCCGGCGTCGGAAGCCTCTGCTCGGCGGCGTAGCGGGCGGCGAAATGCGCCGTCAGGGCCGGAATGTCCTCGCGGCGCTCCGCCAGCGCCGGCAGATGCACGGGAACCACGTTGAGCCGGTAGAACAGGTCCTCGCGGAAGCGGCCGCCGGCGATTTCGTCGGCGAGGTTGCGGGAGGTGGACGACACCACCCGCATATCGACCTTGACCATGCGCTGGCCGCCCACCCGGGTGAAGCTCTGGTCGGTGAGGACCCGCAATATCTTGGCCTGGGCCGGAATCGGCATGTCGGCGATCTCGTCGAGGAAGAGCGTTCCGCCATGGGCCTGTTCGAGCAGGCCGGGCCGGGCCAGCTCGCCCCCCTCCTCCACCCCGAACAATTCCTCCTCGACCCGCTCCGGGGTCATCCGAGCGGCGCTGACGACGATGAACGGCGCCCTCGCCCGGTTGCTCCAGTCGTGGAGAAGCCGCGCCGCGACTTCCTTGCCGACCCCGGCCGGGCCCGAGATGAGGACCCGGCTGCCGGTCGCGGCGACCCGCTTCAGGGTCGCGCGGACGCCGTTGATCGAGACGCTCGATCCGGTCAGCTCCGTTTCCTGGCCGATCTGCGCCTTGAGGCTGGCATTCTCGCGGCGGAGCCGGTCGGTCTCGGTGGCGCGGGCGACGAGATGGACGAGATGACCGGCCTCGAACGGCTTCTCGATGAAGTCGGCCGCGCCCTGCCGGATGGCCGCGACGGCGGTGTCGAGATTGCCGTGGCCCGAGATCATCAGCACCGGCAGCGAAGGATCGCGCTTCTTCACCTCCTCGAGCAATTGCAGTCCGTCGAGCTTGGAGCCCTGGAGCCAGACGTCGAGCAGGAGCAAGGACGGCCGCCGGTCGGCCAGCGCCTGGAGCGCCTCGCCGCTGTTGGCGGCGGTCCGGCACGAATAGCCTTCGTCCTCGAGCACCCCTGAAACGAGGTCCCTGATGTCGTGCTCGTCGTCGACGATGAGTATGTCGAGGGCCATGATCTATCCGTCTGCCGATATGCTCTGGGGTTGCTCGGCGGCGGCGCCGGCGAGTCGGGCGAGGGCTTCGGCGTCGAAGACGAGCCTGACGAGCGTGCCGCCCCCGGCCGAATCGTCGAACTCGATATTGCCGAAATGCTCCTCGACGATCTTCTTGACGATGGCGAGGCCGAGGCCGGTGCCCTTCACTCGGGTCGTCATATAGGGCTCGGTCAGCCGGCCGCGCTCGGCGGGCAGGCCGATGCCGGTGTCGGCGACCTCGATCACGATCCGGTTCTCGGTGTCGCGGATGGCGACCGCGACCCGGTCGTCGCCGCTCTTGCGTCCGTCCTCCCGCTTTTGCTGGATCGCCTCGACCGCGTTCTTGATGACGTTGGTCAGCGCCTGGCCGAGCTGGCGGCGGTCGCAGACGAGCAGAGGCGAAGGATCGGGCGAGTCGAGCCTGAAGGCGATGTCGGGATGGGCGACCTGATGGAGGAAGAGCGATTCCCCGACGATGTCGGCGATCTTCTCTTCGCGGAAGACCGGCTTGGGCATCCGCGCGAATGACGAGAATTCGTCGACCATCCGGCGAAGGTCGCCGACCTGGCGGATGATCGTGCCGGTGAGCTTCTCGAACGTTCCCGCGTCGGACGTGATCTCCTTGCCGTAGCGCCTCTGCAGCCGTTCGGCGGCGAGCTGGATCGGGGTCAGCGGGTTGCGGATCTCGTGGGCGATCCGCCGGGCGACGTCCGACCAGGCGGCCCGGCGCTGGTCGAGCAATTGCTCGGTGATGTCGTCGAAGGTGAGGACGTGCCCTCCTTCCACGCGCACCCGCTTGACGGCCAGTGTACGCGGCTCGCCCCCGGACGCGAACTGGATGATGTCCTCGCGCAGATCGCCGTCGAGATGGGCGTCGAGCTCCGGCGCGAGCTCGGCGAGCTTGTGGCCGACGGCCTGGCCCCGCTCGGTCTTGAGCAACGCCTCGGCCGAGCTGTTGATGAGGCGGACGTTTCGCTCCTGATCGACCGATATGATACCGGCGGTCACCCCGGACAGCACGGCCTCGATGAAGGTGCGTCGGCTTTCCAGCTGGGCGTTGGCGGAAACGAGATCGCCGGTCTGTTCCTCCAGGCGCTTGGTCATCCGGTTGAACGCCCGCCCTAATATGCCGATCTCGTCTTGCACGCGCATGCCGGTGACCCGACTGGTCAGCTCGCCGGCGGTGACTCGGGTGGTGAGATCGCCCGCGGTGATCCGCCGGGCGGCATCGACCAACTCGCCGACCGGCCGAACCAGGCGATCGGCCAGCTTGAGAGCGATCCAGATGGAAAGACCCACGATCAGCAGCGACACAAGCAGCATTATACCGTTGAACCGGAACTGCAGAGTGCGCGCTCGCGCGAGCGTCTTCTGATAGTCGCTGGCCGCGCTCTGAGCTTCTTCGGCCAGCTTCAGGAGCCGCGCATTTACCTTGCGAGCCCCGTAGACGAATACCAGCGCTTGCGGGTCTAACCGGACAACCGCTTCGACTCGATCGCCGCCTGCCTCTTTCGCTATTGCCTGCCCCGCCTTCAATTTCGTCAAGGTAGACGCGGGAAAACGATCCTCGAGCGGCCGATCATACAAATTCACCCCGCCCTGCATCTGGATCTCTCCGGTGCGGGTTATCGTTAGAAGTGCAGTCTCGAGGAGATAACGTCGAGAGGTTTGATCGACCATGAAATCGTCGAACTGCGGATCGTCGAACCCACGCTCGTTGACCCATCCCACGACGTCCTTACCCATGGTCTGAACTTCGAGCTGAACTTCGTTGCGCTGATCATTTCGGTAGTGGGTTGCCACCTCCTGAGCATTTTTGATCACAGTCTGCGCACGGTTCGATAGCCAGAAATTCAGTCCGCTCTGGAACAGCAAGGATGCGAAGATCACGACGAGCAGGGTCGGTACGCTGGCGATGACCGAGAATAGCGCCACTAGCCTGACGTGCAATCGTCCCCTGCCCCCGATCGGCGACTCCGCCGCTCGGCGCATGGCCAAGCGGCGCGCCACTAGGACCATCAGCGCCATCGCCGGCACGAGGTTCGCCACCAGCAGGGCCGCGACCATGGGCGGGGTCAGCAGCGTTTCCGGCGACCCTTCCTCGGTGATGATGAAGTAGCTGACTGTCGCCACGGCAAGTAGCGCGATCAGGGTCGCAGCCTCGACCAGCGGCATGAAACGTCCGCGCCTCAATGCCACCGAAAGCCGCCGGCGCCACCTTGGGTTGGATTCGGGGAGGATCGGAAGTTCCGCGTTCACACAACCGCGCTACCACAACATTGTGGCAAAAAGAACACAGTATGTAGCGTCAAAGGCTCCTTTGGCCGCAGTGCGGACGGATGGAGCCGCAAGGATGGAATGCGCAGAACCTGGATCGTCACCCCGGGCTTGACCCGGGGTCCACCTTTCTTTCCGCCAGTGTCCGGAAGAAGGTGGATGCTGGGTCAAGCCCGGCATGACGGCGATGCGGATTTCAGCGCCCGATGCGCTAAGCCGCCGCCCGGCTCAGCCAGGGCGCGTAAAACTCGTAGAGCATCGCCTCCGCCCGCTTCGCCTTCCTTGTTGAAGGCGTTGCGGAACTCGGCCGAGCCCTGAAACCCGGAGATGTGCCAGTCGACATGCGTGCGGGCACAGTTCATTCCAATCGCGCTGCGGTAACGCCCGAGCCAGTAACTGATCTGTTGAAGCAATAAGAATCTTATGTCACATTGCCTCAGGGCATTTGAGCTCTAATCAATGGGGAATTAGATATGAGAAAGGCTCTTTTCGCATTAGTGGCCTTGGCGTTGCCCTTGGCGCCGACCTATGCACAGCGGACAGGCAGATTAATCACAATCTGTAATGAGAGCGGTTGCATGACTTTTTACTGCACCCCAGACGGCTGCACACAAATCCCATAAAATTCGTAGGCAGTCTGGCGGCCCGAAGATTGTCGTCGGGCCGAGCTGTTTCCGTGCAGTTCAGGCGGCGGCGCGGTTCGGCCACGGCGCATAAAACTCATACAGCATCGCCTCGGCCCGCTTCGCATCGCCTTCCTTGTTGAAGGCGTTGCGGAACTCGGCGCTGCCGTGGAGGCCGCGAGTATACCAGCCGACGTGCTTGCGGGCGCAGTTCACGCCGACCTCCGGACCGTAGAGCGTGAGCATGTCGCGATATTGCTCGATCAGCACCGCGAACTGCTCGTCGAGGCTGGGATCGGGGAGGCGCTCGCCGGTCGCCAGCCAGTGCATCGCCTGGGCGAGAAGCCAGGGGCGGCCGTAGGCGCCTCGGCCGATCATCACGCCGTCGGCACCCGACTGGGCGAGCGCCGTCTCGACGTCGTCGAGGGTGCAGATGTCGCCGTTGACGATGACGGGCACCTCGACCGCCTCCTTGACCCGGCGGACGAAGGCCCAGTCGGCCTCGCCCTTGTACATCTGGTTGCGGGTGCGGCCGTGGACGGTGATCATCCGGACGCCGAGATCGACGGCGATCCGGGCGAGCTCGGGGGCGTTCAGGCTCGAATGGTCCCAGCCCATGCGCATCTTGAGCGTGACCGGGACCTTCACGGCTTTCACCGTCGAATCAACGATTTCGGCCGCCAGCTTCAAGTCTCGCATCAGCGCCGAGCCGGCGTCGCCGTTGACGACCTTGCGGACCGGGCAGCCCATGTTGATGTCGATGATCGCCGCGCCGCGATCCTCGTTGAGCTTCGCCGCCTCGGCCATTTCGAGCGGAGTGCAGCCGGCGAGCTGCATCGAGACCGGATCCTCGATCGGGTCCCAGTCGGCTTTCCGGAGCGACTGGCGGGTCTTGCGGATCATCGCCTGGCTGGCGATCATCTCGGTGACGGTGAGCCCGGCGCCGTAGCGCTTGACCGCCTTTCGGAACGGCCGGTCGGTGACGCCCGTCATCGGCGCCAGGATGACCGGCGACGAGATCCGGACGGGGCCGATCTGGATGGGCGCGACTTTGTTCATGGGAGGCCGGGAGATAAGGGCAAAGGCGCCGGCGGGCAAGGTGGGCGGCAGGAGCCGTCATCCCGGCGAAGGCCGGGATCCATGAACACCGGCGTGTCAGGATGTCGACCGGCCGTGTTCATGGATTCCGGCCTTCGGCTTCGCCGAAGTTTATCCTGAGCGCCGCCGCAGGCGGCGTCGAAGGGCCGGAATGACGAGGGTGGCGACGCTATTGGGGTACAATTCGGCCGCCAATGTTCTAGGACGCTCCTCGATGGAGAGGATGGTCGCCCTGGTGGTCGCGGCGGGGAGCGGGAGCCGCGCCGGCGGCGGGCTGCCCAAGCAATATCGCCGTCTCGCCGGCAAGCCCCTGCTGGTCCATGCCCTGGAAGGGCTGGAGCGTTCCGGAATGAGCGAGATCCGGGTCGTGATCGGCTCCGGCCAGGAGGCGCTCTACTTCGCGGCGATCGGAAGCCGGGCCCTCCCCTCCCCGGTCGCCGGCGGCGGCGAACGGCAGGACAGCGTCCGCAACGGGCTGGAAGCGATCGCGGCCGAAGGCGGGGCGAACCTGGTCTTCATCCACGACGCCGCCCGTCCTTTCCTCCCGGCGGCGGTCGTCGCCCGGCTTCGGGACGCTCTGGCCGGAGCCGACGGCGCGGTGCCGGTGCTTCCGGTGGTCGACACGCTCGCCCGCGCCGACGGCGCGCTCGGCGATCCGGTGAGCCGCGAGGGCCTGGTGCGGGTACAGACCCCGCAGGCCTTCCGCTTCGAGGCGATCCTCACCGCGCATCGCCAATGGAGCGGCCCGGCCGCCACCGACGACGCCCAGGTCGCCCGCGCCGCCGGGCTCAAAGTCGCGACGGTCGCCGGAGAGGAAGCACTCGACAAGATCACCCATGACGAGGATTTCGCCCGGGCCGAGGCCCGGCTGGCGGCGGCGATGACGAGCCGAACCGGAATGGGCTTCGACGTCCACGCCTTCGCGGCCGGCGAAAAGCTGTGGCTGGGCGGGCTGCTCATCCCGAGCGAGCGCGGGCTCAAGGGCCATAGCGACGCCGACGTGCTCCTCCACGCGATCACCGACGCCCTGCTCGGAGCGATCGGCGCCGGCGACATCGGCGACCATTTCCCGCCCAGCGACCCGCAATGGCGCCGCGCCGCTTCCGCCCGCTTCGTCGAGCATGCGCGGGCCCTCATTGAGGCGCGCGGCGGCCGGATCGACCATGTCGACGCCACCTTGATCTGCGAGGCGCCCCGAATCGGGCCGCATCGCGAGGCGATCCGGGCCTCGGTCGCGGCGTTGTTGCGGCTTTCTCCGGAGCGGGTTAGCATCAAGGCCACGACCACCGAGCGCCTCGGCTTCACCGGACGCGGCGAAGGCATGGCCGCCCAGGCGATCGCCACTGTCCGACTCCCGGAGGAATATTCGTGAAATCAGCCCTCATCGCCGCAATGCTCGCCACCGCGCCCGCCCAGCCGGCGGCGCCCCCCTGCCTCACCCAGGCCCAGGTCGAGGACATGGCGCTGTTCGCATTGCCGCCGCTGCTCGAAGCCGCCGCGACCGCCTGCGCTCCCGCGCTTCCCGCGGATGCCTATCTCGTGAACGAGGGCCGGGCTCTGGCCCGGACGGTTGCGTCGGAAAGCTCGGCCCGCTGGGCCCGGGCCAGCTCGACCCTTTCGACGATGGCCGGCGACAAGTTCCCGGCCGGGCTTAGCGAGACGACGGCCCGGGGCCTGCTCCACGATCTCGCCGCCGCCGGGCTGGCGGCCAAGGGCGGCCAGGCGCAATGTGGGCGGATCAACCGCGCCGCGGACCTGCTTTCGCCCCTTCCCCCGCAAAACCTGGCGGGGCTCGTCGTCCTCGCCGTCGAGATCGCGAGCGAGGAAGACGGCAAAGCGGCGGCGGCCGGGAAGAAGGGCAAGCGCCCCTTCATGTGTCCCGCGACCCGCCCGTGAGCGAGACGCGCGACTCCGTCCTTCCCCCCGAGCTGCTCGATGCGGCGCGCCGGGTGGTCGAGGCCAGCCGGGCCGCCGGGCTGAGGCTGGCGGTGGCCGAGAGCTGCACCGGCGGCCTCGTCGCGGCCGCCTTGACCGAGATTCCCGGATCGTCGGACGTCCTCGAAGCCGGCTTCATCACTTATTCGAACGAGTCGAAAATAGCCTTGCTCGGGATCAGCGAGGACGTCGTCGAGACGTTCGGGGCGGTCTCGATCGCCGTCGCCTGGGGGATGGCGCAGGGGGCCCTGAAGCGCACCGCCGCCGACACCGCAGTGGCGGTCACCGGGATCGCCGGACCGGGCGGCGGAAGCGACAAGAAACCGGTTGGGACCGTGATCTTCGCGCGGGCCCGCCGCGGCGCCGACCCCAAGGAGATCGTCGCCGACACCAGGCATTTCGGCGACCGCGGCCGCGGCGGAGTGCGGCTTGAGGCGGCGCTCTGCGCGCTGGAGCTGCTGATGCCTGTGGAGAGCGGGGCCGACGGCTGATCGTCACCCCGGCGAAAGCCGGGGCCTCGGGGAGACCCGTGGAGACTTCTCGTTCTGGGGTCCCGGCTTTCGCCGGGATGACGGCTTTAGGCCACCCTTTGCGCGTCCGACCCGCTTTCCCCATAAAGCTCCCTCGCCCGGTCCTCGAACGCCCCGATCATCCGCCTCAGCGCGCGGTCGAACATCTGGCCGGCAAGGCTTTCGAACAGCCGGTTCCTGAAGGCGAAGTCGACGCAGAAATCGATCTCGGTGCCGCCCTCCCCGTCCGGCTTGAAGACCCAGCTGTTGTGAAGATATTTGAGCGGACCCTCGATATATTCGGTGTGGATGCGGACCGGCCGCTGCTTCTCGACCCGCGAGGCGAAGGTCTCCTTGATCGCCTTGAAGCCGACGACGAGGTCGGCGATCATCAGGGTATCGCTGTCGGAGCGCACCCGGGTCGCGGCCACCCAGGGCAGGAATTCCTGGTAGCGCTTCACGTCGGCGACGAGATCGAACATCTGCTCGGGCGTGTAGGGCATTCGCCGCGTTTCGGTGTGGCGGGGCATGGCTTAACCCGTCATCCCGGGAGGGACCCCATCAAAGTAATACTTTGATGGGAACCCGAAAGCCGGGACCCCAGCGAGCAAAGGCGCCGAGCTCTTCACCCGACGAGGCCCCGGCTTTCGCCGGGGTGACGAGGAGAGAGCTTCGCTTCGCGCGCCGCCTTCATCTTCGCGAAGTCGTCGCCGGCATGGTAGCTCGACCGGGTCAAAGGCGAGGCGGCGACGAGAAGAAAGCCCTTGGCGCGGGCGATGGCGCCGTAGGCGGAGAAAGCGGCTGGGGTGACGAACTCGTCGACCTTGGCATGGCGCGGAGTGGGCTGGAGATACTGGCCCATGGTCAGGAAATCGACGTCGGCCGAGCGCATGTCGTCCATCACCTGGTGGACCTCCAGGCGCTGCTCGCCGAGCCCGACCATCACCCCCGACTTTGTGAAGATGGTCGGATCCTGGCGCTTGACGCTCTCGAGCAGGCGAAGCGACGCATAATAGCGCGCGCCCGGGCGGATGGTCGGATAGAGCCTCGGCACCGTCTCGAGATTATGGTTGTAGACGTCGGGCCGGGCGGCGACGATCGCCTCGACGGCGCTTTCCGGCTTGTTGCGGAAATCGGGCGTCAGGATCTCGATCGTCGTCGACGGGGTGGTCCGGCGCAGGGCCTCGATCACCCGGACGAACTGCCTGGCGCCGCCGTCGGGAAGATCGTCGCGGTCGACCGTGGTGACGACTATATGGGTGAGGCCGAGCTCGGCCGCGGCGGTGGCGACATGCTCGGGCTCGAGCGGGTCGACGGCACGCGGCATGCCCGTCTTGACGTTGCAGAAGGCGCAGGCCCGCGTGCAGGTGTCGCCCAGGATCATCACCGTGGCGTGCTTCTTGGTCCAGCATTCGCCGATATTGGGGCAGGCCGCCTCCTCGCAGACGGTGGCGAGGTTGAGGCTTCGCATCAGCTTCTTGGTCTCGGCGAAGCCGGTGCTGGTCGGCGCCTTGACCCGGATCCAGTCGGGCTTGCGCTGGCGCGGCGGCGGAGTGAGGATCGGGTCGGCTTCGCTCATGACGGCCAGATAGCGATCCGAAGCGGGTCTTGCCACCCCTCCCCTCTTGCCGCTAGCGGCGAGCCATGGACAGCCTGGACACCCTGATCGACGGATATCGCCGCTTCCGCGAGACCGGCTGGGCGCCGCAGCGCGAGCGCTGGTCGCAGCTGGCCGAGGGGCAGAGCCCCAAGGTGATGGTGATCGCCTGCTCGGACAGCCGGGTCGACCCCACCCAGATTTTCGATTCCGGCCCGGGCGAGATGTTCGTCGTCCGGAACGTCGCGGCCCTGATCCCGCCTTATGAGACGACCGGCGGCTATCACGGAGTTTCGGCCGCCCTCGAATTCGCCGTCACCCAGCTCCAGGTCGAGGAGCTGGTGGTGATGGGCCATGGCTTTTGCGGCGGCTGCGCGGCGGCGCTGACCGGCCAGTTCGACGACGCCGCCCATGGCGAGGGCCATTTCATCGCCGACTGGATCGAGATGCTCCGCGGCGCCCGGGACAAGGTCAGAGCCGAGCATGGCGAGGATTTCAAGGCGATGGAGCTCGAGGCCGTCCGGGTCAGCCTCGCCAATCTGCGCACCTTCCCTTGGGTGCGCGAGCGCGAGGCGGACGGTCGGTTGAAGCTCAACGGCGCCTATTTCGCCATCGCCGACGGCGTGCTTCACCTGCTTGACGAAGCGAGCGGGGCATTCGCGCCGGCCTGAGCCTCGTCATCCCGGCGGAAAGCCGGGACCTCGGGGAGACCCGCCGAGACTTCTCGTCTTGGGGTCCCGGCTTTCGCCGGGATGACGGCTAGGCCTGCGACGCCACGCTCCGCCTCGCACCGTAGGCGAAATAGATCGCCAGTCCGACGACCTGCGCGATCATGAAGTAGCGCTGGGTCGCCCAGGGCAGGCTGTAGAGCAGATAGAGGCAGCCGAGGATCCCGAAGATCCCGACCAGCCAGGGCAAGGGGGTGCTGAACCGGCGCTTCGCGTCCGGGGCGCGCACCCGCATGATCAGCATGCACACGCAGACCGAGATGAAGGCGGTGAGGGTTCCGGCATTGGCCAGGGCCGCAAGCTCGGCGAGCGGGATGATCCCGGCCAGAGCGGCGACGATCAAGGCGGTGAACAAGGTGATCCGCACCGGCGACCCGCGGCCCGACACCTTCGCCAGGCTTCGCGGAAGCAGGCCGTCGCGGGCCATGACGAAGAAGATCCGGCTCTGGCCGTAGAAGAAGGCGAGGATCACGGTCGGAAGCGCGATCACGGCGGAAGCGGCGAGGTAGCGGGCCGCCCAGGGCTGGTCGAGCTCGCGCAGGATCAGGGCGAGCGGCTCCGGGCTGTTGGCGAAGCGGGTGTAGGCGAGCGCCCCGATCGCGGTCGCGGCGACCGCCATGTAGATGATGACGCAGGCGATCATCGAGCCGACGATGCCGATGGCGAGGTCGCGGCCGGGATCCTTGGCCTCCTCGGCCGCGGTGGCGATGGCGTCGAATCCGTAAAAGGCGAAGAAGATGATGGCGGCGGCGGCCATCACCCCGACCTCCTTGCCGGGAAGCCCGCTCTTGGGAAAGCCGTTGGGCATGAACGGCTCGAAATGGGCGGCGTTGAAATAGGGCAAGGCGACGGCGACGAAGACGATGAGGGCGACGATCTTGACGAGGACGAGCACGGCGTTGATCGTCGCGCTCTCCTTGGTCCCGTAGATGAGCAGGCCGGCGACGAGGGCGATGATGAAGATGGCGGGGAGGTTCACGATCCCGCCCAGCTCCGGCCCCTGGGCGAGCGCCATCGGATAGCCTGCAAGCTCGTGGAGCAAAGGCGCCGCATAGCCTGACCAGCCGACCGCGACCGCGCTTACCACCAGCGAATATTCGAGGATCAGGCTCCAACCGATGATCCAGGCGACGAGCTCGCCGATGACGACGTAGGAGTAGGTATAGGCGCTGCCCGAGGCCGGGATCATCGTCGCCATCTCGGCATAAGCGAGCGCCGCGCAGGCGCAGATCAGGCCGGCGATGGCGAAGGAGAGGATCACCGCCGGCCCGGCCTTGGCGGCGCCGACTCCGATCAGGGTGAGGATTCCGGTGCCGACGATGGCACCCACGCCGAGCGCGACGAGATGCGGCCACCCGAGGCTCCGGTGGAGCCGGTGCTCCGGCGCCATATCCTCGTCGGCGACGACCGCCTTGCGCGCGAACAGGTTCATCAAGCGCCCTCCCCTATTTGTGGACGCACGTTGAAACGATTCGGGCGAGGCGGACAAGGGTGAAAGTCCGGTCCTCTGCCGGCACCCTGAACTCGTTTCGCAGGTCCCGTTCTTCGCCCGCGAGGCGGCTCTACCCTGGATCCTGAAACAAGCTCACTATGACGGGTCGGCACCGTTCAAGGAACGCGCTGCCCGACGACATTGCCCGGCGGCGAATAGCGGCAGATGAGGAAATCCCATTGACGGCTCTTGTGGACGGCGCAGCCGATCCGGGTCGTGTCCTTCCAGATCATCTGCGTATAGTGGCCGACGTCGCTCCAATTGCCGCTGGTGCTGACTGCCGGAAAGTTTCCGGGCCGGAACAGGCTCTTCTCCGCCGCCCAGCCTCCCACCATCTCCTCCAGCTCATAGGCGTCGCGAGTGCCCATCCACAGATTCTCGCCCTGCCCGGGCCTGGCCTCGGGAGGCGAGTGGGCGAGCTTGCCGAGCCGCTCCAGAGCTGGCCCGTAAGCGGCGGCGGCGGCGGCGAGGCCGGGATCCCAGACCAGCGGCCGCGCTCCGATAGCCGCCCGCTCGCGATTGTGGACGGCGAGCAGCCGCCGTTCGAACCCGGAGAGATCCTGCGCTTCGACGCCGCGTCGCACCTCTTCGGTGACCATCCGGCCATCGGCCCAGGGCGGCCGCGATTCGGAGCTGCAGGCGGCGAGGAAAAGGATTGCGGCAAGGGCGGCGGCGGCGCGTTTCACAGCCCCAAAGTTGCGATCCGGAGCGCCTGATGCAAGAAGGCGGGAATGAAGCTCGTCCCGATCGCGCTGCTTGCCCTCGCCCCGCTCTCGGTTTTGGTGGCCTGCACAGCACAGGTGTCGCACCCGACGAAGACGCTGGCCGAGCAGCAGGTCGATATCGATTCCTGCACCCGCGAGGCGAACCACAAATATTGGATGGATCCGGTGGCGGCCCTGCTCAATGCCTATGACTGCCTGGAGGCCATGGGCTACCGCAAGGAGAGGAGCGGGCTGAAGGCGCAGGTCGAGCGCTCGGCCGGAGCGGACCGGGTGCGGCGGCGCAACCGGGGCGAGCCGCAAAAGCCCTGCGCGGTGCCCTGCCGAGGACGCTAGTAGATATAGCCCTGGCGCTCGAGGAAATCGCCTTCCTTGCGCGGCTGCGACCTCGACCGGGCCATAGGGCGCGCCTTTCGAGCCCGGCCGCCGCCGGAAACCACGCGAACCGCGGGGGCCGGGCGGGCGGGCGCTGCCACGCTCAGTCCCTGCTCGCCCCGGACCCGGGCGATCACCGACGCCGACGAAGGCATCGCGACCCGGTCCTGCGCGGCTTCGGCGGCGGCGGCCTTGAAGGCGGCGGCGCGCGCCGGCGCTTCCGAATCCTGGACTTCGGCGGCTTCGGCGATCTCGCTCATCCGGGGCGGCACCAGGCTCTTGCCCATGGCGACCGCGGCGAGCGCGGCGGCGAGCAGGCCGGCGATCAGCCAGCCGCTGACCGCGACGAAGCGCGGCGGCCGGCCGGCGCTGGCGACCTGGGCCTCCGCGAGGCGGATCGCCTGCTGCTTGGTCCACAGACGATGGTCGTAATCGGCCCTTTTGGTCGGATCCTTGAGGATCGCGAAGGCCTCGTTGATCGCGGTCGCGTCCTTGGGGACCGGCGCCTCGACCGCCTGGTCGGGATGATATTTCTTGATCAGCGCCTTGTAGGCCGCCTCGACGACGACCGGCTCCGCTTCGGGAGCGACATTGAGGACGTCGTAGAGGCTTCGAAGACCGGCCATGGCGCGAAACCTTCTGCCGCAGAAAGCCGGAAAGCGCCAGCGTCGAATAATCTCGCGGGCTCAAGGGTTTGCCGGTCGCGGCTTTCGCGCATGGCGCGGGGGTGTTAGGCACTGGCCGCAAGCTTGAATGGAAGGAATGTCGATGCGCGATCTGGGACTGCCGACGGCCTGGGCGCCCCGCCTGCTCAGCGTTCTCAGGATCGTCTCGGGGCTGTTGTTCCTGGAGCATGGCGCTCAGAAGCTTCTCGGCTTCCCGCCGATGCCGCCTCCGGGGATGATCCCGCCAGCCTTCAGCCTGTTCTGGTTCGGCGGAATCCTCGAGCTGGTCGGGGGCGCGCTGCTTCTGATCGGCCTGTTCACCCGGCCCGCGGCCTTCATCCTCGCCGGCGAGATGGCGGTCGCTTACTGGATGTTCCACGCCCCGAAGTCGATGTTTCCGGCGGTCAACATGGGCGACGCCGCGATCCTCTATTGCTTCATCTTCCTCTACATCGCCGCCGCCGGGGCCGGACCGTGGAGCGTCGACGCCGGCCTCGACCGCGGACGCCGGCGCTAGCATGGCCGACACCGACCGCCAGGACGGCAACATCGCCCTCCTGATCGACGCCGACAACGCCTCGTCCGACCATCTCGATTCGGTGCTGACGGTGCTCGCCGAGCTCGGCACGGTGAACATCCGACGCGCCTACGGGAATTGGAGCAAGCCTGGGCTCAAGGGCTGGGCGGAGATGACCCACCGCCATGCGATCGAGCCGCACCAGCAGTTCGACATCACCAAGGGCAAGAACGCGACCGACATGAAGATGACGATCGACGCCATGGATCTCCTGTTCGGAGCCCGGGTCGACGGCTTCGGGATCATGTCGAGCGACAGCGACTTCATGCCGCTGGCGATGCGGATCCGGCAGGACGGGGTCCCGGTCTACGGCTTCGGGACGTCGCGGGCGCCGGTCTCCTTCCAGCAGGCCTGCAGCCGGTTCATCGACGTCGGGGCGCTCGCCCAGGGCCAGGAGCATGACGCCGCACCCGAGGCGGCCCCTGCCCCGCCCAAGCGCAAGGTCGACGAAGAGCTTGTCAAGCTGCTCGGAGCGGCCTTCCGGGCCTCCAAGCGCGACGGCCGCGGCTATGCCAGCCTCTCCGAGGTCGGCCAGCGCGCCGGCAATCGCTCCTCGTTCGACGCCCGGAGCTACGGCTATGCCGGCCTTCACGAGCTGATCGACGCGGTGCCCAATTTCGCGACCGAAAGGCGCGAGGACGGGCGGGTCTATGTGAAGCGGGTGAATTAGGCCTCAGCTGGCCGGGGCGCTGTCCCCCTGCCCGGCGTCGTCGTCGACGCTGACGAAGTCCGGAAGCCCGCTATGGACTCGAACGCCGGCGGCGTTTGCCGAGCGTTCCGGCGGCTCTTCCGTGGCCGACGCCAAGAAGCGCGGCGGCGGGCCGCCGCGGCGGACGGTGACTCCGAAGGTCCGGCTCGTCTCGCCGGAATCGGCCTTCTCGGCCGTTCGGACGACGGGCCGTGCCGCCGGTCCGGGGCGCTCGACGATTTCGGCCGCGAGATAGGGACGGCGGAAGGATTTGGGATCGCCCCAGTCGCCGCGCCAGCGATAGAAGATGTGGGAGCCTACCGTCACCGCCCGCTTCAGCGACGCCGCCCACCAGGGATGGACGTAGGACGCGTGATAATGGGTGGCCTGGCCGACCGGTCCGTAGACGCTTCCGGCCAGCGCCGCTCCGGCGATCCGCCGTGCAACCGCCCAGGCCGCGGGCTCGCGGCGGGCTCGGAGCGAGCCGTCGCAGGTGAAGCTGAACTGGCAGCCGGTGCGGCGCTGCGAGCCCTGATAGACGACTCCGCAGACGCTCTTTGGAAAGGCGGGGTGACGAACCCGGTTGAGGACGACCTGGGCGACGGCGCGCTGGCCCTCGAACGATTCGGAGCGCGCTTCGTAATAGACGGCGGCGGTGAGGCATTGCAGCGACGCCGCGAGATCGGCCTCGCTTCGCTTGCCGACGACGAACGGCTCCGCCGCCTCGCCCGGAGCGATCGCCTCGACCGGCGGCAGCGGAACGGCGCGGGCGCCGAGCGCGCTGACGGGCGCCGAGCCCGGGCTGACAACCCCCTGCCCTGCCGCGACCGGAGGCACGCAGGACGCCCCCAGCAGCAGCACGGGAAGACCCAGCATCGACTTGTTCAACATCCGCGCGCGCCCCTCGACAGGGCGCCCGATCTAGCGGGACATGGTTATAAGGAAGTTAATCGAGGGCTTGCGCAATTCAGGCCAACCGCGAAGCGGCTCCATCCCCTTTACAACGTTGCGCCTTCGTGCCTGCTCTGCCCAAAAAAGCCAGGCACGTCGCTGGAAGCTGAACGCCGGATGCGCGGCCTCGCACTCGGTCAGGCGTTTGTGCCTGCTCGCGGTCGTTTCGGCACCCTCGTTTTGAGAGAAGGCACGAAGGCACGAAGGCACGAAGGGACAAGGGAAAGGAGGGAATTCCGCTTCGCGGGAATGCCGGGAGGCGCGAGGGGTCTCGCCCAACCGCCGTCACCCTGAACTTGTTTCTGGGTCCATGGTGGGGCGGCTCGGTGTTCGGAGATGATGGCCGGGCGATAGAGCGGCTCGGGACTGGATGCTGAAACGAGTTCAGCATGACGGTTATGGGATGACGGGCGCGCGCGGGCGCGGTTGTGCGTCCGCTGGAGCACGGTGGGAAAATACGGCCGGCGCGTCCTTGCCACCGGCACCCGGGGCTGGACGACTTTTTGTATGCTTTCGTCGTTACTCGAAAGCGTCCAGACTTAAGTGAAGAGCCGGCGGGTCCTATCCTCCTTGTTCAGGAGGCTCCAAATCCTTCTTGCGAAGGACAGGTGGCAAACGCCTCGGCTCTCGAAAAGCCCACGCGTCACCCGGGTCGGAAGCCCTTCGGGCTCCTTTTTCCGGTAAGGACAAATCGCAGTCCCGACTCTTCGGTAGACGCGAGCTCAAACGTTCCCGGATGACTTCGCGCCGGCCGCCCGGCCTTAAGGCGAACCCCTCGGCCGGATCCCCGCCTCCGCCGTTTGATCAAGACGACTCGGGCAGGCTTCCTTCCTAGTCGATTGGTGAGAACAAGTCAAGAACATTTTTATAAGGTGCGGTCGTCCATGTTGTAGCGGTTGGGTTCTGGATCGCTCGCTCCCGCGAGCAGCACGACCAGGGTCAGGAGCGCGGCCCAGTAGAGAATGTTGCTGATCGCGATGGTGAGGAACAGGCTGTCATTCAGCGGCCCGCCTCGGCCCATCGCTTCGAACAGCCGAAGCATCTGGACCGCCGAATAAGCGATGAAGGGCAGCGGCATCAGGCCCCAAGCGCCGGACCGGCCGCGATCGTGAAGCCGGCGGGGCGACCGCGGCGGCGTAAAGCAGCACCGCCAGGCCAAGGGTCACGGCCAGATAAGCCGACAGCGAGCCGGCGGACGGCATCAGGGCGGCCGCCTGCGGCGGCACCGACAGGGAATAATTGTCGGGGTCCGCGGCGAAATTGAATTCGTCCGGGTCCACGGCGAAGTTGAAGTCGCCCGGGTTCTGGACGTGGAAATTGTGCATCGCCCGCATCGAATGCGCCATGATCGGGATCGTCATGACCGCGCTCGCGATCATGACGATCCCCAGCACCAGCGCCGCATAAGGCCAGAAGCTCGCCCGGTCCTCCCGGCCCTTGAAGCTCGCGAGCGTCCGGAAATGCTCCCAAAGGCCTATTCTCGCTGCCACTCGCTTACCTCCTGTTCACGGTCTGCCACTTAGAAGTGATAGGCTACCGCGGCCGCCCAGTGATCGCCGAACCGTTCATAGGCAGCTCGGGCCGTCGATCGCCAGTTTCGATCCCATTCTTCGCTCGGTCCCGACGAAGCAGCGCGAGCCGACGCGCAAAACCTTATGGATTTTCAAGAGACAGGGTTCGTCGCGCCGTCGTCGTAAATCGATAGCCCGGGACACCGGAGTTACCCCCCCGCCCTCGCTCAGCGAGTCAGAGGCTCTTGTCCGCTTCCTCATCGTCGGCATCGCGCTCCTCATCCAACTTCGCCGCGCGTGCATCGAAATCTGCCCGGGACAGATATTTGATTGCGTAGACGACTGTTTCATCGCCGCTATTCCGGCATTTCTGGCGCTGCGAATCGTAGATCCCTTTAGCGATGCCGGAGAGCGCACGTGCCAGGGACCCACCACCGACATATTCGGGAGGCCGGGTTTTGCTGAAGGCCAGAACGAAGGCGACCGCCACAGAGTCGTTGGCATAACCGTAAGTGATCGTTTCGGCGCGCTGGCTTCCGTAGGATTCGGACAGCGCCGACGACACCATCAGTGGGTCCAACGCGCCGCGCTCGGTGAGCTCGTCGCCATATTTTGATGCCAACGCATCGGAAATCTTGTCGAACTTGCCGGTGGCCTCATTGGCGCATTCGCTTCCGCTGACCAAGGTCACCTCGCGCAACCGCTCGTCCGCCCCAAAGGTCGTCTGCAGCGAAAAGGCGCTGTCGTAGATCGGGATTCCACCCTTGTTCATGCCGATCTTCAGCGAGGACGGCTTGCCCTTTTTTCCGGGCTTCGGTTTAACATTCGCAACTTCCGAATATTGTGCCAACTGAGCGGACACGGCCTGAAGAGATTGACCGAACTGCAGATCGCGCCAGAGTGTGCCGATCGAAGGCTCCGGGACAGTTTGTGCCCCGACTTGGGCGCCAATAAAAAGACTTGCAAAGACAAGTAAATAGAATCTTGCACCGACCCGCATTGCGCTCCCCCCGAAGCCTCAACTTTCTACAGCAGCGTAACTGCATATAGCAAGCAGCACCGTCTCCGTCGTGTGATCGTCCGTCAGGTTACCGCGTAAGCTTCCGATAGGTCATACGATGCGGCCTGTCCGCCTCCGGGCCCATCCGCCGCCGCTTGTCTTCTTCATAGGCTTCGAAATTGCCTTCGAACCATTCGACGTGGCTGTCGCCTTCGAAGGCGAGGATGTGGGTGGCGAGGCGGTCGAGGAAGAAGCGGTCGTGGCTGATGACGACGGCGCAGCCGGCGAAGCTCTCCAGCGCCTCCTCGAGGGCGCGCAGAGTCTCGACGTCGAGGTCGTTGGTCGGCTCGTCAAGCAGCAGGACGTTGCCGCCCTGCTGGAGCATCTTGGCCATGTGGACGCGGTTGCGCTCGCCGCCGGACAATTGCCCGACCTTCTTCTGCTGGTCCTGGCCTCGGAAGTTGAAGGCGCCGACATAGGCGCGGGTGCCGACCTCGTGCTTGCCGAAGCGGAAGACGTCGGAGCCGCCCGAAATCTCCTCCCAGACGTTCTTGGTCGAGTCGAGCGCGTCGCGGGACTGGTCGACATAGCCCAGGCGCACCGTCTCGCCGATCCGAACCGAGCCCTCGTCGGGCTGCTCCTCGCCGCGGATGAGCTTGAACAAGGTCGTCTTGCCGGCGCCGTTCGGGCCGATCACGCCGACGATGCCGCCTGGCGGCAAGCTGAAGCTGAGATCGTCGAACAATAATTTGTCGCCATAGGCCTTGGTCAGGCCCTTGGCCTCGATCACGGTCCCGCCGAGCCGCTCGGGGACCTGGATGAGGATCTGGGCCTTGCCGGGCGTCCGGTTCTCCTGCGCCTCGACGAGCTCGTCGAACGCTTTGATCCGGGCCTTGGACTTGGTCTGGCGGGCCTTGGGAGAGCGGCGAATCCAGTCCAATTCCTCCTGGATGGCCTTCTGCTTGCCCTCGTCCTCGCGCTCTTCCTGCTGAAGCCTTTTAGCTTTCTTGTCCAAGTATCCGGAATAATTGGATTCATAGATGTAATATTTGCCGCGATCGAGCTCGAGCACCCAGTTGACCACATTGTCGAGGAAGTAGCGGTCGTGGGTGACGAGGATGACGTTGCCGGCATAGTCGACGAGGTGCTTTTCGAGCCATTGCACGCTCTCGGCGTCCAAATGGTTGGTGGGCTCGTCGAGGAGGAGGATGTCGGGCTTTTCGAGCAGCAGCTTGGTGAGCGCGACGCGGCGCTTCTCGCCGCCCGAGAGATTGTCGATCGGGCTGTCGCCGGGCGGGCAGCGAAGCGCGTCCATGGCGATTTCGAGCTGGTTGTCCAATGACCAGCCGTCGACGGCGTCGATCTTTTCCTGCAATTCGCCCATCTCGGTCATCAAGGCGTCGAAGTCGGCGTCCTCGGGCGGATCGCCCATGATCGTCGAGATCTCGTTGAATCGGTCCATCATGTCGGCGGTGGCGCGGACCCCGTCCATGACGTTCTCCTTGACCGTCTTGGTCGGATCGAGCTGGGGCTCCTGCTCGAGATAGCCGACGCGGATATGCTCGCCCGGCCAGGCCTCGCCGACATATTCCTTGTCGCGGCCGGCCATGATCTTCATCAGGGTCGACTTGCCCGAGCCGTTGGGCCCGATGATCGCGATCTTCGCATCCGGGTAGAATTGCAGGTTGATGTTGTTGAGGATGGGCTTGGCAGCGCCCGGGAAGGTCTTGGTCATGCTCTTCATGACGAAGCTATACTGTGCAGCCATGGCGGCGCGGTCTCCGGAAGAATCTGTGCGGGAATGCGGGTTTGGCGCCTAGTTAGTGAGGCGGCGGGCGAATGTCACCTCCCCTCCCCGCGAAGCGGCAAACCTCCCTTTCTACGTTGTGCCTTCGTGCCTTCGTGCCTTCTCTTGAAGTCGGGTGTTAGAGCGTCCGGTACAATGAGCTGACGCCCGACCGAGTGCGATGCCGATGCATCCGACGTTTTCCCCCAAACGAAGCGCCGGACTCATTTTGAGAGAAGGCACAAAGGCACGAAGGCACAACGTAGAGAAGGTTCGAGCCGCTTCGCGGTGGAGGGGCGGCGCGTGCGGCACCGCGGTCCGGATTCCCGCTTTCGCGGCAATAGGAGAGTGGCTAGGGCAGGCCGCATGAAAAAGACCCTCCTGCTCGCCGCCGCTGCCGCTCTTCTCTCCTCCCCCGCCTTCGCGCAGGGCGCCGACGAGGCGGGGCGGCTTCGCGATGCCGCCTTGAAGGACGAGGTCGCCTACGACATCGTCGAGGGGCTGACGACGGAGGTCGGGCCTCGGCTCGCCGGAACCGAGGCGGAGGCCCGGGCGCGAGACTGGGCGGTGCGCAGGCTCAAGGCGCTGGGCTTCAAGAACGTCCATGTCGAGATGACGACGATGCCGACCTGGGTGCGCGGCGCCGAGACAGCCGAGATCGTCGCGCCCTTCCCGCAGCGGCTCGTCCTCACCGCTTTGGGCGGAAGCGGCGCCACCCTGCCGCAGGGCCTCACCGCCGAAGTCGTCGGCTTCGACAGCATCGACGATCTGAAGGCGGCCCCCGCCGAGGCCGTGCGAGGCCGGATCGTCTTCGTCAGCCACGCCATGCAGCCTAACCAGGACGGCTCGGGCTATGGCTATTACGGCGCGGTCCGTCGTTCGGCGCCGGCGATCGCGGCCCAGAAAGGCGCGGCCGCCGTCGTCATCCGATCGCTCGGCACCGACTATCACCGCAATCCGCATACCGGACTCACCAACTGGGGCGACGTCACGCCGATCGCCGCGGCGGCGCTCAGCATCCCGGACGCCGAGAATCTGCAGCGAATGCTGAAGCGGAAGCAGAAGGTGAGCCTGCACCTCGTCCTCACCCCCCGCTTCCTCGGCGACCAGCCGACCGGCAACGTCATCGCCGACGTTCCCGGCACCGATCCCAAAGCGGGAATGATTTTGGTCGGCGGCCATCTCGACAGCTGGGATCTGGGTACCGGAGCGATCGACGACGCCTCGGGCGTGGCCATCGTCGCGGCGGCGGCCAAGCGGGTGATGGATCAGGGCCGGCCGCGCCGGACGATCCGGGTCATTTGGTTCGGCGACGAGGAGACCGGAGGGGCCGGAAGCAAGGCCTATTTCGCTGCGCACAAAGCCGAGAAGGTCGTCTTCGTCGCGGAGAGCGACTTCGGCGCAGACCGGGTGTGGCGCTTCGAATCCGCCTTCGCTCCAGCGAACCAGCCGCTCTCCGACCGAATCGCCGCTTCGCTCTTCCCGCTCGGGATCAATCGCGGCACCGGCGAGGTCGAGGCCGGGGCGGACCTCGGCGCCTGGGTCAAGGCCGGAGTGGCCGGCGGCGACCTCAACCAGGACGGAACCCGCTATTTCGACATCCACCACACGCCCGACGACACGCTCGACAAGGTCGATCGCGAGCAGCTGGCGCAGAATGTCGCGGCGTGGACGGCGATGCTGTCCCTGATCGCCGACGCGCCCGAGGAGATCGTGAGGCTGCCGGCCAAGGCCGCGGAATAGCAAAGCTTCCGGGCGGCGGTTGGTCGGGGAGACAGGATTCGAACCTGCGACCCTCTGCTCCCAAAGCAGATGCGCTACCAGGCTGCGCCACTCCCCGACGGATCGAGTCAAAGTGTTACTTTGACCCGGGGCAGGAAGGAAAGAGGAAAGGCTCCGCTCTCTTCCCTCGATCAAAGTATCACCTTGATCGAAACTCTGGTGGGCCCGGGAGGATTCGAACCCCCAACCTAGCCGTTATGAGCGGCCGGCTCTACCATTGAGCTACAGGCCCGTAACTCCAGGCCTTGCCGGATAGGCAGGGCGGGCGGCGATGGCAAGGCGCGGTCAGCCGGCTTTGGCCGCCGCGATCGTCTCCTCGATCGAGGCCGGGGCGATGCCCTCGCGCTCGAACAGGTCGAAGATACCGTCCCACCACGCATGGAAGGTCCGCAGGTCCTCCGCGGTTTGGACGAAAGGGGTGTGGCCCGGCTCTACCGAGGGCGAATGGAAGGACAGGCTGAACCAGCGCAGGCCGTCCCCGATCAGCGCCCGGACGGCGTCCAGCGCTTCCGCGAGCGGCACGCCTTCGGGAGTCAGCGGAACACGGTTGAGAAGGCCGGTCCGGAACAGGATTCCCCGCCCCCGCGGCACCCGCGCCGCGGCCCCGTAGAGCGCCCGTCCCTTCGCCCGCAATCGTCCGACATAGGCCGCGCTGAGGGGCAGCTCGATCAGGCCGGAATCGCCGAGACGGAAGGGAAAGGGCCTGACCCTGGAGAAATCCGGGCCGCCCTCGTCGCTATAATCATGAAGGGCTCGGACCGAGACGTCCGCCTCATAGCCGGCGTCGCCGAGCAGGCCGGCGGTATTGGGGCCAACTCCGTAGCGGCCCGCCCGGTAGACGACCGGGCGGCGGCCGAAGGCGGATTCGAGGGTTTCGGTCAGGTTCTGGATCTTGGCGCGTTCCAGCGAGATCGGAAGATTGCCGACGAAGCTGTTGAAGGTGTTCACGTCTTCGTCGTGCGGAGGGTTCACCCAGGGATGGAGCTGAGTGCCGATCGAGATTTCATCCCGCTCGAGCCATTCGCGGAGCATGGCGATCGAGGCCGGATCGGTGGCGATGGGATGATCGACGAGATGGACGCATTTGACTCCGCGCCGGCGAAACCGCTCCTGCAGGTCGGGCATCGCCGCCATATGGGTGGTGGCGCGATTGTCGCGGCTTCGGGGCTTGGTCCAGTCGAACTCCTCCTCGGTGTCGCAAAAGACGGTGAAGCGGCGGCCGAAGCTGTCGGGGAGCGCGATATAGCGCTCCTCCGCCGGGGGACGGTCGAGCCGATCGAGGAGGTTTGGTAAAGCCACCTTCCCCTAACCGTTGCGGCCGGAAGAGCGTTCCGCCGGCTCGAGCGAGGGAAGATAGAGGAAGAAGCGGGCGGGACCGATCTGGAGCGCCCCGCCAACCGCCTCGGCGAGGTTTCGAACCAGCCTCAGGGCGAAACCGAGGCCGAGCGCCGGCGCCCCCGGCCAGTCGCCGTCGGGGCTGTAGCCGGGGTCGAGCAGAGCGCTTTCGTCGAGGCCTTCGATGGCCATGGGCCGGTCGATTGCCAGGCAGAGCATCTTGCGGGCGCCGTCCTCGCCCATCGCCATGGTGGCGGTGATCGTCTCGCCTTCGCGGGCGAGGCCGATCGTCGCCGCGAGCATCCGGGCGAACATCCGCTCGGCGGCGTCGATCTCTACCTTGGCGTCGGGAAGGTCGCGCTCGATCTCGATCAGGATCCGGCTCCCGCGCTGGGCGGCGACCCGCTCGTAAGCGTCGTGGAGGCGGCAGAGCAAGGCGACCGCATCCACTGAGCTTTCGGCGAGCTGGAGCCGCTGCGTCTCGATCCGGGCCGCCGTGTCGAGATCGTCGACGGCCGAAAGCAGACGCCGCGCCTGGTCCATGATGTCGGAGGCCCGGGAGCGATAGCTGAGCGCGGCCGGACCCATATACTGGCCGTCGATCAGCTCGGCGAAGCCGATGATCGCGTTCAGGGGCGTTCGAAGCTCGTGGATCAGCTGGCGCAGGGAATCGGCGGGAAGATCGGTCCCGAACAGTCCCGTCGGGCCTTCCGCGGGCACGGCGCCGTGGGCGACCTCGTCGAGCCGGGGCCGGCGCGCGCTGCCGCGATAGCCGAGGAAATTGCCCTGACCGGCGTCGAAGAAGGGAACCCCGGATATCCGCCAGTCGCCGGAGGCGCCGCCGACGCCGGGGACGCTGAAGCGGGCGTCGCGGAACGGCGCCCTTTTCTCGAAGGCGCCGGCGGCCTGCCCGTCCACGCCATATTGGCCGCGTTCGGCGATCGAGGCGATGCTCTGGCCGACCAGGGGTCCGCGCGGGGCGCCCTCGATCCAAAGGATCACTCCGTCCGGCCCGGTCTCCCACTGGAACTCGTCGACGGGCGCCGGCTGTGCGGCCGCCGCGGCGGCGGCGCCGGCCGCATCGCGCCGTCGCCGGAAATTCTCGATCCGGGCGACGAGGTCGCGGATCTGCGCCTCGCTCCGTTCGGCCGCCGGGCTCAGGCCCTCATCGGCCGGAGCGGCTACTTGGCCGCCGAGGGCGAAATCGCCGGCTCCGAACCCCGCCAAGGCATGGACCACGTCCGGGTCAAGGTCGCGCCGGTGGCGAAGCAGGCCGCGGGCGACCGGTCCAAGGCTCGGCAGCAGCTCGAGCCATTCGTCGGCGCCGAGCCGGGCGCCGGCGAGCAATGGGGCGGCGACGGCGGGCAGGTCCTCGGCGAAGAAAGCGAGCGCGGCCGGGCTCAGTCGCCGTCCGGCCAGAGCGCGGGCGACTTCACGCCTCGCCTCCGCCGGGATCCGAGCCCGGTTCGCCCGCAGCCAGGCCAGAGCCTGTGAATGATATTCCCCCTCGCTGCGCCCCTGGGCGACGAGATCGACGAGCTGGCGCCATTTCGCGGAAAGCGCGGTCGGCCGCGCCTCGCTCTGCTTCAGCACCGTCGCGATCATGTCGTCGAAACGCAAGCGGCCCAGCCCTTCGTGAACGGCGGCCGAAGGCCGGCCCCCGCCAATCGTTAACGCGGCCTCCCGGCCAGCGGAAGAGGGGCATTTGCGGGCCGTCGCAATATGGGACGGGAGCAGTGCTTCCCGGCGAAGGCCGGGACTCAGCTCTCAGTCGGTGCGACTGGGCCCCGGCCTTCGCCGGGAAACAAGAAAAGGGGCGCCGAAGCGCCCCATCCCTTCGTCACGGAACCAGCTTCAAGCCCCCGAGCGCGCAAGCCAGGCGAGCCAGAAAGCGCCGAGATTCTGCCTCGGCCCGGTCAGGGACTTGAACGTGGCCTCGGCGCCGGCGCGATCGCCCGATGCGAGCAGCGCCATGGCAAGGCGGGTGTTGACCAGGTTGGCGTCGACTCCGCCCTTGGTCAAAGCCGCGCGATAGAGGGCGATCGCCTTGGCGTGATCGCCGTAGCCGTAAAAGGCGTCGCCGATCTTGAGCGCGCTGGCGCCGGTCGCCGCCGCCATCGCCTTCGTCTGCTCCCCGGGAAGCGACGCGCGGTCGCCGTTCATGCGCGCGTTGGCGAGCCGGACGAGATCGGCGAAGGCCGGCTTCTTGAGGTCGATCATCCGCTTGGCGGCGCCGTCGTCGAGAACGGCCTTGGCCTCGGCGTAATTGCCCGCTTTGTAGAGGCCGTCGACGAGGTCGTACCAGTCGCGCTCGCCGGCCAGCGAACCGCTGGCGCGCATGAAGCGCAGGACGTCGAGGTCGGCCGCCGCATCGAGATTGTTGGTGTCGCGGAAGATCAGCACCGAGTCGCGCCAATTCTCCTTGGTCGGATAGGCGGTGACGAGCTCACGGCTCAGCTTCTGGGAAGCCTCGCGAAGCGCCGGGTTCGAGCGCCCGTCGAAGGCCAGCTTCAGGGCATATTTGTACCAGCTCTCGTCGACCGGCTGGCCGGCGGCGCGCTTGATATCGATCGCCCGCGAAATGTACTGCACCGCCTCGGCCGGCTTTTTGAGGTCGTTCTTGACCCGCGCCAGGCTGATCAGGGCCTCCGGATCGTTCGGGCTGAGCTCGACCAGCTTGGCGAAGGCCGCCTCGGCCTTGGCCTTGTTGCCGGCATTGTCGGCAAGGATGCCCTGATTGCGGTAGATGTTGGGGAGGTCGACGGCGCCGACCTGGCCGCTGGCAAGCAGCGCATCGATGCCCTGCGACTGCAGGGCGACATTGTTGGTCGCGGCGCCGATCTCGAGCTGGAAGCGGCCGATGGCGTAGCGCCCGCCCGGGCTGGTGGCGGCGGCCGCCGCGGTGGGCAGAGCGGCCTGGGCCGCCGCCCAATCCTTGGCGGTGATCGCGGTCTGGACGGGGGCCATCGCCGCCCGCTCTTCCTTGGTCAGGACGATGGTCGACGCCGACGGCTGCGCGGCTTCCGGTTTCTTCTTCGCTTCAACCGGAGCGGCAACCACGACGGCGCCGCCGATGACGAGAGCGGCGGCGAGAGCGAAGCTGGAAACGGATTTCATACAAGAGCCTCCTGTTGACCGCGCCTGAGCAAAGCGGCCCTGGGTTCGAAAAGGGTATGAAGGCGGCCTCTACCGCCAAATGGAGATCGTTTCTAGCGCCCGCGCGCTGAACCGCCGTTGAACCGTCGCCGGACTCAAAAGAACACGGATTTCAGCGATTTGGCGCGGTTTGACCGCGCTTGCCGCGGCGGCTACCCGGACCGGCCATGCTGGCCGTGATCTCCCCCGCCAAAAGCCTCGATTATCGGCGCCCGCTGCCGCCGCTGGACTCGAGCGCGCCGCGCTTCGAGGCGGAGGCCGGACGGCTCGCCGGCGCCGCCGCGAAGATTTCGAAGCGCCGGCTCGGCGATCTCATGCACATTTCGGACGCATTGGCCGAGCTCAACGCGGTCCGCTTCAGAGGCTTTGGCGAGCAGCCCGAGCGCCCGGCGCTCTACGCCTTCGCCGGCGACGTCTACACGGGCTTCGAGGTCCACAGCCTCGACCGGGAGGCCGTCGACTTCGCCCAGCGCCATTTGCGGATCCTCTCGGGGCTGTACGGCCTGCTCCGTCCGCTCGACGATATCCGTCCCCATCGGCTGGAGATGGGAACGCGCTGGGCTCCCGGGCGGGCAAAGAACCTTTACGCCTTCTGGGAGGGGCGGATCGCCGCCGCCCTCGCCGACGATCTCGACGAAGCGGGAAGCCGGGTCGTCATCAATCTCGCCAGCCGGGAATATTGGCGGGCGGTCGAAGGCCGCCTGCCCGCCGACGTTCGAGTGATCGAAATCGACTTCCGCGAGATCGGGCCGGACGGACTGCGCTTCAACACCTTCGCCGCCAAGCGCGCCCGCGGGATGATGGCGCGCTATTTGTGCGAGCACCGACTCGACGACCCGGAGGCGCTCAAGGGGTTCGATAGCGACGGCTACGTCTTCGATGCCATGAATTCCGACATCGGCCGCTGGCGATTCTCCCGATCGTGACTATCTAGGAAAAGCCTCGCGCGCGTACGCGTACGTGTGCGCGGGGTGGCGCCGGGCGGACCCTTCCGCTAGGCATAAGACGACCCTTTCCGCGCTTCGGCGCATCACGATCAACAATCAGGAAACCTCCCTTGGCCAGCGCCCCGCCGACCATCGACAGCCACGATATTTCCCCGGTCCAGATCGTCGAGGAGATGAAGACCTCCTACCTCGATTATGCGATGTCGGTGATCGTCGCCCGAGCCCTCCCAGACGTTCGCGACGGCCTGAAGCCGGTCCACCGCCGGATCCTCTACGCCTGCCAGGAAGGCGGCTTCGTCCCCGGCCGCGCCTATCGCAAATGCGCCAAGATCGTCGGCGACGTCATGGGCAATTACCACCCGCACGGCGACAGCGCGATCTACGACGCCCTCGCCCGCCTGGCCCAGGACTGGTCGATGCGGGTGATGCTGATCGACGGCCAAGGCAATTTCGGATCGATGGATCCCGATCCTCCCGCGTCGATGCGCTACACCGAGGCGCGGCTCGCCAAGGTCGCGATGACCCTGCTCGAAGACCTCGACAAGGACACGGTCGACTTCACGCCCAATTACGACGGCTCGCGGATGGAGCCTCAGGTGCTTCCGGCGCGCTTCCCCAATCTGCTGGTCAACGGCGCGGGCGGGATCGCGGTCGGAATGGCGACCAACATTCCGCCCCACAATCTCGGCGAAGTGGTCGCCGCCTGCAAAGCCTATATGGACGATCCCGCGATCACCATCGAGCAGCTGATGGAGATCATCCCGGGACCGGATTTCCCGACCGCCCCGCTCATCCTCGGCCAGGCCGGCGCCCGCAGCGCCTATCATACCGGCCGAGGCTCGATCATCATGCGGGCCCGCCACGAAGTCGAGGAAGGCCGCGGCGACCGCCGCTCGATCGTGCTCACCTCCATCCCCTACCAGGTCGGCAAGAACACGCTGGTCGAGCGGATCGCCGAGGCCGCCAAGGACAAGCGCATCGAGGGCGTCTCCGACATCCGGGACGAATCGAACCGGGAGGGCGTCCGGGTCGTCATCGACCTCAAGCGCGACGCGACCCCCGACGTCGTCCTCAACCAGCTCTGGCGCCATACCCCGGCCCAGTCGAGCTTCCCGGCCAACATGCTCGCCATCCGCGGCGGCCGGCCGGAGACCTTGAACCTTCGCGACATCATCGAGAGCTTCGTCCGCTTCCGCGAGGAGGTGATCACCCGCCGCGCCAAGTTCGAGCTCGCCAAGGCCCGCGACCGCGCCCACATCCTGCTCGGCCTCGTCATCGCCGTCACCAACCTCGACGAGGTGGTCCGGATCATCCGCGGCTCCGCGTCTCCCGCCGAGGCCCGCGCCGCCTTGATCGCGCGCGACTGGCCGATCGCCGAGATCGCCCAATATATCGCTTTGGTGGAGGCGGTCGAGCATGAGGTCGAGGGCGACACCTACCGCCTCTCCGACACCCAGGTGCGGGCTATACTCGAGCTCCGGCTCCACCGCCTGACCGGCCTCGGCCGCGACGAGATCGCCGGCGAACTGAAGACGCTCGCCGTCTCCATCGGCGAATTGCTCGATATCCTGGGCGACCGGGTCAAGCTCTACGCGGTGATGCGCGCCGAGTTCGACGAGATTATCGAGCAGTTCGCGGTTCCGCGCACCACCGAGATCGCCCCGGCCTGGGACGGGATCGAGGACGAGGACCTGATCGAACGTGAGGACATGGTCGTGACCGTGACTCTCGGCGGCTACATCAAGCGCACCCCGCTCGCCACCTTCCGGGCCCAGCGCCGCGGCGGCAAGGGCCGGGCCGGGATGGCCACCAAGGACGAGGATGCGGTCACCAACCTGTTCGTGACCTCGACCCATACGCCGGTCCTGTTCTTCTCCACGGCCGGCAAGGTCTACCGCCTCAAGGTGTGGCGGCTTCCGGAAGGCCAGCCGCAGGCCCGCGGCCGGCCGATGGTCAACCTGCTTCCTTTGGGCGAGGGCGAGACCATCTCGACCGTTCTTCCGCTGCCCGAGGACGAGGCCGAGTGGGGCAAGCTCCACATCCTGTTCGCCACCGCGCACGGCACCGTCCGGCGCAATTCGATGGACGCCTTCACCAACGTCCCCACCGCCGGCAAGATAGCGATGCGCTTCGGCAATGACGAGGAAGGCGATCCCACCGACCGGCTGATCGGCGTTTCCCTGCTTACCGAGGAGGACGACGCGCTGCTGGCGACCAAGCAGGGCAAGGCGATCCGATTCGCCGCGACCGAGGTCCGCGAGTTCCAGTCGCGAACTTCGGCCGGGGTCCGCGGGATCCGGCTCCAGAAGGACGACGAGGTCATTTCGCTGTCCATTCTCAAGGGGTTCGGCGCCAGCGCCGACGAGCGCGAGGCCTATCTTCGCGCCGCGCCGTGGAAGGAGAATGAGAATCCGCCGACGCTCGCGCCGGAACGCATGGCCGAGTTCGAGGCGGCGGAAGAGTTCATCCTCACCGTCACCGAGAACGGCTACGGCAAACGCACCTCGGCCTATGAATATCGCCAGACCGGGCGGGGCGGCCAAGGCATCACCAACATCGAGACGTCGGCCCGCAACGGCTGCGTCGTCGCCAGCTTCCCGGCGCATAACGGCCAGCAGCTGATGCTCGTGACCGATCAGGCCAAGCTCATCCGGACCACCGTCGGCGACATAAGGATCGCTGGGCGCAACACCCAGGGAGTCACCCTCTTCCGGGTCGCCGACGACGAGCATGTCGTCTCGGCGGCGCGGATCGACGAGGATGAGGAGCCCGAGAACGAAGCCGAGGCGCTGGTCGCCGAAGAGCTTGGCGAAGCGCCGCCCGAAGCGGCGTCGGACACGGTCCAGCTCGACGACGGCACCGGCCCGGAGACGCTCCCGGACAGCCAGGAATGAATCCGTCCTCCCTATTCGACAGCATGGGGGGACCACACGAAGTGTGATGGAGGGTTAGCGGCGCGGACTTTCAAAGATCGGCGCCAATTGCCCCTCCACCGGGCTCCGCCCGGTCCCCCTCCCCGTCTTCGATGGGGAGGATGTCACTCCCAGGAAGATCAGCAGCTGGCCGACATAGTAAAGCAGCCAGATCGGCGCGCCGAGGCCGGTGAGGCCGCTCCCCATTCGAAGCGCGATCAGCATGTCGCTGGCGAGGAACAGCAGCGCGCCGAGCGCGACCAGCTCGCGCGGGAAACGGCTTAGCCAGGCGCTCGTCGCCATCCCCCCGAGGAGCAGGGCGTAGACGGTGAAAGGCAGGGCTTCCCCTCGACCCTCGAGCAGAAGGAATGGCACGGCCGCCGCAACGAGCAGCATCATGGCGGCGATCGCCCAATCCGCTGGACCGACGCCCGCCCGCTTGTTGCGGCGATAGAGCAGGATGGCGACGACATGGCCGGCGGCGAAGGCGGCGGCGCCGGCGGCAAGCGAAACTTCGATCAACACGTCGCCCATCGCTCCCAATGCCATCACGAAGGCGAGCAGCCGTCCCTCCGGGCCTCGCGGGCCCAGCGCCGCCGAAAGCGCGAGCAGGCCGACCCCCGCCCCTTTCACCGCGATGTCCGCCGCCTTCGGCAGATGATCCCACAGCAGGGGGTAGGAAAGTCCGAAGACCAGGCTGGTCGTGACCAAAAGCCACGCACTCGTCCGCATGCTTTCCTCCGCGCTTGAACCCCGACTGGCTTACCTGGAATTGCGTCATTGCGAGCGAAGCGAAGCAATCCAGGTCGGCGTTCGTCCCGGCCGCCGCTTCTGGATTGCCGCGTCGCTTCGCTCCTCGCAATGACGGATTGGTTCAAGGGAAATGAGGCTTGCCATCCTTGGCCGTTCTGCTATTTCTGTCTTTACAGAAAGGAACGGCAGTGAGCGTGATCGATCATCCGGATGCCAAGGCCTTCGTCCTCCATTGGGGAGAGATGGGCACGCAATGGGGCGTCAATCGGTCGGTATCTCAGATCCACGCCCTTCTCTATCTGTCCGACCGAGCCCTTCCCGCCGACGATATCGTCGAGCAGCTCGGGCTCGCGCGATCCAACGTCTCGACCGGCCTCAAGGAGCTGCAGGGCTACGGGATCGTTCGCCGGGTGCATATCGAGGGCGACCGGCGCGATCATTTCACGGCCGAGACCGATCTGTGGGAGATGCTGAGCCGGATCGTCGCGGAGCGTAAACGGCGCGAGATCGACCCGACCGTCGCCCTCCTCGCGGAGCTTTCGGCCAGGCTGGCGAAAGACGACAGCGCACCGCGGCATGTGCGCGAGCGCATCACCCGGATGCACGAATTCATTTCCACCCTGGGCGATTGGTACGAGCAGGTTCGCGGCCTGCCCAAGCCGACCCTCGTCACCTTGATGAAGCTCGGCGGCAAGGTCGCCCGCTTCATTCCCGGCGCCGGCAAGCCCAGCCCCAAATAGGAGCCACAGACCGCACACAGCCCTTTTCCACGCCTGTAGTTTTCAGTGTTTACAGAAACAACCGAAGAGAAAGGAACTTTGAATGGTCGAGATCGCCTATGGCCTCTATCTGCTCATCACCCTCGCCATCACGATCTGGGTGGCCCGCACTTTGTCGCGCAACGGCAAGGTTTTCCTGGTCCAGTGCTTCGGCCACAACGAGGAGCTCGCCAATTCGACCAACCATCTGCTCGTGGTCGGCTTCTACCTCGTCAATATCGGCTTCATCACTCTGACCCTCAGCCTGGGGGCCGAGCCGACGACCCCGGCCGAGGCGATCCGATTCCTCAGCAGCAAGGTCGGCCTCGCCGTAATCGTGCTCGGCGGCATGCATTTCTTCAATATGTCGGCGATCGCCCATTTCGGCCGCAAGGTGAACGAATGGTTCTCCGACCAGCGAGCCGCGGCCGCGATGTGACGCCTTGGACGGGCGCGGCCTTCACCGGCCGCGCCCTCACTTTTTCGTGGAGGAAACGCCGTGCGCCCAGGCTACTCATTCTCCGGCTCGATCGGCCTGGCTTCGCTGGCCGCCGGCCCAATCTTCCTGGCCTCGACAGCGCTGGCCTATGCCTATCTCGAGCTGCCCCGGCCCGTGATCATCGATCCCGCGCAGATCCTCCCCGGCATGGCGCTGTTCATTCCGGCCGTCTTCGTCGGCTTCATCCTGTCCATCATCCCCAACCTGATAGGCAGCTATCTCATGCAATTCACCGGGGGAGTCTTCCCTGCCGCCCGAGCGCGATCCCTATGGTTCGCGGCCGGCGCCCTGGCAGGCGCTGCGATCGCCGGCGCGACGGGGGCCTTCGCTCAACCGCCTTCGGCCTTCGCACTCATTTTCACCTCCGCTTGCTGCGCGAGGATTTGTCGGCTTTCGGGTCATTGGGAGTGAGCGAGCCTTTCCCGGCGGCCGGGCTGCGGCTATCGCCGCGCCATGACGTTCCAGGTCCATATCATCGGCGGCGGCCTCGCCGGGTGCGAAGCGGCCTGGCAGCTCGCCGAAGCCGGCGTGAAGGTTCGCCTGTCCGAGATGCGCGGATCGGGCGAGACGACTCCGGCGCATCAAGGCGACAGCCTCGCCGAACTGGTCTGCTCGAACAGCTTCCGCTCCGACGACGCCGAGCACAATGCCGTCGGGCTCATCCATGCCGAAATGCGAAGGCTCGGGTCGCTGATCATGGCCGCCGCGGACGCTCACCGGGTCCCGGCCGGATCCGCCCTCGCGGTCGACCGTGAAGGCTTCGCCCAATCGGTCACGGAGCGGATCGCCGCCCACCCCAATATCGAGCTGGTCCGCGAGCGGGTCGACGCCCTCCCCGCCTCGGGCGCGACCATCGTCGCCACCGGTCCGCTGACGGCGATGAAGCTCGCCGAGTCGATCGGCGCGGCGACCGGCTCCGACGCCCTCGCCTTCTTCGACGCGATCGCGCCCATCGTCCACCGGGACTCGATCGACATGGACGTCGCCTGGATGGCCGCGCGCTGGGACAAAGGCGGCAAGGACTATATCAATTGCCCGATGACCAAGGCGCAGTATCTCGCCTTCCACCAGGGGCTGGTCGACGGCGAGAAGACCGAGTTCAAGGAATGGGAAAAGGACACGCCCTATTTCGAAGGCTGCATGCCGATCGAGGTGATGGCGCAGCGGGGTCTCGACACCTTGCGCTACGGACCGATGAAGCCCGTTGGGCTCGATGAGCCGAAGACGGGTCACTGGCCCTGGGCGGTGGTCCAGCTCAGGCAGGACAATGCGCTCGGCACCTTGTGGAACATGGTCGGTTTCCAGACCAAGCTGAAGCATGCCGAGCAGGTCCGGCTGTTCCGGACCATTCCCGGCCTCGAACAAGCGGAGTTCGCCCGGCTCGGCGGCCTCCACCGCAATACCTTCATCAATTCGCCCAAGCTCCTGGACGGAACGCTCAGGCTCAAGGCGGCGCCGCACATCCGCTTCGCCGGCCAGATCACCGGCTGCGAAGGCTATGTCGAATCCGCCGCCATCGGCCTTCTCGCCGGCCGCTTCGCCGCCGCCGAGCTTGGCGGCGCGACTCTCGCCCCGCCCCCGCCCGAAACCGCGCTGGGCGCCCTGCTCGGCCACATCACCGGCGGCGCCGAGGCGGCAACCTACCAGCCGATGAACGTCAATTTCGGCCTGTTCCCGCCGGTCGACACCAAGGCGAAGAAGGCGGACCGGAAACGGGCTTATACCGACAGAGCCAAAGTGGCACTGGACCAATGGCTTGCCTCCCCATCGCAAGATGGGGAGGGGGACCAGGCGAAGCCTGGTGGAGGGGTAATTAGCGCCGCGCTGCTATAACAATCGCCGTGACTACCGACTCCACGTCCCTCATCACATCTGCCGCGTCGTATCGAAGCACTTGAAGTCCCTTCTCGCTCAGCCAGGCGTCGCGACGCCGGTCCCGCGCCGGATTGTCGCCCATACTGTGGCTATCGCCATCGCCTTCAATGCCGAGTTTTGCGCTCGGGCAGTAAAAATCCAGGGTGTATGGCCCCAGCGGATGCTGCTTGCGGAACTTCAGACCGTCGGGCCTCTGCTGAAGGTAGAGCCAGAGTCGGTATTCCGGTGGCGTGGGTGCCCGTCGCAGCGCTCGCGCCCGAAGGATCGCAGCATTTCTGTCGCTCCAGTTCACAGGCCGAGGCATTTACCCCTCCACCATGCTTCGCATGGTCCCCCTCCCCGCGGCTTCGCCGCAGGGAGGCAGAGACGCCGCCGATTTTCCTCGCTCAGCATGCACATTTCGGCTTCGCCTTCGGCTTGGGCCGGCTCGCTTCATATTCCGCGGCGTCGAGCCAGCCGGAGCGGTCCTTGTCGGCCTTGGCGAATTTCTCGGCGGAAGGCGCGGTCCATTCCTCGAAGCTGAGGCTTCCGTTACCGTCGCGATCCGCCTTGGCGAAGGCCTTGCGGCGGGACTGGAGCTGCTCTTCCAGGGTGATCCGGCCGTCGCGGTTCCGGTCGGCCCGGGCGAAGCGCTTCGCTTCCCGGCTCTGGTCCGACATTGCCGGCGGCGCCCGCAGCCGCGGGCCGGCGCCGGTCTCGTAGACCCCGCTTCGAGCCGTCGAGGGCGGCGCCGGCGGGATGGCATCCTGAGCCTCGGCGCCGCTTCGCCAGATGAAGAATATCGCGGCGATCAGAAGCAGCGCCGAGGCGCCCGCGACGATGTAACGAACCATGATCTCTCTCCTCCCTGATCAGAAGAAGCAAAATCACTCAAAAACGCGCTTCGAGTCGACTGCTTTTTATGGAAAACGACTAGTATCCGGAAATTCTATGCCGAAGCATCCGCCACATCCGGGCCGGCGCGCCGCGCGTCTCGAAGGGCGGCCGCCCAGGATCGAGATCGCGAGCGGCGAGGACGGCCAGCATTCCGAGCGGCCTCAAGCGGGCGGGCCAGCGCCGGCGCAAAGGGCGCTGTCGCGCCGCGGCCAAGGCGACGTCCGAATCGGCCGCCGCGCCGCAGTGGCGCGCCAGGTCGACCAACGCCCAGGCCTCGCCGGCTTCCTTCGCCGTTTCGGATTCGCCGAGCAGACGCGCGGTGAATCGGAAGAGCAGCGCCCCTCGGGCCCGGGCATAAGCGGCAAGCTCGTCCGGAGTCAGGGTTTCCGGGCTGGCGAGGATTGCCCAGCCTTCTTCCATCCCGGCAAGCTCGGCGCCGCTGACGCCCGCGGGAAGGACATGCTCCGCCAGCGCTTCCAGCACCGGCTCTGCCGGTGCCGGCTCCCGGTCGAGCTTCTCCAGAGCCTCGCGCCACCAGGCCAGCTTGATCCGCGAGATCAGCGGCTCGCGGCCTCCGGTCAGAGCCGCCGCCAGTGCCGAATCGAGCCGCCACAAGGCGCCGACGGCGGCGCGGCGCCGGGCCGGGACGTAGCTCAGCGCGAGGAGCCGGTCGGGGTCAAGGTCGACTGTCATACCGGCATCCCGATCATCGCTCACATGTAGTGACGCGGCCGGGCATGTCACCCGCAGCGACGGCTCAATCGCGCAGCCGCGAATATTCCCAGTGCCAGGGGAGGCCGGAGTCGCCGAGGATGGAGTCGACCAAAGCCGGGAAGGCGGCTTCGGCCCTGACGTCGTTGGCGAGGATGACGACGCAGCGGCGGCCCCGCTCCAGGCAGGCCCACATGTTGGCCGTGCTGTCGTTATGGCCCCCCTTGAAAAAACCCCTCCCCTGCGGCCCCTCGAAAGTCACGATCCCGAGGCCGGCCGACAGTCCCTTCCACCGACGTTCGGGTGGAGCCTCGGGGACCAGGCTCGGAAATTGGGCGATCGAGGTAATCGGCCGCTGAGGCCGCAACATCTCCGTTCGCGACGAACGCTTGAGCCCCTCGCCGCGCATGAAGGCGGCTGCGAATCGCGCGAAATCGGCGACGGTCGTGTCCATCGACCCGGCGGCCCGGACGCGGCTTCGTTCGTCGTGGGGCTCAACCCCGCCGTCCGCCTTCCAGCCGTCGGCGAGGTTGCGGGCGAAATCGGGCCGCCATGTCATGCTCGTGTTCCTCATTCCGAACCGGTCGAACACGCGCCGCCGCATCTCGGCGCCGAGATCGAGGCCCAGGCCCTTCTCGATCACGAACTGGAGAAGAATTATCCCCTCGCCCGAATAAGCGTAGCGCGTCCCGGGATCGAAATTGAAGCGGAGCCTGCCGTCCGGTTCGTCCGAGGAGAAATTCCTGAAGCCCGAGCTGTGGGTGAGGAGATGGCGCGCGGTGAGCTTGCGCCAGCGCTCGTCGCCGGCCAGGTCGCCCCAATTGCCGTAGGCGTCGAGATTGCCATATTCGGGCAAGGGCCGCGGCAGGTAGGACGCGATCGGCCGATCGAGGTCGATCCGCCCCTCTTCCGCCAGCTGCATGACGGTGTAGGCGAAGACGGCCTTGGTCAGAGAAGCGCCGTACATGATAGTGTCGGTCGTAAGCGGATCGCCGGCCGCGTTGCGATCGCCCCAGGCGCGGACGAAGACGAGCTTGCCGTCCTCGACCACGGCGATGGCGAGGCCATGGGCGCCGGTGCGGGCCATGGCGGCGTGCGCGGCGGCACCGATCTTCGCGCCCGGCACGCGGGCCTGGACGGGAAAGGCCGCGGCCGCGACGGCCAGTCCGAGCGAGAAAGCTTTCGTCCGAAACATGCTACAAACGTAGCAGGCGTGGTCGCGACTGTCACCCTTGTAACTTGGACGCCGCCCTTTGTAGCGTTGTTGCTGGGGCCGCGGCGGGAAGTCCGTTTCACCCTGGGGCGTTTGAGCCCGTAGTTCAGCTTGGTCCTCCCGCCGCGAGGTTGTCGAC
>JAXDPE010000043.1:0-45173 GCA_034668565.1 Sphingomonadales bacterium | reverse complement strand
CGCTCTCGACGATCGTGGTCGAGAGGAGGACGTCGTACTTGCGGTCGTAGAAGGCGCTCATCCTTTCCTCGACCTCGGTCGGCGCCATCTGGCCGTGCGCGATGACGTAGCGGATTTCGGGCACTTCTTCGCGCAGGAACTCTTCGATCTCGGGCAGGTCGGCGATGCGCGGCGTCACGAAATAGCTCTGCCCGCCGCGATAATGTTCGCGCAGCAAAGCCTCGCGGACGACGACCGGGTCCCACGGCGCGACGTAGGTCCGCACCGCCAGCCGGTCGACCGGCGGGGTCTGGATGACGGAGAGCTCGCGAAGGCCGGACATCGCCATCTGCAGGGTGCGCGGGATCGGGGTGGCGGTGAGGGTCAGGACATGGACGTTGGCGCGCATCGCCTTGAGGCGCTCCTTGTGGGTGACCCCGAAGCGCTGCTCCTCGTCGACGATGACGAGGCCGAGATTCTTGAATTCCACGGATTTGGCGAGGAGCGCGTGGGTGCCGATGACGATGTCGACCTGGCCGGCCTTGAGCCCTTCCTTCGTCTTCGCCGCTTCCTTCGGCGGCACCAGCCGGGAGAGCCGGCCGATCTCGATCGGGAAGCCGCGGAAGCGCTCGACGAAGGTGTTGTAATGCTGGCGGGCGAGCAGGGTGGTCGGGCAGACCAGGGCGACCTGGTGGCCGGCCATCGCCGCGGCGAAGGCGGCCCGCAGCGCGACCTCGGTCTTGCCGAAGCCGACGTCCCCGCAGACCAGCCGGTCCATCGGGCGGCCGGCCGAGAGATCGTCGAAGACGTCGGAGATAGCCCGATCCTGGTCCTCCGTTTCCTCGTAGGGGAAGCGGTCGGCGAAGGCGGCGTAGCTGGTATCCGGCTCGACCACCGCGCCGGGGCGGAGCGCGCGCTCGGCGGCGGTCTTGATGAGCTCGCCGGCGATCTCGCGGATCCGCTCCTTCATCCGCGACTTGCGCCGCTGCCAGGCCTCGCCGCCCAGCCGGTCGAGCGCGACTCCGTCGCTGTCGCTGCCATAGCGGGAGAGGATGTCGATATTCTCGACCGGCACGTAGAGCTTGTCGCCGCCGGCATATTCGAGGGCGACGCAATCGTGCGGGCTGGTGCCGACCGGAATCCGGGTCAGCCCCTCGTAGCGGCCAATGCCGTGATCGGCATGGACGACGAGGTCGCCCGGGCTGAGCGTCGCCAGCTCGTTCATGAAAGCGTCGGCGGACTTGCGGCGCTTGCGGCGACGGACCAGGCGGTCGCCGAGCATGTCCTGCTCGGTCAGCAGCGCGACGTCTTTCGTGGTGAAGCCGTGGTCGAGCGGGAGCACCGCGAGGGCGATCCCGGAAGCGCCCTGCGCCTCCTGCCAGGTGGCGACCTCCTCGGCTTTCTTCAGCCCGTGATCGGCGAGCAGCCCCTTGAGCCGCTCGCGCGCTCCGGGGGAATAGCTGGCCAGCACGACCTTCTTCTTCGTCCGCCGGAGCGCGGCGACATGATCGACCACGGCTTCATAGACGTTGACGTTCTGCGATCGCTCCGGAGCAAAGTCGCGCGCCGGATCGACGTCGAAGTCGAGCACCGTCGCGCTCTCGGGCTCGTGGAAGGGGGTGGCGAGATGGAGGGGGCGCGCCGCAATCAGCCGCTCCCATTCGTCCTTGGCGAGATAGAGGGTCTCCGGCTCCAGCGGCCGGTAGCTGCCCGGGTCCGAGGATATGGCGCGTTTGCGATTCTCGTAATAATCGGCGATCGCCTCGAAGCGGGCGTCCGCGGAGCCCGCGTCATGGGCGTCCCGGACGACGAGATCGTCGTCGCCGAGATGCTCGAACAGTGTGTCGAGCCGTTCCTCGAACAAAGGCAGCCAATGGTCGAGCCCGGCCAGTCGCCGGCCTTCCGACACCGCCTGGTAGATGGGATCGCCGGTCGCGGTCGCTCCGAAGCGCTCGCGATAGCGGGAGCGGAAGCGCTTGACGCTGTCCTCGTCGAGCAGCGTCTCGGAGGCGGGCAGGAGGGTGAAGCCGCCGCGCTCGTCGCCGCTGGTGCGCTGGGTGGCCGGGTCGAAGCGGCGGACGCTCTCGATCTCGTCGCCGAAGAAATCGAGCCTGAGCCCGTCGCTCTCGCCGGCCGGGAAGAGGTCGAGGATGCCGCCGCGAACCGCATATTCGCCGGCGTCCTGGACGGTGTCGGTGCGGTGATAGCCGTTGGCGCTGAGCAGGGCCGACAGCTTCGCCATGTCGATCCGCTCGCCCGGCGCGAGCCTCGCCACGAGCTGGCGCACCCGGAAGGGCGACAGCGTTCGCTGGGTGGCCGCGTTGACGGTGGTGACCAGCAATTGCGGCTTGGTGGACGTGCGCTGGAGGGCATGGAGGGTCGCCAGCCGCTCGGAAGAGGCGCGAAGCGACGGCGAGGCCCGGTCGTAGGGAAGGCAGTCCCAGGCGGGGAAGGCGAGCACTTCGAGCTCGGGCGCGAAATATCCGGCCGCGTCCTGCAGATGCCGCATCGCCGCCTCGTCCGGCGCGATGAAGACGGCCCGGCCTTTCGACGCCCGCGCGAGGTCCGCGGCGAGCCACGGCAGGAAGCCGGCCGGCGCGCCGGCCAGCGTCATCGGCCGCTTCGCCGAGAGGATTTTGTGGAGGTCGGTCACTTATTCGGGGTGCTTGATATAGTTGAGGTCTTGAAGCCGGCGCATCATCGCTCCGCGGTAGCGCTCCGGCGCCTCCGCGGTTCCGATCGCCCAGGCCATGATGTCCGCGTCCTGCTCCTCGAGCAGGGCCTCGAACCAGTCCATGTCCGCTTCGGCGAGACCGGCACCGTGGGCGTCGAAGAAGCCGCCGATCATGTAATCGGCCTCCCGGACTCCGCGGTGCCACGCTCGGAAGCGAAGGCGCTTCAATCGGGCTTCGCGGTTCATGAGGCTCCATGCGGAAAAGGCCGCGCCGGGAATCCGGGCGGCTGGGGTGAGGGGGCGATGTAGGGGACGAGCGGTCGGAATTGAACCCGTCATTGCGAGGAGCGAAGCGACGCGGCAATCCAGTGGGCCTCTGAGGTCGCACTGGATTGCTTCGCTTCGCTCGCAATGACGAAGGATTGTCCGTTTCGCCCCGGGGACCTACCAACCCGAAATGCGCCCCGACATCCTCAACCCCCTGTTCGCCGAAGTGGAGGTGCTGAAGGGCATCGGGCCAGCGCTTGCCAAGCCCCTGAAGCGCCTCCGGCTGAACCGGGTCGTCGATATCCTCTTCCACCTGCCGGTGAGCTGGATCGAGCGCAAGAAGGTCGACGTGCTCGACATGGCGGATGCCGGCGGCGTGGTGACCGTGGTGGTGACCCCGGTCGACTATCGCCAGGGCGGCCCAAGGGGACCGTTCCGGGTTCACGCCGAGGACCGCGCCGGCAATTCTCTTTCGCTCACTTATTTCCACAATCCCGGCTGGGCGAAGAAGCAGCTGCCGCTCGGCGTCCCCAAGGTCGTCTCCGGACGGATGGAGATGTACGGGCAGGAGCTTCAGATGGTCCATCCCGACTATGTGCTGGAGCCGGGCGAGGCGCTCGATCTGCCGGAACGCGAGCCCGTCTATCCGCTCTCCGAAGGCCTCACCAACCGCCGCCTCGCCGACCTCGCCGGCCAGGCCCTGGCGAGGACGCCGGAGCTGGGCGAGTGGATCGAGCCGAGCCTGCTCGCCGCACGGGGCTGGCCGGGCTGGCAGGAGGCGCTTGCAAGCGCTCACCGAAGCCGCAACCCGGCGCCGGCGCGGGAGCGGCTCGCTTATGACGAGGTCTTCGCCAACCAGCTCGCCCTGATGCTGGTCCGGGCCTCGTCGAAGCGCCGCCGGGGGGTGCCGCTCAAGGGCGACGGCCGACTTCGCGACGCCCTCAAGCTTCCTTATTCCGCCACCGGAGCCCAGCGCCGCGCCGTCGCCGAGATCGAAGGCGATCTCCAGCAGGGCACCCCGATGCTTCGCTTGCTCCAGGGCGACGTCGGCTCGGGCAAGACCCTGGTCGCCTTGATGGCGATGCTCACCGCCGTCGAGGCGGGCGCCCAGGCCGCCTTGCTGGCGCCGACCGAAATCCTCTCCCGCCAGCATTTCGAGACTCTCACCCGGCAGCTCGCCGGCCTTCCGGTCAACGTCGCCATCCTGACCGGGCGCGAGAAGGGGAGGGTGCGGGAATCAACCCTCATGGGCCTCGCCGACGGCTCGATCGACATCCTCGTCGGCACCCACGCCATCTTCCAGCAGGCCGTCGCCTACAAGCGCCTCGGCCTCGCCGTGGTCGACGAGCAGCACCGCTTCGGAGTGGCCCAGCGGATGATGCTGGCCGCCAAGGCCGAGCGTCCGCCCCACCTGCTCGTCATGACCGCGACCCCGATCCCGCGCACGCTCACCCTCACCCAATATGGCGAGATGGACGTCAGCCGTCTCGACGAGATGCCGCCCGGCCGCCAGCCCGTCGAGACGAGGGTGCTCAGCCTCGACAAGCTTGCCGACGTCGCCGACGCGCTCGCGCGCCACATCGCCCGCGGCGGCCAGGCTTATTGGGTCTGCCCCCTGGTCGAGGAGAGCGAAGTCTCGGACCAGGCGGCCGCCGAGGAACGGGCGCGGGTCCTTCGCCTTCGTTTCGGCGACAAAGTCGGCCTTGTCCACGGGCGAATGAAGGGACCGGAGAAGGACGAGGTGATGGCCGCCTTCCAGCAGGGTGACGTCTCCGTCCTCGTCGCCACCACCGTCATCGAGGTCGGGGTCGACGTTCCCAATGCGACCTTGATGATCGTCGAGGGCGCCGACCGCTTCGGCCTCGCCCAGCTCCATCAGCTGCGCGGAAGGGTGGGGCGAGGCGAGGCGCGCTCGATCTGCCTCCTGCTGCGCGGCAATGCGCTCAGTGAGACCGGGCGCGCCCGGCTTGCCCTGATGCGCGAGACCAATGACGGCTTCCGCATCGCCGAGGAGGATCTTCGGCTGCGCGGCGCCGGCGAGATTTTGGGCACAAAACAGTCGGGCGAAGCGCAGTTCCGGCTCGCCTCGCCCGAGCAGATCGCCGAGCTCGCCCAGGCGGCCAGCGACGACGCGCGGCTCCTGGTCGACCGCGACGGCGGGCTGGAGGGCCCAAGGGGGCAGGCGGCACGGGTGCTGCTCTATCTGATGGAGCGCGACGCGGCGGTGGGGCTGTTGCGCGGGGGATAACCGTCATTGCGAGCGAAGCGAAGCAATCCAGCGCGGCGCCTCCACCCGCTGGATTGCCGCGTCGCTGCCGCGAAGCGGCAGTTTATCCTGAGCGCCGCCGCAGGCGGCGTCGAAGGGCTCCTCGCAATGACGGGCTAGGGCGTCAGCAGCCCGTGCTTCTTCCTGCCGGCCGAAATCCGGACGTCGCCGCTCACGGCGATCGTCACGTCCTCGCCCGCCGCCTCGCCGTCAACCCGGGCTCCGCCTTGCTCGATCAGCCGTCGCGCCTCCTTCTTCGAGGCGCACAATCCGAGGCCGATCAATGCATCGACGAGCGAAATCTCCCCCGCCACCTTCAACGTCGGCAAAGCCTCGCCGCTCGCCCCTTCCTCGAACGTCACCCTCGCTGTCTCCGCCGCCTCCCGAGCCGCGCCCTCGCCATGCGCCATCGCCGTCGCGGCATCGGCCAGCACCTTCTTCGCCTCGTTGATCTCGGCGCCACCCAGCGCCTCGAGGCGCGCCACCTCGTCGAGCGGCAGTTCGGTGAACAGGCGGAGGAACTTGCCGACGTCGCCGTCCTGGCTGTTCCGCCAATATTGCCAGTAATCGTACGGGCTGAGCTGATCGGCGTTGAGCCAGACCGCACCGGCCGCGGTCTTGCCCATCTTGGCGCCGTCGGCGGTGGTGAGGAGCGGGGTCGTCACGCCGTAAAGCTGGGTGCCGTCGATCCGCCGGGTCAGCTCGATGCCGTTGACGATATTGCCCCATTGGTCCGATCCGCCCATCTGCAGCCGGCACTTCGAGCGGCGCGACAGTTCGAGGAAGTCGTAGGCCTGGAAGATCATGTAGTTGAATTCGAGGAAGGTCAGCGGCTGCTCACGCTCCAGGCGGAGCCGGACGCTGTCGAAGGTCAGCATCCGGTTGATCGTGAAATGCGGCCCGACGTCGCGCAGGAAGGGAATGTAGTCGAGCGAGTCGAGCCAGTCGGAATTGTCTACCATGATCGCTCCGCTCGGGCTTTCGTCGAAGCTGAGGAACCGCTCGAAGATTCGCCTGATCGAGGCGATATTGGCCTGGATGTCCTCGTGCGCGAGCAGCTTGCGGGCCTCGTCCTTGCCGGAAGGATCGCCGATCTTGGTGGTTCCGCCGCCCATCACCACGATCGGTTTGTGGCCGGCCTTCTGGAGCCGGCGAAGCATCATGATCGAGACGAGGTTGCCGACGTGGAGCGAGGGCGCGGTGGCGTCGAAGCCGACATAGCCGGGGACGACCTCGCGCGAGGCGAGGGCGTCGAGGCCCCCGGAGTCGGTCACCTGGTGGATATAGCCGCGCTCGTCGAGGGCGCGGAGGAGTTCGGATTTGTAGTCGGACATGGCGGCTCCCTAGCCGCCTCGCGGAAGATCGTCATGCTGAACTTGTTTCAGCATCCAGTTTCGAGCAGCAGTGCGGGCCGAGAACTGGACCCTGAATCAAGTCAGGGTGACGGAGTGCCCATCATGCGTCTCGACCTCCTTCCCCATCCGTCCACCGCCAACGGTCCCGCGAACGAGATTCGAGTGGAGGTCGAGAGGCAGGGTGTCGCCCTTTCGCTCTCCTACAATCTGAAGGGCGACTTCGACCGGATCCGGATCCCTCCCGCCCGAGCGCCGCTACGAGCGGACGAGCTTTGGCTCCACACCTGCTTCGAGGTCTTCCTGAAGTCGCCCGCCGAAGACGCCTATCTCGAACTAAACTTCTCGCCCGGGGGAGAATGGGCCGCCTACCGCTTCGAGCGCTATCGCAGCGGCAGGACGGAGCTCGAAATCCCCGCGCCGTCGATCAGCGGTCAGGAGGGCGACGGGCTGCTGGCCCGCCGGTTTACGCTCGAAGGGCTGCCTTCCCATCGCCGCTGGTCTATCGGTCTCTCCGCGATCGTAGAGGACAGCGAAGGCGAGCGCTCCTTCTGGGCGCTCGCCCACCCGCCCGGCGAACCGGATTTCCACCATCCCGATTGCTTTGCGCTCGAATTCCCGGCAGCGGAACGCCCATGAAATTCGGTATCGACCGCCTGCTCGCCGACCCCGCTTTGCGCAAGCCGCTGGAGGGCAAGCGCATCGCCCTGCTCGCTCATCCCGCTTCGGTGACGAGCGACCTCACCCACTCGCTCGACGCCCTCATCGCCGCCGGCCTCAACGTCACCGCCGCCTTCGGCCCGCAGCACGGCCTTCGCGGCGACAAGCAGGACAATATGGTGGAATCGGACGATTTCACCGATCCCGCCCACAATATCCCGGTCTTCAGCCTCTACGGCGAAGTCCGCCGGCCGACCGGCCAGTCGATGGGCACGTTCGATGTCCTCCTCGTCGACCTCCAGGACGTCGGCTGCCGGATCTACACCTTCATCACCACCCTGCTCTACGTCCTCGAAGCCGCGGCCGCGCACGGCAAGCAGGTCTGGGTGCTCGATCGCCCGAACCCGGCCGGCCGCCCGGTCGAGGGCCTGACCCTGCTGCCGGGCTGGGAAAGCTTCGTCGGCGCCGGGCCGATGCCGATGCGCCACGGTCTGACACTCGGCGAGCTCGGCCGCTGGTTCATCCGGACGATGAAGCTCGACGTCGACTACCGGGTGATTGAGATGGAGGGCTACGAGCCCGGCGCGGCGCCCGGCTTCGGCTGGCCGGCCGAGCGGATCTGGATCAACCCGAGCCCCAACGCCGCCAATTTGTGGATGGCCCGGGCCTATGCGGGCACCGTCATGCTCGAAGGCACGACCTTGTCGGAGGGGAGGGGAACGACCCGCCCCCTCGAACTGTTCGGCGCTCCCGACATCGATTCCGCGGCCGTCCTTACCGAGATGCGCCGCCTGGCGCCCGAGTGGCTGAAGGGCTGCGCCCTTCGCCCGATCGCGTTCGAGCCGACCTTCCACAAGCATCAGGGCAAGACCTGCCACGGCCTCCACATCCACCCGGAAGGGTCTTTCTACGACCATGAGGCCTTCCGCCCCTGGCGCCTCCAGGCGTTGGCGTTCAAGGCGATCCGCCGCCTCCGGCCGGATTACGATCTGTGGCGCGATTTCCCCTACGAATATGAGTTCGGCAAACTCGCCATCGACGTCATCAACGGCGGTCCCGGCTTGAGGGAATGGGTGGACGATCCGGAAGCGTCGCCGGGGGATCTCGACTCGCTCGCCACGCCCGACGAAGCGGCCTGGCTGGAGGCGCGGGCGCCGTTCCTGATCTACCCGGCGCGTTGACGAAAACGGCCCGGAACCTTAGATTGGGGCCATGGCCATTCGTCCCATCATCGAAGCTCCGGACCCTTTGCTCAGGCAGATTTCATCGCCGGTCGAGGCGGTTACGCCGGACATCCAGACCCTGATCGACGACATGTTCGACACCATGTACGCCGCCCCGGGCATCGGCCTCGCCGCAATCCAGGTTGGGGTGCCCAAGCGCATCCTGGTCATCGACCTCCAGGAGCCGGAGGAGGAAGACGGCGAGTCCGTCCGCAACCCAATGGTCTTCATCAACCCGGAAGTCCTGCGCAGCTCCGACACGCCGCGGCCCTATAACGAAGGCTGTCTGTCGGTTCCGGACCAATATGCGGAGGTCGAGCGCCCCGATTCGATCCGGCTGCGCTGGCTCGACCGCGACGGCAAGACCCACGAGGAAGTGATAGAGGGCATGCTCGCCACCTGCCTCCAGCACGAGATGGACCATCTCGAGGGCGTGCTCTTCATCGACTATCTCTCCCGACTGAAGCGCGACATGATCCTGAGGAAGCTGGCAAAGGCGAAGAAGCTCGCGGCTTAGGGGCGCGGCGCGTCATCCCGGCGAAGGCCGGTACCCATGAACACTGGGTTGCGAAGACCGCGCGGCGGCTGAGTTCGCCCGCCCGTGTTCATGGATCCCGGCCTGCGCCGGGATGACGTCTCCTCCGCCGCGCGCGAGTTTTCCACAGTTTAGGTGTCCCGCCTCTTTACCATTTGGCGCGAGTCCCGTAGGTTCGCCCTTCGTTCCAAGGGCTCGACATGGACTCCTCGCTCCTCCTCTTCGTCATCCTGGCCCTCGCGATCGGGGCGGCCGCGGGCTGGTTCCTCGGCGGCAGGCAGGCGGCGCTCTACCGCAAGGAGCGTGACGACCGGACCGAGGATTTCCGCAAGGCGATCGCCGATCTTGCCGGTATGCAGGAGAAGCTCGACGAGGCGCGCCTGGCCTGCGCCGACGCCCGGGCCGAATGTGCCGGCCTCTTCGCCGCGCGCGAAGCTCAGGAACGAAGCTTCCAGGAACGGCTTGCCGAGATCAAGGATGCGCGCGAAGCTTTGTCGGCGCAATTCAGTGAGATAGGCGGCAAGCTTCTCGGCGAGGCTCAAAAGAATTTCCTCGAACGCGCCGACGCCCGCTTCAATCAGGCGGGCGAAAAGAACGAGGAGAAATTGAAGGCGCTGCTCCAGCCGGTCGAGACGACCCTAAAGCGCTACGAGGAGAATCTCGCCACGGTCGAGAAGGAGCGGCAGGGGAGCTATGGCGAGCTCAAGGAGGCCGTCGCCCAGCTTGCCCTGGGCAACGAGACCGTCCGCCGCGAGACCCAGCGGCTCGCCAACGTCATGCGCTCCAGCCCCAAGGCGCGCGGCCGCTGGGGCGAGGAGCAGCTGCGAACCATCCTGGAGGCGGCGGGCCTGGCCGAGAATGTCGACTTCGCGCTCCAGGCCAGTGTCAGCGACGGCGAGCGCCAGCTTCGGCCCGATTGCGTCATCAAGCTGCCCGGCGACCGCTGCATCGTCGTCGACGTCAAATGCCCCCTGGTCGCTTTCGAGCAGGCCTATGACGAGGAGGACGAGGTCCGCCGCTTCGATCTCCTGCTCCAGCACAGCGCGGCGATGCGAACCTATGCGGGCGAGCTCGGCCGCAAGGGCTATTGGCGCCAGTTCGACCTCTCGCCCGATTTCGTCATCATGTTCATCCCGGGCGAGCATTTCCTCTCGGCCGCCGCCGAGCGCGCGCCCGATTTGATCGAGACCGCCTTCCGCAACGGGGTGATCATCGCCTCGACGATCAACATGCTCGCGCTCGCCAAGATCATGGCCGGCATGTGGCGCCAGGAAACCCTCGCCGCCCAGGCCAAGGAAGTCGCCGAAGCCGGCAAGGAGCTCTACAAGCGGCTGACGGTGATGGGCGGCCACGTCGCCAAGCTCGGCCGCAACCTCGGCCTCGCCACCGGCGCCTATAACGATTTCGTCGGAAGCCTCGAAAGCCAGGTCCTCACCCAGGCCAAGCGCTTCGAGACGCTCAAGGTGGAGACGGGCGGCCGCACGATCGAGCCGGTGCCGATGATCGACACCAGCCCAAGGCAGCTGAGCAAGCTCGATCCGACCGAGCTTCCGGAGGCCGCCGAATAGAAGCTGGGCCTCTTGCAAGCCGTCACCCTGAACGCGTTTCAGGGTCCAGCTTTCCACCCGCGAGGGAGGTCGATCCTGGATGCTGAACCAAGTTCAGCATGACGGCTTTCGCCACTGTTGACCAGTTCATAGGCCATTGCCGCCTCGCAACAGAATTCGGGGACGGTGCACCAATTTGCTTGGCGCCTGCGTGAGGACCGCCGCCGGCTTAACAAGTGCACTGTCACCGAATTCCGAGAATAGTCGGAATCGGACCAATAGATCGACGCCCAGTAGTTTCCGTCACTAGACGTTTCTCTTTTTATGAGCTTCACTCCTGTTCGCACGGCGAAGCGATGTCGATGCGTCATCAAGGAGGGACACATGCTCAAGAGGATCGTAATCGGCTCGCTGGCTCTCGCGAATATGCTGGTGGGCGCAAGCCCGGCTTTTGCTTATGACCCGCCGCTGGAAGTCTACTTTACCTATTACTACAGCGACGCCAGCCATTCGACGGGGGTCGGGCATTCGCATTTCGAATATTGCACTTTCAATGGCCGAACCAACGGCGCCGTCTACAGCGTTGTCGGAAGCAGCAGCATCTACCATGACGACAACCTGATCGGCTATTGCGAAGACGGTAATTTCGGGCCGGCCTAGGCGCGGCGCCACGGGTGGTGGAGGAGTTCGATGAGGCGCCAATTGAGGAACGATTGCCTCGTCATCCCCTCCGCCACTGGTTGATCACCTCATAGGCCATCACCGCTGTCGCGACGGCGGCGTTGAGGCTGTCCGCCTTGCCGGCCATCGGCATCTTCACGAGCAGGTCGCACTCCGCTTCATAGGTTTCCGGCAGCCCCTTCGCCTCGTTGCCGACGAGGAGGAAGGCGGGCTTCGCGTAGGCCGGGGCCTGATAGTCGAGCTCGGCCTTCAGGCTGGTCCCGATCAACTGGCCCTCGCCGCCGCGTAGCCAGGCGAGGAATTCGGGCCAGGACGCCGCCGCGATCTTCTGGGTGAAGAGGGCGCCCATCGAGGCCCGGACCGCCTCGACCGAAAAGGGATCGACGCAGTCGTCGACGAGGATCAGGCCGCCGGCACCGACCGCGTCGCCGGTGCGAAGCATGGTTCCCAGGTTGCCCGGATCGCGGAGCGCCTGGGCGACGATCCACAAGGGCGCGGCGCCGCGGTCGATCCGCTCGAGGCCCGTGTCGAAGCTTCGGTAGACGGCGACGACGGCCTGCGGATTGTCCTTGCCGGAGAGCTTGTGGAGGATGTCGGCGTTGGTCTCGACGACGTCGCCATGGGCGGCCTCGACCTCGGCGATCAGGGTGTCGAGCAGCGGATGGAGGCTGCCCTCGGCGAAGAAGAGGATGGCCGGCAGCTTCCCGGCCTCGCGCGCCTCGGTGAGGATTCGAAGCCCCTCGGCCAGGAACATGCCCTGCCGCCGCCGGCCCTTCTTCTCGCGAAGGGCGCGCACGTCCTTGACGAGCGGGTTGGAGAAAGCGGTGATCTGCCTCACTTGCCGTCATCCCGGCGAAAGCCGGGACCTCGGGGAGACCCACCGAGACTTTTCGACCTGAGGTCCCGGCTTTCGCCGGGATGACGGATAAGCACGCCGCCCATCATTCCTCGCCGAACCGGTCCTCGACCAGCGCGACCAGCGCCTCCAGGGCTTCGTCCGCGCCTTCGCCTTCGGTGTGGATGACGATCGAATCGCCCATCGCGGCGCCGAGCATCATCAGGCCCATGATCGAGGTCCCGCAGACCCGGCTGCCGTCCTTCTCGACTTCGACCGCGGCCGGGAGGCCGGCGGCGAGGGTGACGAAGCGGGCGCTGGCGCGGGCATGAAGGCCGCGCTTGTTCTTCATCTCGACGGTCCGGCTGGCCACGCTCAGACCGTCTCCCCGAGGATCTCGGACGCGACCGAGATATATTTGCGCCCGGCCTCGCGCGCGGCGGCGACCGCCGACTTGACGTCGAGCATCTTGCGGGCCCCCTCGAGCCGGATCAGCATCGGCAGGTTGACTCCGGCGATGACCTCGATCTTCTCCGACTTCATCAGCGAGATGGCGAGGTTGGACGGCGTCCCTCCGAAAAGGTCGGTGAGGATGATGACCCCGCCGCCCTCGTCGACCTTGGCGATCGCTTCCGAAATGTCGTTGCGGCGGCTCTCCATGTCGTCCTCGGGGCCGATGCAGATTGCCTCGATCCGCTCCTGCGGTCCCACCACATGCTCCATGGCGCGGACGAACTCAGCCGCGAGCCGGCCATGGGTCACCAAAACCAGACCAATCATCTAAACGTCCCAATCCTGCGGCCCAATCCCGCGGCTTACGCCCCCGCCGCCGCCTTCGACCCCCTCGCGCGGCGGCGAGGCGAGGTCGCGATGCTCGACCGTGGGCGAAAATCCCGCCTCGCGCAACCGGGCAGCGACCCGCTCCGCGACATGGACGCTTCGGTGTCGCCCGCCGGTACAGCCGAACGCGATCGTCACATAGGATTTTCCTTCCGCGCCGTAGCGGGGAAGAAGGACGAGCAGCAGCTTCTCGATCGCCGGCACCGCTTCGCCATAAGCCTCGTCGCCGGCGATATAGTCCCCTACCGCCGGATCGAGGCCGGTGAGGTCGCGAAGCGAATCTACCCAATAGGGGTTTCTCAGGAACCTCAGGTCGAAGACGTTGTCGGCGTTGCGCGGAATGCCCCGGGCGAAGCCGAACGACATCACCGACAAGGTCGGAGCGACCGCGCCCGAGCTGAAGCGCTGGCGGATCTGCTGCTGGAGCGCGTTGGGCGCGGTGTCGGTGGTGTCGACGACATGGTCGGCCCAGCGCCGAAGCGGCTCCATCAGCTCGCGCTCGGCGGCGATCCCGTCGGTGGCCGGGCGGTCCGGGGCAAGCGGGTGGCGCCGGCGGGTTTCGGAATAGCGGCGCAGCAGCTCCGATCCGGCGCAGTCGAAATAGAGCGTCTCGACCGGAACCCTCTGCTCGCTGGCGAGGGCCTTGATCTGCTGGACGATGCGTTTCGCGTCGAAATCCCGGGTCCGGCTGTCGACACCCAGCGCGAGCGGCCGACGCCGCCTCGAATTGCCCTTGCCGAGCGGGGTTTCGAGCAGGTCCTCGAGCAGCGAAAGAGGCAGATTGTCGACGACCTCCCAGCCGAGATCCTCGAGAGTCCTCAGCGCCGTCGACTTGCCGGCGCCGGACAGGCCGGTGACGAGCAGGATACGCTGCGGGGCCGCGCCGGCGTTCAAAGGGAAAGTCCGAAGCTCACGAGCGCATATTCTAGCTTGAGAGGCGCCGAGGGCTCAAGCGCCGCGAGCGCGACGAGCGGGATGTCCAGCCCGGCGAGCCGGATCGTCTCGGCAACCGGCAGTCGCTCGGGGGACCGGTCGAGGTCTGCATAGAGGGAGACCCGAACGTCCCCCGCGGCGGCCATGTCCAGGATCCCGATGCCCCGCGCCTCGATCTTGCCGGCGATCCTTGCCGGCGCCCTCGCCAGCAGGATGCCGCCGGCGGCCTTCAGCTCCGTATAATCGTCGCTCACCAGAGCCGCGCCGCGATCGATCAGCCGCAAGGCCAGATCGGACTTCCCCGCGCCCGATTTTCCGGCGAGCAGCACTCCGCGGCCGCCGATCGCGACGCAGGAGGCGTGGACGATCTCATCGGGCTCGAGGCTCATTTCGACGGCGCTTCCGGGAAGTGGAGCACGAAGCGGGCGCCGCTTTTGCCGTCATGGCGGCTCTCGACCTCGATCCGCCCGTCATGGCCGTCGACCGTCGCCTTGGCGATGGCGAGGCCGAGGCCGCTGTGGCGGCCGAACCCGTCCGATTCCGGGCGGACGCTGTGGAATCGGCGGAAGATCGAGGCTCGGGCTTCCTCCGGCACGCCCGGTCCCTGGTCCTCGACCGCGATCACCACTTCGCCGCCGAACCGGGCCGCCGCGATCTCGACCAGGCTGCCCGGCGGCGAGAAGGAAATGGCGTTGTCGACGACATTGTCGATCGCCCGGGCGAGCCGCGATTCGTCGCCGAGGACGACCGCGCTTCTCACCCCGGGGCGGGCGAAGGCGAGCCTCACCTTCCGCTCCGCCGCCCGCGGCCGCCACAGATCGAGAAGCGATTCGAGCAGATGGCCGAGGTCGACCGGCTCGAACCGGGCGCGGCTCAATTCAGCGTCGAGGCGCGAGGCTTCAGCGATATCGACGATCAGCCGGTCGAGCCTGACGACATCGCTTCGAACGATCTCGAGAAGCTGGCGGCGAAGGGCGGGATCCGCGACCGTGTCCAGGCCGTCGACCGCGGAGCGAAGGGAGGCGAGGGGGTTCTTGAGTTCGTGGGTGACGTCGGCGGCGAAGGCCTCGGTAGCGTCGATCCGGTAGCGGAGCGACTGGGTCATGTCGCTCAGCGCGCGGGCGAGCAGTCCGATCTCGTCGCGGCGGGCGGGGAGGGTGGGCACGGAGACCTCGCGGGCGCGGCCGAGCCGGACCTGGTGGGCGGCGCGCGCCAGCCGGCGAAGCGGCAAAGCGATGGTCCGCGCCAGGAACAAGGAGAGCAGGACCGAGACGATGAGGGTCGCGAAGACGACGATCAGCAGCGTCCGCCGCTCGACCCGTACGACGCTGCGTATGTCGCGCGCATTGCGGGTAAGCAAAAGGACGTCGTCCGAGCCCGGGACTCGCGACGCGGCGGAGATGAACAGGGTTCCTTCGGGCGCGCGCCGCAACATCGTGGTGGCGCGCGGCGCGTGCCGGGCGGCGACCGCTTCGCTCCAGCCTTCGATCCGCTTCGGCTCGGGCAGGGTCAGCGGCACGGCCGAAGGTTTGCCGGCGACCGCGTCGAACATATTGTCGAGCAGTCGGGCGACGTTCTTGCGCCACGGCTCCCGGGCCGGGTCGCGAAGCTCGTAGGTCGGCGGAGCGCCGCTCCAGCTGTCCATCCGCAAGGCGCCGTCCCGCTGGAAAACGCGCAGCCGGGTGCGCGACCGGTCCCCCAGCCGATGAAGCAGCGCCGTCTCTTCCCCAGGCTCGGCGAGCGCCAGCGAATCCGCCATGATCCCGACCTGGGCCTCGGCGCCGGTCACCGCGCCCGCGGTCAGCCGGCCGCGAAAGCTGTCGAGGTAGAAGATGCTCCCTGCGAGCACCGCGAGGGCGAAGATGTTGACGGCGAGGATGCGGTGGAGGAGCATCCAGCGTCCCGACCATTTGAGGTCGAGGTCCTTCTCGTCATTCCTCGGCAAAACGGTAGCCCACGCCGTAGAGCGTCTCGATCGCCTTGAACTCGGCGTCGGTCGCCCGGAACTTGCGGCGAAGCCGCTTGATATGGCTGTCGATCGTCCGGTCGTCGACGTAGATGTCGTCCTGATAGGCGACGTCCATCAGCTGGTTGCGTGATTTGACCACACCGGGCCGCTGCGCGAGCGCTTCGAGGATCATGAACTCGGTGACGGTCAAGGTGACGTCGCGTCCCTCCCAGGCCACCCGGTGCCGGGCCGGGTCCATGGCCAGGCGCCCGCGGACGATGAGCGGAGCCTCGGTCTCCTGCTCCCCTTCCTCCGCCGGCGCCGCCCGAGCCTCCGCCCGCCGCAAGATTGCTCGGATGCGGGCAATCAGGAGTCTCTGCGAAAACGGTTTTGTAACGTAATCGTCCGCCCCGAGCGCCAGCCCCAGCGCCTCGTCGATCTCCTCGTCCTTCGAGGTCAGGAAGATCACCGGCAGATCGAGCTTCTCGCGAAGCCGGCGAAGCAGCTCCATCCCGTCCATCTTCGGCATCTTGACGTCGAGCACGGCGAGGTCGGGCGGATTGTCGACCAGCGCCTTCAGCGCCGCCTCCCCGTCCGAATAGACACGGGTCGCGAAGCCTTCCGCCTGGAGCGCGATCGACACCGAGGTGAGGATGTTGCGGTCGTCGTCGACCAGGGCGATGGTAACCGGCATCGTGCCTCGTTAGCGCCAACGCTCCGTCATTGCGAGCGAAGCGAAGCAATCCAGTGCAGCCTCGGAGGCGGACTGGATTGCTTCGTCGCTTCGCTCCTCGCAATGACGGCTCGCGGGCCGCCCCCCTTTGACGAAAGCCGCTTGCTTCGATAAGGGCCGCGCAACCCGAAGGGCGGCGCCCGCGCCGCCCGTTTCGTCATATAAATCAACAGGAGAATGTCGTGGCCAATCGCGTTCCGGCAAAGGGGCTGGGTATTAGCACCGCCGCGGAGCTTCACTGGAATCTGCAGACCGCCCAGTTGGTCGAGCAGGCGGTCCGCCGTGGCGAGGGCCAGCTCGCCAAGGACGGCCCGCTCGTCGTGCGCACCGGCGCCCATACCGGCCGCTCGGCCAACGACAAGTTCATCGTCCGCGACGCCGAGACCGAAGCCACCATCTGGTGGGACAATAACAAGTCGATGACGTCCGACCATTTTGCCGCCCTCAAGGCCGATTTCCTCGCCGCGCTCGCCGAGAAGGAGACGCTGTTCATCGCCGACCTCCATGGCGGCTCGCAGCCCGAGCACCGGGTCCGGGTCCGGGTGATCAACGAGCTCGCCTGGCACAACCTGTTCATCCGCACCCTGCTGGTCCGGCCGGAGACGGCCGAGCTCGAGGCCTTCGAGCCCGAATTCACCATCATCGACCTGCCCAGCTTCCGCGCGGATCCCGCCCGCCACGGCACCCGCTCCGAGACCGTGATCGCGGTCAACCTGACCGAGCGCATGGTCCTGATCGGCGGCACCGCTTATGCGGGCGAGATGAAGAAGTCGGTCTTCGGGATCCTCAACTACCTTCTCCCCGTCGAAGGCGTGATGCCGATGCACTGCTCGGCGAACATCGGGCCCAATGGCGACACCGCCGTCTTCTTCGGCCTTTCCGGCACCGGCAAGACGACCCTCTCCGCCGACGCCAGCCGGACCCTGATCGGCGACGACGAGCATGGCTGGTCCGACACCGCGGTCTTCAACTTCGAGGGCGGCTGCTACGCCAAGATGATCCGCCTTTCGGCCGAGGCGGAGCCCGAGATCCACGGCATGACCAAGCGCTTCGGGACCGTGCTCGAGAACGTCGTGATGGACCCCGAGACCCGCGAGCTCGACCTCGACGACGCCACTTATGCGGAAAACACCCGCGGCGCCTACCCGATCGAGTTCGTCTCGAACTGCTCGGGCGAGAATATGGGCCCGGTCCCCAAGAACATCGTCTTCCTCACCGCCGACGCGTTCGGAGTGCTGCCGCCGGTGGCGCGGCTGACGCCCGACCAGGCCATGTATCACTTCCTCTCCGGCTACACCGCCAAGGTCGCCGGCACCGAAATCGGCGTGACCGAGCCCGAAGCGACCTTCTCGACCTGCTTCGGGGCGCCGTTCATGCCCCGTCACCCGAGCGTCTACGGCAACCTTTTGAAGAGCCGGATCGCCAAGGGCGGCGTGTCGTGCTGGCTGGTCAATACCGGCTGGACCGGCGGCAAATACGGCACCGGCAAGCGCATGCCGATCCAGGCGACCCGTGCCCTGCTCAACGCCGCGCTCGACGGCTCGCTGAACCACGTCGAGTTCCGCACCGACGAGAATTTCGGCTTCGAGGTCCCGGTCTCCGTGCCCGGCGTCGATTCCGCCATCCTCAACCCGCGCGACACCTGGGCCGACAAGGCCGATTACGACGCCACCGCCGCGAAATTGGTCAAGCTCTTCATCGACAATTTCGCCAAGTTCGAGGCCCATGTCGACGCCGGGGTGCGCGAAGCGGCGCCCCGCGCCCAGCAACAATCGCAAGTGGAGCCCACCCAGACGGCCGCCTGACGCTTCGCCTTACAAGACCCGAAGGGGCGCGTCGGCCACGGCCGGCGCGCCCTTTTTCATTTTCGTCATTCCGGCGAAGGCCGGAATCCATGAACACCGCCGTGCTCGACCTGACGACCACCGTGTTCATGGATCCCGGATCAAGTCCGGGATGACGGTCGAGGAGACGATCATGACCGACAAGCACGAACCCCGCCTTTTCCCCAACGACTCCGCCGTCCGCCACGTCGGCGAAGGCCTCCTCGCCTACACTTTGCGCCGCGAGGAATGGACCCACGAGGCCCATCTCGCCGCCTGCTGCTGGCTGATCGCCGAGCGCCCCGACATCGCGCCCGAACGCGACCTGCCGGACCTCATCCGCCGCTTCAACGAAAGCGTCGGCGGCGTGAACAGCGACTCCGAAGGCTATCACGAAACCATCACCCAGTGCTTCATCCGGGCGGTGCGGGTCTATCTGGAGCGGATCGATCCGGCGCTGCCGCTGGTCGAGAAGGTCAATGGGCTGCTGTGTGAGGAGGAGGGGAGGCGGGATTGGCCCTTGTGCTTCTACGACCCCAAGACCCTGTTCTCTCGGGACGCACGGCTGGGCTGGGTGGAGCCGGACCTGGCGATGCTTCCGGAGCTGGCCGGCCAGCGTCGGTGAGGGCGGCGGGGCTTCATTTGGTTCGCACAAAGATTACGAAGGGCACGAGGGTCCTCCGCGCACCGAATTAACGGGGCGGCGGGACTTTTTCTGCAGGCTGGACATCGCGTCCGTATTATCTATATAATACACTCCCAGTTGGAGGTGAGTCTATGTTCGAGGATCCTGCAGTGAAGCGCGCCGCGGTGGCCGCGGCGATCGGGGCGGTCATCGCTATCCCGGTGCCGTTCGTCGGGCCGATTTTCGGAGCGGTCGTCGGCGCCGGCGTCGGCTTCTTCACGGCGAAGCGCCGCGGCTGAGCGCGCGCTCAGCGCCGCCTGGGCTTGCGGGCGTAGCGCTCGGCGAACTCGTCGTCGGACATGACGAGATAGCGGATCATGTCGATATAGCCCCAGAATAGGGTGAAGATCGCTCCGATGAAGGTGCAGGTCAGGAGAAGCCTGGCGATCCCCGAGCCCGTGCGCCCAAGGTAGAAACGGTCGATCCCGAGCGGGCCGAGGAAGAAGGCGAGCACGGCCGCGATATATTTGTTGCGGTCGTTGTCGACGACCCCGGCGCTGCGGGACGGGGAGGCGGGCGCGACCGGCGGCGGCGCGCTGCCCGGCACCGGGAAGATGCTCAGCGCCCGGCTCTCATGGGTCTCGAAATCGACTTCCAGGCCGACCGCCGGCTCGCCCCGCGCGGCCCAGTCCAGAGGCTTGAAGCTGTAGCGGCGGCCGTCGTCGCCGATCACTATGCCGTCGCCCGTCCGGGTGTCGACGCCCAGTACCTGTCCTCGCATATCGCCCCTTGACCCTCGCTGCCTCCCTCTTGCTCAATGCCGGCGCTTTTTCAACCTGTTGCGCGAGCGATCAGCGGTTCGCGGCTTCGTTGCCGCCGGAGCGGTCGGAGCGGTTACGGGTGACGTCGACGTCGATGTCGCCGACCTCCTTCTTGACCGCCCGGCCGGTGCTGACGGCGACGTTGCCGACTCCGGCGCCGACCTCCCTGGCGGTCCGGGCGGTGGCGCGGGCGGCGCCCTCGACGCGCTGCTGGTTATATTCGATCCGGACCTGGTCGTTGGCCGAATCGTTGTCGACGTTGCAGCCCGCGAGCAGCGGCAGCGCCAGAATGGGGGCGAAAATCGGGGCTAAAATCGGGCGCATATAGGCTCTCCTTCGCCGCCTCCAACGTGCGCCGGCCCATCCGGCTCCGCGCCGTGCATCCAATCGCGGCCCGCCTCGTTGAAGCCGCGAACCCCTCACCCTCACCAGGAGACGAGACGACATGGCCGATCTCAGTCAGATCCAGCCCCACATGGAGATTTTCGGCGCCGACGGAGCCCGCCTCGGAACGGTCGACTCGGTCGAGGGCGGCCGGATCAAGCTGACCAAGGCGGACAGCGGCTCGCACAAGGATCATCACCATTACATTTCCGGAGGCCTCGTCGCCGCCGTCGACGGGGGCCGGGTCCGGCTCTCCGCCAATGCCGACAACGCCGCCCTTCTCGAAGAGGAAGCCGACGGCCGCCCGCTCGGCGAGCAGAGCGTCTTCAGCTGGCGCAACATCGGCCTCGGCGCCGCGGCGGCGGGCGTTGCCGTGGCGGCCGGCGCGATCTTCTACCGAAGCCGCTACGGCAACGAGGACTAAGTCCGTCATCGCGGGCGAAGCGAACCCATCCCGTCCGGCCGTCGGGCCATGAGCGCCCGCCACGCTCATGGCGGCGACCGCGACTTGCACCACGGACATGCTCCGGCCAGCTTCGGCCGGGCGTTCCTGATCGGAATCGGCCTCAACCTCGCCTTCGTCGCGATCGAGGCGGTCTACGGCTTCGCCGCCAACTCGATGGCCCTGCTCGCCGACGCCGGGCACAATCTCTCGGACGTACTCGGGCTGCTGGTCGCCTGGGGCGCGGCGACGCTGACGAAGAAGCCTCCGACCGAGCGCTTCACCTACGGCTTCCGCAAGACATCCGTGCTCGCCGCCCTGTTCAACGCTTTGTTCCTGCTCGTCGCGGTCGGAGCGATCGCCTACGAAGCGATCCGCCGTCTCTCGGATCCGCAAGCCGTCGCGGGCGGGACGATCATGGTCGTCGCGGCGATCGGGGTCGTCGTCAACGGCCTCACCGCCTGGCTGTTCGCCCGCGGCCGCAAGGGCGACATCAATATCCGCGGCGCCTTCCTGCACATGGCCGCCGACGCCGGACTGTCGGCGGGCGTGATCGTCGCCGGACTGGTCATTTCGCGCACCGGCTGGCTTTGGCTGGATCCGGTCGCGAGCCTCGTCATCGTCGCCTTCATCTTCGCGGGGACCTGGAGCCTGCTGCGCGAATCCGTCGGCATGTCGCTGGACGCCGTGCCGGCCGGCATCGACCCGGGCGAGGTCGAGTCGAGCCTCGCCTCTATGCCGGGCGTGGAGAGGGTCCACGACCTCCACATCTGGCCGATGAGCACGACGGAGGTTGCGCTGACCTGCCACCTCGTCGTTCCGGCCGGCAGCCCCGGGGACGGGTTGATCGAGGCGGCGGCCGGGATGCTCCTGGAACGCTTCGGCATCGACCATACGACCCTGCAGATAGAGACGACGTCCGAAGCCTCCTGCGGCCAAGCCGCCGAAGGTTCGCTTTGAGGGTTCGAAAAACCCAAGCTGTCCCGGTTTTCGAGTTTCACCCAAAGGACCAAAGCACCAAAGGCACCGGAGCTGAACCGGCGCGTAGCGCCCCTCATCCATGGTTGGAAAAAGGGAAGGGTGGTTTCACCGCCGGAGCTCCTTTGGTCCTTTGGTGCTTTGGGTGAACCGAAGCGGCGGCGGGATCCGCGACTAAGCAAATCGGGGTAACGCCCGCGGCCGCCGAAAGCGCTACAGCCTTCGTCGATGAACGGTCTCGATCGCCGCGCCTTCATGGCCTGCGCCGCCGGCCTCGGCGCGACCGCCCTGCTGGCCGGGCCCGCCGCCTTCGCCTCCCGCATCCGCTGGTCGGAGCGCCGCGACCTCTTTCCCGACGGCGTGGCGTCCGGGGATCCGGAGCCGGACAGCGTCATCCTCTGGACCCGGCGGCCCTCGGCCCAGCGGCTCACCGTCGAGGTCGCCCTCGACCCCGATTTCGCCCGGGTCGTCGCGACCAAGCGCGTGCCGCTGCTCGCCGAATCGGACTATACATGCCGGGTGCTCGCCGGCGGGCTGGAGCCGGCGACGGTTTATTATTACCGGTTCAGCGACGAAAGCGGGGCGGGGAGCCGGGTCGGCCGGACGATCACCGCGCCCCGGCCCCAGGACGGCCGCACCGTCCGCTTCGCCTTCGTCTCGTGCCAGAGCGTCAACGAAGGCGCCCAGAACGCCTATCGGCGGATGATCTGGGAAGACGAGCGAAAGCCCGCCGGGCAGCGGCTCGATTTCGTGCTGCATCTCGGCGACTTCATCTACGAGGTCGTCGAATATCCCGAGGAAATCGCGCACCGCTACGACCGAACCGTCTTCGACATCGGCAAGGTCCCGGATTCGCGCAAGGTCAGCAACTTTCACGTGCCGACCAATCTGGCCGGCTACCGGATGGTCTACCAGGCCCATATCCGCGATCCCGACATCCAGGATGCCCGGGCGCATTTCCCCTTCGTGTGCATCGGCGACAATCACGAATTTTCGTGGCAGGGCTTTCAGAGCTTCGTCAAATATGGCGGCAAGGTCGAGCCCGCCCAGGCGCTTCGGGTGGCGGCGAACCAGGCCTGGTGGGAATATATCCCGTCGCGGGTCCGCAAGGCCTCCGGACCCGGCCTCGACCGCTTCGATCCGCCCGCCGTCCGCAACGCGCCGATCGAGCGCTTCACCCCCGAGGGGCTCGGCGACGAGCCCAACAACCGCACGGCGATCGCGAGCATGACCGCCTATCGGGCAATCCGCTACGGCCGCCATGTCGAGCTGATCCTGACCGATCACCACAGCTTCAACATGGAGGATCCGAGCGGCCAGCCGGGCGCCAAGGCCTTCAACGACGCCGACTTCTTTCCTCAGGAAGCGATGGAGGTGCTCGACGCGGGCCGCGCCTACGACGGCGGCAGGCCGCCCGCGACGATCCCGCTCGGCGGCGCCGCCATTCCGAACTTCCGCAAGGACGATCCCCCGGTCACGATCCTGGGCCGCGAGCAGAAAGCCTGGTTCAAGCGCACCCTCGCCGACTCGAAGGCGACCTGGAAGATCTGGGCCGCGTCCAACGGCACGCTCGACTACCGCGCGGATCCGCTGAACCTGCCGGCCGGGCTGTCCGCGAAATGGCCGGGCGCGGGCTATGCCTGCTTCGGCGGCGGCGATCTCAGCGCCACCTACACCGAGCGCGCCGAGCTCTACGATTTCATCCGCGACCGCAAGATCGACGGCTTCATCACCGTCTCGGGCGACCGCCACAGCTTCTGGGCCGGCTATGCGGCGAAGGCGCTTCCGCCGCGCGCGTTCGAGCCGGTCGGAATCGCGTTCATCACCGGCTCGATCTCGGCCCCGGGGATGGCCGAGTCGCTCGAGCACAGTCTCGACGGCCAAAAATTGCGTCCTTTGTTCGTCGTCGACGCGCCCGGCGGCACGTTCGAGCACACGGTCAACCTCACCTTGAAGCGGGGCGTGAAGAGCGCGCTCGAATATGCCCGCTCCGGCGACATCGCCGCCGCGCGGCGGGCGACCAACCCGGACAATGCCCCGCATCTCGAATTCGTCGACATGGCCGGCCACGGTTATTCCGTCGTCACCGCCGCGTCCGATTCGGTGACCACCGAGTTCGTCTGCATCCCGCGCCCGATCGCCCGGGCGACCACCCCCGACGGCGGCCCGATCCGCTACCGGGTCGCCCACCGTGCCAGGCGCTGGCGCGCAGGCGAGCCGCCCAGGCTCGAGCAGCGCGTCCTCGAAGGCGATCCCAAGCTGTCGATCTGATATCCTCCCGAGTCAGCGCCCGGGCGTGCCCACAGGTCGGATCATGCCGCCGACCATCCTGCCGTCGGGGTTGAGCGCGGCCGACATTATCACCCCGCCGTTGGCGAACACGAGGTCGTAGACGTCGTCGCCCCTCTCGCCGCGCCCGCGGAAAGTCACCGACTTGAGCTCGCCCATCGAGCTGAACAGGGGCTGCGTCCTGGGCAGGTCCCGGCGCACGGCTTCGGCGAACCCCGGAGAAAGCTTGTTGTAGTCGGGCGACCCGCTCGCCAGCCCGGCGACAAGCCTTCGCAAGGCGGTTTCGGTGCCGGCCGCCGGCTTGCCGGGAACTCCCACTGGTTGGAGAATGCCGCCGACCATCCTGCCGCCGGCATCGAGCGCGACCGACATCATCACCCCGCCGTTGGCGAACACGAGATCGTAGACGTCGTCGCCCATCTCGCCCCTGCCGCGGAAAGTCACCGACTTGAGCTCGCCCATCGACCTGAAGAGGGGCTGCGTACTGGGCAGGTCCCGGCGAACGACGTCGGCGAACCGCGGAGAGAGCTTGTCGTAGTCCGGCGATCCGCTCGCCAGCCCGGCGACAAGCCTTCGCAAGGCCGTTTCGGTGCCGGCGGCCGGCGCCGAGCCGGGCGCGGATACCCGTTTTCCGGGCGTCGCCGCGGCCAGGCTATCAGCCGCTTGCGAGAAAGTCGCGGGCTGCAAGAGCAACCCCAGCACAATTGCTCCAACCAGGATCATGATCGCCACTCCAAGGACTGTTGAACGGGTGAAGCCCGAGTGGAGCGGGGGAGCAACGGAACCGAGGTCCGGCGGTTGGGCTACGGCTTGACCGTACCCTTCGGCCTCGCCGAGCATCCGGGCGGCTTCCAGGGACGAGGTCGCGTCAAGCTTGGTGCGCGCCATCTTGAGGCGCTTCTCGACGGCATGGTGCGAAATGCCGAGATCCGCCGCGATCTCCTTGGCGGATTTATGGTTCAGCCATTGCCGCAGGCAAACCTTCTCGCGCTCCGTCAATCTCGAAAGTGAATTGCGCTGGTCCATCGACGAATGGATAAAGGCTGTCGCTGCTCGTCGATAGTACGGTCCGCTGGTAAAACCGGCACAATGGCGTTCGACGCCGAGGAAAGGGCTCACGATGCGCCTCGCCGCGGGCCGGCGCTTGGGCGCTCGTCGCCTAGCGGGCCAGGCCCCGATAGGTCGCCGCCTCGGCGAGGTCGAAGCTGTCGGGGCGGCCGAGCGACCAGGCGTGGGCGTAGAAGTCGCGTTCGCTCTTGCCGCCCAATAGCTCGCCCGGCTCGAGGAAGACGTGGAGCTGGGAGAACAGGCGCACCTCCGCTCCGCCGACCCGGCGGACGAGATGGTGGGGGCGGATCTGGGAAGGATGTTCGAGGCCCGCGGCGGCGATCATCTCGGACAAGGCGCGAAGCGTGTTGCGATGGAAGTTCAGCACCCGCTCCGCTTTGTCCTCGACCACCAAAGCCCGCTGCCGCATCGGATCCTGGGTGGCGACTCCGGTCGGGCATTTGTTGGAATTGCAGGTCAGCGACTGGATGCAGCCCACGGCGAACATGAAGCCGCGCGCGGCATTGGTCCAGTCGGCCCCGAGCGCGAGCAAAACGGCGATGTCGAAGGCGCTCACCACCTTGCCCGCCGCGCCGATCCTGATCCGGTCGCGAAGGCCGGCGCCCACGAGGATGTTGTGGACGAAGAGCAGGCCTTCGCGAAGCGGCACCCCGATATGGTCGGAAAATTCCAGCGGCGAGGCGCCGGTGCCGCCCTCGGCGCCGTCGACGACGATGAAGTCGGGAAGGATCCCGGTCTCGCGCATCGCTTTGACGATCCCGGTGAATTCCCAGGGATGGCCGAGGCAGAGCTTGAAGCCCACCGGCTTGCCCCCGGAAAGCTTCCTCAGCTGGGCGATGAAGGCCATCATCTCCATCGGCGTCGAGAAGGCCCGGTGGCGCGCCGGCGAGACGCAGTCGCGGTCCATCGGCACGCCGCGCGCCGCCGAGATCTCCGCCGTCACCTTGGCGCCCGGCAGGATCCCGCCATGGCCGGGCTTGGCGCCCTGGCTGAGCTTGATCTCGATCATCCGGACCTGGTCCGACGCCGCCTTCGCCTCGAAGCCGGCCGGGTCGAACTGGCCGTCCGCGGTCCGGCATCCGAAATAGCCGCTGCCCAGCTCCCAGATCAGGTCGCCGCCATGCTCCCGGTGGTAGCGGCTGATGCTGCCCTCGCCGGTGTCCTGGGCGAAGCCGCCGAGCTTCGCGCCCTTGTTCAGCGCCAGGATCGCGTTCGCGCTCAGCGAGCCGAAGCTCATCGCCGAGATGTTGAAGATGGAGGCAGAATAGGGCTTGGCGCATTGCTCGCCGCCGATCGGGATCCGGAAGGTCTCGGGATCGGCGGCCGGCGCCGGGCGGGTGGAGTGGGCGATGAACTCGTAGCCGTTCGAATAGACGTCGAGCAGGGTCCCGAACGCCCGCTCGCTGCCCTCGTTCTTCGAGCGCGCGTAGACGAGCGAGCGCTGGCTCCTCGAAAAGGGCGCCGCGTCGTTGTCACCCTCGATCAGATATTGCCGGATTTCGGGCCTGATCGCTTCGAACAGCCAGCGGAAATTGCCGATGATCGGGTAGTTGCGGCGCACCGCATGGGCGCGTTGGACGAGATCGTACAGCCCGACCAGCGTCAATCCCCCGGCCAGCGCAAGCAAGGCCCAGTGCCAGGGCGAGCGCGGCGCATGAACGGCCCCTGCCGCCGCGGCCGCCGCCGCCGCGGCGCACAAGGCGAGCGGGACGTAGCGGCCGGGCGAAAAGCGTTTCTCATCGCGGCGTGGAGGCATAAGCGGGTCGGCTTTCGGACGGGGTGATGGACCTATCACCGCGCCGCGCCGCGACCGCAAGCCCACTCTCCCGTCAAAGCCTCCGGATCCGGGGCTCGGCCACCAGCTTCTCGAACAGCAGGGTCATCGCCCAGACCATGGCGTCCGCCCGGTCGGGCGATCCGTCGCCCCGATAGCCCGCCCAGGTCAGCGCGCAGAGCTGGACCTCGTGCTCGGGAAATTGCCCGGCCAGCCGGGCCCGTCCGGTCTCGAAGCGAAGCGCGATCGGCTCGGCCCGGGCCGCCTTGCTCGGCCCGGCATGGACGAGCCTGACCGGGAGGTTGGCGTCGACGGCCCGAAGCACCGAGGCGATCATCTCGCCGCCCTTCACCTAAGGGAAGCGTCCCCGCTCGCGGCAAAGCCTTTTCCATTCAGGCGAAAACGGGGACAGCATACATTTTCTGCCCGCCCCGGCGCCCTCAGGATTCGAAGAAAATATATGCTGTCCCCGTTTATGCCGGCCCCCGCCGGGCCGAGGCCTTCATCGGCGTCCGACCCCTCAAGGCTTGCGCTTCATCGTCTCCTTGAGCAGCGCCAGAGCGCCGGAATCGCTCGCCTTGGCTCCCGCCACGGTCACCCGGTAGAAGGACTTGCCGGCGACGGCGCCGGCGATCCAGCCGCCCATGTCGGGAACCACGAAGCCGTCCTTGCCGGCCTCGGGTACCTTTCGGAATCCCTCGGCCGCGGTCGCCCGCTCCTCATATTCGGATGGGACGATCGCGATCGTCACCTGGCCGTCGTCGTCGACCGCCGCCCACTGGCAGCCCTGGCCCATGGTGGCATTCTCGCCCGCCTTGACCGGCTCGCCGATATAGGCGGAGGCCTCGGCCTCGGTGAACAGCTTGCACAAGGGATTGTCCGAAGCGGCGCCCTTAGCGTCGCCGGTGAGGATGTCGGCGGTGTTGCGCGCTTCCTCGGGCGGCCCGCTCTTGCCGCAGCCGGCGAGGGCGATGAGGGCAATGAGGCTCGTCGTCGCGATCCGGTTCATGAAAAATGTCCTTTGCGGTGTCCGAATCTACGAGGCCGGTCCTTCGATCTCCTGAAGCGGCTCGACCTTGAGGCACGAGCCGTCCGCGCCCGCGATCCTCACCCGCGAGCCCTCCGCGCAGTCGGGGCCGCGGCAGGACCAGACGCCGTCGCCGACCTTGACCCGGCCTTCGCCGTTGACGATCGCGGCGGTGACGACGACGGTGCGGCCGACCAGGCGGGCGGCGCGGTCGTTAAGCATCGGGTCGGCGCTCGGCATCGGGTTGGCGATGTACCAGCGCCGGCCGAGATAGACCGCCGCGATCGCGAAGAGGGCGAAGAGGACGAACTGGAAGGGCGCGCCGATCCCGAAGGCGAGCGTGAGGAGGCCGGTCGCCGCCGCCGCCGCCGCGAGCCAGATCAGGAAGACTCCCGGGACGATCAGCTCGGCGATTCCGAGCACGATCGCGGCCAGCAGCCACATCCATTGCGGATCGAGGTCGAAGCCGTTCACAGGCCGGGGCCCCCGCTTGCAGCGCCTCCGCCGCCTTCGAAGGGCCCCTTGCGCCGCGCCGGCGGGGAGCCGCCGCCGCCGCCCGAGCCGCCGCCGGAGCTTCCCGAATCTCCCGAAAGGGCGGAGCGGGCGAGCTCGCCGATTCCGCCCAGGGTGCCGATCAGCGCCGTCGCCTCGACCGGGAAGAGGATGGTCTTGGCGTTGGGCGAGGTCGCGAAGCCGCTGATCGCGTCGATATATTTCTGGGCGACGAAATAGTTGATCGCCTGGGTGCTTCCGGCCTCGATCGCTTCGGAGACGACCTGGGTCGCCTTGGCTTCGGCCTGGGCGGCGCGTTCGCGGGCCTCGGCGTCGCGGAAGGCGGCTTCGCGCCGGCCCTCGGCCTCGAGGATCTGGCCCTGCTTCTCGCCTTCGGCCCTGAGGATGGCGGAGGCCCGGCTGCCCTCGGCCTCGAGGATGACGGCGCGCTTCTCGCGCTCGGCCTTCATCTGGCGGCCCATGGCGTTGACGATGTCGGCGGGCGGGCGGATGTCGCGGATCTCGACCCGGGTCAGCTTTACGCCCCAGGCCTCGGTCGCCTGGTCGACGACGGAGAGCAGCCTCGCATTGATCTCGTCGCGCTTGGAGAGGGTCTCGTCGAGGTCCATCGAGCCCATCACGGTGCGAAGGTTGGTGGTGGTGAGCTGCATGATCGCGACGTAGAGGTCGGACACTTCGTAGGCGGCCTTGGCGGCGTCGAGCACCTGGAAGAAGACGACCCCGTCGGTCGAGACCATCGCATTGTCCTTGGTGATGATCTCCTGGCCGGGGATGTCGAGCACCTGCTCCATCATGTTCACCTTGCGGCCGACCCGATAGAAAAACGGCATGTAGAAATTGAAGCCGGGCTGGGCAACGGTGGTGAAGCGGCCGAAATATTCTATCGTGTAATGATAGCCCTGGCGGACGATCTTGATACCTGAAAAGAGGAAAAGCACTACCAGGATCAGAAGAAAGAAAAAGACGATGGTGATGGTCATGACGGACGCGCCTCCCCTTGCGAACGCCCCCTTGCGATCGCCAGTTGCGAATGGGGGCATAATGCGGGCAAGTGGGGCCGCTTCCAAGTGAAATCGGGGTCATGAAGACCGAGCTTCGCCTTTGCCGATCCTTGCTGTTCCTGCCCGCCTCGAACCCGCGCGCGATCGAGAAGGCGAGAGGGCTCGGCGCCGACATGGTGATCCTCGATCTCGAGGACGCGGTGAAGCCGGCGGACAAGGACAGGGCCCGCGCCGCCGCGGTGGAGGCCGCCGCCGGCTTCCCCGGCCTGTGCGCGATCCGAATCAATTCGAAAGAGCCCTGGCACGAGCCCGATCTGGAGGCGGTGGCGGCCAGCGCCGCCGATTATGTGGTCGTGCCGATGACGCCGGGGCCCGACGCCCCGAGGGCCGCAACCAAGGCCAGCAGCAAGCCCGTCCTCGCCATGATCGAGACCGCCCGGGGCGTGCTCGCCGCGGCCGCCATCGCTCCGCACACCGCCGGCCTCATCGCCGGCACCAACGATCTTGCCGCCGACCTCGGCCTGCGGCCCGGCGGCGACCGGGCGCCGCTCGTCACCGCCCTCCAGACCATCCTGCTGGCCGCCCGGGCGGCGGGGGTCGCCGCCTTCGACGGAGTCCATAACCGCCTCGACGACCCGGATGGCTTCGCCGCCCAGTGCGAGGAGGGCAGGCGCTTCGGCTTCGACGGCAAGTCGCTCATTCACCCGAGCCAGATCGAGCCCGCCAACCGACTGTTCGGCCCGGGCGAGGCCGAGGTCGAAGCCGCCCGGCGCCTGCTCGCCGCCGCCACCGGCGGCGCCGAGCGCTTCGAAGGCGAGATGATCGAGCGGATGCACGTCGAGCAGGCGAGATGGGTGCTGGCCAGGGCTCGATCCTGAAATCCAAACCGCGGTTCCAGGCCGGCTCCCGCGGCGCCTCTTGCCAGTGACGCTCGGGCGGCCTTAAGCCGCGGGATGGCCTTTCGCTTCCTTGCCGCGCTTGCCCTCCTTTTCATCCCTCCGCAGGCCTCGGCCGAGCCGGTCTCGCCCGACGCTCTGCGCCGCCATATCGACATCCTCGCGAGCGACGACTTCGCCGGCCGCGAGCCCGGCACCGAGGGCGAGCAGAAGTCGATCGCCTACATTGCCGGGCAGATGCGGTCTTTCGGGCTCGAGCCGGCGGGGCCACGCAACAGCTGGTACCAGCCGTTCGACGTGATCGCGCGCAGTCCGGGCGACCAGACCAGCCTCTGGTGGCCGAAAGGGAAGAAAAGCGAGCGGATCGAGTTCGGCCGGGACGAGATCATGGTCTTCGGCCGCTCCGAGCGCGAAACCCTGGATTCGGCGCCCGTGATATTCGCCGGCCACGGCGCGGTTATGCCGGATAAGGGGATCGATCAGCTGGCCGGCGCGGATCTCAAAGGCGCGATCGTCCTCATCCTCTACGATTCACCGGAGACGCCGGGTTTTCCCGGCTATTCCGAGCGGGCGGAGGCGGTGGCGGCCGCCGGCGCCGCCGCGGTTATCGGCATAATCGGCCGGGACCTGCCCTGGCCGGTCATCCAGCGCGTTTACGACGGCGGGCAGAAACGGCTTTCGATCCACGCGCCTCCGCGGCTCACCGGGGCCATCTCGCAGGCGGCCGCCGAAACCTTGTTCCGGGCCGCCGGGCAGGACCTCGCCGCACTCCTCGCCACTCCCGGCCCGGAGTTCACGGCGATCCCGCTCAAGCTTCGCGCCAGCTTCGAGGTCGCCACCCAGATCGAGACGATTCGAACGAACAACGTGGTCGGGCGAATCCGGGGCTCGGGCGGCGGCGGCGAGAGCCTGCTCTACCTCGCCCATTGGGACCATCTCGGGCTCTGCGAGAAGGAAGCCAAGGACCAGATCTGCAACGGCGCGGTCGACAATGCGAGCGGCGTCGCCGCGTTGCTCGAAATCGCTCGGGCCCTGGGCCGGGGCCCGAGGCCGAAGCGCGACATCCTCTTTCTCGCCACCACCGCCGAGGAAATGGGCCTTCTCGGCGCCGAATATTTCGCTTCCCGTCCGCCGGTTCCGCTCCGCTCGATCGTCGCCGCCGTCAACATGGACACCCTCGCCATCGCTCCCAAAGGCGAGAAAGTGGCGGTGATGGGCCGCGGCCGGGCCGCGCTGGACTCGCTGATAGATCGAACCGTCGCGGAAGCCGGCCGCGACCTCGACCGCGACGACGAGGCCGCGGCCCTGGTCGAGCGCCAGGACGGCTGGGCCCTCGCCCGGGCGGGAGTGCCCGCGATCATGGTCGGCGGCTCCTTCTCCGACATGAAGAAGCTCAATGCCTTTCTCGCCGGGCCCTATCATTCGGCCGCCGACAATCCCGGCCCCGACCTTCCGCTGGCCGGCGCCGCCGAGGATACCGACCTGATGATAGCGCTCGGCCGAAAGCTCGCCGACCCGGCGCTCTACCCCTGGCCGAGCCGCTAGCGAGTCGGGGAAGGCGTTCTAATCGTCGTAATAATAAGGGGAGCGTTTCGCCCAGGCGGATTTGGCATGGGCCGAATGAAGAAGCTGGAAGGCGCGGCGGCCGAGATGGTCGTGATTGCCGCCCCAGCGCGCGACCCGGATCAGCCGGTAGAGCATCTCGGGCGAGCGCGGATCGGCGGGGCGGGCGCGGGCCAGAGCGAGGGCTTCGTCCCAGAGCGAGGCGGCGCCCGCGGGCGCCGGCTTGTCCTCAGCGAAGCTTCGGAACGCCGGGCGTTCGGCCACCGCCTGGCCCTGGACGGCGGCGACGAAGGCCGGGAGGTGGGCCGGAAAGTCCGAGCGGCCGCAGGAATCGAGGCAGGTGAGGTCGGTCGGCCCGGTCGACTCGCCGTAATATTCGCCTGACTCATAGGCGCGGGCCGGCGGGTATTCCGCCGGAGCGCCGGCCCCGCGCGGAACCATCATCCAGTCGGTCCATCGACCCTGGAAATCCGGCAGGGCGCCGACCGGCCTCGTATATTGAAAGGCGATCAGGTCGGTGCGCAGGCCGGGAAGCTTGGCCATCGCGAAATATTCGGCGAAGCGCCGGCTGTCGCCAGGGACCGCGGCCGCAATTCCCTGCCAGTCGGATTTCATCTGCGGGAGCAGGACCGCGAGATCGCCGGCAATCTGCGCCGCGGCTCCATCGTCGCGGAGCTGAACCGCCCGGGCGAAGTTGGTGAGCGCGAGGTCGAGCCTGACCGGCGCCGGCAGTTCCGGCGACCTCGACAGGGCGATCCGCGCTCCGAGCGGCAGCCGGTCGATGATGAAGCGGCCGTCCGCCCCGAGGCCGACCCAACCGCCGCGATGGGGCGCCAGATTGCCGTCGTTCCGGGCCCAATCGTCGCCGATGCAATATTCGCCGGGTCCGCCGCAAAAGGCCTGGCGCAGGGCGTAGCGCGCGAGCTCGCCGAGATCCGCCGACACTTGCACCCGCTCGCCGGCGAAGAGGTTGCGGTCGCCCAGGGTCAGGGCCCGATCGGCGAGGATCGGGTCGAGGCGGGCGCGGACGGCGTCTTCCTCCGCTTTGGCCAAAGTCAGCCGGGTCAGATGATATTGGGCGGTAAGCCAGGCGGGATCGCCGCGGCGGACCGCCCCAGCGTCGGCGGCGAGACGGGCGGCGGCTTCATCCCCGGGCGAGACCAGGCTCAAGCCGGCGATCAGCCAGGCCGGATCCCGGGTGGCGGTCCAGCGCTCGCGGGCGTGACCGAGGCCGGGGGCATCTTCGCCGCCGGCCAGGGTGTCGACCCAGTCGACGAATTCAGGCCTGGCGGAGGCCTTTTCGCTGAGCAGCAGATAGTCGCGAAGGGCGAAGGCGATATCGGAGTCCGCTTGGGGACGGCGCAATTCCATGTCGAGCTCCGCCAGCAGGGCGTCGGGCCGGTCGCGATAGGCGAGGGCCCGGAGCATCTTGCGGACTTCGCCGCGCCCGTAGGTGCCGGCTGGCGCCGCAGCCAGATCCTGCAAGGCCGAGCGCGACCGGGCGATGGCCTTGGCGTCGCGCGTTGCGAGGGCCTCGCGCTGGAGCGCTCGCACCCGCAGATAGGGCGCCTTGCTCTTCCACGGCGACGACGGATCCTGGGCGACGGCCGCGAAGCGGGTGGCGGCCTCGTCGTTGCGTCCGTTGTACAAGGCGAAGGCGGCTTCCTGGTAGGCGCGGTCGGCCTTCAGCCAGGCGGGAGCGTCGGCGGGGAGCGGCGGCAGCGCCGCCCCTTCACTGCCGCAGGAATCGAACACGGCGTCCTGAGCCCGGAGCCAGGCGCGGACGGCCGGCGAGTTCTTGCCGTAGCGCGAGGAGCGATCCCGCAAGGTCGACGTTGCGGTGTCGAAGGCATCCCGGAAGCAATTCGGGATGCTGGTATAATCGGGGCCGCTTCGCTCGGTGGCGATGTAATTCGGCGAATCCGCCACGCCCGATACGAGCGCGCGCGCCTCCAGCCAGCCATAGACTCCGTCGTGCGGGCCCAGCGCCGGCGGTTCGCCGCAGCAGGGGGTCGTCAGCGCGGTGCCGGCGGCCGGTCCGACGGCCAGCCCGTGCAGCAGGCGCCAGTCGAGATAGAGCAAAGGGGTCGGCGAGCGAGTCGTCAGGACGCCGAGCCTGCCGCCGAACAGCCGGGCCCGCTCCGCGGGGCTGCTGCCGCCGTGACGGTCGACGAAGATGGGGTAGGGCCCGGGATCGGCGGATCCGAAGACCGGACTGCCCCAAATAGTCGCGGCTGCCAGCAATGCCCCCAGCGCGATCCGACCCCTGTTCATCTCCACGCTTCCACCCCCCGCCGCGCCTGCTCGAACTCCGACTCCGTCCAGCTGCGCGGGCTGAACAGATAGACTCGCCGTCCCGGCGGGGCGCGAGCGATCGGTGAATCGGTCGCGACGCCGAGGGCGGCCCGGCAGCGAGGATTGCGAAAATCGCCGCCCGCCGCCAGCCTTTTCCTCAGCGCCTCGCCGCCCATGGTCATCCGGAACATCATCGGCACGATCTCGTCCACCGGAGCGCGCTCCAGCCAGCCTTCGGTGTCGCACCATGAGGCCAAAGCGGTCATTGAAAGCAGGGTGCCTTTCGGCAGGCCTTTGCGCACGTCCGAGAGCACGTCCAGCAGCACCGCCCGTTCGGAGGCGCGCACTTCGAAATCCAACTGCACGCGCCGGGCCGGAATCGCGGCCGCATAATACAAGATCGCGGCGCTCGCCCGCGCCCGAAGCGATGGGGTCCATTCGAGGGCGCTCCGGTGGTCGATCTGGACATGCACCAACGCCGTCGAGGGGGTGGCCGCCGATTTAAGCGGAAATCGCCGCCCGCGGGCTTCGATCCCGTTTCCGGCCAGTTCGACGAATCCCGTTTGCAGGGCGATCTCCGCCGCCGTTCCGGCGAAGCGCAGATCCTCGGGCCGCTCCCAAGCCCACAGGATCAGTCGTGAGTGGGCTCGGGGAGCGGGCCGGCAGGACCCGGCGAGAAGGACGACGAGGAGCAGAAGCAGCGCGCGCACCGGACAATCTCACCGGAGGCGCCCTGTGCGTCAACTGGCTCTTGTCGCTTCCACCGTTGTATCGATAATCGATATAATATTTGACGGCAGCCGATATCTGCCTTATCGTTTACCGATAATGTCACTGCCGGAGCGTCCAATGACCCGCCATTATTCAGCCGCTCTCCCGATCGCCTATGTCGTCCTGCGCCTGGTCATCCTCCTCAATTGGCTGATCGGCGCCGCCATACTCGCTTTGCTGGTCGCAATGCCCAACCAGCGCTGGATCATGAGCGCCTTCGACCTCGCCCCATCCGCCGATACGGACCGGCTGATCCTCGGGCTCCGAGTCGTCGCCGTGCTCGGCTTGGTCACGATCCCGATCAACTATCTGGTGCTCAAGCGGCTGGTCGCGATGGTCGAAACCGTGCGCTCGGGTAACGCCTTCGTCCCCGCGAACGCTTTGCGCCTCAACGCCATCGCCTGGGCTTTGCTCGCCTTGCAGATTTTGAGCCTCGTCATCGCCGGCGTCGGCAAGTCGGTTTCGACTCCGGCCCATCCCGTCAATCTCGACGCCGGCTTTTCGATCAACGGCTGGCTCGCCGTCCTCCTGACCTTCGTCCTGGCCCGGGTGTTCGCCGAGGGCGCGGTGATGCGCGACGACCTCGAAGGAACGGTCTGACCATGGCCATCGCGGTAAAGCTGGACGACCTCCTCCACGCGCGTCGAATGACCCTGACCGAGCTCGCCGAGCGGGTCGGGATCACGATCGTCAACCTTTCCATCCTGAAGACCGGGAAGGCGCGCGCGATCCGCTTCTCGACCCTCGAGGCGATTTGCGACGCGCTTGGTTGCCAGCCCGGCGACCTGCTTGAATTCCTGCCCGAAGCGGCTGCGGACGAACCGGAGGACGTGGCGGCATGAACGCTCTGCTGTGGATCCATATCGCGGCGGGCTGCCTTGCCCTCGTCGCCGGGGCGGTCGCCATCGTCGCTTTCAAGGGCGGTTCGCTTCACGCCCGCGCCGGGACCGGTTTCGTCGCCTCGATGCTTGTTCTCGGCACGACCGCGTCCTTCCTCGAGCCGTTCAGGAATCCGCCGGGGTCGCCGGTCGGCGGGATCATCGTGTGCTATTTCGTCGCCACCGCCTGGATGACCGCCCGGCGGCGGGACGGCAAACCGGGCCGGTTCGAAATGATCGCCTGCGCCCTCGCGCTCGGCGGCGGAGCGCTGACGGCCCTGGGGGGCTTCACCGGCGCCGCGACGACGCCGCTCGGTCCGGCGCCTGTCTTCGTCTTCGCTGGAATCTGCCTCCTCGCCGGACTGGGAGATTTGCGCTTCGTGCGTCGCGGGCGGCTGACCGCCGGTCGTCGCCTCTCGCGCCACGTGTGGAGGATGTGTGTCGCCTTCTTCATCGCCACCGGCTCCTTCTTCCTCGGCCAGCAGGGCGCGATGCCGGCGGCGGTGCGCGGATCTCTTTTGCTGTTCGTCCCGGCCTTCGCGCCCTTCGCGGTGATGATCTTCTGGCTGGTCCGGATCCGCTTCCCGAACGCGCTGGCCCGGCTGAAGCTTCGAGTCCCCGAAGCCGCCGACACTGAGAAAGGCGGGGTTGAACCTGTTTCGAAACGGCGCGCCGCGGCGTAGGGCCGTAGGATGGAATTCGACGACCAGCTCCGCCGCTATTTCGGCACTTCCGACCTCGCCGCCATCGCGCCCGCCGGCCTCGAAGCCGGGATCGAGCGAATGCGGGTCGATCTCGGCCTCGAGACGGACCGGGGCAACCGCTTCGCGCTCTGGGCTCTGCTCCATATGCTCGGCTCGGCCCCCGATCTCGACATCGCCTTCCGTGACGAGCGCGACCGCGAGGCGGCGCGCAATTTCATGGACCTTGCGAGCCGGGCGGATGGAACCTGAAGCGCGCTGTCGCGGTTTTCGGCAGCGGCCCGCGAAGGTTTGACCTCCGAAACGGCCGTTGTAACGTTTAGCCTCCTGCGCTCGCTTCGAACGCGGAAGCGAGGGAAATAGTGATCGACACAGAGACTAAAGCAGCGACCGGCGTCGCCGGACTGGACGACATCCTCGCGGGCGGGCTCCGGCGCGGCCGGGTCTATCTGCTCGAGGGCAGCCCGGGCACCGGCAAGACGACGATCGCCTCCCAGTTCCTGCTCGAAGGCGCCAGGCACGGCGAGCGCGGGCTCTACATCACCTTGTCGGAGACCGAGACCGAGCTTCGCGAAAGCGCGAAGTCGCACGGTTGGGATTTCACCGAGCCGAACGAGATTTTCGAGCTGGTACCGCCCGAGAACCTCCTCGACGACGAGCAGCAGCAGAGCCTCCTATACTCGTCCGATCTCGAGCTCGGCGAAACGACGAAGCGGATCTTCGAGGTGGTCGAGCGGGTGCAGCCCAAGAGGGTCGTGCTCGACAGCCTTTCCGAGATCCGGCTGCTCGCCCAGAGCTCGCTTCGCTATCGCCGGCAGATCCTGGCGCTGAAGCATTATTTCTCGCACCATGACGCCACCGTGGTGATGCTCGACGACCTCACCACCGAGATCAATGACAAGACGGTCCACAGCGTCGCCCACGGGGTGATCCGGCTCGAGGAGCTGGCGCCGGAATATGGCGCCGAGCGCCGGCGCATGAGAGTCGTCAAATATCGCGGCCAGCGCTACCGCGGCGGCTTTCACGATTTCGTGATCGACACCGGCGGGGTCCGCATCTTCCCGAGGCTGGTCTCATCCGAGCATCGGTCCGATTTCGTCCGCGATACCGTGAAAAGCGCCTCTCCCGAGCTCGACGCGCTTCTCGGCGGCGGGCTCGAGCGGGGCTCGAGCACCCTGGTCATCGGCCCGGCCGGGACCGGCAAGTCCCTCATCACCCTGACCTTCGCGGTCGCGGCGGTGGAGCGGGGCGAGAAGGCCGCCATGTTCATCTTCGACGAGGAGCTCGGACTCCTCTTCGAGCGCGCCAAGGGGCTCGGCCTCGATCTCCAGGGGATGGTCGACCGCGGCAAGCTGATCGTCGAGCAGGTCGACGCGGCCGAGCTCGCGCCGGGCGAATTCGCTCACCGGGTCCGCTCCGCCGTGGAAAACGACTCGGTCCGGACCATCGTGATCGACAGCCTCAATGGCTACCAGGCCTCGATGCCGCAGGAGCAGCAGCTCATCCTGCATATGCACGAGCTCCTCCAGTTCCTGAACCGCCTGGGCACCAGCACCTTCCTCACCGTCGCCCAGCACGGGCTGGTCGGCGACATGAAGTCGCCGGTCGACGTCACCTATCTCGCCGACACGGTGATCCTGCTTCGCTATTTCGAGGCGGCGGGCCGGGTCCGAAGGGCCATTTCGGTGATCAAGAAGCGCACCAGCGCGCACGAGGACACGATCCGCGAATATCGGATCGGCCAGTCGGGGATCTCGCTCGGCGAGCCGCTGGTCAATTTCCAGGGCGTGCTTCGCGGCATCCCCGAGCTGATCAACCATCCCCCGCCGCCAGTGGGCGACAGCCTTTGAACGACGAGCTTTCCGAACGGGCGCTGATCCTCGCGCCGATCGGCCGCGACTCCGCGGTCGCGCGCGGGATGCTAAGCGAGGCCGGGATCTTCGCCACGATCTGCGCCGATCTCCCGTCGCTGATCGCCGAGCTCGGGCTCGGCGCCGGCTTCGTTCTCCTCACCGAGGAAGCGTTGATGCGCTCGGACCTGCGCGGCGTGCGCTCGTGGATCGACGCCCAGCCGGAATGGTCGGACCTGCCCTTCGTCCTCCTGACCAGCCGGGGAGGGGGGCTCGAGCGCAACCCGGCCGCCGACCGCTTCCTCGAAGTGCTCGGCAATGTCACTTTCCTGGAGCGGCCCTTCCACCCCACCACCCTCGTCAGCGTCGCCCGCTCGGCGCTTCGCGGCCGCCGTCGGCAATATGAGGCCCGGGCCCGGCTCGAATCGCTCGCCGCCAGCCAGCGCGACCTCACCCGCGCCAACGAGACTCTCGAGGCCCGGGTCGAGGAACGCACCCGCGAGCACGAATCCGCGCTCGCCCAGCTCCACGAGGCGCAGAAGCTGGAGACCCTGGGCCAGCTGACCGGAGGGGTCGCCCACGATTTCAACAATCTGCTTACCCCGATCATCGGCAGCCTCGACCTGCTTCGCCGACGGACTGCGCCGGCCGACAAGTCGCACCGCCACATCGACATGGCGACGCAGGCGGCGAGCCGCGCCGCGACCCTCGTCCAGCGTCTGCTCGCTTTCGCCCGGCGCCAGGATCTCCAGCCGCGCTCGGTCGACATCGTCGCCTTGCTTCACGGAATGCAGGACCTCATCTCCAAATCGGTGGGGCCGATGGTCGAGGTCGCGATCGATTGTCCGGCCGAGCTTCCGCCGGCCCGGATCGATCCCAACCAGCTCGAGCTCGCCATCCTCAACCTCGCCCTCAACGCCCGCGACGCCATGGCCGGCGGCGGCAGGCTGAGCATCTCGGCCCGCGCCGAGCAGGTCGGCGCCGGACAGCGGCTCGCGCCGGGAGAATATCTTCGGGTCGCGATCAGCGACACCGGCGTCGGCATGGATTCGGTCACCCTCGGCCATGCGGTCGAACCCTTCTTCTCGACCAAGGGCGTCGGCCGGGGCACCGGCCTCGGGCTGTCGATGGTGCACGGCCTCGCCGCCCAGCTCGGAGGAGCGCTCTACCTGAGGAGCAAGCCGGGGGAGGGGACGACGGCGGAGATGTGGCTCCCGGCCGCCGCCGAGCCCGCCGGCCGCGAAGAGATCGAGCAGGCGCCGCTGGAGATCGCAACCCGGGCGGCGACCATCCTTCTGATCGACGACGAGGACATCGTTCGCCGGGCCACCGCCGACATGCTCGCCGACATCGGCTATACGATCATCGAGGCCGCGTCCGGCGCCGAAGCGCTTCGGCTTGTGCGCGAGGGCGCGGCCTTCGACCTCCTCGTCAGCGACTATCTGATGCCCGGAATGAACGGAGTCGACCTGATCCGCCACGTCCGCGAGCTTGCCCCGGCGGTTCCGGCGATGCTGATCAGCGGCTATTCGACCATTGCCGAAGGGACGGGATCCGAGCTTCCGCGCCTGGCCAAGCCCTTCCGCCAGGCCGATCTTGCGCGCAGCGTGGCCCAGCTGCTCGCCGAGCCCGCCGAGGGAACGATCAAATTCCCGGTCGAGCGCACGAGGCGGTAAAACCCTTTCTAATTCCTCCCCTGCATTTGCAGGGAGGGGGACCATGCGAAGCATGGTGGAGGGGGCCTTTCTGACTCTGAAGAACCCCTCCACCGCGCTTTGCGCGGTCCCCCTCCCCCGGAAATCCGGGGGAGGATTACAAGTCGTTGCGCCCTTCGATCTGGAGCGCATCGCTCTCCCCATCCCCGAGCTCTCCACGCCGCGCAAGCGCCGCCCTGAGCTGCGCCGGATCGAGGGCTTTCTCCCAGCGGGCGACGACGATGGTGGCGACGGCGTTGCCGATGAAATTGGTCAGCGAGCGGCATTCGCTCATGAACCGGTCCACGCCCAGGATCAGCGCCATGCCGGCCACCGGCACGGTCGGAAGCACGGACAGGGTCGCGGCGAGGACGATGAAGCCCGATCCCGTCACGCCCGCGGCGCCCTTCGAGCTCAATATCGCCACCGCCATCAAAAGCAGCTGGTCGGCGAAGCTGAGCGGGGTGTTGGTCGCCTGCGCGATGAACAGAGCGGCGAGCGACATGTAGATGTTGGTGCCGTCAAGGTTGAAGCTGTAGCCCGTCGGTACGACCAGCCCGACGATCGGCTTGGGGCAGCCGGCGCGCTCCAGCTTCTCCATCAGCAAGGGCATGGCGCTCTCGGAGCTCGAGGTTCCGAGCACGAGCAGCAATTCGTCCTTCAGGTAACGGATCAGCGCGAAGATCGAGAACCCCGCCGCCCTTGCGACCAACCCAAGGACGCCCAGCACGAAGATGAGCGATGTCGCGTAGAAGGTCGCGACCAGAGCCGCCAGATTGGCCAGCGTGCCGATCCCATAGGCGCCGATTGTATAGGCCATCGCGCCGAACGCGCCGACCGGCGCCACGTACATCAGGAGATGGACGATCCGGAACATGATCGCCGTCAGCACCCGCATCCCCCCCAGCAGCCGCTCCCCGCGCTCGCCGAGCAGTGCGAGCGCGATCCCGAACAGGATCGAGACGAACAGCACCTGCAGGATCTGCCCCGAGGTGAAGGCGCTGAAGAAGGTGTCGGGGATGATGTGGAGCAGGAAGCCGGTCACGGTCTGCTCGTGCGCCTGGCTGACATAGGTCGCGACGGCGCCCCGATCGAGCGCCGCCGGATCGACGTTCAGCCCCGCCCCGGGACGGACGAGGTTGGCGACGATCAGCCCGACGGCGAGGGCGAGAGTCGAGAAGGTCAGGAAATAGGCCATGGCCTTGGCGCCGACCCGCCCGAAGGCCTTCAGGTCCGACATCCCCGCGATACCCGTGGTCACGGTCAGGAAGATGACTGGGGTGATGATCATCTTCACCAGCTTGATGAAGGCGTCCCCGAGCGGCTTCAGCGAGGCGCCCAGGGCAGGGAAGACCCAGCCGACCAGGACGCCGAGCGCGATCGCGAGCAGGACCTGGAAATAGAGGCTTCCGTAGAAGGGTCCTTTGCGAGTCACGTCCTTCCTCCTTCGGCCGCGCCAACGCTAGCGGAAGCGGCCGTTTCGAGGAATGGGCGGATTGGGTCGGCGGGCGAAGGCCGTTCCGACTTGAACCTATTTTGTGCAGCGCCACGATCCTGGTGCCTGGGCCAGTTACCGAACCGGGCTGGCGCCCTCGCGGCTGCACCGAAGCGGCTTGGCCGGGCATCTTAAATATCAGGCCGGTATGATCTATGTTGTTGCGACCAAGGTCGCCGCGTAATCATCACCTTTCCAACTGTTGCTTTAAAAACACATTAGCCTGCAATCCCCGGCTACCGCCTTGCGAAAGCACATCAATTCATTACCTCGACGTCATCTGATCGCAAGTCAGCGACAGAAAGAAGGGTCTATTGTAACATGAAGAAGATTGCATTGCTGGTGAGCGCCGTGGCTCTGCCGCTCGCCGTTCCCGGCGCGGCTCAGGCTCAGGAGTCGAGCGCTCATCCCTATATCGGCGCTCAGGTCGCCCTGCACGACCTCGGTATCAACAAGAACCAGATCGACACCGCCGGCTTCAAGCTCGACGACAACGCCGTCACCTACGGCGCCTACGGCGGGGTCGACTTCGACCTCGGCAAGTCGGCCGTGATCGGCGTCGAAGGCAATTTCAGCCTCGGCAACGGCCCCATTGATTCCGAATATGGCGTCGCCGGCCGGATCGGCTTCCGCGCCAAGGGCGGCACGGTGATCTTCGCCCGCGCCGGTTATCAGTGGATCAACATCGACGGCTCCGGCCTGCTCGGCGTCAGCGACAACCTGATCGACGATGACGATCTCGACGTCTCCGACACGGTCGACGATTATCTCGTCGGCGTCGGCGCCGACGTCGCGGTGGGCAAGAACATGGGTCTGCGGGTTGCGGTCGACACCGTCTCGTTCGACACCCTGCGCCCCAGCGTCGGCCTGCACGTGAAGTTCTAAGCTTCGGCAGACCTGTCGTAAAATCGAACCTGTCGTAAATCGAAGCGGCCAGTCGCCCGACTGGCCGCTTCTTTTTTTGGCCGCGGCGAACTGATACCATTTCGCGGCATCGGAGGAGCAACGGGATGACGATATCGAAGGCGCTGGCGGCTGGGGCCCTCGGAATCTCCTGCCTGGTCGCGGCCGGACCGGCGGCGGCCCAGTCGCGAAGGCTTCTCTCCGTCTGGAATATTGAACCGGCGCCGCCCCCGGTCGGGATTCGCAGCCTCGCCGGCAAGGAGGAGGTGGTGAGGCAGCGACTCCTGCCGACCGGCCTCGCCGAGCTCGCCGGGGCGTGGAGCGAAGCGCCGTCGCAAGACTCTCTGCCGGCTGGAACGCAGCTGATCGAGGCGACGGGCGGCACGGGCGCGGTCTATTGCGAAGGGGAGCTGACGGAAGGTCCGGCGACCCGGCTCTTATGTTTCCAGGATGCCGACCGCGACGGCCGCTTCGAGAGCCGGTTCAAGGTGACGAGCGCGACTCCCGCCCTGGTGATGATCTCCGCCAAGATGCCCAAAGCCCCGACGCCGCTGGCCGCCCCGCTCGAATATCGCGTCGTCGATCCGGCCACGTCCCGGATCCCGGCCTTCGTCGCGATCGAGCGGCGCAACTTCTTCAACATTTACGGCCGCGAGAATTTCATGATCGCCTTCGGCACCGGCGACGACAAGAAGCGGATCACCGACCCGGTCGGCTTCAAGGCGACCGACATGCCCAAGGAAATGACCATATTGGGCGCCCGCTTCACCGCGATCAGCGAGACCGACGGCAAGATGGCGGTGGAGGTACATTCGGGAATGCCGGCCCAGCCCTTCGCGGTCATGTCCACGGTCACTTACCGCTGACGGGTCGGTTGCGCCTCACGCCAAGAGCTGTCGAGCTATCGGCTTCTCTTGCCCCTGGCCGAATATTCAAGCTGAAGCTCCGGCATCAGAAGCGCGAGAGGGAAGGCGTTCAGCAGCTGAGCGGTACATTCTCCGATTCGGCGCCCGACTGGCCGCTTCTTCTTTTGACTGTGTCAGTTCGCCAGCTCTGCGGGCCAGCCCCTTTCGGTCAGATCGGGCTGGTCGAAACTCATGTCCTCGCCGAAGCCGGGCTCCCATGGAAACAGGCCCGCCGCGTCGGGCCAGATGAGATGTGCGCAGGGAAAATCGTCGCCCCCGTAAAACCACCGGCTCCAGCCGAGATGCTCTTCATAATAGCGTCGAGCCACCGGCATGAGGAAGGCATCGGCGTTGCCGAACACATGGTTCAGGCGAACCCCCATGGGCAACTTGACGCTGCTTTCCGCCTCGCGGACAATCTCGGATAGAATGTCATACGAGGCTTTCCTGGGAAGGCCGAAGAGGATCAGCTCTGGAAAGCCGTGCCGCAGCCAGAGGCCCGTTGAATAGCTAAATTCGGGAAGCTTGCCTTCGGCGTCAAACACTCGGGTCGCGAACCAGCCGTGGTCCTTGATCGCGCCGACAAACTCGCATTCCCGATCATCGAGTTTGTCGGCCGGGAAGTCGAGTGCGGTTATCACCTCGCTTTCTTACCCCAACCTCCGCTCGTCGCAACAGCGCAGTCCAGCCGCGCGGGCGCTCTGGCGCCCCGCCGGCCCCCCTCCTATAGAACCCCACCGAATCCTCACGAGGCGCGAATGGATATCAGGCTGGGGCTCACCTTCGACGACGTTTTGCTCCAGCCGGGCGAATCGTCGGTGCTTCCGAGCCAGGCCGACACCTCGACCCAGGTCACCCGCGAGATCCGGCTCAACATCCCGATCCTGTCCTCGGCGATGGACACGGTGACGGAGGCCGACATGGCGATCGTCATGGCGCAGCTGGGCGGGATCGGGGTCCTCCATCGCAACCTCACCACCGACGAGCAGGCGGCGGCGGTCAGGGCGGTGAAGAGGTTCGAGAGCGGGATGGTGGTCAATCCGATCACCATGGCGCCCGACCAGACCCTGGCCGATGCGCTGGAGCTGATGAAGCGGCACAAGATTTCGGGCATTCCGGTGACCGAGAAGGACGGCCGGCTGGTCGGGATCCTCACCAACCGCGACGTGCGCTTCGCCGAGGATCCGGGCCAGCGGGTCGCCGAGCTGATGACCCGCGACAATCTCGCTACGGTCGGCCCGGGCGTCAGCCAGGAGGAGGCCAAGCGGCTCCTCCACCAGCGCCGGATCGAGAAGCTGATCGTCGTCGACCATGACGGACGCTGCACCGGCCTGTTCACGGTCAAGGATATCGAGAATACCGGCAAATATCCGGGCGCCACCAAGGATAGCGCCGGCCGGCTTCGGGTCGCCGCGGCGACGACGGTCGGCGACAAGGGCTTCGAACGCTCCGAGGCCCTGATCGACGCCGAATGCGACCTCATCGTCATCGACACCGCCCACGGCCATAACCGCGAGGTCTCCGCCGCCGTGGAGCGGCTCCGCAAGCTTTCCAACTCGGTCCAGATCGTCGCCGGCAACGTCGCCACCGGCGAGGCGACCCGGGCGCTGATCGGGGCCGGGGCGGACGCGGTCAAGGTCGGCATCGGCCCGGGCTCGATCTGCACCACCCGGGTCGTCGCGGGCGTCGGCGTGCCCCAGCTGACAGCGATCATGGATGCCGCCGACGCCGCCGCCGCCTCGGGCACCCCGATCATCGCCGACGGCGGCCTCAGGACGAGCGGCGACCTCGCCAAGGCGCTCGCCGCCGGGGCCTCGACGGTGATGGCGGGCTCGCTCCTCGCCGGGACCGAGGAAGCGCCGGGAGAGACCTTCCTCTATCAGGGCCGCTCCTACAAATCCTATCGGGGCATGGGTTCGGTGGGGGCGATGGCGAGGGGCTCGGCCGACCGCTATTTCCAGCACGATATCCAGGACCAGCTGAAGCTCGTCCCCGAGGGGATCG
>JAXDPE010000042.1:0-29038 GCA_034668565.1 Sphingomonadales bacterium | reverse complement strand
TGACCTATCGCTGGTGACGAGAGCCGACATAACCGGTCGCTCCGTTGCGCTTCGCTGATATAGGCGACGGATGCAGCTGACCGATCTCGAGACCCCGGCACTGGTGGTCGACCGCGCCCGCCTGACTCATAATATCGAACGGATGCGGAGCCGGCTCGCGGAGCTCGGCGTACCGCTCAGGCCCCACGTCAAGACCGCCAAGTCGTCGGACATCGTCCGGCTCGCGGTCGAGGGCCAGCCCGGCGGGATCACCGTCTCAACTCTGCGCGAGGCGGAGCATTTCCTCGACCACGGGTTCACCGACATCCTCTACGCGGTCGGGATCGTGCCCTCGAAGCTCGCCCATGTCGCGGGCCTGCAGCGGCGCGGGGCCGAGCTCACGATCATCCTCGACAGCGTCGAGATGGCGGAGGCGTCGGCCCGGGAGGCGGCGGCGCTGGGAACCGTCTTCCCGGTGCTGATCGAGGTGGACACGGACGGCGGACGGGCGGGCGTGGCGGCGGGCGATTCTAAGCGTCTCGTCGAGATCGGCCGGATCCTGGACGAGGCCCCCGGCACGCAGCTTCGCGGCGTGATGACCCATGCCGGCCTCTCCTACAATCAGGGGTCGCCCGACGGAATCCGCGCCCATGCGGAGCAGGAACGGTCGCGCGCCGTGGCCGCGGCCGAGGCGCTTCGGGCGGCGGGCCTGCCGGCGCCGGCGGTCAGCGTCGGATCGACGCCCGGCGCCCTGTTCGCCGAGCGGCTCGACGGAGTCACGGAGGTGCGCGCCGGAGTCTACATGTTCATGGACCTGGTCATGGCGGCGCTCGGCGTTTGCGCGGAGGAGGAGATCGCGCTTTCCGTCCTCTCGACCGTTATCGGGCACCGCAGAGACCTGGGCTATCTGCTGGTGGATGCGGGAGGCCTCGCTTTGTCCAAGGATGCCGGGCCGGCGCGGGAAAAGCCGAGATACGGAAGCCTGTGGGACTCGGCGACGGGGCTGCCGCTCGGTCTTTGGATCGGCTCGACCAATCAGGAGCACGGGCTGGTTCCGGCCGGCGAAGCGGACTTCGATCGGCTGCCGATCGGAAGCCAGGTCCGGATCGCCCCCAACCACGCCTGCATGACGGCCGCCGCGCATGAGAGGTATCATGTCGTAGAGGGCGGGGCGGAGGTGCGATCGGTGTGGGAGCGGTGCAACGGCTGGTAGAGCCGGCCGCTAGACAATCTTCGGATTCAGACAATTTTCGCTGATCGAAGCGCTTGCCTTGACGGTCTGCGATGCCAATCGTTTTGCGATGAACGAGCAACACGATCTTTCGACTATCGACAGATCCGCTTCCGACTGGGCGGCGGCATGAGCGCCTCGCCGGCCGGTCCCCATGCTCCTAGCGCCTTGCAAGCGGGCGGCGGCACATCGGACGGCATGGACGCCCGGATCGCAAAGCTCGAAGTCCGAATCGCGCACCTGCCCGGCAAGGGGTTCGTCTTCACCTCGAACATGACGGCGGCGGCACTGTTTGCGGGCGTCTTTCTTTTCTCGGAAAAGATAAAGACGCTGTTGGGGCTCTAGTCGGAAGGCCGCTCAACCTCGTTGCGATCAATCCATCAGCTCCACCGCCATCGCCGTCGCTTCGCCGCCGCCGATGCAAAGAGTTGCGAGGCCTCGCTTCTGGCCGTGCGTTTCCAGCGCGCTGAGCAGAGTTGCGAGCAACCGCGCGCCCGAGGCGCCGATCGGGTGGCCGAGCGCCGTGGCGCCGCCATGGACGTTGAGCTTTTCCCGCGGGATCCCAAGATCGCGCATCGCGATCATGGCGACGCAGGCGAAGGCTTCGTTGACTTCGTAGAGGTCGACGTCGCCGACGTTCCAGCCGGCTTTCGCAAGCGCCTTTTGCACCGCCGGGACGGGGGCGCTGGTGAAGAGGTTGGGCGCCTGGGCGTGGGCGGCGTGGGCGACGATTCGGGCGACCGGCCTGACGCCGAGGCGGTCGGCGACCGACTGGCGGGTAATCACCAAAGCAGCGGCGCCGTCCGAGATGGACGAGGCATTGGCGGCGGTGATGGTGCCGTCCTTGGCGAAGGCGGGCTTGAGGCCGGGGATCTTTTCCGGGTTGGACTTGCCGGGCTGCTCGTCGACGGCGACGACGTCCTCGCCCTTGCGGGTCTTGACGGTGACGGGCACGATCTCCCGCTCGAAGGCGCCCGACTGGATCGCGGCGCTGGCCCGGCGAAGCGATTCGATCGCATATTCGTCCTGGTCGGCGCGGGTGAACTGATATTCGCGGGCGGCGTCCTCGGCGAAGGTGCCCATGGCGCGGCCGGCGTCATAGGCGTCCTCGAGACCGTCGAGCATCATATGGTCGTATACGGTGTCGTGGCCGATTCGGGCGCCGGAGCGGTGCTTCTTCATCAAATAAGGCGAGTTGGACATGGATTCCATGCCGCCGGCGACGATGAGGTCGGCCGAGCCCGCGGCGATCATGTCGTTGGCGAACATGACCGCCTGCATGCCCGAGCCGCAGACCTTGTTGATCGTCGTCGCTTCTACCGATCGAGGAAGGCCGGCGCCGAGCGCCGCCTGGCGGGCGGGGGCCTGGCCCAAGCCTGCGGGGAGAACGCAGCCCATGAAGATCTTATCGACGTCCCCGCCCGAAATCCCGGCCCGCTCGACCGCGGTCCGGACGGCGGCGGCGCCCAGTTCGGTGGCGGAGGCGCCGGCAAGGGCGCCCTGGAAGCTGCCCATCGGGGTTCGGGCGAACGAGAGGATGACGATGGGATCGGTGATTGGCATGGGGGCTCCTGTCTCATTCCTCCCCCGGCTTTCCGGGGGAGGGGGACCAGGCGGAGCCTGGTGGAGGGGTTCTTCGGGTTCGGGCAAGAACCCCTCCACCACCCTTCGGGTGGTCCCCCTCCCCGCGAAATCGCGGGGAGGAATTTTCTAAGCGCCACATAGTCGCCCGCCCCGCCTTGTTCAAATCCGCGCCGCTCTGCTAGGGCGCCCCCCAACCAGGAGGACAAAAATGGCCGGTATCGGGCTCGACTTCGCGCTCGGCGAGATGGCCGACACGATCCGCGACGCGACGGAGCGCTTCGCTGCCGACAGGATCGCTCCGCTCGCGGCCAGGATCGACGCCGACGACTGGTTCCCGACGGAGCTGTGGCCGGAGATGGGCGCGCTCGGCCTTCACGGGATCACCGTCGAGGAGGAATATGGCGGCCTCGGCCTCGGCTATCTCGAGCATGTCGTCGCCCAGGAGGAAGTGGCCCGGGCTTCGGCCTCGGTGGGCCTGTCCTACGGCGCCCATTCGAACCTGTGCATCAACCAGATCCGACGCTGGGCGAGCCCGGAGCAGAAGGCGAAATATCTCCCCAAGCTGATCTCGGGCGAGCATGTCGGCTCGCTCGCCATGTCCGAGGCCGGCGCCGGATCGGACGTGGTGTCGATGAAATTGAAGGCGGAAAAGGTGCAGGGCGGCTACGTCCTCAACGGCACCAAATTCTGGATCACCAACGCCCATCATGCCGACACGCTCGTCGTCTACGCCAAGACCGGCGAGGGCAGCCGGGGGATCACCACCTTCCTGGTCGAGAAAGGCATGCCGGGCTTCAGCCTCGGCCAGAAGCTCGACAAGATGGGGATGCGGGGAAGCCCGACCGGCGAGCTCGTCTTCAGCGATTGCGAAGTGCCGGACGAGAATGTGATGGGGCCGGTCAACGGCGGCGTCGGCGTTCTGATGTCGGGGCTCGATTACGAGCGGACGGTGCTGGCCGGGATCCAGCTCGGCATCATGCAGGCCTGCCTCGACGTCGTCCTTCCCTATGTGCGTGAGAGGAAGCAGTTCGGCCAGGCGATCGGCGGCTTCCAGCTCATGCAGGCCAAGGTCGCGGACATGTACGTCGCGCTCAACTCGGCCCGGGCCTATGTCTACACGGTCGCGAAGAATTGTGACGCCGGCAAGACCACCCGCTTCGACGCCGCCGGGGCCATCCTGCTCGCGTCGGAAAGCGCGGTGAAGGTCAGCCTCGAGGCGATCCAGGCGCTGGGCGGCGCCGGCTACACCAAGGACTGGCCGGTCGAACGCTTCCTGAGGGACGCCAAGCTGCTCGACATCGGCGCCGGGACGAACGAGATCAGGCGGATGCTGATCGGGCGGGAGCTGATCGGGGCGGGTTGAGGCGCGAAGCCCGGGCGGCCTGCCGCACCGCGGACAGGGCCGACGGCGCGGCTTCACTCCACGGCGGCAGCACCGGCATCGGTCCAAAGGGCCCAGGCCGCCACTCGGGCACAATTTTAGGTGGTGTCGCTTTGAATACGGAGGCTTGCGTTGCACGATGTCAGTGCGTGGCGACAAGTTTGACGAACCGGAGGGGAAAGCGAATGAGGAAATGGATCGCCATCGCGGGGGCGCTGCTCTTGATCGCGGTCGGCATTTACGTCGGGTCGCCTTACTACGCCATCTACTCGCTTCGAAACGCCGCGCTCGAAGCGGATACCGACGAGCTCGAGGCGGGCGTTGATTTTCCAGCTGTGCGGGACAGCCTGAAATCGCAGATGTCGGCGGCGATGATGACAAAAATGCAGAACGACCCCGAAATGCGGAACAACCCGTTCGCCGGGCTAGGCGCGATGATGATGCCTGCGATCGTTGATCGGATGGTTGATAGCTTTGTCACCCCCGATGGTATCGCGGCGATGATGCGCGGTCAGAAACCGACTGACCGGGCCAAGGCGCAGGCGAACCCCGATATCGAGAGCCGCACCGAGTATGTTAACCTCAATCGCTTCCGCGTCCGGCTTCACAACAAGAAATCGAATGAGGACGGACCTTCCCTCCTGCTTGAACGTCGCGGTTTCGCGACATGGAAGCTCATCAAGCTCGAAATACCGGCCGGCCTGCTCGATGATAAGCAGTAAGCTCAATGGCTATCACGCGCGCCATTTGCAAAGTTTCGGACCGATCCCTTTGCCCGGCTTCCTTCATCCTCAATTCGTAAGACGCGAAGGGCGAGGAGGATGAGCGGCGAGGCGGCGATTCCCGGCGGCGTGGTGCACGCGCTTCCGGACGAGCTCGAAGCGGCGCTGCGCGGCGATCCGGAGGCGCTCGCGACCTGGCGCGCCATCACCCCGCTCGCCCGCAACGAATGGATCTGCTGGATGACGTCGGCAAAGAAGGCGGAGACGCAAGCCAAGCGGCTCGAATGGGGGCGTGAGAGCCTGGGGGAGGGGAAGCGGAGGCCTTGTTGCTGGCCGGGGTGCCCGCACAGGTGAGGGTCTTTCGCTCCGGAATTACCTGACTTTGCCCCTCTTCGCCGAGGCCAGTTACGGCATCTATCCCAGCTTGACGGCGAACGCCGCATACGAGGGGTTGAGATTGCGCCGGTCAGCGCCCTGAACAGGCCCGGCGCTCGGCGGGGCGGCAGTGACAGTTACTAGTGCCAGTCACCGTTCGCGTCAGTGATCGCGAAGCGCCTGGATAACGACTGCGCCCGTGCTTTCGGGTGTGTTATGGAGCGTCTGCACACCACCCACTTCATAGCGCGTGTGGCACTTGGTTACACAAGTCCGCCGCCCCTTGCTGAGGATAACTCAATGCGTTTTCGACCCGCCGCGTTGCTAGCATCCTTGCTCTTTGCCGCTGCTGCCGCGCCGACGCTTGCGCAAACCTCGGTGCCGAGCGCGTCGCCGGCCACATCGGCCCCGCTCGACCCAGCCGCCCGCAAAGCGATCGTGGCGCAACTGGCGACCGAGTTGCGCAACCGATACATATACCCGGATGTCGGCGAGAAGGGTGCCGCCGCGATCACCGCCGCCGCCGCCTCGGGCGCCTATGATCGGATCACCGACCTGCCGTCCCTCGCCAAGCGGCTGAGCGACGACCTGCGCGGCGTCCTGCACGACAATCATCTCGCGGTGTTCGTTGCGAGGGGCGGGGCTGACTTCAGCGTCACGTCGATTCCGGCGGGCGAGGCTGGAATCGTCCGCGCGGACAGGCTTGCGGGCGGGATCGCCTATCTCCAGTTCGACGGCTTCCCCAATCCCTGGTCGTTCAAACCCGCGCTCGACCGCGCCATGGCGGGCCTGAAAGGCAGTCGCGCCGTGATAATCGACGTGCGCGGCAATGCCGGCGGCAACCCGGCATCGGTGAGCTATCTGGTCAGCCATTTCGTGCCCGCGGGCCAAAGGGTCGAAATCAACCGCATCGTCTGGCGCAAGGCGGGTACGACCGACCTCACGCGCAAGCCCTTCTTCAGCGAGCGGACCCCGGTCAGCTTCGCCGGCCGGCCCGTTTATGTTCTGATCAACGGCAGGACCTTTTCGGGCGGCGAGGAGCTCGCCTACGACATCCAGACGCTGAAGCTCGGCACCCTCGTCGGCGAGACGACCGGTGGTGGCGCGAACCCGGCGCAGAGACTTCCGATCGGACACGATGTCATGGCGTTCATCCCGACAGGTCGCGCGGAGAGCCCGGTGACCGGATCCAACTGGGAGGGACGGGGGGTGCAGCCTGACATCTCGGTGCCCGCCGCGGATGCGCTCGCCACTGCGCTCAGCCGTCTCGGCCGATCGCCCGCCGCCGCGACGATCGAGGCGGCATCTCCCGTCTCGGTTCTTAAGCAGCGGACCGTGCCGCTGAGGGGCTCGGAGGCGATGCTGCGCCGCGTCCTCGCCGGCCGTGCCGCGCCCGAGCCCGATTACACTTTGCTGGGAGCGGACGCCGGGGAACCGGGCCGCGCCGCGTTTGCGGACACGCAGCGCCGCCTGCAGCCGCTTGGCGATCCGCAGGCCATCCACTTTCGAAGGCCGGATGGGTGGGGCTTCGACGAGTTCACGCTCGTCTACCCCGATCAAACCTTGGTCGTCGGGATCGGGCTCGACCCGGCCGGCAAGTTCATGGGCCTCATCGGCCCCGACAAGGTGTCGCCTTAGCTGCGCCGGCGTGTTGACGGCCGACACCACGCCGGATCACGCGATGTGATGCGACGCCCTTTCCTTTCGGCGCCGTCACGCGACTGAATCGCGTCACTTCAGTCTTCGCGATGCGAGGCTGGCCGGCTTTCGCCCGGCTCTTCGCGCAGCTTCGGCGACGCTTGGCCTTGGCGTCGCTGCGCTCGGCGGCTCAAGCTCACCACACCTTCACCCTTTTCTCCGGCGCCAGATACAGCTTCTGCCCCGGCTTCACCGCGAACGCCTTGTACCAGGCGTCGAGGTTCCTCACCGTCAGCGCCCGGAACTGGCCCGGGGCGTGGCCGTCGGTGAGGACTCGTTGGCGCAAATTCTCGTCGCGGGTCTTGGTCGCCCAGGCCTGGGCGTAGGCGATGAAGAAGCGCTGGTCGCCGGTGAAGCCCTCGAGCACCGGCGCCTCCTTGCCGCCGAGCGAGGCGCGGTAGGCGTCGTAGGCCGCGGAGAGGCCGGCGACGTCGGCGATATTCTCGCCCAGGGTGAGCTTGCCCTTAACGTGAAGGCCGGGCAGCGCCTCGTAGCTGTCATATTGGGCGGCGAGCGCGGATCCCGCTTTCTGGAAACGGGCGAAGTCGGCCGGGGTCCACCAGTTCCTGAGGCGCCCGGCCGAATCGAACAGAGCGCCATTATTGTCGAAGCTGTGGCTGATCTCGTGGCCGATGACCGAGCCGACCGCTCCATAGTTGAACGCCGCGTCCGCCTTGGGATCGAAGAAGGGCGGCTGGAGGATGGCGGCGGGGAAGTTCAGGGCGTTCTGGACCGGCAGGTTGACGGCGTTGACCAGTTGCGGCGGCATCCACCATTCGGCGCGGTCCATCGGCTTGCCGATCTTGGCGATCTGGTGGCGGTATTCGGCGAGGCTCGCGGCCTTGTCGTTGGCATAGGCGTTGTCGCGCGCGATCTCGAGCGCCGAATAATCGCGCCACTGGTCGGGATAGCCGACCCCGACCACGATCGAGCGGACCTTCTTCAGCGCCTCTTGCTTGGTCGAGGGGGCCATCCAGTCGATCGCCTGGACCCGGCGCTCGAAGGCGGCCTTGATATTGTCGACCATCCCCTGGACCTCGGCCTTGGCGGAGGCGGGGAAATATTTGTCGACATAGGCCTTGCCGACCGCGTCCTGGAGCGCGTTGCTGACCGCGTTGAGGGCGAGCTGGTCGCGCGGCCGCTGCTTGGGCGTGCCCGACAGCGCCGTGCCGTTGAAGGCGAAGCTGGCGTCGCGGATCGGCGCGGGCAGGACGTCGGCGCGCTGGTTCAAGGTGTGGAAGGCGAGCCAGTCCTTCCAGTTCTGAAGCGGTTCGGAGGCGACCAAAGCGGAGAGCTTGGGAATGGCGCCCGAATGATAGGCTTCGAACTTCCGGGCGTTGCCGAGCTGGGCGGCGCCGAGCAAGGCGGCCCAGTCGAGGCCGGGCGCCTTTTTCTCGAGATCGGCCCGGCTCCACACCAAAGCGCCCTTGGCGAAATCCTCGCTCTCCTCGCGGGTGGCGTGGGCCCGGGCGATCTTCGTCTCGAGATCGAGGATTCGGCCGGCGGCGGCCTCAGCGTCGGCGATCCCGGCGGCCTTCATCACGGTCGCGACATAGGCGCGATACTGGGTGCGAAGCCCCGCCATCTTGGCGTCGCCGGACAGATAATATTCGCGCTCGGGGAGGCCGATCCCACCCTGCATCAGGTAGGGCAGGGTCTCGCCGGGCGTGGCGAGGCCCTGAGTGACGAACACGCCGAACAGATTCTCGGTCCTGAAGTTGGTCGCGTTCAAGGGATCGGTGTCGGCGCGAAGCGTTCCGCCGATGGCGGCGCTGAGCTGGGTCTTGTCGGCGATCCGCCCGATCGCGTCGAGATCCGCCTTGACCGGGGTCATCCCGGCCCGGTCGATCGCCGCGGTGTCGAGATAGGCCTGGTAGTAATTGGCGATCATGCCTTCGCTGCTCCCGGCGGCCGGGTTCGAGCCGAGGATGCCGTCGAGGAGCTCGCGGGTCTGGCGCTCGCGCTCGCGGTCGGCGATCAGGAAGGCGCCGACGCTCGGCCGGTCCTCGGGGATCTGAGTGCTCCTGACCCAGCCGCCATTGGCGTAGGCGAAGAAGTCGTCGCCGGGCGACGCGGACTTGTCCATCGACGCGGCGGCGATTCCGGCCTCGGAGCCCGGAGACTGCGCCGCCGCCTCCTTGGTCCCCGCGCCCGGGCCGGCCGGGGAGCAGGCGGCGGTGGCGAGCAGCAGGGCGACGAGGATGGACCGGTTCATTGCGAAGCCTTTCGAAAGCTCTTGTAATCGTGCCCCTATAGACGCGTTTTCGAGCCGTGCCAGCGCTTCCCATCGCGACGCTCAGCGGTTAGTCAGCCTCGCGATGACGGGAGCCGCGAATATGATCAAAGGCGAGACAGGCCGCGAACCGGTTGCGGGCGCATGAGCGAATCCCTGCTCAACGTCTTCCAATGGTATGGCGCGATCGCCGGAGCGATCGCCGCCCTGGTGGTGTCGCTCGATCTGGGCAGACGCGCGACCGGCTGGGCTTTCGTCCTCTTCGTCACCGCTTCGATCGCCTATGTCGCCTGGGGCTTCCTCAACGATGAGGGAAAAGCCGTCGCCTGGCAGAATGTCGTGCTGTTCGTGATCAACGTGATCGGCGTGTACCGCTATCTGATCCGGAAGAAGCCCGTGCATCCAGAAGCGGCGAAGGCATGAGGAGTCAGTCCGTCTTGCCAGCGCAGGCTGGCATCCCAGCGGGCGAAAACGACCTTCGCCTTTCACCCCCGGGGGCCCCAGCCTTCGCTGGGGCGACGGGATGACCGAGATCGTCTCGAAAATCGACGCGGAGTCGGAGACCTACCGCACTTATGCTGCGCACAATCGCGGGCTCGCTGAGGCGTTGCGCTCGAAGGTCGCGCAGACCGCCCTGGGCGGATCCGAGAAGCATCGCGAGCGGCACGTCGCTCGCGGCAAGCTGCTCCCCCGCGACCGGGTCACCCGGCTGCTCGATCCCGGCTCGCCGTTCCTCGAGATCGGCCAGCTCGCCGCCAACGGCATGTACAATGACGAGGCTCCGGGCGCCGGAATGATCGCCGGGATCGGCCGGGTCTCGGGCCGCGAGACGATGATCGTCGCCAACGATCCGACGGTGAAGGGCGGCGCCTATTTCCCGCTGACGGTGAAGAAGCATCTGCGCGCCCAGGAGATCGCGCTCCAGAACCGGCTGCCCTGCGTCTATCTGGTCGACAGCGGCGGGGCCAATTTGCCGCACCAGGCCGAGGTCTTTCCCGACCGCGAGCATTTCGGGCGGATCTTCTACAACCAGGCGCAGATGTCGGCGGAAGGGATCGCACAGATCGCCTGCGTGATGGGCAGCTGCACCGCGGGCGGCGCCTATGTCCCGGCGATGTCGGACGAGAGCGTCATCGTCAGGAACCAGGGCACGATCTTCCTCGGCGGGCCGCCTCTGGTGAAAGCGGCGACGGGCGAAGTGATCTCCGCCGAGGATCTGGGCGGCGGCGACCTCCATGCGCGCAAATCCGGAGTGGTCGACCATCTCGCCGAAAACGACGCGCATGCACTGGCCATCGTTCGAAGCATCGTCGGGCGGCTTAACACGGTAAAAGCGGTTGATATCGACCTCGCCGAGCCGGTCGAGCCGAAGCTCGATCCGGAGGATCTTTACGGGCTCATCCCCGATGACGTGCGAACGCCCTACGACGTTCGCGAGGTGATCGGGCGGATCGTCGACGGGTCCGATTTCCACGAGTTCAAGGCGCTTTACGGCACGACCCTCGTCTGCGGCTTCGCCCGCATCTGGGGAATGCCGGTGGCGGTCCTCGCCAATAACGGGATATTGTTCTCCGAGAGCGCCTTGAAGGGCGCCCATTTCATCGAGCTCGCCTGCCAGCGGCGGACGCCTTTGCTGTTCCTCCAGAACATCTCCGGCTTCATGGTCGGCGGCAAATATGAAGCGGGCGGGATCGCCAAGGACGGCGCCAAATTGGTCACCGCCGTGGCGACGGCGCAGGTGCCCAAGGTGACATTGCTGATCGGCGGGAGCTTCGGCGCCGGCAATTACGGAATGAACGGCCGTGCTTATGGCCCCCGCTTCCTGTTCACCTGGCCCAACAGCCGGATCAGCGTCATGGGCGGCGAGCAGGCGGCGAGCGTGCTGGCGACGGTGCACAAGGACGCGGAGAGCTGGACGGCGGAAGAGGCCGAAGCCTTCAAGGCCCCGATCCGCCAGCGCTACGAGGACGAGGGCAACCCCTATTATGCCACCGCGCGGCTTTGGGACGACGGCATTATCGATCCGGTGCAGACGCGGGACGTGCTCGGGCTGGCCTTCGCGGCGTGCCTGAACGCGCCGATCCCGGAACGGGCGCGCTTCGGGCTGTTCAGGATGTGACGATGAGCGACGATGAGATCCGGATCGACGAAGCGAGCTACGAAAGAATCCTTTCTCTGTACCGGGAAGGCGAGAGGCTGGTCCAAGGCGGCTCAATCGCCGCCGCGTTCGGGAAATATGTCGACGCCTGGGAGCTGATCCCGGAACCCAGGCAATTGTGGGAGATATCCACCCCGCTGATCTCCGCGCTGGCCGACTGCTGCTTCCTGGCGGGCGAGTATGACGAGGTGCTCAAGACGTTGGAATTCGGGATGCAGTGTCCGGGTGCGGTCGACAATCCGTTCCTCCACCTCCGGCTCGGCCAGGCGCTGCTCGAGCAGGGCGGGGAGGACGACCGCGCCGCGGACGAGCTGATGCGCGCCTACGACGCCCATGGCGAAAAGATATTCGAGCATCAGGACCCTAAATATCTTGAATTCCTCGCCGCCCGGGGGCGGATTGATAGATGATCGGCTCGCTGCTCATCGCCAACCGCGGCGAGATCGCCTGCCGGATCGTTCGTACCGCGCGGCGGCTGGGGGTTCGCACGATTGCCGTCTATTCCGATGCGGACCGGCACGCCCTTCATGTCCGCGAGGCGGACGAGGCCGTGCATATCGGGGCTTCGCCGGCGCGGGAGAGCTATCTCGTGGGGGCGAAGATCATCGCGGCGGCCAAGGCCTCGGGCGCCGAGGCGATCCATCCCGGATACGGCTTTCTTTCGGAAAATGCCGATTTCGCGGAGGCGGTCGAAGCTGCCGGACTGATCTGGGTGGGGCCCAAGCCGGCTTCGATCCGGGCGATGGGGCTCAAGGATTCGGCCAAGAAGCTGATGCTGGCGGCGGGGGTGCCGGTCACTCCGGGCTATCTCGGCGAGGACCAGGCGCCGGAGCGGCTTCGGGCCGAGGCGGATGCGATCGGCTATCCGGTGCTGATCAAGGCGGTGGCGGGCGGAGGCGGCAAGGGCATGCGCAAGGTCAACGCTTCGGCCGAGTTCGAGGAGATGCTGGCCTCGTGCAAGCGCGAGGCGGCGGCGTCCTTCGGCGACGACCGGGTGCTGATCGAGAAATATGTCGAGCGGCCGCGCCATATCGAGGTGCAGGTGTTCGGCGATTCCCACGGCAATGTCGTCCACCTGTTCGAGCGCGACTGCTCGCTCCAGCGGCGGCACCAGAAAGTGATCGAGGAAGCGCCGGCGCCGGGCATGGACGAGGCGACCCGCGCCGCCGTCTGCGAGGCGGCGGTCAAGGCGGCCAGGGCGGTCGACTATGTCGGCGCCGGGACGATCGAGTTCATCGCCGACGCTTCCGAAGGGCTGAGGGCGGACCGGATCTGGTTCATGGAAATGAACACGCGGCTCCAGGTCGAGCATCCGGTGACCGAGGCGATCGCCGGCCAGGACCTGGTCGAGTGGCAGCTTCGGGTGGCGAGCGGGGAGACGCTGCCGCTCCGCCAGGACGAGCTCCGGATCGGCGGCTGGGCGATGGAGGCGCGGCTCTACGCCGAGGATCCGGCGCGCCAGTTCCTGCCCTCGACCGGGCGGCTCGACCATTTCCAGCTCGGCCGCTCGATCCGGATCGACTCGGGGGTGGAGGAAGGCGACCGGATCAGCCCTTATTACGATCCGATGATCGCAAAGCTGATCGCCAGGGGCCGCGACCGGGACGAGGCGATCGACCGGCTCGTCGAGGCGCTGGAGCGGGTCGAGGTCTGGCCGGTTCGGACCAATGCCGGCTTTCTCGCTCGGGCCGCCGACGATCCGGATTTCCGGGCTGCCGACGTCGACACGGGATTCATCCCGGCGCGGATCGATCGCTTGGTGCCGGATCCGGCGCCCCCGGAAGGCGTGTGGAACCTGGCCGCGACCGCTTTGCTTGCCGCCGATTTCGGAGCGGTATCGGGGGAGGGCGATCCCTGGCTGTCTTTGCAGGGTTTCCGGGCCAATGCGGCCGGGGACTTGAGGGTCGCGATCGATCATTCGGGCGAGACCCGGCTGGTCGACGGCGGCGGCGATCCGGCGCTGGAAGGGGTTGCAACCGCGCAGGGGGAGACGGTGCTCGTCTTCGCCGGCGGCCAGGCCTTCGCCTTCGCCTTGCCCGGCGCCGCCGGGGCGGCGGGCGGCGGCTCGGCTTCGGACGGAGCCCTGCTCTCGCCGATGCCGGGAAGGGTGCTTTCGGTCGAGGTGCGCCAAGGGGACCGGGTCGCCAAGGGGCAGAAGCTGCTGACCCTCGAGGCGATGAAGATGGAGCATAGCCTGGCCGCCCCGTTCGAGGGGCTTGTCGCGGAGCTGCATGCGGTGGAAGGTGTCCAGGTGAGCGAGGGGACTTTGCTGGTGCGGGTGGAGAAGGCCGGATGATCAGGCACGTCATTCCGGCGAAAGCCGGAACCTCGGGACGAGACGTCTCGGCAGGTCTCCCCGGGGCCCCGGCTTTCGCCGGGGTGACGGGTTAGCATGCCCGGCCGCTTCTTCGATGAGTGGACGATCGGCGACCGAATCGCCCATCAGCCGCACCGGACCGTGACCGAGACCGACAACCTCCTCATCTCGGCCCTGACCCACAATCCGCAGCCGCTGCATCTCGACTCCGAATATGCCGCCGCGACCGAGTTCGGCCGGATCGTCGTCAACGGCACCTTCACCTTCTCGCTTCTGGTCGGGCTCTCGGTCGGCGACACGACGCTTGGGACGCTCGTCGCCAACCTCGGCTACGACAAGGTCCGGATGCCCAAGCCGGTCTTCATCGGCGACACCCTCCAGGCGGAAACCGAAGTGATCGCGCTCAAGGATTCCAAGTCGCGGCTCGAGGCTGGGATCGTCACCTTCGAGCACAGGATGCTCAATCAAAGGGACGAGCTCGTCTGTGTCATGGAGCGAACGGCCCTGATCCAGAGGAAACGGGCGTGAGCATGAATGAATTCGTCACCCCGGACTTGATCCGGGGTCCATCTTCTCCTTGCATCCAAATCGAAGAAACAAGGTGGTTGCCGGATCAAGTCCGGCATGACGACCTTCGATGAAGTTGCGCTCGCTCCTTTTCGTCCCTGGCGACCGTCCCGACCGTATGGAAAAGGCGCTTCGCGCCGGGGCCGATGCGCTCATTCTCGATCTCGAGGATTCCGTCGCCGTTTCCGCCAAGCATGAGGCGCGGCGCCATGTTGCCGAGTTCCTCAACACGCACAGCACCACCAAATTGTGGGTTCGGGTCAATCCGATCGACACTGACGAGTGCGAGAAGGACTTGGCCGCGATCCTTCCGAGCCATCCCGACGGCGTCGTCTTGCCCAAGGCCGAGGGCGGCGTGTCGGTCACCGAGCTGGCCCGAAGGCTGACGAGCCTCGGCAACGCCACCGCTCAGATCATCGCCATCGCCACCGAGACCCCGGCGGCGATGTTCCAGCTCGGCAGCTACGGCGGGGCGAAGCGCCTCGCCGGCCTGACCTGGGGGGCCGAGGATCTGCCGGCGGCGATCGGAGCGGCGACCTCGCGCGAGCCCGACGGCCGCTTCACCTCGCCTTACGAGCTTGCCCGCTCGCTCTGCCTGTTCGGAGCGGCGGCGGCGGGAGTCGCGCCTATCGAGACCGTCTACCCGGCCTTTCGCGACCTCGACGGGCTCACGGCCTATGCGGCCCGGGCTCGGCGCGACGGCTTCACCGGAATGATGGCGATCCACCCGGACCAGGTCGCGCCGATCAACGCCGCCTTCACCCCGAGCCCGGCCGAGGTCGAACATGCCCGAGCCGTCGTCGCCGCGTTCGAGGCCAATCCCGGGGCGGGGGCGCTGTCGCTGGACGGGCGGATGATCGACCGGCCGCATCTCGTCCAGGCGCAGCGAACGCTTGCCGCCGCCGCGGGGCCGTGACGGGATTGCCGGCGCCGGCGGACGCCGCCTGGACGGCGCTCGCCTTGATCCTCGGAGCCGCCATCGGCAGCTTCCTCGCCACCATCCTCATCCGCTGGCCGCAGGGGCGCGGAATCGTCGCCGGCCGCTCCGCCTGCGACAAATGCGGCCGGACCCTGGAACCGCGCGACCTCGTCCCGATCCTAAGCTGGTCGCTGGCGAGGGGGCGGTGCCGGACCTGCGGCGCCCGCATCGACCGGCGGCACCTGGCGGCTGAGGTGGGGGCGGCGATGATCGCGCTGACGGCAATCCTCGCTCATCCGATGCCGCTGGCGGCGGTGAGCGCCCTCTTCGGCTGGTGGCTGTTCCTGCTCGCGGCGCTCGACGTCGAGCATGAATGGCTTCCCGACCGGCTGACCTGGCCGCTTCTCGCGGCGGGGCTCGTCGCGGGCTGGGCCGGCTTCGGACCCCCTCTCGACGCCCGGCTTTTCGGAGCGGCGGCGGGCTTCGCCGCCCTGTACCTGATCGGGCGGCTGTACCGGGCGTTGCGCGGACGCGAAGGGCTGGGCGGCGGCGATCCCAAGCTGCTCGCCGCGATCGGGGCCTGGCTCGGGTTGATGCACATCCCGTTCGTGCTGGTCGGGGCCGGGCTGATCGGCCTCGCCGCCTTGCTTCTCAAGCGGCTTCGGGGGGGATCGGTCGCGGCCGCGGACCGGCTGCCGCTCGGCGCGCTGATGGCGCTCGCCGCCTGGCCGATATGGATACTGATCAACGGCTAATCCTGCGGGTTCACAAGCCGCTTGCGCGGCGGCGGAAAAGCTGGGAGTTTCCGCGGCTGGCGAGTTCTGGGCTGGTGGTCGCCAAAACATTGTTAAGCTGTGGAATTTTAGCGCGGTGGGCGTCGCGGGGAAAGGTTTGAAGTCGATGCGTTTAGCTTTTGACAGCCGGCGGCTGATCGGCCGCGCTCGGGGCGTCAACGGCTGGACCGTGCTCGAGATCGCGTTTCTCGCCTTTCTCTCCCTGCAATGCGCCCGACTGATCTGGACCGTGGCCACTCCCGTCGGCCCGCTCGGCGACTGGCGAAGCGAGCCCGTCCCCGGCGGCGAGGCCTCGGCCGCGGCGCTTGGCGGCTTCGACCCCTTCTTCCGGCTCAGCGGCGCCGCCGGCCCGGTGACCGTCACCTCGCTCAACCTCAAGCTGTTCGGGGTCCGCCAGGACCAGGCGTCGGGCCGGGGCTCGGCGATCATCGCCGGCTCGGACGGCCAGCAGCGAAGCATCGCCGTCGGCGAGGAGGTCGAGCCGGGCGTGACCTTGAAGTCGGTCGATTTCGACAGCGTCACCATCTCGAGGGGCGGCGCCGACGAGCAATTGTTCATGGATCAGTCGCAGGCGCCGAACATGGTTGCGCCCGGCGGCGCGAGTTCGCCCACACCGACGGCCCCGGTCGCCAGCCAGAGCCTCTCGCTCCCGCCCGCCCCGCCGCCGCCGCCGCCGCCGTCCAGGCCCCAGCCGGCGGAAGTCAGCGCGGTGCCGCGGATGAACGGGAGCCAGCTTACCGGGGTGACCGTGCAGCCGCGCGGCACAGGCGAGGGCTTCCGGGCGCTCGGCCTCGCTCCCGGCGACGTCGTCGTCTCGGTGAACGGCCGACGGATCCGCTCAGCCGAGCAGGCCCAGGGAATGGCGGACCAGCTGGCTTCGGCGCGAGTCACCCTGCAGGTGGAGCGCGGCGGCCGGGTGGTCACGCTTCGGCCGGGAGACGCAAGGTGAAGCGCGCCTTCCTCGCACTCGCGCTGATGCTGGCGGCGCCGCTGACGCCCGCCTCCGCCCAATATGTCGTCAACTTCCGGGAGGCGGACATTCGCGCCTTCATCGAGGACGCGGCCCGAGTGACGGGGCGGACCTTCATCGTCGACCCGGCGGTCAGCGGCAAGGTCTCGGTGGTGACCCAGCGGCCGCTGTCCCGCTCCGAATATTTCGAGCTGTTCCTGTCGACCCTGCGCGCCAACGGGCTGATGGCGGTGCCGCTTCGGGGCGGCGGCTTCCGGATTCAGCCGATCGCGACCGGCGCCGCGGCCGGCGGCCGGGCCGGCGCCCGCGGCAGCGCCAACAATTTCGTCACCGAGATCTTCCGCACCCGAAGCATCGAGGGACCCCAGGCGCTCGAGGCGCTTCGTCCGCTGGTCAGCCGCGAGGGCTCCATCACCGCCAGCCGCAACTCGATCGTCGTCGCCGATTTCGCCGACAACGTCGCCCGGATCCGCGAGGTGCTGCGAAGCATCGACCGCGATAGCAGCGCCAGCCGCATCGTCGCTCTCCGCAACGCGGGCGCCCGCGAGATCGCGACCTCGCTCAACGCGCTGATGGAAGGAAGCAGCCCCGGCGGCCGGGCCGCGACCATCGTCCCCATCGACAGCTCCAACGCGGTCGCCCTTCGCGGCGACTCGGCCACGGTCGCCCGGCTCGCCGCCATGGCCGAGGAGCTCGACCAGCGGGCCGCCGCCGGCACCGAGGTCAGGGTCATCTTCCTCCAGCATGCCGACGCCGCCCAGTTGCTCCCCGTGCTCCAGCAGCTCCTCGGCCAGCCGGTCACCCAGCCGCCGCCCGCCGCCGGCCTCTCGTCGCGCAACAGCGAGGCGACGACGACCACCTCCTCGACCAGCCGAAGCGGCGGCGGCCGCCCGCCGATACGGACGACGACGAGCACCGCCGAGCCCGCGGCTCCGGAGACGGCAACCACCGGGCTCAACATCTTCGGGCCGCGCGGGGCGGTGGTGACCCGCTTCCAGGGCGCCAACGCGTTGGTCATCGCCGCCTCGACCGACGTCCAGCGCCAGCTCGGCGAAGTCATCCGCCAGCTCGACACGCGCCGCGAGCAGGTGCTGGTCGAGGCGATCATCGTCGAGATTTCGGATAACGCGGCCAAGAAACTGGGCGTCCAGCTGCTCCTGTCCGGCCTCGGCGGCAGCAACATCCCCTTCGCCGTGACCAATTATTCCAACGCCAGCCCCAATCTGCTGACGATCGCGGGCGCGGCGGCGGCGGAGCGGCTTCGGACCACGACCACGACGGTCAACGGCCAGGTGGTGACCACCACCCAGAATTCGTCCGTCGCCGACGCCCTTCAGGAGGCGGCGGTCAGTTCGGTGCTCGGCGCGACGGGCGGCATCGGCGGGCTGGCCTTCAAGACCGGCAACGCCATCTTCGGAGCGATCATCAACGCGGTGAAGTCCGACAGCAAGTCGAACATCCTCTCGACTCCGTCGATCATGACACTCGACAACCAGGAGGCCCGGATCCTGGTCGGGCAGGAGATCCCGATCACCACCGGCCAGGCCCTGTCCCCCAATTTCGACAACCAGTTCCGCACCGTCGACCGCGAGAATGTCGGGATCACGCTCGAGGTGCTTCCCCAGATCAACGCCGGCGGCTCGATCAAGTTGAACCTGCGCCAGGAAGTGAGCTCGATCGCCGGGCCGGTGTCCGGAAACTCGTCCGACCTCATCCTCAACAAGCGCGAGATCGAGACGGTGATCACCGTCGACGACGGCGAGATCGTCGGCATCGGCGGGCTTCTCGACGACAATGAGCGGCGGACGATCGAGAAGATCCCGTTCCTCGGCGACCTTCCCGCCATCGGCAATCTGTTCAGGTCGAAGAGCCGGAGCCGGGCCAAGACCAATCTCATGGTCTTCATCCGGCCGACCATCCTTCGTTCGCCCGAGGACGCGAGGGCGATGACGGAGCGGCGCTACGGCTACATCCGCGACATGCAATATCGGCAGAATCCGGACCAGGAGCCGACCATCGACGAGCTCGTCCGCGAATATATGGGGATGGCGCCGCCCGACCCGGCGCCGGCGCCTCCGCCGCCGCTGGATCCCGCCCTCTATGCGCCGCAGGCCCGGCCCGGCGACGCGGTGGTCATGCCGCCGTCGGGGACGCCAAGGTGAACGCCCCCCGTCATCCCGGCGAAAGCCGGGACCTCGGGCCGGAAGGGCACGACGGGTCTCCCCGAGGCCCCGGCTTACGCCGGGGTGACGAAGCGGCCGCCAACCTGCCCTATCTCTTCGCCAAGCGGAACGGGATCGCCCTCGTCGGCGAAGCGAACGGCCGGGCGCAGGTCGCGCTTCGCCAGGGGGCGGATCCGCAGGGCCTGATCGAGGCCCGGCGGGTCCTGGGCCGGCCGCTGGCCGTCGAGCCCGTCACCGCCGAGGGCTTCGACAAGCTCCTTTCCGAACGCTATGCGATGGACGACCGGGCCGCTGCGGACGCCGCCGGCTCGCTCGGGCTCGGTGACGAACTGAGTCATCTCGCCACCGATCTGCCGACCGCCGACGACCTGCTCGACAGCGCCGACGATGCACCCGCGATCCGGCTGATCAACGGAATCATCGCCGACGCGGCCCGCCAGGGCGTCTCCGACATCCATATCGAACCCTATGAGACCGGCCTGGTGGTCCGGATGCGGATCGACGGCGTGCTTCGCGAGACCCTGCGCATGCCCGCCCATGTCGCTCCGGTGGTGGTGAGCCGGATCAAGGTCATGGCCCGGCTGGACATCGCCGAGCGCCGGGTGCCGCAGGACGGCCGGATCGGGCTGACGCTCGGCGGCAAGCTGCTCGACGTCCGGGTCTCCACCCTGCCCAGCCGCGCCGGCGAGCGGGTGGTCCTCCGCATCCTCGACAAGGAGAATGCGGGGATCGACCTCGATTCGCTGGGGATGCCGCCTTCGGTGCACGCCCTGTTCGCGGGAGCGCTGACCGAGCCGAACGGGATCGTCCTCGTCACCGGCCCGACCGGATCGGGTAAGACGACCAGCCTCTATGCCGGCCTCAGGCTGTTGAACGACGGCAGCCGCAACATCCTCACCGTCGAGGATCCGGTCGAATATGCGGTCGACGGAGTCGGCCAGACCCAGGTCAATCCGAAGGTCGGCCTGAGCTTCGCCGCCGGGCTTCGCGCCATCCTTCGCCAGGATCCCGACGTCGTCATGGTCGGCGAGATCCGCGACCGCGAGACCGCCGAGATCGCCGTCCAGGCGTCGCTCACCGGCCATCTCGTCCTGTCCACCGTCCACACCAACGACGCGATCGGGGCGATCACCCGGATGCGCGACATGAAGGTGGAGCCGTTTCTTCTCGCCTCGACCCTGAGGGCGGTGATCGCCCAGCGGCTGGTTCGGCGGCTGTGCCCGGCCTGCCGGGCCCCGGCGGCGGCCGATGCGGCGACCGCGGCGCTCCTGGGGCTGGAGGCCGGAGCCGTCATTCACGAGCCGCGCGGCTGCGCGCAATGCGGCAACAGCGGCTATAAGGGCCGTACCGGCGTCTTCGAGGCGGTGCGCATCGACGAGACCGTAAGGCGACTGATCAACGCCGGCGGCGACGAGGTCGAAATCTCCGCCCACGCTTTCCGCAACAGCCCCAACCTCGCCGCGGCGGCCCGGCAGCTGGTCCGCGAGGGGGTGACCAGCGTCGGCGAGGCCGTTCGGGTGTCGCGGCGCGAGAGCGAGGATGTCTGAGTTCGCCTACCTCGTGCTCGACCGCGCCGGGCGCGAGCGGCGAGGGTCGCTTCGCGCCGAGACCCTGGACGACGCTCGGGAGAAACTGAGCGCCCGGGGGCTGTTCGTGGTCAGGATGGAAAGTGCAAGCGGGGAGGCGGCGCCGCCCTTGCTCTCCCGCCAGATGTTCGGCCGCAAGAAGCTGAACGGCCGCCAGCTCACCGTCTTCACAAGGCAATTATCGACGCTGGTCCAGGTCAGCCCGCTCGAGGAAGCGCTTCGGACGATCGCCCGGCAGACCGAGAAGGACCAGGTCCGCGAAATCCTGATGTCGGTCCACGCCTCCGTCCTGGAGGGGCGCAGGCTGTCCGAAGCGATGGCGCGCCAGCCGGCGAGCTTTCCGCCGCTCTATCGCGGAATGGTCCAGGCGGGCGAGGGATCCGGGACGTTGCCGGCCATCCTGGAGCGGCTCGCCGGGCTTCTCGAGCGGCAGGCGCAGGTGAGGAGCAAGGTGCTGAGCGCGATCGCCTATCCCGCCGTGCTCGCGCTTGTGGCCGCGTTCGTGGTCTTCGCCCTGATGGTGTTCGTGGTCCCGCGGGTGGTCGAGCAGTTCGAGGATATCGGCCAGAAGCTGCCTTTCCTCACCCGCGCGGTCATCGCCGTATCGCACCTTCTGGCCGGATATTGGTGGGCGATCCTGATCGGCCTGCTCGGGCTCGGCTTTCTCGCTTCGCGGGCGCTTCGCGACGAGGAGGTGAGGCTTCGCTTCGACCGCGGCCTGCTGCGCGTGCCGATCATCGGCCGGCTCCTTCGCGACCTTCATGCCGCCCGAATGGCCCGCACCCTCTCGACGATGGTGGCCAGCCGTCTGCCCCTGCTGGAGGGACTGAAGCTGACCACGGAAACCGTCCACAACCGCGCCCTGCGCGCCGCCACCGCCCAGATCGCCGAGGCGGTGCGGACCGGCGGCAGCCTTTCGGGCGCCCTGAAGCGCTCGGGCATCTTTCCGCCCCTGCTCGTCTATCTCGCCGCCAGCGGCGAGGCGAGCGGGCGGCTCGACATGATGCTCGAGCGGGCCGCGGACTATCTCGAGCGCGAGTTCGACAGCTTCACGACGACCGCCCTGGCGCTGCTCGAGCCGGCGATCATCGTCCTGATGGGCGCTCTTGTGGCGGTGATCGTGCTTTCGATCCTTCTGCCGATCCTGCAGCTCGACACACTTGCCGGAGGAATGGGATGAAGAAATATCGTGGAAAATTCCTCCCCGCGTTTTCGCGGGGAGGGGGACCGCGCGAAGCGTGGTGGAGGGGTTCTTCGGGTTCTCAAGAACCCCTCCCCCATGCTTCGCATGGTCCCCCTCCCCGGCAAATGCCGGGGAGGCAAGAGCAGGGCTTCACGCTCGTCGAGCTGATGGTCGTCATCGTCATCATCGGCCTGCTCGCCACGGTGGTCATCATCAACGTCCTTCCGGCGACCGATAAAGCGGCGGTCACCAAGGCCAAGGCCGACGTCGCCACGCTCGAGCAGGGGGTCGAGATGTACCGGCTCAACAAGCTGCGATACCCGAGCGGCTCGGAAGGGCTGCAGGCGGTCACGGCGGAAGGCTATGTGAAGCGGCTTCCCAAGGATCCGTGGGGCAACGCCTATCGCTATGCCCAACCGGGCAAGGACGGGCGGCAGTTCGACATCTACAGCTATGGCGCCGACGGCCGCGAAGGGGGCGAGGGCAAGGATGCCGACATCGGCAATTGGGACAAGTGAGGTTTGAGTGCGGTTCCCCCGTCATCCCGGCGTAAGCCGGGACCTCAGGACGAGAAGTCTCGGCGGGTCGCCCCGAGGTCCCGGCTTTCGCCGGGATGACGGTTTCACGCTGGTGGAGCTGCTCGTCGTCCTGATCATCATCGGACTCCTCTCGGCGGCCGTGGTGGTCGGAATGCCCGACCCGCGTGGCGCGCTTCGGGCGGAGGCGCTGCGCTTCGCCGCGCGCGCCGACGCCGCGCGCGAGCGGGCGATGATGGACAACCGGCCGGTCGCGCTGGTGCTCAAGGATGGGGGCTACGGCTTCGAATGGCGCACCGGCGGCGAGTGGCGCCCGATCGGCGTGAAACCGTTCATCGAGCAGAGCTGGAGCCAGGGCACCCGAGCCTCGATGGAAGGCGGGGAGTCGCGGATCCTGTTCGATTCGACCGGCTTCGCCGAGCCCGCCCGGCTTCGGCTGGAGCGGGGCCGGGAGGCGGCGGAGGTCGAGGTATCGGACGGGGGCAGGGTGCATGTGCTGCGCTAGCCGGTCCAACGAAGCGGGCTTCACGCTCGTGGAGATGATGGTCGCGCTGGCGATCTTCAGCTTGGCCGCGCTTGCCCTGCTTCGCCTCGAGGGCGCGACGGTGACGACCACCGCTTTGCTCCAGGAACAGGCGCTGGCCCAGATCGTGGCGCGCAACCTCGCGGTCGAGGCGCTCACCGACCCGGAGCCGCCGGCTTTCGGGGCGACCCGCGGCGAGGCGGTAAACGCCGGACGCAAATGGCGCTGGAGCCGGATCGTCGCGCGCTCGCCCGAGCCCCGGATCCAGCTCATCCGGATCGCGGTGAGCAGCGACCGCGGCCCGGAAGCGGCCCACCTCACCCTTTTCCGAAGGGGACCGCGGTGAGGACGGGAGAGGGAATTCCTCCCCCGGATTTCCGGGGGAGGGGGACCGCCCGAAGGGCGGTGGAGGGGTTCTTCGGACTCAGCAGGCCCCTCCACCATGCTTCGCATGGTCCCCCTCCCCTGCAAATGCAGGGGAGGAATGAAAAAGGCTTCACCCTGGTCGAGCTCATGGTCTCGCTCTTCATCTTCGGGCTGCTCGCGGCCGCCGGAGTAGGTCTGCTTTCGTTCAGCGTGCGGGCGCAGGAGGCGGCGGAGGCCCGGCTCGGCGACCTCGCCGATCTGCGCCGGGCCGGGACGCTGCTCGCCGGCGATCTCGCCCAGGCGGCGCCGCGAATGGCTCGCGACGGCACCGGCACCGCTCGCGCCGCTTTCTACGGCGTCGGCGGCGAACAAGGCGGAGTGGCGCTCGCCTTCGTCCGGCGTGGCTGGGAAAATCTCGACGATTCGCCGCGCGCGTCCCTGCAGCGGGTGGAATATAGCCTGGACGACGGCCGGCTCCAGCGGCGGGTCTATCCGCGCCTCGACGGCGCCGCACCGCTCGCGGCGACGACCTTGGTCGACAAGGTCCGCCGAATTCGCCTCCGCTATCGCGATCGCGAAGGCGCATGGCGGGAACAGTGGGACCCGACCAAGGCGACCGAGCTGCCGAAAGCGGTGGAGTTGGTCATGGAAGCCGAAGGCAGCGGCACCACGCGGCAGCTTTTCCAGACCGGAACGATGTGGTGAACGGCGCCGTGCCGCCTTCGGAGCGGGGCGCCGCCTTGCTCGCGGTCCTGGTCATGGTCGCCATCATGGCGGCGATCGCCGCGGGCGCCTTCGAGCGGCTTCGGCTGTCGACGGCGATGGCGATGAACGGCGCCGCCCTCGATCAGGCCCGCGGCTATGCGCTCGGGGTCGAGGATCTGCTGGCGCTGAGGATCGACGATCTCGCCAACGAGGATGCTGAAGTCACCACCCTCGCCGGCGACTGGAACGGCACGGAGCGCCGGATTCCCCTTCCCGGCGAGGGCGTCGCCGCCGGCATTGTCCGCGACGGCGGCAATTGCTTCAACCTCAACAGCCTCGTCAAAGGGGACGCGACCACCGCCCTCGTCCAGCGGCCGGAGGCGATCGAGCAGTTCGTCGCCCTCATGGCCGTGCTCGGCCTGCCCGAACCCTCGGCCCGCCGGGTCGCCGCGGCGACCGCCGACTGGATCGATTCCGACGACCAGCCCAGCGCCCAGGGCGCGGAGGACGGCGCCTACACCGGCTCCGACCCGGCCTATCGGACTGGCAATACCCTGTTCGCCGATCCCAGCGAGCTTCGCGCCGTCGCCGGGGTGACGCCCGAAATCTACCGGGAGCTCAAACCCTTTGTGTGCGCGCTTCCCGCCGCCGACATGTCGCCGATCAACGTCAACACCCTGCTTGCGCGCGACGCGCCGCTGCTCGCCATGCTCGCACCGGGCAAGGTGGGGCCGGACCGGATCCGCGGGCTGATCGCGTCGCGGCCGCCGGCGGGCTGGCGCAGCACCTACGATTTCTGGCGCAGCGCGGCTCAGGCCGGGCTAGAGACCAACGCCGATCCCATGTCCCAGCTCCAGCTCAAAACCTATTGGTTCACCATCGACCTCTCGGTCCGCTTCCAGGACGCGGAAATGGAGGAATGGGCTTTGGTCGACGCCCGGCTCGCTCCGGCCAAGGTGGTGGCCCGGCGGTGGGGCGGCGGCGAATGAGGGAGGCCCTGCTCCTCTTCCTCGGCAGCGAAGGCGGCATCGAGGGCTGGATCCGGCTGGCCGAAGGCATGGCCGTCGAGCGAGGCGTCGGATCGGACGGAGCGCCGGACCGGCGTTCCGTTCCGGTCGTGGCCGTCGCGCCGGGCGAGGCGGTGACCTTGCGCTGGCTGGATCTGCCGCAGGGGCTGTCGCCGGCCCAGGCCGCCGGCGCCGCCCGGATCATGGTCGCGGAGCTCTGCGCTCAGCCCGTCGCCGAGCTTCACGTCGCGGTCGGGCGAGATTCGAGCGGCGGCCGCTGCGTCGGCCTGGTGCCGCTGGAGACTATGCGCGGCTGGCTGGACGGCCTCGAGGGCGCGGGGTTCGACGCCGAGCGAATCGTGCCCGCGACGCTGCTCGTGCCGGCCCCGGCGGAGGGGCTTGCGACCTGGGATTCGGGACTGCTTCGCCTTTACCGCGGCCCCAACGAAGCCTTCGCGGCCGAACCCGAGCTCGGCGACATGCTCCTTGCCGGACGAACGGCGGCCCCGATCGACCCGGACAGCTTCGCCGCCGGGCTCGCCGACGCCGTCGACCAGGCGCCGCTCGATCTTCGCCAGGGCCCGTTCGCGCGGCGGCGCGACTGGCGGGTCGCTCCCGCCCGGGCGCGGCGCCTGCTCGCTTTGACCGCGGCCCTGCTTCTGATCACCCTTGCCGTGCAGGTAGCCTTCATCGCCCGCTACATCTACGCGGCCGACTCCGCCGATGCGGAGACTCGCCGGATCGCCGCGGCGGCCCTGCCGCGAAGCCCGGGCGCCACCGACCCCGGGGCCGCCTTGAAGCAGCGGCTGGCTGAGCTTCGCGGCGCCGGCGCCGGCTTCCGAGCGACGGCGGGCGCCCTGTTCGAGTCGGTGAAAGCCACCCCCAATGTCGAACTGACCGCGCTCGCTTTCTCGCCCGACGGGCTGCTCCGGGCGACCGTCCAGGCAGATTCGCCGGCGGCGATAGAGGCCCTCAGGCAGCGGGTCGAGGCTAGCGGCTTCGCGGCCGAATCGGGGGCGCCGCGCTCCGGCGGAGCCAGGCGGGTCGCCGATCTGACGGTCCGTTCGCGATGAACGCCCGCTTCAGGGCCCTGTGGCTGGCGCGGAGCCGGCGCGAGCGCTGGCTGCTCGGCCTGATGCTGGCCCTGGCCGCGCTCGTTCTCGTCTGGCTGCTGGTCCTTCGCCCGCTTTCCGACATGCTGTCGGCGGCTCGGCAGCGCCATGGCGAAGCGGTAGCGGCACTGGCGGAGGCGCGTTCCCAGGCGGCGGCGATCGAAGCGCTGGAGAAGAACAAGCCCGCGCCTTTCGCGGGCCCCATCGATTCGGCCGTCGCCGCGGCCGCTTCCGCGGCCGGGTTTCAGCTTTCCGGGCTCCAGCCGGAGGGCGAGGGGGGCGTGTCGCTCGCCATCGGCGCAGCCAGGCCGCAGGCGCTGTTCGGCTGGATCGCCGCGCTCGAGGCGCAGGGCTATATCGTCCAGAGCCTGACCGCGACCAGCAATCCGGACCGGACGCTTTCGGCCCGGATCCTGCTTCGGGCGAGGGGCGGCTGATGCGCATCCGGCTGCGCTGGTGGCGCGAAATCTTCTTCCTCGGGGCCTTGCTGTTTTCGCTCGTCGCCCTGCTTCCGCTCCGCTTCGCGCTTGGATGGCTCGGCTTCGCCGACAAAGGCCTTGCCGCTCGCGAGGCCACGGGGAGCGTCTGGCTCGGAGCCCTGGCCGATGCGCGTATCGGCAATGCCGCGCTCGGCGACGTCGCGACCCGGCTGCGCCTGCTGCCGCTGCTGGTCGGCCGGGCCCGGCTCGACCTCGAGCAGGCGGATGACGGCCTTCGCGGCGGGGTGACCCTTTCGCGCCACGGTTTCGGGATCGACGACGCCTCGGGCCGGATCGAGGCTCCCCCACTCGCCGGCCTGCCGTCGCCGGCGCTCGACCTTGCCGATTTCAGCGTCCGCTTCGAGGACGGGCAATGCGTCCACGCCGAAGGGCTGGTGAAGGCGCACTTCATCGGCGAGCTCGGCAGCGTTCCGCTCGCCGCGGGCTTCAGCGGCGAGGCGCGCTGCGACGGCCAGGCCCTGCTTCTGCCTTTGGTCAGCCAGTCGGGAAGCGACCGGCTCGACGCGCGCCTGTTCGCCGACGGCCGCTACCGGATCGATGTCGCGCTTCGCCCGGGCGGCGCACTCTATTCGCCGCGCTTCGAAGGCCGCTTCTGACCCCGGCGGCCGATCGAGGACGCCTTCATCCCTCCCCCGGGCCGCGCTCGTCCTTGTAGCGGCTCTCGATGAAGCGGCCCTGGGTCTCGAAAGCCTGGCGGTCGCCCTGGACCAGCCTTTCGCCGATGTCGCCGAGCGCCTGGCGGGCGGCATCCAGGCTGGCGACGAGCCGCTGGTCCGCGGTCAGGCCTTCTCCGTCGGGCTGCTGCCGGTAGCCGGCCGGAATCCGCTCGTAGCGATCGATCAGCTCGGGCAGATGCTTGCCCATCAGCCGCCGCGCATCCTGGGCAAGGGGGTCGAGCGCATCGATTTCGGCGAGCCGCGATTCGAGCAGGGGCAGCTGGGCGCCGATGGCGTCGGCCCGCTGCGCGGCGGGCGCCGGCAAGGCTGGGCGCCGCCGCTCGAGCAGGGTCTCGAGCTGGCGGACGACGGCGCTGGTCGGCAGTTCCTCGCTATAGGCGACCCGCTTGGGCTCGGACGGCCGCCAGAAGGCGCCGACGAGGAGAATGGCGAGGACCGCGAGGGCGACGAAGAAAAGGCCGGTGATCCCGATCGGACCGACGATGAGTCCGAAGCCGATCGTCGCGACGATCAGGACCGCGATCGCCGTCCCCATCGTCGCCGCCCGCCGCGCCACCGCGCCGGCGGCCCGGCCGTAGCGCCGCTTGAGGTCGGACGCCGCCGGCGTGTGACCGTCGAGCCGCGCCGAATATTCGTCGAAGCGCGCGATCGCTTCCTCGACGCTGCGGGGCGTTCGAGCCATGTTCAGCCCTCGACCGGCCCGAGCAGCGACGTCGGCGCGCTTCGGCCGGCGAGCCGGTTCTGCTCGGTGCCTTCGGCCCGGGCGATATAGCCGCGGCTCTTCTCGACCTCGCTGGAGAGGGTCTGGACGGTCTGCTTCATGCTTCCGAGCGCCTCGAGCTTGAACGTGTCGATCGTATCCATCGTGTCGTAGATGTTCTGGAAGGCGCGCTGCAAGGTTTCCAGCGGAATAGTCGAGGAGGCGGCCTGGCGGTGGATTTCGCCGGTCTGGCTCTTGAGAAGCTCGCCGGTCGAATCGATGATGTTGGCGGTGGTCGTGTTGAGCGAGGTGATCTGCTCGAGCACGAGGCGCTGGTTGGTCATCGCCTGGGCGACGGTGACGGCGGTGCGAAGCGCGGCGACGGTGGTGGTCGAGGCGCGGTCGACGCCCTTGATGAGCTCGACATTGTTCTTCTTGACGAGGTCGAGCGCGAGATAGCCCTGAACCGTCACCGCCATCTGGGTCAGCAGGTCGGTGGTGCGCTGGCGGGTGTAGAAGAGCGCGGTCTCGCGGATCGCCTTGGCCTTTGCGGGCTCGGTGGCGTCGAGCTCGTTGGCCTTGTCCTCGAGCTTCTGGTCGAGCTGCTTGGAGATGTGGATCATCTGCTCGAGCTGACCCATCGTCTTCCACATCGCGGCGCGCTCGGTGTTGATCGCCTCATTGTCGTATTGAAGCTCCTCCTTGCCGGAGGCGAGGCTGTTCAGGATCTTCGAGATGTGGGTCTGCGAGCTCTGATATTTCTGGAAATAATTGCCCAGCTTGTTGCCCCAGGGGATGAAGCCCAGGATCTTGCGCGACGTGCTGAGATTGCCCTGCTTGCCGGGATCGAGCTCCTCGACGGTCCGGCGCAGCTCGAGCAGGTCGGCGCCGATCCCGGTATCCTTGTCGATGGCCTTGATCGGCCGGTCGAGGAACCGGTTCGAATGGCCGGCGGCTTCGGCGATCTGCTTTCGGCCCATGTTGGTGAGCTCGTCGACCTTCTTGCCGAATTCGGGGCTGTTGGCATCGGCG
>JAXDPE010000041.1:0-12504 GCA_034668565.1 Sphingomonadales bacterium | reverse complement strand
GCCCGTCGGCCCAGGCGACGCCGTTGTGCTGAAGGTGGCCCCCGCCGGTCGTGGCGTCCCGGACGTCGAAATAGACGATGTCCGAGATTCCGTCGGCGTCCGAATAGGTGAAAAGGGTCGTCAGCGGTATCACCGTCCCCGGTGCCGCCGTCTGATTGTGGGGCGACGCGGTGGGCGTGTGGTTCGTGGTGATGGCTGCTGCCGCGACGGACGTCACCGCAAGCGCAGACGCAAATCCACCCGAGGAGAGTAGTGATATCGGGTCCGGACTTTGACTGTCCGTTTCGTCAGCTGTGTCAAACATTAGCCACGAAGCACTACGTCCCACAGATATCATGACTCGTCCCCCCCACCGACTCACCCTCGTCGATGGAAAGTAAACCCGAATTTCACCACGAACTACAGCTAAATATTAGATGTAGATTACAGAGGCACGAATTGTGGCGGACAACGACTTGCTCTTTCGCGCGTTTGCGGCTTCCGTCAGCCAATCCACGGGTGGTGGAAGGTGCTCGGCGCATGCGGATAGAGGTGAAAGCAGCCCGCTCCCTGGTTGGATATGCGCTTTCCTGAGGGATCATATTCATCGTCACTAGAGTTCCGTTTGTGGGAGCATGAATGTGCATATTTCCCCCGATCGATTGTAAACCCCCACCTGTGCACCCTATGGCAGAGGCCATGTCGGGGGTCTTGTCAGGAATCCGCATCGTCGAGCTCGCCGGCATCGGCCCGGCGCCGTTTGCCGGGATGATGCTCGCCGATCATGGCGCGACCGTGATCCGGGTCGAGCGCGAGGACCGGCCGCCGGTCATTCCCGCCGAGTTCGACATACTCGGCCGATCGCGCGCCTCCACGATCCGGCTCGACCTCAAGTCCGAAAAGGGAGTCGCGCGGATCCGCGAGCTGGCGCGGGACGCCGACGGGCTGATCGAGGGCTTCCGGCCGGGGGTGATGGAGCGATTGGGGCTCGGGCCGGAGCTGCTGATCGAGGACAATCCCCGTCTCGTCTACGGGCGGATGACCGGCTGGGGCCAGGAGGGGCCGCTCGCCCAGTCGGCCGGGCACGACATCAATTACATCGCCCTCGCCGGAGCGCTCCACACCTACGGCCGGGCCGGCGGGCCGCCGACCCCGCCGGTCAACGCGGTCGGCGATTTCGGCGGGGGCGGGATGCTTCTCGCCTTCGGCATGCTGGCCGGGATCCTTTCCGCGCGGAGCACCGGCAAGGGCAGCGTCATCGACTGCGCGATGGTCGACGGGGCGGCCCTGCTGTCGGCCCTGACCTGGTCGCTGAAGGCGGCCGGGATGTGGAAGGACGAGCGCGGGGTCAATTTGCTCGACACGGGGCGGGCCTATTACGACGTCTACCGATGCGCCGACGGCCTTTGGGTTTCGGTCGGGGCGCTCGAGCCCGAATTCTTCGCCGTGCTGAAGGCGAAGATGGGCCTGCGCTGCGAGCAGCACGACCCGGGCCTGCGGGGGGAGCTCGAAGCGGCCTTCCTTCGCCATGATCGCCAACATTGGTGCAACATTCTCCAGCATTGCGACGCCTGTTTCGCCCCGATCCTCTCGCTCGCCGAGGCGCCTTCCCATCCCCACAACGCGTTCCGAGGCACTTTCCTCAACATTGCCAGCCTCACCCAGCCCGCCCCCGCCCCCCGCTTCAAAGCCAAGGACTGACCGATGCTCGACCTTTCCCGCCGAACCGCCTTCACCCCCGAGCACGACCAGTTCCGGGACAGCGTCCGCCGGTTCTTCGACCGCGAGCTCCTCCCCCATCTGAGCCGCTGGGAAGAGGAGGGAATCATCGACCGCGCCTTCTGGACCAAGGCCGGCGAGGCGGGCCTGCTCTGCCCGACGGTGCCCGAGGAATATGGCGGCCCCGGCCTCGACTTCGGCTTCAACGCGGTCATCGACGAGGAGCTCGCTTATGCCGGCTCCACCGCGGGCATCACCCTCCACTCCGACATCGTCGCCGACTATCTCGTCGCCTACGGCTCTGAGGAGCAGAAGAAGCAGTGGCTGCCGCGCATGGTCTCTGGCGAGACCGCCACCGCCATCGCCATGACCGAGCCCGGCGCGGGCTCCGACCTCCAGGGCATAAGGACCAGCGCGAAGCGCGACGGCAACCATTATGTCCTCAACGGCTCCAAGACCTACATCACCAACGGCCAGCATGCCGACCTCGTCATCGTCGTCGCCAAGACCGACCCGAATGCCGGCGCCAAGGGCGTCTCGCTGATCCTCGTCGAGGCCGACCGCGACGGCTACGCCCGGGGCCGGAACCTCGACAAGATCGGCTTCCACTCGCAGGACACGTCCGAGCTCTTCTTCAACGACGTCCGGGTGCCAGTCACCAATTGCCTCGGGGCGGAAGGCTCCGGCTTCGCCTATCTGATGAACCAGCTGCCTCAGGAGCGCCTCTCGATCGCCTGCGCCGCCCAGGCCGCGGCCCAGCGCGCCTTCGACGAGGCGGTGAAGTTCACCAAGGAGCGCAAGGCGTTCGGCAAGACCGTCTTCGATTTTCAGAACACCAAATTCACCCTCGCCGACCTCGCCGCCAAGCTTCAGGTCGGCTGGGCCCATCTCGACTGGGCGATCCGCCGCCACGTCGCCGGCGAGCTCGATGCCGCCGAGGCCTCGGCCGCCAAGCTCTGGCACACCGAGCTCCAATGGGAAGCCTGCGACGCCTCCCTCCAGCTCCACGGCGGCGCCGGCTACATGAACGAATATTTGATCGCGAGGCTGTGGCGGGATGCGCGGGTGACTCGAATCTTCGGAGGGACGAACGAGATCATGAAGGAAGTGGTGTCGAGGTCGATCTGAGCCCGGTCCGGCGTTTCCAGCCATTCGCCGAGAAGCCTGAAAACAAAGCTTTTTTTCCGGCAAAGTTCACGAAGTTCATCGGCTCGGGAGTCTTTTTTTCGTGAACTTCGCCGCGAGAATCGTTTCGAACCAAGGACTTCGCGCTGTCGCCACCGAAAGCCCGACCCGCATCTCGCCGGTCACCGCCGTAACCCGCCTATCCGCCTCGTCATTCCATCATGCATAGAAGTGGAACATAGCAGAAACACGACCCTGTGAGAAACCACGCGTCGGCCAGAGCGGAGTCAGGGCGATGCCTTTCCGCGGTTCACCGGGGGTTCGGGCGTCGTTAAACGGGAGGGGTTGGATCGGAAGGCGAGGCGGAACCATGATGCGGCGGATCTGGCTGTCGACCCTCTCAGCCTTGGCGCTTTCCATTTTGGCGGGCGCCGGCTGGGCTTGGACGCGCGGAGCCGAGGCCGTTCAGGCTGGCGGGCAGGCGGCGGAGCCGCGCTCCAAGGCTCCGGTGATCGGCACCTGGCGGCCGCCGCACGGCCTGAGGCAGATCCCGATCTGGCCTGGCGGCCCGCCCGACATGGAGGGGTTCAAGCGGCCCGCGGAGCATTCGGAAACGGGGACGAACCCCAAAAGGTTCGCGGGCCTTCCGGTGACCGGCGTCTACGATGTCTCGGCTCCGACCCTGACGGTCTTTCCGGCCAGGGGCCCGAACCGCCGGGCGGCCGTGCTCGTCTTCCCGGGCGGCGGCTTCAAGCAGCTTGCGATCGATCTGGAAGGCAGTGAAGCCTGCGACTGGATGGCCGCCCGTGGCATCGTCTGCGTGCTGGTCAAATATCGCGTGCCCGACACCAACCATCATCACGACGACGCCTGCGACTGCGCCGTGACTCCGAAGCGCCTGCTCGCGCTCCAGGACGCGCAACGCGCGATCCGTCTGGTGCGCGCCCGCGCCGGGGCCCTTGGGATCGATCCGCACAGGATCGGGGTGCTCGGCTTTTCCGCGGGCGGTTACCTCGTCGCCCAGACCAGCAATATCGTCAAGCCGGCCTACGATCCCAAGGATGCAATCGACCGGATCGGCAGCCGACCCGACTTCGCAATGGCCCTCTATCCGGGCCATTTGTGCCGCAAAGGCGGCGCGCTCGATCCCGGGATCCAGGTTTCGAGACGGACGCCGCCGACTTTCCTGGTTCAGGCCTGGGACGATCCCACCGACGAGATCTGCAACAGCCTCGTCTACGCACGAGCGCTGGATTCGGCGGGGGTTCCGACCGAAGTCCATCTGTTCGCCAAAGGCGGCCATGCCTTCGGCCTGAGGCCGACCGGGCACCCGGTGGACAATTGGCCCTTGCTTCTCGAGAACTGGCTCAAGGAGATCGTCATTCTCTAGGGGCGGTCCGGCATCACATTCGTCATGCCGGACTTGATACGACCTCCACCTTTCTTCCTCGTACGCAACGGCCTGACGAAGATGGATCCCGGATCAAATCCGGGATGACGATTCAAATTTGAGCCCCCTCTCCCTGCCTCTCCCCGCTGGGGAGACGGATGAAGCTTCGCGCCGGTCCAGGGTCGGTTTTGCTGAAGTGGAATCGGCATGCCGGACTTAATGCGGGACCCACCTTCCCGGCTTGCGCCTGGCCAGCCTGCAAGGTGTGGAACTCCGCCAACCCCTTCGGAGCCGCACTGCGCTTCCTTATAAGCGAAGCGGCTTTAAGGGAGTGGATTTTCGGATCTGGACGAATAGACGGTCGCGAACCGCTCTCGGGTGCAGCCCCCCCCCCGGGCAGAGCCGCGCTTCGCTCGCTTATGAGCGGGGCGGCTTATAAGCGGAGCGGCTTATAAGGCGGATGCCCGATCGAGTGCGGCATGACGGACCGGGGGCATCAATTTGATCAGGATCGACCCAGAGCGGGATGTAAATTCCGCGGCCGTCAGCCGGTGACTTCCAGCACCATGTTGGTCGGAGTCTCCGCCGCCCGGCGGACGCGGGTGAAGCCGGCCTCGCGGCAGACTTGCGCGAGCCGCTTCTCGCCCGCCTGGGCGCCGAGGCCGAGGCCGACTTCCTGGGACAGGGAGTTGGGCGTGCAGATGGTGCAGGAGGCGGCGTAGAAGATCTGGCCGAGCGGGTGCATGTTGTCGGCCATCGCGTCGCCGGCCATCGGCTCGACGAGCATGAACGTGCCGCCGGGCGCCAGCGTGTCGCGGATGTGCCGAGCCGCGCCGACCGGATCGCCCATGTCGTGGAGAGCGTCGAAGATGCAGGCGAAATCATAGCCTTCGCCGTCGAAATCCTGGGCCTTCGCGACCTGGAACTCGACGTTGGTGACTCCGGCCGCCGCCGCTTTCTCCCGAGCCGCCTCGATCGAAGGGGCGTGAAGATCGATGCCGTGGATCGTCGAGTTGGGATAGGCCTGAGCCATCAGCACCGTCGAGGAGCCGTGGCCGCAGCCGATGTCGGCGACCTTGCCGCCGGCCTTGAGCCTGGCCTCGACCCCGGCAAGCGCCGGGATCCAATTGTCGATCAGATTGGCCTGGTAGCCGGGCCGGAAGAAGCGGTCCGTCCCGCAGAACAGGCATTGGGGATGATCGCCCCAGGGGCGCCCCTGGCCGGTCGTGAAAGTCTCGGTCGCCTTTTCATGCCCGGCGAACTGCGAGACGACCAGCTGGAAGAAGCCCTGCATGCAGGCCGGCTGGCCCTCGCGGGTGAAGACCAGGGCCTGCTCCGCCGTGATCGAGAAAGTTTCGTCCTCGCCATGATGGCGGACATAGCCTGCGGCGCAGACCGAGCCGAGCCATTCGCGCAGATATCTGGGCTCGAGCCCGGTGCTCGCGGCAAGCGCCTCGACCGTCACCCGGCCGGCGCCGTCGAGCGCCTTGAACACGCCCGCCTGGTCGCCGAGATAGGCCATGAACAGGCTCATCGAACCGGCGACGTCGCCGATCACCTTGCCGATCAGGTCGTTCAATACGGCTTCGTCGATGGTTTCGGTCATCGGGCGTCCTCCCGTTCGGACAGGAAGCGTCCCTGTCCCTACCACCCCCAGCATCGGCGACGACGGGCCGAAAGTCGAATCACCGCAACGTCGCGGGCACACGACGATAGCGCTTGCCCTTGGTCCGGCTAGTCAGGTGGAATTTCCGGCATCGGTCGCAGCGGTAAGGCAAAAGCACAAGCCCGGAGCGTCGCACGGCTTCGAGCGCTTCGTCCTCGGAGGCGAAGCGGGCCTTTTTCTCGCAGATGCTTTGCCGAGTCCGCACCTCTCCTTTTAACCGGCTACCAGTCGAACGGAAGCGTCGCCAGGTTCAGATCGCGCAGCGCTGGCCGGCGGCGACGAAATGAATGTCGGCAAAGGCCGCGCGCGCCTTGCTCTTCGTGTTGTCGGTATCGGAGGCGATGGCGAGCTGAATGGGCCTCGCCGCCGCGACGCCGAACCCGCGCGCAAAATCCCGCGCAACGTCGACTCGCTCGACCACCCAGGTTCCGGCCCTGGCGGCGCCGGTCTCGGCGACGATCAGCTCGGCGCGATCGGTATAGGCGCTTTTCGTCCGGAAGCCGACGGGATGACGGTTATCCCAGACGTAGTTGAGCGCAGCGTCGGGCACGGCGGCACCGAACAGCCGGCGGGCCATGCCCAGCTTGAAGCGGGTGCCCGCGCTCATCGCCGAATCCGGCAGGTCGAAGGCGACGTAGAGCCGGGCGGCATAATCGTCGCCCGCCTTTTTCGTCATGTCGCCCTTCGCCACCGGAGCCTCCACCAGCCAGCGCCAGCACAGGATCGGCGTCGCCGCCAGGTCCACCGTCAGCGGCCGGGCGAGCAGCGCCATGCTGCTGTCGGCAAAGGCTTCCACGCCGGTTACGCCACGGACGACGGCGACGCGGTAGGCCGTCGGGCGGACAGTCTTGCCAAACCGTACGACGCGCCAGGGCGACGGCGGCGCTCCGGGCGATTCGAACCGGCCGACCCAGAGCGGCGGTGCCGCCGCCGCCGCAAGGCCTCCAAGGCTCAAAAGCAAGGCGGCAAGGCCGATCCGCCTCATTTCGCGGCCGGTTCCAGATCACTCCGCATTGTCGTACAATCGCACCTCCACCGCGCCGGGATCGAAGCCGTCGAGCAGACGGGCGTTGACGCCCATCTTTCCGAAATCCTCGCCGAGCGTTCGCCAGTGGGTGCCGCAGCCGCAGACCGGGCAATGGTGGATGCCGATGCAGCGGTCGCCCCAGACGTAGGGCACGGTTTCGCCCTCCACCTTGACGGCGCCGTCGGGATAATAAGCGACCAGCCAGGCGGTCTTGGTGCAGAGCGAGCAATTGCACGAGGCGACCCACTCGGGCGGCTCCGGCACCTCGATCCTGACCGCTCCGCAATGGCAGCTTCCGGCGACGCTCATCGATCCTCCTCCCGGCGATACTCGCCCACGACCTCGATCGGTCCGACGCCATTGCCCCTGGTAGGACCCCGGCCGCGGACTTGCCACCCGCCTTGTCGCGGCCGGGGCGTCATGGGGCTCCGAGGATTTCGGCGACGAGATCGGCGGTGGGCCGAGTGCCGTCGAGCCGAAGCACCGGGTGGCTCAACCCCGCGAGCCAGGCTTCGTGCCTCGGCCGGCTTCGGCCGGACTCGCCGCCCTCTTCGTATTGAGCGGCCCAGGCGATGAACTCGCGGTGGGTTTCGTGCATGGCACCGCCGGGAAGCAGCGCCTCGCCGAAGCGGGCCTGCTCGCGCCGCCTGAGCCGTTCCAGCCGGACCTGCGTCGGCACTTCGAGGAAGAGGATAAGCTCGACCTCGCCCAGCGCGGGCTGGGCCCAACCGTCGAGCGTCCCCGAGATGACCCAGCCCCGGCTCCGCCGCTGCTCGGCGGCGAGGCGGACGAGGCGCTCGGGAATGTCGCGCTTGATCTGGTAGGGTGGATCGGTGGCGACCCAGAAATGCTCGTCGGTGTCGATATGGACGGCGCCGAGACGGGCCGCGAGCGCCGCCCCCAGGGTCGTTACGCCGCAGCCGGGGGCGCCGGTGATCCCGACTCGCTGGAGACCCTCGCTCATAAGAAGGCTTGTGGCACCGGAGCCTTGTCGTCGCCAGCCGCGCCAATTAGCGGCCTAGCCACCCCGCTTTAGCTGGCGTAGCGTCGTCCTTTGAGGGCCGCGGGGCCCGATGCGTCGAGTGAGCGAGGTGTAGATTATGAATGCGGACGGGAAGAGCGGCCATATCCGCCTCACGTCGCATCCCGGGTCGCGCGGGCCGGTGCGGTTTCCTTTGACCTGGGGCGCCCCGACGGCGGCGGAGCGGGGGCCGGTCGTCGCCACCGTCAACGCGCGCTCGGACCGCAACGCGATCGGGGCGCATGGCGGATCCTATTCGATCTACCGGGCGCTGGCCATCTCGTCGGGGGCGATGGACCCCAATGCCAAGCCCGACTTCCACGACACTTCGCCGGTCTGCGAGATCGGCCCCCACCCGCAATGGGGCGATCCCGGCAAGATCGTGTCGCTCGACCCCTGGGGCCACCGGGTCGCCCAGGATTTCGGCGCTCTGATCGAGGAGGGCATCGACATCCGGCCCTCGATCGCGATCACCAAGGCGCGGCTGACCCTCCACGAGATCCAGGGCGCGATCGCCGCGGGTCGGCTGGAGGTGGACGGCGACATCGTCCACGAAGCCGGCGACGTCTCCGTCACCAAGATCGCGGTCGATCCGGTCTGGTGGCTGCCGGGCGTGGCCGAACGCTTCGGAGTGGCGGAGGGGAGCCTCAGGCGCTGCCTGTTCGAGCAGACCGGAGGCATGTATCCCGAGCTCGTCACCCGCCCCGATCTGTCGGTCTTCCTGCCGCCGATCGGGGGAATGACCCTCTATATCTTCGGCGATCCCGCCTCGCTCGGCGACAGGTCGAAGACCCTGACCTGCCGGGTCCATGACGAATGCAACGGCTCCGACGTGTTCGGCTCCGACATCTGCACCTGCCGACCCTATCTCACCCACGGCATCGAGGAGGCGACCCGCCAGGCCCAGGCCGGCGGCACCGGCCTCATCGTCTACAACCGCAAGGAAGGCCGGGCGCTGGGCGAGGTCACCAAGTTCCTCGTCTACAATGCCCGCAAGCGCCAGCCGGGCGGCGACCAGGCGGCGACCTATTTCGAGCGCACCGAATGCGTCGCGGGAGTCCAGGACGCCCGCTTCCAGCAGCTCATGCCCGACATCATCCACTGGCTCGGGATCACCCGGATCGACCGCTTCGTGTCCATGTCGAACATGAAATACGATGCGCTGGCCTCGGGCGGGGTCGAGATCGGCGAGCGGGTGCCGATCCCGGACGGGCTGGTGCCGCCGGACGCCAGCGTCGAGATGGAGGCGAAGAAGGCGGCGGGCTATTTCTCGCATGAAAAGCCGCCGTCCGAAGACGAGCTTCGCGGAGTGGTCGGGCGCGATCTGGGGAAATTCTAGGGGTGGGAATGCCCAGGGCCGTCATTGCGAGGAGCGCAGCGACGAAGCAATCCAGCGGGACTCCGAGTCCGTGCTGGATTGCTTCGCTTCGCTCGCAATGACGGTGGCAACGATGGCCGACCCAGCCCTCCTCGCCCTGCTCAGCGCCGCCGCCGTCCGGGAGCGGGCGCATGAAATGCTGGAGATCGCGCTGGAAGGCGGGGTCGAGGGTTGGGCCGTAGATCTCGGCCGGCTCGACGATGCCGCCCAGCTTACCGTGGCGGTGACCCGGAACGCCTATCCGGACCTCGATATTCCCTTCCACGCCCGCTGGCGGCATTTCGTCGCGGGCGAGCCTCGCCTCCCGGAGGCCAAGGCCGAGCGGGCGCGGGCGGCGTTCGACCTCGTCATCCTCTCGGTCCTGCTCGACGCCGGCGCGGGGCCGGGCTGGCGCTTCGTCGATCCGGTGAGCGGCGGGACCTTTACCCGGTCGGAAGGGCTCGCGGTCGCAAGCCAGAGGCTGGTCGAAAGCGGCGCCCTGGGCACGAGCGGATCGGCGCTGGCGGCGCTCGACGGCCGGGTCCTGGCGCTCGGCTTCCAGGCGGACGACGGCAACCCGCTGGCGGGGCTTGAGGGCCGCACCGCCTTGCTCCGGCGCCTGGGCGCCCAGGTGCTTGCGAGGCCCGACCTGTTCGGCGGCGAAGGCGAGCCGCGGCCGGGCGGGCTCTACGACGTGCTCGCCGCCCGAGCCTCGGGCGGGAGGCTGCCGGCGAGCGCGATCCTCGAGCTTCTTCTCGAAGCGCTGGGGCCGATCTGGGCCGATCGTCTCGTCCTTGGGGGCGTGCCGCTGGGCGATTGCTGGCGCCATCCCGCGATCCGGCGGGACGATTCGAGCGACGGGCTGGTGCCGCTGCACAAGCTTTCGCAGTGGCTGGCCTACTCGCTGATCGAGCCGCTCCAGGAGACCGGGATCGAGGTCGTCGAGATAGACGGCCTCACCGGGCTCGCCGAATATCGCAACGGCGGCCTGTTCGTCGACGCCGGGGTTCTGAGGCTCACCGATCCGGAAGCCGCTTCCCGGTCGCATCCGGTCTCGGATCCGCTGATCGTCGCCTGGCGCTCGATGACGGTGGCGCTGCTCGACCGGCTCGCGCCGCTCGTTCGGGAACGGCTCGGCGTGAGTTCAGCAGACTTCCCCCTCGCCCGAATGCTCGAGGGCGGCAGCTGGGCGGCGGGCCGCCGGATCGCCGCCGAGCTTCGCCCCGGCGGCGGACCTCCTTTCAACATCATCAGCGATGGAACGGTATTTTGAAGATGGACGGACTGACGATCGTCGACCACCCCCTGGTCCAGCACAAGCTCACCATCCTTCGCGACAAGGACAGCTCGATCCTGCTGTTCCGGACCGTGGTCCGCGAGATCGCGACCCTGCTCTGCTACGAGGTGACCCGCGACCTTCCGACCGACAGGGTCCGGATCGAGACTCCGATCGCCGTCACCGAGGCGCCGGCGATCGCCGGCAAGAAGCTGGTCTTCGCGCCGATCCTCCGCGCCGGCCTCGCCATGGCCGAGGGCATGCTCGATCTCGTCCCCTCGGCCCGGGTCGCCCATATCGGCCTCTATCGAGAGCCGGTCAGCCTCGAATGCGTCGAATATTATTTCAAGACTCCCGAGGATGTCGGCGAGCGCCTCGTCATCATCGTCGATCCGATGATGGCCACCGGCCACACCGCCATCGCCGCCATCGACCGGCTGAAGGAAGCCGGGGCGGCCGACATGCGCTTCGTCTGCCTGCTCTGCTCGAAGCCCGGCGTCGAAGCGGTACGGGCGGCCCATCCCGACGTCCCGATCTGGACCGCGGCCATGGACGAGACGCTCAACGACCACGGCTATATCGTCCCCGGCCTGGGCGACGCCGGCGACCGCACCTACGGGACCCGCTGAAGCGACGTCACTCCGTCGAGGGCAAGGCCGACGACCAGTGAATATGGACGATCCGCCAGCCCGCCGGATCGCGGCGCACGACCATCGTCTCGATCATCATCCGATCCACCTGATGCCCTCTGAACGGCCCCCTCAAGCGGCTCTCGGTGGCGATCCAGGCCAGGTGGCCCGAAGCGTGGACGGTGCGGTTGAGCGCTTTCGATGAGGTCGTCTTCGAGAAGGCCGCGTCGGCGGCGGCATGGTGACGGGCATATTCGGCCTTGCTGCGCTCGACCCGGCCGTCCTCGAAGATGACGGCGTCGTCGGCCATCAAAGCGAGCGCCCCCTCCGCGTCGCCCCGGCTCAGCGCCGCGTGGAAGGCATCGACGGCGGCGGCGGCGGCCCGTTCGGGCAGGGCGGCGGACGCGGTGGGCGCCGGCGAACCGGCGGAGGCCTGCGGAGCCAGGGCCAGGAGCAGGGTGATCGCCGCTGTGCGAACTGAACTACCCATCATGGTCTGCCCCTGCCCCTGACCCCGAATGGGCGTTCTACGCCCACAACCATTTGTTTTTCAACAGCCTCGCCTCAGCCCCGGGACGGCTTCACCGCTGGGGCATGCGGACCTCGAGCCTTTCGAGGCCAGGGCGAAGTTCACGAAATGCCGGGTAGAATTTCATTGTGACCTTTCACCGGCATGTCGCGATTTCACAGCCGCTGGGCGAGCATTCGGGTTCAGGCGGCCCGCGGGGTCCAGACCCGAGGAGTCCACGTTCAAAGAGCCGATTCGGAACATATCATAAACAACGTGCCGTGCCAAGGTCACGCCGCGACTCATTGCCGACTTCGTCCAAGTCTGCGACCTTCTGCCGATGAGGTGGCGCATCCTGATCCTTTGTGTGGCGCTCGTCGCGGGCGGCGCGCCCGCCCGGCCGGGCCTGACGCGCGCTTCGTCGCGCCTCGCTCCGGAGCAAGCGACGCCCGCCGAGCTGGCCGGCTATGCGGCGGACCTCCGGCGGACGTTCAGGGAAGCGTTCGGCTCCGACGTGATTTTGCGTGCAATCGTCCGCCCCTCTTTCGAGACCGAATATGCGGTCGGGCTCCGTCGGCTCGAGGACGGGTATCAGATCTTCGCCCTGCGCCCCGAGCGGCAGGTGTGGAGCTACCAGATGATCAGGCTTTACCAATCCGGACGGGCCGGCGTCATGACCTTCGACGGCGCCGGCAGCGACGATCCGGACAAACTTTTCGGCGATCCGGATTCGAAGCCTCGCGACGCAACCGCGGAGACCACGGCCGAGCTCGAAAAGGGCTTGCCCGCCGATCCGGGAGACCTGCC
>JAXDPE010000040.1:0-22044 GCA_034668565.1 Sphingomonadales bacterium | reverse complement strand
CCTTATCGCGGAGGGACTGTCCCTTGTGACAGTCCCTCCGCGATAAGGCGAGCCGGGGCGAGCGGCTGTAGCCTGTTGGGACAGCCGCCGGCGACGGCTCGGCCCTAATATCTCCGCAACCGGCTCGTCTTGAGCTTGACGCGGCCATCCTCGCGGACGGTGCAGGTGAAGGCTCGGGGCGCGTAGCCGCGATGCCAGCCCTCGCTGTTGCCGAGCGCGGCGCCGCCGACGGTGCCGTAGACCCGCCAGCTGTCGCGGCGGTAGCGGCGGACGTCGTCGACGCGCATCCGGCCGTAACGCTCGACATAGGGGACGCAGCGCTCGACGGCGAAGCGCTCGGGGCCGCGGAAGCGAAGGGTGTCGACGCTCCGATTGACCGAGTCGGTGACGGTTCCGACGGCCTGGGCGGTGGCCTCGACCTGGCGGGCGATCTCGTCGGCCACGCGCTGGGCGCGGCTTCGCCCGTCCTGCGCGGCCGCTGGGGCCGCGGCCAGGGAGATGAGAAGAATCGCCGCGGATAGTCTTGCCGGCATGATCAGCCTCCTACGCAATGCACATGGGCGAAACGGGCGCCCGCGGAGAAGAACGGACGTGGGGGCGGAACGATCCGATACCGGGTCCAACCGGCCGAGGCGGCGTCCGGCCGGCGGCGGAAACGTCCACGAATTTCGCCGGAATCCGTAAATTTTTGCACTGCAACAATCGTAACAACAATTCCCTGGGCCCGGCACAGCGGCGGCACGGGCGCAGCCTAATCGGGTGCCACGGCCATTCCGGCCGCAGGAAAGGGCGGGAGAGACACCCGCAAGCAGTGCCGCCATGAACCAGTTCAGCGTCCGCAATCTCGTCGTCGCCGCCAGCGTCCTCCTGCTGGCCTTTACTCCGCTCTGCACCGCTCATGCGGCGGAGCCGGCCGGCGCCGTCAGCGAAGCTTCGCCGCTTCGCCCGGGCGAGTTCGTCTGGCAGCCGGAGCGCTCGCCGGCGGGCGAGGTCGAGATCGTGGTCAGCATCCCGCTGCAGCGCGCCTACGTCTATCGCGGCGGCACGCTCATCGGGCTGACGACGGTGTCGACCGGCAGGCCGGGCCATTCGACCCCGGCGGGCACGTTCGACATCCTCGAAAAGCATGCCCGCCATTTCTCGAAGAAGTACAACAATGCGCCGATGCCTTACATGCAGCGCCTGACCTGGGACGGGATCGCGCTCCACGCCGGCCAGATTCCGGGCCGGCCGGCCTCGCACGGCTGCGTCCGCCTGCCGCTGGATTTCGCCCGCAACCTGTTCGCGGTGACTTCGGTCGGCGCCTCGGTGCACATCATCAAGTCCGGCCCCGGGCCCGAGGATGCGCTCGCCATGGTGCGCGGCAGCGGGGCCTATACGGGCATGGGCGGCCCGCTCGAAGAGATCGGCGGCGGCACCGACTGAGCCGCCATGGGCCGGGAGTGACTGTCACCACACCGTCACCAGACCGTCCCCGCAGGAGTGACTGTCACTAGTGACTGTCACTAGTGACAGTCACCGGCTAGGACGCTTGGCGAACCAGCCCCGGAGCCTCGCCGATGCGCCTTTCCCTCGCTCTCCTGTTCCTGTCCGCTTCCGCCGCCGCCGCGACGGCGCCTGCTTCGGCCGAATCGGTCGTCGTCACCGCCGCCCGAATGGTCGACGTCCTCTCCGGAAAGATCGTCGAGGAGCCGGTGGTGGTGATCACCGACGGGCGGATCGCCTCCGTCGTCGGACGCGGCGGCGCCCGGCCGGTCATCCCCGCCGGAGCGACGAGGATCGACCTGCCGGGCAAGACGATCCTGCCCGGCCTCATCGACATGCACGTCCACCTCACCTCGCTGGCGGAGATCGGCGGCTATCGCGGCTTCCAATATACGGACAGCTTCTGGACGGCGGTCGGCGCCGCCAATGCCAAGAAGACCCTTCGCGCCGGCTTCACCACCGTCCGCAACGTCGGCTCCGACGGCTTCCAGGACGTCGGCCTGAGGGAAGCGATCGACGGCGGCTGGCTGGAAGGACCGCGGATCGTCACCGCCGGCTACGCGATCGGGGCGACCGGCGGCCATTGCGACACCAACATGCTTCCGCCCCAGTACGACCGCAAGGAGATGGGGGTGGTGAACGGCGTCGACGACGCCCGGGCCAAGGTCCGCTGGCTCCACAAATATGGCGCGCAGGTGATCAAGATCTGCGCCACCGGCGGAGTCTTCTCGCTCGGCGATTCGGTCGGCGGCCAGCAATTGAGCCTCGAGGAGATGAAGGCGATCGCGGACGAGGCCCACATGCTCCATTTGAAGGTCGCCGCCCACGCCCATGGCGACGAGGGCATAAGGGACGCGATCCTCGCCGGGATCGACACGATCGAGCATTGCAGCCTCGCCAGCGACGAGACCATCCGCCTCGCCGTCCAGCACAAGACCTGGTTCGACATGGACATCTACAATGACGATTATATCCTTGCCACCGGCACCGCGAACGGCACCGAGCAGGAGAGCCTCGACAAGGAGAAGATGATCGGCCTGAAGCAGCGCCAGACCTTCCAGCGCTCGGTCCGCGCCGGCGTTCCGATGCTGTTCGGGACCGACGCGGGAGTCTATCCGCACGGCGACAATGGCCGCCAGTTCGCCAAGATGGTTGAATGGGGAATGACCCCCATCCAGGCGATCCAGGCGGCGACCCGGAGCGCCGCCATGGCGCTCGGGCGCGAGGGGGACGTGGGCGCGATCGCGGTCGGGCGCTACGGCGACATCATCGCGGTCGACGGCGATCCCCTGGCGAACATCCGCGAGCTCGAGACCGTCGACGTGGTGATCAAGGGCGGCAAGGTGGTGAAGGCGGATGACGCCGATCGATCCGAATAAGATCGCCGCCGACTTCGCGGCCGCCGTCAACATGGACTCCGCCGAGCTGGAGGCGTGGCTTGAGACCCCCGAGAGCAAGCGCGTCGGCTTCAAGCGCGGCGGCGGCGGCGAGTCGGTGGGCCACGCCTCCGGGCGGCGCATCGTCGAGCTTCTTCGCAACGGTCCCTCGGACGAGTCCGACTATGCCCACATGCGCAAGGTGGTCGGCTTCGTCCGCCGCCACCGGGCGCAGGAGCCGGCGAACATGGTCACATCGCGCTGGCGCTACAGCCTGATGAACTGGGGCCACGACCCGCTGAAGTGATGGCCGTTCGATCCGAAATCACAGCTAAGTGACGGTATCGTAACGACTATTTTTCGGCGGCAGGGGAACGGGCGAACGCGCCCGCGGGTTCGCCATGGACCATTTCCCCGGAGCCCCAACGATGTTCATGCACAACAAGAAGCTGCAATATACCGTCCGAGTCGCCGAGCCCAATCCGACGCTCGGCACGTTCATGCTCGAGCAGTTCGGAGGCCCGGACGGCGAGCTCGCCGCGGCAATGCGCTACTTCACCCAGGGCCTCGCCGAGGAGGATCCCGGCCGCAAGGACATGCTGCTCGACATCGCCACCGAGGAATTGAGCCATCTCGAGATCATCGGCTCGATCGTCGCGATGCTGAACAAGGGCGCCAAGGGCAAGATGTCGGAAGGGACGATGAGCGAGGCGGAGCTCTACATGGATCTCGCCAAGTCCGGGGCGAGCACGCCCACCCAGCAGATCGTCTTCGGCGGCGGTCCCTCGCTGACCAATTCCGCAGGCGTGCCGTTCAGCGGCGCCTATGTCGATTCCCGCGGCGAGCCCACCGTCGACCTGCGCTCGAACATCGCCGCCGAGGCCCGGGCCAAGATCGTCTATGAGCGGCTGATCAACATCACCGACGATCCCGGGATCAAGGACGCCCTCACCTTCCTGATGACCCGCGAGGTCGCTCATCAGAAGTCGTTCGAGAAGGCGCTCTACGCGATCGAGGAAAACTTCCCCTCCGGCAAGCTTCCGGGCCATCCCGATTATTCCAGCCTCTACGTCAACACGTCGCAGGGCGAGGGCGATCTCGAGGGACCGTGGAACAGCGGCCCGGAATGGGACCGGCTCGACGACGTGGTCAGCGCGATTCCCCTGGGCGGCGGCGACGGGCTCGCGACGGTCAAGGGGCTGAGCGCCCGCGAGAAGAAGGATCTCAAGGCCACCGCGGTCCGGACCGTCTCCGACCCCACCCGCAACCCGACCACCGGCACGGACCTCGGCGCCGGCCCGGGCGCCGGCCGCACTAAGGATCTCGACTCCGACGTCGAATGAGACCCGGGGGGCGCGGCTATATGCCGCATCCCCCGCCCTTCATTTGAGCCTTCCTTCGTCCGCCGCGCCCTGCAGCGGGCGGATGTAGAGCCGCTTCACCTGGGGCCAGAGCCAGGCGACCTGCTCTTCGATCGAGCAGACGATCCGCTCGACGTCGCGGGCGGTGATGCCGTCGTCGAAGTCGACGCTCATCAGCGCGGTGATCTGGTCCGGAGCGGAATGGACGGTGAGGATCTCGCCGATGCCGACAATGCCCGGCCGGATGGCGATGGCGCGCAGGCCGTCGACCAGCTCCGGCTCGGCCGACTCGCCGATGAGAAGGGCCTTGGATTCCACCGCCAGCAGCCAGGCGGTAAGGCCCAGAATGATTCCGATCACGATCGAGGCGGCGCCGTCGAACCACGGGTCGCCGGTGATCTGGGCGAGGAACAGCCCGGCGGCGGCCGTGACCAGGCCGGCCATGGCGGCGCCGTTCTCGAGCAGGACGATGAAGCCGGGCGGGTCCTTCGAGCGGCGCACAGCCTCGAACCAGCCCAGCGATCCCTTTGCCGCCTTGAAATCGCGGAAGGCGGCAAGCGTCGACCAGCCCTCGAGCAGGAAGGCGACGAGGAGCACGCCGTAGGCGATGAAGGGCGACACCGCCGGCTCGGGATGAAGGATGTGAATCACGCCTTCATAGACCGACACCCCCGCTCCCAGAGCGAACACCAGGACGGCGACTACGAAGCTCCAGAAATAGAGCTCGCGGCCATAGCCGAACGGATGGATGATGTCGGCCGGCTTGCGCGCCTGCCGCCGGCCCCAGATAAGAAGCAGCTGGTTCAGCGAATCGACGACGCTGTGAATGCCCTCGGTCAGCATGGCCGAGGATCCGGTGACCGCGGCCGCGGCGAATTTGGAGACCGCGATGCCGAGATTGGCGCCAAGCGCGATCAGGAGGGTGCGATTGCTTTCGGTGTTCAAAAGGCGCTTCTCCTGCCCGTTTCGTTTGACGCCCTAGCCGCACGGCGGACCTTCGTCACTCCGGCGCCGCGCCGGGGGAACGTAAAGGCGGCGTTTGCGGTTCACTCCGGCAATGACAGCGGAAGGGAGCAACATGAAGGGTTATTGCGCAGACATCGAAAAGGCGACCGTCGCCAACGACGATTTCCGACGGGTCCTCTATACCGGCAAGAACCTGCAGCTGGTGCTGATGACCCTGCCGCCGGGCTGCGACATCGGCGAGGAAGTGCATGAGGATCGCGACCAGTTCTTCCGGATCGAGGAAGGGCGCGGAACCGTCTACATCGACGGCGCTCCGAACCGGGTCGAGGACGATTTCGCCGTCATCGTCCCAGCCGGCGCGCGCCACAATGTCGTCAACGACGGCGAGGCGCCGCTCCGGCTCTACACGATCTACGGCCCGCCCGAGCATAAGGACGGCGTTGTCCACAAGGACAAGGACCAGGCCGAGCGCGACCATGACAACGATCATTGGGAGGGCGAGACGTCGGAATGAGCGGGGTGGGTGCGGCGTCATGACCTATTGCGTCGGACTGCTTCTGGAGGCGGGACTGTTGATGATCGCCGATACCCGGACCAATGCCGGGGTCGACAACTTCTCCTCCTACCGCAAGCTGCACCGGCTTGCCGACCGCCCGGACCGGCAGATCTTCCTGTGCACGTCGGGAAGCCTGTCCATGACCCAGTCGGTGATCGGCCAGCTCACCGACGAGCTTCCGGCCCCGATCGGCGATGAAAAAGCGCTCACCCTCGCCACCGCGCCGTCGATGTTCCGGGTCGCGGAGCTGGTCGGCGAGGCGGTGCAGAGCGTCAACCGAAGCGTCGGCTCGGTCCTCGCCGAGGCCAGCATCCCGAGCTCGGTCTCACTCCTGCTCGGCGGCCGGATCGGCGACGAGCCGCCCTCGCTCTACCTCGTCTATTCGGCCGGCAACTTCATCCATTGCTCGCCCGAATCGCCCTTCCTCCAGATCGGCGAGACCAAATACGGCAAGCCGATCCTGGACCGCGGAGTCCGGTTCGGGACGCCGCTCGACGAGGCCGTGAAGGTGGCCCTGCTCTCGTTCGACAGCGCGATGCGCTCGAACCTGGGCGTCGCCCGCCCGCTCGACCTCGTGGTGATGCCCGCCGATCCCGCGCGTCCGGTGCTGACCCGCCGGATCGACGCCGACGATCCCTATTTCAACGAGCTGTCGCTGCGCTGGGCGGTGCTGCTCCACGACGCCACGGCGCAGATCCCCAACCCGCCCTGGATGGTACCATGAATTCCTCCCCCGGATTTCCGGGGGAGGGGGACCGCGCGAAGCGTGGTGGAGGGGTTCTTCCGACTCAGCAAGGCCCCTCCACCATGCTCCGCATGGTCCCCCTCCCCGACAAATGTCGGGGAGGAATTTAGTCAGGCCGCCGCCCGTCCTCCGCTGATCATCGCCAGCTTCGGCGCCGCCAGCGCGGCGGCGGCATCGGCGTGCAGGGGGGGCGAGAGGAGGAAGCCCTGGCCTTCGCGGCAGCCGAGCTCGCGGAGCAGCCGGAGCTGGTCCTCCGTCTCGATATGCTCGGCCACCGACGGAAGGCCGAGCGCGGCGCAGAGGTCGAGCACGCCCTTCAGCAGCCGGCGGCTGCGCATCGATTCGGCGACGCTGCCGATCAGCGCCCCGTCGAGCTTGACCCCGTCGAACTGCATTTCCCGCAGGTAGGAGATGGAGGCATGGCCGGCGCCGAAATCGTCGAGCACGATCCGGGCCCCGGCGCCGCGAAGCGCCCGCAGATTTTCGCGGGCCACCTCGAAATCGGCGAGCAGCGCCGTCTCGGTCACTTCCACCTGGAGGCGCGCCGGATCGAGCCCGCCGCGCTCGATCACGCCGAGGAGGCGGGCCGCCGAGCCCGCGGTGCAGAGCTGGACGGCGCTGACGTTGAACGACAGCCGGACGCTCGAAGCCCAGCGGCTCGCCTCCGCCGCGGCGTCGGCCAGCAATTTGTCGCTGATCTGCTCGATGACGTTGATCTGCTCGGCGATCGGGATGAACTGGTCGGGCGGGATCCGGCCGAGCGTGTCGTCGTGCCAGCGCGCCAGGGCCTCGAGCGCCTTGAGCTCGCCGGTGGCGAGGTCGGTGATCGGCTGGTAGACGAGGCCGATCCGATCGAGGGTTTCGGGCAGCCTCAGCGCCTGCTCGACGAGAACCCGGCGGCGGTGGATTTCGTGCATTTCCGAAGTGAAGACGGCGACCGCGGAGCGCCCCCCTTCCTTGGCCCGGTAGAGCGCCGTGTCGGCCCGGATCAAAGCCTCTTCGACGTCGCAGTCGCCGGGGAGAAGCAGAGTGAGGCCGGAGCAGCCCGAAACCCGGAATTCGCGCCCGTCGACGAGGAACGGCTCCTGCAGGGCCGCGCAGATGGCGGCACCGGCGCTGTCCGCGCCGGTCATCGAGCGGACTCCCGGGAGGAGCAGGGCGAATTCGTCGCCGCCGGTGCGCGCGATCAGGGCGCCCTCGCCGGCGGCACGGGCAAGGCGGCTTCCAATCCCTTCAAGCACCCGGTCGCCGGCGGCATGGCCGAACGTGTCGTTGATCGGCTTGAACCCGTCGAGATCGACCATGGCGAGAGCGAAGCCCTTGCGCGAACGGGCGATTCCGGCCGCCCGGCGCCCGAGCGCTCGAAGGAAGGCGCGCCGGTTGGCGAGGCCGGTCAGCGGATCGGTATCGGCGATCAGCCGGGCCTTGGCCTTCTCCGCCTTGGCGAGCCGCTCGGCGCGCTGCGCCCGCTCGCGCTCCAGGGTGATGGCGGTGCGCGATTCGACCAGCTCGCGAAAGCCTTCGTCGTGGACGCCGAGCTGCCACAGGAGAACGACGATGATCGAGCAAAGGCCCACGCCCATGGCGACGTGCGCCGGGTCGGAGGTGAAGATCAGCCGTGCGGACAGGGGCAGGCCGAGCAGGAGGAGCGGCGTTCGCGCCGCCGCGGGATAGCGGCTGACTCCATAGGCGCAGCCTATCGCGGCCAGGCTGGCGAAGAGGATGATGAAATCGTGATCGGTCGACGGCCGGGTCGACATCAGAGTGAACGACCAGGTGCAGAAGGCGACGCTGAACACGACCGCGAAGGCCAGCATCTTGCGAAGCTCGTTCAATATTCGCTCGGCAGGCAGAGTCCGGTTGCGGACCTTGAGCCAGTGAACCACCCGGAGGGCGATCAGGGCGCCGACCAGAAGCGGAAAATCGAGGAGGGAATCGAACCTTCCCCCGGAGGCCAGATAGAGTCCGACCATGTTGGCGAAGATGACGACGTAGAGCAGCGGGACCTGGCGCTGGAGGGCTCGGAACCGCTCCTCCAGGAGGATCCGGCCTCCGACCGTCTCCACCTCTCCGGCGTCGATCAGCCGGATCGCTCGTCTTATGCCCCACCCCATGAGGATCGGAATTACCCCGAAACGATTAACAGGTGGTTGGCGGTTCTTCCGCCATTGCGAGCGAAGCGAAGCAATCCAGCGCGGCGACCGTCGACCGCGCCGAAGCTGGATTGCTTCGTCGCTTCGCTCCTCGCAATGACGGGTCAGCGAAGCGGCAATTCGCGCTGGTCGGGGTCGAAGCGCTGCCAGCCGGCGGGCCCGAGCCGTTCGAGCGGGCGGAATCGGGCCTTGTAGGCCATCCGCGGCGAGCTCTCGACCCAATAGCCGAGATAGACGTAGGGCAGCCCGGCCTTCCCGGCCCGGACGATATGGTCAAGGATGATGTAGGTGCCGAGCCCGGGCCGGGCCGGATCGTCGGGCTCGAAGAAGCTGTAGATCATCGACAATCCGTCGGCCTGCTGGTCGGTGAGGCAGGCGCCGACCAGCTTGCCCGGACGGCCGTTCACCGAAGGCTCGCGATATTCGATGACGTAGGTCTTCACGGGTGACTGCTCGATCATGTCTGAAAAGTCGCTCTCGTCCATCCCGACCATTCCGCCGTCCGGGTGGCGGCGCTTCAGGTAGCGGCGCAGAAGCGCATATTGCTCCTCGGTCGCCCAGGGCTTGCAGGCGGTGACCTCGAGCTCGCCGTGGCGCTTGAGCATCCGCCGCTGGCTGGCGCTCGGCTGAAACTCGCCGGCGACGACCCGCACCGAGACGCAGGCCGAGCAATCGAGGCAGGAAGGGCGGTAGGCGACGCCCTGGCTTCGGCGGAAACCGATCCGGCCGAGCGCGTCGTTGAGATCGGCCGCATGTTGCCCGGCGAGCTCGGTGAACACCTTGCGCTCGGTCTTCCCCGCCAGATACGGGCAGGGCGCCGGGCTGGTGACGAAGAAGCGGGGAAAGCGAAAGGGTGCGCTCAACGGGACTCCGGGGGTGAAGAGGCGTGGTTGAAAGTCTGTTTATGCGTCTTTGCGATCCGCTTGGGAAGGGCGCGCCGATCCGAAAACTGAGTTAACCAACATACGTTCCTATGCGGGACGGCGCCTCAGCGAATCTCAACGGGATGGACGTTGAATCCCGATTCTTCGAGCGCGCTGACGAGCGCCTCGAGATGCTCGGCGTCGCGAGCCTCGCATTCGACGTCGATGAAGGCGTCCTTGGCCGGAAGGGTGGTGAAGATCCGCTGGTGGTAGATTTCGATGATGTTGGCGCCGTGCCGGTCGAACAATTTCACCACCGCCAGCAGGGCGCCGGGGCGGTCCTGCAGCTGGATCCGGAGCCGCGCCATCCGGCCCGAGCGGGCGAGGTCGCGAAGCAGGACCGTGGCGAGCAGCCGGGTGTCGATATTGCCGCCGGTGAGGATGAGGCCGACGTTGCGGCCCTGGAAGCGGCCCGGATGGGCGAGCAAGGCGGCGAGCCCGGCCGCGCCGGCGCCTTCGGCCACGGTCTTCTCGATCTGGAGGTAGAGGCTGACCGCGGTCTCGATCTCGCGCTCGCGGACGAGCAGGATCTCGTCGACGAAACGCTCGATGACCCGCGCCGTCAGCAGGCCGGGCTTCTTGACCGCGATACCTTCGGCGAGCGTATCGCCCGCGGACGGCAGATCGTTGCCGCTGATCCGGCAGTACATCGAGGGGTAGAGCTCGGCCTGGACTCCGACGATCGTCAAATCGGGGCGAAGGGTCTTGGCCGCGGTGGCGACTCCCGAGATGAGGCCGCCGCCGCCGATCGGGACGACCAGGGTATCGATCTCCGGGGCGTCGGCGAGCAGCTCCAGGGCCACCGTGCCCTGCCCCGCCATGATCTCCGGGTCGTCGAACGGATGGACGAAGGTCAGGCCTTCCGCCTCGGCGATCCGAAGCGCCTCGCCATAGGCTTCGTCGTACATCTCGCCGTGGAGGACGATCCGGGCGCCGTGGCCCTCGGTCTGCTTGACCTTGATGCTCGGAGTCGAGGTCGGCATCACGATGGTGACCGGGACCCCGAGCCGGCGCCCGTGATAGGCCACCGCCTGGGCGTGGTTGCCGGCCGACGAGGCGATCACCCCGACCGAGCGGACCCCGGGATCCATCAGAAGCAATTTGTTGAGCGCGCCCCGCTCCTTGTAGGCGGCGGTGAACTGGAGGTTCTCGAACTTGACCCAGACATTCGCCCCGGTCGCCTCCGACAGGGTCCGGCTGTGCAGGGTCGGGGTCCGGACGACGGCGCCGTCGATCCGCCGCGCCGCCGCTTCGATGTCCGCGAGGGTGACGGGGAGGTCGGCCATGGCGGGCTCGTTAGAGCATCTGGCGCGGCCGCGAAACAACGCTTATCGCCCCACGATGATCAGAAAGCTTCTGGCGGCGCTGGCTGCCCTGTGCATCACCTCGGCCGCGGCCGCCGACATCCTCGTCGACAACGTCAACGGCTATACGATCGGCGCCGACGGCCGCCTTGTCCGGTTCCAGTCGATGCTGGTCGGGGACGACGGCAAGGTCGAGCGGCTCTACCAGCGCGGCGAAAAGGCGAAGCGGACGAGCTTCCGCTTCGACGGCAAGGGCCGGACCCTGCTGCCCGGCCTGATCGACGCTCACGGCCACTTCATGTCGCTCGGCCTCAACGCGCTCCAGCTCGATTTGTCCGACACGAGGACGCTCCAGGAGGCGCAGGCGAAGATCGCGGCCTACGCCGCCGCCAATCCCACGCCGCGCTGGATCATCGGCCGGGGCTGGAACCAGGAGACCTGGGGCCTGGGCCGCTTCCCGACGGCCGCGGAGCTCGACGCCGCGGTCAAGGACCGCCCGGTCTGGCTGGGGCGGGTCGATGGTCATGCCGGCTGGGCCAACAGCCTGGCGATGAAGGAAGCGGGCATCACCGCCGCCACCAAGGCCCCGGCGGGTGGGCGGATCGAGATGGTGAAAGGGCAGCCGATAGGGATCTTCGTCGATGCCGCTTCCGACCTCATCGAAAAGGCGCTGCCCCCCACCCTTCCGCGCACCCGCGACCAGGCGCTCGACCGCGCGCAGGAGATCATGCTCTCCTTCGGCCTCACCGCTACCGCCGACATGGGCACCACTCCGGACGACTGGCTGGTCATGCGCCGGGCCGGCGACGACGGGCGCCTCAAGGTCCGGATCATCGCCTACGGCTCCGGAGTCGAGAGCGCCCTCGCCATCGCCGGCACCAAGCCGACGCCCTGGCTCTATGGCGACCGGCTGCGCCTGGTGGGGGTCAAGCTCTACGCCGACGGAGCGCTCGGCTCTCGCGGCGCCTGGCTGAAGAAGCCCTATAAGGACAGCCCAGGCGAGCGCGGGCTCGGCTTCCTCACCGACACCCAGATGCTCAACCTGATGAGCCGGGCGGCGATGGACCGATTCCAGGTCGCGGTTCACGCCATCGGCGACGCCGCGAACGACGAGGTGCTGGATTCGATCGAGGAGCTCGCCAACACCTACAAGGGCGACCGCCGCTGGCGGATCGAGCATGCCCAGATCGTCGATCCCGCCGACCTCCCCCGCTTCGGCCGCAACGGCATCGTCGCCTCGATGCAGCCCACTCACGAGACCAGCGACTGGCGCATGGCCGAGGCCCGGATGGGGATCGAGCGGCTCGGCGGCGCCTATGCCTGGCGAAGCATGATCGCCAACGGCGCGACGCTCGCCTTCGGATCCGACTTCCCGGTCGAATCGCCAAACCCCTTCCCCGGCCTCGCCGCCGCGATCAGCCGCCAGGACGCGGAAGGCCAGCCTGCCGGCGGCTGGCAGGCCGAGCAGCGGCTGACCCTCGAACAGGCCCTCGCCGCGTTCACTCGCGGCGGCGCTTATGCCGGCTTCGCCGAGGACCGGATCGGAAGCCTGGAAAAAGGCCATTGGGCCGACTTCATCCTCGTCGACCGCGACATCTTCGACGTGCCGACGCCGCGCCAGCTTCGCGAGACCAAGGTGGTGGAGACCTGGGTGGCGGGCAAGAAGGTTTGGCCGCAATAGACTGAATTCCTCCCCGCGATTTCGCGGGAAGGGGGACCGCGCGAAGCGCGGTGGAGGGGTTCTTCGGATTCAGCAAGGCCCCTCCACCATGCTTCGCATGGTCCCCCTCCCCTGCAAAGGCAGGGGAGGAATTTAAAGGGCCAGCCCCTTCATCGTCCCCACCGTCAGGATCTGCGGGAGCACTTCCGCGGGCTTGGCCGGCGCGTACCACAAATAGAGCGGCACACCCGACCGTCCCTGCTTCTCTAAAAACCGGCCGATGGCCGCGTCGCCCCGGGTCCAGTCGCCGACCAGGACCGCCGCGCCCTTTTGGCGGAAGGCCGCGGCGACCTCGCGCCGGTCGAGCACCGCGGCCTCGTTGACCTTGCAGGTCAGGCACCAGTCGGCCGTGAAATAGACGAACACCGGCCGCCCCTCCCCGCGCAGCTGCGCGAGCCTCGCTTCGCTGAAAGGCTCGGCGTGCAGCGCGGCGCCGGTGCGGTTCCCGGCGGGCGCGGACGCGGTCGGCAGGAAAGCGATCGCGACGCCCGCCGCAAGCAAAGTTGGAGCGAGCGGCAGCCAAGCGTGGCGACGTCCCGCCCACCAAAGGATCAGGCCGAGTATCGCGGCGGATGCGAGCCCGATCGTCAGCCCCGCAAGCCCGGTCTGCCGCTCCAATATCCAGGCGAGGCCGATCGCGGTCAGCGCCATCGGCGCGGCGAGGATGTGGCGGAAACGGACCATCCAGGGGCCCGGCCTCGGCAGTCGCCGGCGCAAGGCGGGGACGAAGCCGAGCAGGAGGAAGGGCAGTGCCAGGCCCAGGCCGAGGCCGGCGAACACCGCCAGCGCCGCCCCCGCCGGAAGCACCAGAGCGGCGCCCAGGGCCGCGCCCATGAACGGGCCGGTGCAGGGCGTCGCGATAAAGGCCGCGAGTGCTCCGGTCCAGAAGGCGCCCGTCCGTCCGCTCGCCGCGCGCCCGCCCAGGGACGGCAATTCGAACAGGCCCGCGAGATTGAGGGTGATCGCCGTGACGAGCAGGAGCAGGAACAGGATGACCCGCGGATCTTGGAGCTGGAATGCCCAGCCGACCGCCGCTCCGCTCGCTCGGACGGCGAGCAGGACTGCGCCGAGCGCGAGGCAGGCCAGGATCGCGCCGGCCGCATAAGCCAGCGCCTCGCGCTGGGCCGAGCGCTCATCGCCTCCAGCGCGGGCGAGGCTCAACGCCTTGAGGCTGAGGATGGGGAAGACGCAGGGCATGACGTTGAGCAGGAGCCCGCCCAGCAGGGCCCCTGCGAGGGCGAGAAGGACCGCCCGGGCGCCGCCGCCTCCGGACTCGGGCGCCGATCCGACGGGAGAGCCGGCCGGCCCGACGGCCCCGGGCAAAGCGCGCAGGGAAAGCCCTTGTCCCGGTCCGAGCTTGAGCACGCCCTCGAGAAGGGCCGGCGCGCCGTCCCCCGCCCTGGTCTCGACGATCAGCCAGTCGCCGCGCCGCGACGCCGATTGCGGCGCCGAATAGACGACAGCCTGCTCGGTAATGGGAAAGAAATAGGGGTCCTCGACGCTCATCGCCGCGGGCAGCGGCACGGCCAGCCGGAGCTGACCGCCCCGCCGTTCGAACCGTCCCGCCTCCGGCAACGGCCTCGGCAGCGCCTGCCGGTAGCGGTCGAAGCCCCCGACGGTCACCGGGCGCCCCTCGCCCGCCTCGAGGTCGACGGCGAGATCGGCCGATTCGGGTACGCAGATGCGGTCGGTGCAGACGAGGTAATCGACCTTGCCGCGCACCGGCAGCCTGGTCCCGGGAGCGAGGCCGGGGGGCAGCTTCAGGTCGACGAGGAGAGTGTGTTCGCCCTCGTAAACGTAGTTCATCAGCCCCTGGATGATCAGCCGGTCGGGGACCGGATATTGGATGGGTCCGGCCACGGCGCCTTCAGGGAGCTGCCAGGCGATTCGGGCGCCGACGCCGGCGTCGCCGGGATTGCGCCAATAGCCGTGCCAGCCGGGCTTCGGCGTCATGACCAGGGCCAGGGTGACTTTCGAACCGGCCGCCGGGCTCGTCGTTTCCGGAACGAGGCGCACGGACATCGCCTTCTGCCCCGGCGGCAGCTGGGCCTGCGCGGAGACGGCGCAGAGCAGCAGAAGCAGGGCGAGAAGCAGGCGATTCACGATGGGGGTATAGCAGGCCCTTTGGGAATCCGTCATTGCTAGGAGCCAAGCGACGCGGCAATCCAGCGGGCCTCCGAGGCCGCACTGGATTGCTTCGCTGCGCTCGCAATGACGGTCAGTCCAAATTCGGCCTCAACCAGCGCTCCGCTTCCTGCAGGCTCATCCCGCGCCGCCCGGCATAATCTTCGAGCTGGTCGCGGCCGATCCTCGCCACGCCGAAATATTGGCTGTCGCGGTGGGCGAAGTAGAAGCCGGAGACCGCGGAGGTCGGGAGCATCGCCATGCTTTCGGTGAGGGTGACCCCGGCCGGGTCGCCGCCGAGCATGTCGAACAATATGGGCTTGAGGCTGTGGTCCGGGCAGGCCGGGTAACCGGGCGCGGGCCGGATTCCCGTATAGGTCTCGCGGATCAGCTGCTGGTTGGTGAGATGCTCCTCCGCATAGCCCCAGACGCTGTTCCGGACATGGGCGTGGAGCGTCTCGGCGAAGGCCTCGGCGAGACGGTCGGCCAGGGCCTTGAGCAGGATGTCCGAATAATCGTCATTCTGCGCCTTGAAGCGGGCGAGGTGCGGCTCGAGGCCGTGGATCCCGACCGCGAACCCGCCGATCCAGTCCTCGCCTTCCGGAGCGATGAAATCGGCGAGGCACATATTGGCCCGGCCCTCGCGCTTCTTCACCTGCTGGCGGAGGAAGGGAATTCGGGTCTCCTCGTTCGAGGCCAAGACGAGCACGTCGTCGCCCTCCCGCCGGCAGCGCCAAAGCCCGACGGTGCCGCGCGGGGTCACCCAATGCTCGGCGATCATCCGGTCGAGCATCGCGTTGGCGTCCTTGAACAGGGACGAGGCGCTCTCGCCGACGATCGGATCCTCGAGGATGGCGGGATAGTTGCCGGCCAGCTCCCAGGCCCGGAAGAAGGGCGTCCAGTCGATCGAGGCGCGAAGGTCGCGAAGCGGCCATTCCCCGAACTGGTGGAGGCCTGGACGCTTGGGCGGCGGCGGCTTGCCGGCCGGATCGTAGGCGAAGGCATTGGCCCGCGCCTCGCCGATCGGGGCGAGATCGCTGTGGGTCCGGCCGGCCCGGGTCTGGCGGACGGTCTCATAATCCTCGGCGGTCTTGGCGATCAGCGGTTCGGCCTGGGTTTCCGAAACCAGCGACGAGGCCACGCCGACGGCCCGGCTGGCGTCGAGGACGTGGAGGACCGGGCCCTCGTAGGCCGGGTCGATCCGGATCGCGGTGTGGACCTTGCTGGTGGTGGCCCCGCCGATCAGCAGCGGCAGCTTCATACCGGCGCGCTGCATCTCGTCGGCGACCGTCACCATCTCGTCTAGCGACGGGGTGATCAGGCCGGAGAGGCCGATCATGTCGGCCTTGTTCTCGTTCGCCGCCTTCAGGATCTCGGCCCAGGGCACCATCACGCCGAGGTCGATCACCTCGAAGCCGTTGCACTGGAGGACGACCCCGACGATGTTCTTGCCGATGTCGTGGACGTCGCCCTTGACGGTGGCCATGACGATCCGCCCCTTGCCCTGGGTGGCGCCGGTCCGCTCCTTCTCCGCCTCGATGAAGGGGATGAGATGGGCGACCGCCTTCTTCATCACCCGGGCCGACTTGACGACCTGGGGAAGGAACATCTTGCCCGATCCGAACAGGTCGCCGACGACGTTCATGCCGTCCATCAGCGGCCCTTCGATGACGTGGATCGGACGCTCGGCGGACTGGCGCGCTTCCTCCGTGTCGTCGACGACATAGGCGTCGATGCCCTTGACGAGGGCATGCTCGAGCCGCTTGCCGACCTCCCAGCCGCGCCATTCGGCCTCGGCCTTCTCCCGCACCGGATCGGAGCCGAGGAACTTCTCGGCCAGAGTCACCAGCCGCTCGGTGGCATCGTCGCGCCGGTCGAGGATGACATCCTCGCAGGCTTCGCGAAGCTCGGGATCGATCGTGTCGTAGACGTCCAGCTGGCCGGCGTTGACGATCGCCATGTCGAGACCGGCCGGGATGGCGTGGAGGAGGAAGATCGAGTGCATCGCCCGGCGTACCGGCTCATTGCCCCGGAAGGAGAAGCTGAGGTTCGAGAGGCCGCCCGAGATGTGGACGTGCGGGCAGCGCGCCTTGATTTCCCGGCAGGCGGCGATGAAGTCGAGAGCGTAGCGGCGATGCTCCTCGATGCCGGTGGCGATGGCGAAAACGTTGGGATCGAAGATGATGTCCTCGGGCGGGAAGCCCTCGGCGACGAGCAATTTGTAGGCGCGCTCGCAAATCTCGACCTTGCGTTCCTTGGTGTCGGCCTGGCCGACCTCGTCGAAGGCCATGACGACGACGGCGGCACCATAGTCGCGGACCTTGCGGGCGTGGGCGAGGAATTCCTCCTCGCCTTCCTTCATGCTGATCGAATTGACGATCGGCTTGCCCGAGACGCATTTCAGCCCGGCCTCGATCACCGTCCATTTCGAGCTGTCGATCATCACCGGCACCCGGGCGATGTCGGGCTCGGCGGCGATCAGCTTGAGGAACGTCGTCATCGCATATTCGGCGTCGAGCAGGCCCTCGTCCATGTTGACGTCGATGACCTGGGCGCCGTTCTCGACCTGCTGGCGGGCGACCTCGACCGCTGCGGCATAATCGCCGGCCATGACCAGCTTCTTGAAGCGGGCCGAGCCGGTGACGTTGGTGCGCTCGCCGATATTGACGAAGGAGGAGGAGGCGGTGGTGGCGATGGGTTCGATTGACAAGGCGGTGGCCATTTCTGTTTTCGGTTCCAATTCTTCGTCATGCCGGACTTGATCCGGCATCCATGAACACTGACTTTCGAGCCTTCGACCCGCCGTGTTCATGGATCCCGGATCAAGTCCGGGATGACGGTTATGCCGCGAGCACCATCGGCTCTATCCCGGCAAGGACCGTCCGCCGGGGCGGCTCGGCGATCGTCCTCGGGGCAAAGCCCTCCGCCGCCTCGGCGATCGCCGCGATGTGCGCCGGAGTCGTCCCGCAGCAGCCGCCGACGACGTTGACGATGCCCTGCTCGCACCACTGCCGAACCTGCGCCGCCGTCTCGGCCGGGCCCTCGTCATATTCGCCGAGATCGTTGGGAAGCCCGGCATTGGGATAGGCCATGATCAAGGTGTCGGCGATCCCCGACAGGGCGGCGACATGGGCGCGAAGCTGGCCGGCGCCGAACGAGCAGTTGAGGCCGACGGACAGGGGCCTGGCGTGGCGGACGCTCGCCCAGAAGGCCTCGATCGAATGGCCGGAAAGGTTGCGGCCCGACAGATCGGTGATCGTCATCGACAGCATGATCGGGAGCGCCCGGTCGACCCGCTGCGCCGCATGGATCGCCGCCTTGGCGTTCAGCGTGTCGAACACCGTCTCGATGAGGGCGATCTCGGCGCCGCCCTCGACCAGGCTTTCGATCTGCTCGACATAGACGTCGGACAAGGTGTCGAAATCGATCTCGCGATAGCCGGGATCGTTGACGTTGGGCGACAGCGACAGGGTCTTGTTGGTCGGCCCGAGCGCGCCCACCACCCAGCGCTTGCGGCCGTCCTTCTGGGCCTCGCGGTCCGCGACCTCGGCGATGATCCGTGCGGCGGCGACGTTGATCTCGCGGACCAGATGCTCGGCCCCGTAATCGGCCTGGCTGATCCGGTTGGCGTTGAAGCTGTTGGTGGCGAGCAGCTCGGCCCCCGCATCGGAAAAAGCCTGGCAGATGCTTGCGACGATATCCGGGCGAGTGAGGTTCAAAAGGTCGTTATTGCCTTTCTGGTCGCGCCCGAGTTCGAGCGTGCCGCGATAATCGGCCTCGCTCAGCCGGCGGTTCTGCACCTGGGTCCCATAAGCGCCGTCCTTGACGAGAATGCGCTTGCCGGCCTCGGCCCTAAGCTGCTGTGCGACGTTCATCTTGATCCTTCGGGCGCAGGCCGAGCAGGTGGCAGATCGCATAAGCGAGCTCGGCGCGATTGAGCGTGTAGAAATGGAACTGGCGGACTCCGCCCGCATAAAGCTGGCCGCACAATTCGGCGGCGACGGTGGCGGCGACGAGCTGGCGCGCGGCCGGAAGGTCGTCGAGCCCCTCGAACAATTTGTCCATCCACGGGGGGATCGCGGCGCCGCACATTTCGGCGAACTTGCGGGTCTGGGCGACGTTGGAGATGGGCAGGATTCCGGGGACCAGCTCGGCGTCGATGCCGGCCGCCGCCGCATCGTCGCGGAAGCGGAAGAAGCATTCGGGCGAAAAGAAGAACTGCGTAATCGCCCGGTCCGCCCCGGCGTCGATCTTGCGCTTGAGATTGTCGAGATCGGCGGCGCGATCGGCCGAGTCGGGATGGGTCTCGGGATAAGCGGCGACCGAGATCTCGAACGGCGCCACCCGCTTCAGGCCGGCGACCAAAGCGGCGGCGTTGGCATAGCCGTCGGGATGGGACTGGAAGCCCTTGCCGGGCTCGGGCGGGTCGCCGCGAAGGGCGACGACGTGGCGGATCCCCGCCTGCCAGTAAGCCAAAGCGACCTCGTCTATCTCGCTTCGGCTGGCCTCGACGCAGGTGAGGTGGGCGGCCGCGTTGAGCGGGGTCTCCTGCTGGATCCGGACGACCGTATTGTGTGTCCGCTCGCGGGTCGAGCCGCCGGCCCCGTAAGTCACCGAGACGAAGCGCGGATGGAGCGGCTCGAGGGTCTTGACCGAAGCCCAGAGCGTCTCCTCCATCTTCTCCGTCTTGGGCGGGAAGAATTCGAAGGACACTCCGATGTCGCCCGCGACCTCGGCGAAGAGCGGCTCGCGCCACGACGCAATGGCGGGCGTGTTCGGGCTCATGCGACCACCTTCAATTTCTCCTGCGGCCGCTCGCCCTCCCAGAGGGTGACGGTCAGCTCTCCGCCTTCGAGGCTCTCGACGACCCGGCCGCGAAGGCCCGCCCCATCGAGATATTTGAGCATCACGTCGTCGGCAAAGCCGAGGCGGATATGCGCGTCCCGGCTCCGCAATTCCTCGCGCTCGTGCGGCGCGAAGTCGACGATCAGGAGCCGGCCTCCCGGCGCGAGAAGGCGCGCCGCCTCGGCGACGGCGGCGGCCGGCTGCTGGGCATAATGGAGGACCTGGTGCAGGATGACGGTGTCGGCCGAACCGGCGGCGAGCGGCAGAGCGTACATGTCGCCCTGGCGAAGCTCGGCGGCGGCGAGCCCGGCCTGGGCGAGCTTGACCCGGGCGAGGCGGAGCATTTCGGGCGAGCGGTCGACTCCGAGCGCGCGTTCGGCCGCCGGTGCGAACAGCTCGAGCATCCGGCCGGTGCCGGTGCCGATGTCGACGAGGCGGCCGACCGGGCGCCCCCCCTCCCCGGCCAGGAGCGCCCGGCCGCACGCCGCCTCGACTTCGCTCTCGGCGATATGAAGCGATCGGATCTCGTCCCAGTCGCCGGCATGGGCGGCGAAATAGCGTTCGGCGGCGGCGGCCCGGTCGGCCCGGACCGCGGCGAGGCGGGCGGCGTCCGCGGGACCCCAGGGATCCTCGCCGTCGAGCTCGGCCCAGCGCTCCAAAGCGGCGAAGAGCGGCTCGACCCGGATCGGATCGGCAAGGCTGAGGAACACCCAGCTGCCCTCCTTGCGCCGTTCGGCGAGACCCGCCTCGATCAGGATCCTGACGTGGCGCGAGACCCGCGGCTGGCTCTGGCCGAGGACCTGGGCAAGCTCGCCGACCGAAAGCTCCATCGCCCGAAGCAAAGCGAGGATGCGCAACCGCGTCGGATCGCCGAGCGAGCGGAAGATTTCGGCGGCGGCGGGCGCGGGTGGAAACATGGGAATAAGGATATAAAGATATCTTTATATCCGGGTCAAGCGGAGATGGCTGCGCCGCCCGTCATCCCGGCGAAGGCCGGGATCCATGAACACCGCCGCGCGAGGCTTCAGCCGGCCGCGTTCGTGGATTCCGGCTTTCGCCGGAATGACGGCTCAATGGCGACCCCAACCCCCGTAAAAATACGGGCAAGTCTCTGATTTTCAGAGAGGATCGGAAACCTACGGCACTCGGTTCGGCGCAATTGACAACCAAACTAGTAGACATATCGGTTCGTCTCGATTACCTCACGCACTGCCGGAAGCCGGCGCGGGCCTGCCCGCGTCCGGACCTCGCCCGGCAGACCCTTATTCTCCCAAGGAGAGAATGTTATGAAGAAGATCGTCCTCGCCGCCGCCGCCACCCTGGCGCTCGGCGTCGCCGCCTGCAGCCCGGCCTCCAACGACGCCGGCAACAACGCGACCGACGTCAACATGACCATCAACGAGACCGACACCGACGTCAACGCGGCCGCTCTCGACGTCAACGGCGCCGCCGCCGTCAGCAGCACCGACAACGCGCTCGACAGCGTCGGCAACGCCGCCGCCAACACCGCCAGCGATGTCGGCAACGCCGCGACGGATTCGGCCAACGCCGTTTCGAACGCCGTCAACTAAGACGTTCGGGCGCAAGCCTGAACCGGAGGGTCGCGTGCCGCGAGGCACGCGGCCCTTTTTATTTGCGTGCGCGTGCGGCAAGCTGGCCACGACAGGATATTGCGGGAGATCGATCGATGAAGAGATTCGGTGCCATGGCCGCGCTGCTCGCGTGCGCCGCGCTCGTCGCCGGCTGCGGGCATGAGGACGACGGAAGCCCGACCGCCGCCGAGAACGCCCAGCTCAACAACATCTCCGAAGTGCTAGACACCTCGGCCGACAGCCTCGTCGCCGACGATCCGGCCCTCGGCAACGGCGAGGCGGACGAGCCGGCGGTGGCCGGCAACGAGGTGGCTAACGATGCGGCGGCGAACGGGATGTAGAAATTCCTCCCCGCGATTTCGCGGGGAGGGGGACCGCCCGAAGGGCGGTGGAGGGGTTCTTCGGAGTCTGAAAAGCCCCTCCACCATGCTTCGCATGGTCCCCCTCCCCCGGAAATCCGGGGGAGGAATGAGAAAGGGCCGGGGAGTCGCCTCCCCGGCCCTTCCTTTTAAGTCGGACGCTTGGGCTTAGAAATCCATTCCGCCCATGCCGCCCATGCCGCCGCCGCCCATGCCGCCGCCGCCGGCGGGCTTGTCGTCGGGAGCCTCGCTCACCGCCGCTTCGGTGGTGATGAGCAGGCCGGCGACCGAAGCCGCGTCCTGGAGGGCGGTGCGGACGACCTTGGTCGGGTCGATGACGCCGGCCGCAACCAGGTTCTCGTAGACGTCGGTCTGGGCGTTGAAGCCCATCGTCTCGTCATTGCCGTCGAGCAGCTTGCCGACGACGACGGCGCCGTCGCTGCCCGCATTCTCGGCGATCTGGCGGATCGGCGACTGCAGGGCCCGGCGGACGATGTCGATGCCGCGGGTCTGGTCGTCGTTGACGCCCTTCATG
>JAXDPE010000039.1:0-25750 GCA_034668565.1 Sphingomonadales bacterium | reverse complement strand
ACCCATCCGGTGCCGGTCTTGTTCGGCTTCCAAAGCTACGCCTCCTTCCCGATCGTCCTCGCCGACGGCGCCTTCTACGGCACCTTGTGCGCGATCGACCCGGAGCCGAGGCTGCTGACCGCCCCGGCCAGGATCGCCGCGCTCAGTGACTATGCCGGACGGGTCGGGGTCATCCTGAGCCGCGAGACGGCAATCGGCTGACCCCGGGCGCCCATCCCGGCGACGCGAAGATTCCTTCCAACCCAGCACCTTCACGCCTTCTCTCGAAAATCGGGTGCCGGCATGTCGGGCTGTAGGCGACAAAGCCGGACCGAGTGCGCGACGCAGGTCGGCACTGACGCATCCGGCCCTCATCACCGGTCCAAACGGCCCGGAAAACCGGGACAGCATACATTTTTTAGGAGCTGACCGACCCGGCATTCGGCTCCGAGCCAGCCGCGGAAAATATATGCTGTCCCGGTTTTCCGAACATCGGCGGCGTTCCCGAATGGCTTGGGCGCGTCAACGGACACCCGCCCTTGCTCCCCGCGCCATGCCTGCTATATCCCGCGCGACCGGCGGCCCGGCGGGCGTGGCGGAACTGGTAGACGCGCTTGGTTTAGGTCCAAGTATCGAAAGATGTGGGGGTTCGAGTCCCTTCGCCCGCACCAGCTTCGCTCCGCTCGCTGCTGATCAGGGCCGCATTCCCGCGAGAAGGTAAGAGCTTCCAACATGCAGACCGTCGAGACGTTGAACCAGGGCCTCAAGCGCTCCTACCGGATCACCATTCCCAAGAAGGACATCGACGCGCGAGTCGACGGGGAGCTCAAGAAGGTCGCCCCGCAGATCCGGATGCCCGGCTTCCGCCCCGGCAAGGTCCCGGCCAATCTGGTGCGCAAGATGCACGGGCCCGCCCTCGAGCAGGAAGCGCTGAACAGCGCCGTCCAGGACGGGGTCCAGCAGCTCATCGCCGAGCAGAAATTGCGCCCGGCTATGCAGCCCCAGGTCGAGCTCGAAGAGGGCGGCCCGGGCAAGGACGCCGTCGTCAGGGTCGAGCTCGAGACCCTGCCCGACGTTCCCGCCCCGAAGATCGAAGCGCTCAAGCTCGAGCGGCTTCTCGTCGAGCCGAGCGCCGAAGAGGTGGATTCGGCGATCGCCCGGCTCGCCGAGGGCCAGAAGAGCTTCGACCCCGCCCCGGCCGATGCGGCCGCCGAGACGGGCGACCTCGTCATCATCGATTATGAGGGAAGCGTCGACGGCGAACCCTTCGAAGGCGGCAAGGGCGAATCGATGCGGGTCGAGCTCGGCTCGGGCCGACTCATCCCCGGGTTCGAGGATCAGCTCGTCGGTGCCAAGGCGAACGAGCAGCGGACGCTCAACGTCACTTTTCCCGAAGAATATCCGGTCGCCTATCTGAAGGGGCGCGAGGCCGTGTTCGAAGTCACCGTCGGCGAAGTCCAGAAGCCGCGCGAGACCCGGATGGACGACGATTTCGCCCAGTCGATGGGCCTCGAGGGCATCGACCAGCTGCGCGAGCTGATGAAGGGACAGGTGGAGCAGGAGCTGGGCGGGCTTACCCGCACCCATATGAAGCGCCGGCTTCTCGACCAGCTCGCCGATTCGCACGATTTCGAAGTGCCGCCGTCGATGGTCGAGGCCGAGTTCAACCAGATCTGGCAGCAGCTCGAGCAGGAAGCGGCCCAGGAAGAGGATGTCGCGGCCGCCCGCGCCGAGATGGAGAGCGAGCGCGAGGATTATCGCGCCATCGCCGAGCGCCGCGTCCGCCTCGGACTGCTCCTCTCGGAGATCGGAACGCGCAACGGCATCCAGATCAACGAGAACGAGATGAATCAGCTGATCATGCAGGCGGCCCAGCAATACCGCCCCGAGGATCGCCAGAAGTTCGTCGAGTATGTGCGCAACGAACCCATGGCGGGGGCGCAGCTTCGGGCGCCGCTATTTGAAGATAAAGTTGTCGACTATCTGTTCTCGAAGGCTGAGATCAGCGAGCGTACGGTGAGCCGGGAGGCGCTGCAGGCCGAGATCGAGTCGACCGACGGCGGCCATGTCCACGGCCCCGATTGCGACCACGATCACGATCACGATCATGCGCCCAAGGCCAAGAAGAAGCCCGCGGAGAAGAAGGCCAAGGCCGGAGCGGCGCCCGCCGAGGCGGCGGAGCCCGCGAAGGTCGAGCCGAAGCCGGCGAAGAAGGCCAAGGCCGAAGCCGCCCCGGCCGAGGCGGCGGAGGCTGAAGCCAAGCCGGTGAAGACGCCCAAGGCGAAGAAGGCCCAGGCCACTGACGAAACGCCCGCCGGCGAAGCGCCCGCCGACGAAGCGCCCGCCAAGAAGGCGCGCTCGAAGAAGAAGGATTCCTAAGCCCGTCGTCCTCGCTTAAGATGCGGAAGGGTCTGTCGATACGGGCCTTCGCCAGGCTCAGTCCCTTACTCAGGATGAGCGAGTTAGGGTGCGCGAGTCGATCCGCTCATCCTGAGTTGCCGGTGAGCTTGTCGAACCGGCCTATCGAAGGACAGGCTCAGTCGAACGGATTCGGGCCGAACGTTGGGGGGAATGCGCGCCGGTGGATCAGTCGCAGCTTCGGATCGCGATCCTGCTTCCTTGCTACAACGAGGAAGCGGCGATCGCCCAGACGGTGGCCGCCTTCCGGGCGGCGCTGCCGTCGGCGCGCATCTACGTCTATGACAATAATAGCGGCGACCGCACCCGCGAGGTGGCCGAGGCGGCGGGGGCCCAGGTCCGCGAGGAACGGATGCAGGGCAAGGGCCATGTCGTGCGCCGGATGTTCGCCGACGTCGAGGCCGACGTCTATGTCATGGCCGACGGCGATTCGACCTACGACGCCGCCGCCGCCCCCGAATTGGTCCGCCGGCTGGTCGACGAGCGGCTCGACATGGTCGTCGGCGCCCGCAAGTCGGAGGTCGAGGAGGCCTATCGGCGCGGCCACCGGCTCGGCAACCGGCTGTTCACCGGGATCCTCGCCGGGCTTTTCGGCCGAAGCTTCACCGACATCTTCTCGGGCTACCGGGTCTTCTCGCGCCGCTTCGTCAAGAGCTTCCCGGCGCTGTCGCGCGGCTTCGAGACCGAGACCGAGATCAGCGTCCACGCGCTCGAGCTCGCCATGCCGGTGGCGGAGGTGGTCACCGCCTACGGCGCCCGGCCGGAAGGCTCGGTCTCCAAGCTCAGCACCTATCGCGACGGCTGGCGGATCATGCGCACCATCCTCCACCTCTTCCGGATCGAGCGCCCGGTCCTCTTCTACGGCGGCTTCGCGGCCTTTCTCGCCGGCCTGGGCCTGGTCCTCGCCGCGCCGCTGATCGTCACCTATGCGCAGACCGGGCTGGTCCCACGCTTCCCGACCGCCATCCTCGTCACCGGGCTGATGGTCGTCGCCTTTCTGAGCTTCGGGGTGGGGCTGATCCTCGACACCGTGGTGCGCGGGCGGCGCGAGATGCGGCGGCTCGCCTATCTCAGCTTTCCGGCCGTGGGCGAGCCCGGTTAGACGCAAAGTAACTATCCTGCATTAGACCATCGGCGCAGGGGTTGCCGCGAGGCGACGAGGGAGGAATCTTTGGCGCTGTTTAAATATTCGAACTATCTGAAGCCGAACAAGAACACGTCGTTCGACCAGATCCTGCCCGCGGGCCTGCACATCCCGAGCGGCGGCATCTACCGCTGCGTCGGCTGCGGCAACGAGATCGCCCAGGAAGGCAACACGGTGCTTCCGGATCGCCAGCATCATGCCCACAATGCGGGGCAGGGCGAGATCCGCTGGCAGCTCATCGTCGCGATCGAGACGAACCTGCCGGCCGCGTATCTGCACGGCGCTCGCTAGGGAGCGAGGGGGCTCGGCCACAGGCCCGACCCGCTTTCCCGGTCAGCCCCCGACGATCATGACCGTCAGCATCACGCAGGCCAGCCAGACGATGACGAGGACGGCGGGCAAATAGAGATATTTCTTCCGCCATGGACGGGTGCGGTGCCGGAAACTGACCGGGGGCACGGTGTCGAGGAAGCGCATGAAGCGAAGCTGGTCGGCATCGGTAGCGCAGCCGATCCGCGGCGGCCCGTCGATGTCGCGCTTGTGGCGCGGCCGGCGGGCGTCGAGGCCTTCGATATCGCCGCCGGCGTGAAGCACCAGATCGGGGGCGAGCCCGAGGTGGCGAAGCACCACCCGATCCGCATTGCCCGGGGCGCCGAGCTCGGCCTTGTACCCCCGCCGGACGAGCGCGTGGAGCCGCTCGATCACCGGGGACGGCCCGGGCTCCGGCATGACCGAGAGCCTGCCGGTCTCCTGGCGGAGGAGAATTTCCCCCGTTTTTTCAGGCGCGATGTCGATCTCGTTGGCCATGACGGTTGGATAGCATCGGAGTGTTAGCCTGGCAACACACCGGTTCCGGTGGGGGGCGGGAGGAGGGCCGGGACATGTAGCGGTACGTGTCCCGTGCCGTCTCGGTCAGGAGGCCCTGAGCGGGGGGAGCAGGAAGGCGTTGGTGGACGTTGCCCGCCGTATGGTGCAGGCGCTGGAGTCATCGCTCCGGCCAGCTCCTTTGTGGCTTTGCGGCTTTGCGTGAGGCTAACCTCTATTGCCGCCGCACGCCCGCACCTGGAAATGGATCTCACGCAAAGCCGCAAAGCCGCGAAGAGTTAGGATGGGACGGTCAACGCCGCGCGGGGGGGCTAAGCAGTCTCGACATGCACCGGGGCCGACGCGATTTCCAATCCTCTCCCCGGCGGGGAGAGGGCAGGGAGAGGGGGCTCGGCATCTGATGCCAAGTCTCGGCCGTCGAGCCCCCTCACCCCAGCCCTCTTCCCGCCGGGAGAGGGGGAAAGAAGCAACACCGCTGAACGCCGATACAGCCTAGAGGTCCACGAGAAACGGGACCGAAAGCCTCACCGCGGATGGACGGTGGGCGTGTCCCACTACGTTAGGAGGCGAGTCTTCCGCATATTATCCAGTGCTGGGCTTGGCCGATTGCAGACTGGCAGCTTCACCTATGAAGGCGGCAGAAGCGGACCATCAAGCGCTGACCGAGAAGCAGATCCGACTGGTCGTGCTTACGGTGCCAATTTAGCTGAGTCATGGGACGTTCTGCTTCCGCGACTCTCGGCGCGATCCATTTTGCGAATATTGCTGCGAGCGAGTATGACCCGAACGCCGAGTCAACTTACGTCCGTACGAGTCACCTTACTTGCCAGCGCGGAGTGCAGCTAGGTTCGTCCAGCGGATTAGATTGTTGTAACCGTCATCCGCGCTCCAGTCATACGCGGGCGCCCCTTCACTCAACGGCATCACCCGCCCCTCTGACGGCTTCGGTAACCACTTCGGCCAACTTGGCACTTTCCCGTCGATGCCGGTATAGATAAGCCACTGGCCTCCACGATGCTGGTAGATGCGATTGTCCCATCCAAGCGCCATCGCCGCAAGCGGATTGCTACCCCGCAGGCCGTAGCCGTCCTTCGGGCATTTGCATGCGTCGATGTAGACGGTGAGCAGCGCGTTGCCTCGCATCAGACTCCGCGCAATCTCGTAACGGACCCACTCGCGCGACCAAGTTTCGTAGCCCGCCAATACGCAGGTAACAGACGTGCCGCCCATCCCCGCATTGATGACACGCTTGAGATTGGCCGGATTGGTGCGCTTGACGCTTTCCCATAGGCTCCGATCCCTCGGCGTCAGGTTGCGGCCCTTGTCGGTTGCCCTGATCTTGCCAGAGTTACGGATGTGATTGACGCGAAAGATGTCCGCGTAATGGAAGCTGTAGAAGACATTGCGTGGCGTGTGGGTAGCCGCCGACGTGACCGGAACGGGTGAGCCGATGCTTGCCAGCGATTGCGTCCGTTGCCCCAATCCGAACGCAGGCGGACTAGCGAGTCCGAACAGGCTCCCGAACGCCGGTGGTGTTGGTGTTGGCGTCAAGAAAGGGTTGAGCGCGTTCGGCTGGGGTGGCTTTGTCTTTGTCCGTGCGTCCATCAGCGCCTGCACGAGTGGCGAGACCGGCGACGTCCCCAACCCGCTTCGCTGCTGGCCGAGTAGCGCCGCGATGGCTGACAGGGGCAGTTTGGGTGGGTTGGGGCTGGACATGGTTAGCAATATTTAGGAGCGTAACGATCCCGATCAATAGTAGCGTGTAGAAACCAGCTACCGAATTACTGCGGAGGGCGCGGAAACAGGTGGAAAAGTTCAGGCGCTCTGATTTCAGGCTCATGTTGCTGGCCTGATCGAACGGCCTCGCGGCAACGTCCTCGTACAGCTCTCGATACCGGCGCTCCAACCCAAGGTAGTAGGTATCCATGATGCAGAAGATCACGACGACCGCGACGGCGGCCCACACCAGCATGGGGATCTGCTTCTGGTAGGCGACGGCGATGATCGCGGCACTGATGGTCACGCAGAAGTTCTTCACACCGGCACTGAACCCAGACATGCGCGAAATCACGCCCTGGATCATGTTCAGGTGCGCGACCCTCAGGTCCACCAGTTTGTCAGGAGTCGGATTGGCGGGAGTAGTCATCGGCTTTAATTCCATCGCCTGGGTCCGTACTTAGAAAGGCACGTCCGTGTCGTTGGCAAAAGGTCGCTCGGACTACACGACCTTAATCACTCTGCGGTCAATCTCGATTTCGCGGCCCGTCACCTCCTCCAGATACCGCCTGAGCCGCTGATACTTGCTGGTGAGATGGCCCGCGCCATACAACTGACTGTTCTTAGCGAACGCATCAATGATCTGTTGCAGCTGGCTCTCGGCTAGCACCTTAACGCTGGCGGCCATGCGATCGAACCGGCTCTTGGCATCGGTGTAGCTAGGTGATTCACAGAATGACGTAACCAGCATCTCGTTCAACCGCTCCTGCCTGCCCAGACCTGCACCGATGATCGGGAACAGTCCCTTGGCCGCAGCGAACGGATTGGTCATGCTGCCGCGCAAAGCCTGGAGATGAGAGATGAATCCAGGAGGGTCTTTGCTGCCCAGCTTTAGCGGCACGATCGGCGTGCCCTTACCCAACGCGAACCCAACCTCCTGCTGGCACCAATGGCTTTCCTGGAGGTCATCCGTGAGGAACACGATCATGGCTTCCATCGTCTCCAGACCCTTCATGATCTGGTCACGCCACTCGGCCAGCGGACGGATGGTATCGTGCGCGATGAAGCAGGAGATACCATATTCCTCTAGCGCCTCACCGAGTTCGCGCGCCTCGGCCTTATAATCGTCGCGGTGGCTGACGAACACTCGCGCCAGGCCAGGCTTCCAGAAGTCCAGCGTGTCCGGGTTAACGGGCAGCTTCTTGGAGAACGGAACCGCGCGCTGGTATTCGGGGTCGCTGTCATCATTTAGGTCCAGTCGCAATGCATTGAACCACTCGTTATCGATCCCCTGCGCCAGCTTGTTCAGGTCGTCGAGTAGTCGCTTCCGAACATCCTCCAGTTCATCCAAGCCGACCAAGGACAACGTCTCAATCGGCAGGAAGAGAACCACGTCATGTCCATACATGCCGCCATTCCAGTTGTCGTAAGCGGCATCCTCAACCGTCGTGTAGTAGCAATGCAGAATGATCTCGGAGAACCGCCGATTGCCTGTGTTCTGGTAGGTCAGCTGGAGTCGGACCAGGTAGGTCGGCAGCTTGGAAATCAGATGACTGCTCAACGCGGCCTCAAAGGGTTAACTGGTGCGCCCGCAGGTTAAGCCTTCTCGTTCCCGTGATCCAGAGGATTACCTGTGAAGCTGGTTCTCAAGGACCAATCGACCGTTTAGGGAACGGTGCTCCGTCGCCCGAGCGACCGACATTGGCGCAAAGCAGTCACCCCTTGCGCCTGCGCTCGGGGGTGGGCCGTGCGTGACTTCCGGGGACGCTTGATGCCAGTAGGTCCAGAGCCTGTTCCACTGAGGTGAAGTCGTTTCCCGGCGGAAGCCGGGACCCAGTCCGTCCGGTGGCGCGGCTGGGCCCCGGCCTTCGCCGGGGAACAGGGGCTCCAGCGTTATCAGGACGGAGTCTTGGGGGATCGTGTTGGATCGTCATCCCGGACTTGATCCAAAGTCCATCTTCTTCAAACCCTTGTGAACGAGGAAGGAAGGTGGATGCCGGATCAAGTCCGGCATGACGAACCCAAGGCCAGGAGCCTCTGGCGCGGTGTGCGCCGAAGCCTTCACGATTCGCGAGGTGCGGCAGCTCGCGGCGATGTGTGAGCCGGAAGCGATCGAGGACCGGAGCTAGCGTCCGAGGCGGATGCGCATCGCTTCCGGGGAGACCTTGAATTGCTGAGCCAGAGCCGCGGTTGCCTGGGCGCCAACGTCCGTCAGCCTGTGGCGGGGCATGAGTACGTTCGCCGCAAAGCTGTTCGCCTGCCGCTCATGAAGCGGTCGGATATTCGGGTTCGGCCGCGCCGGCCCTTCAGCCCGGTAGGCGCGGTTATCGCCTACGCCCTCACCTAGAAATTCGCGGTGATAGATGTAGTGGCCAAGCTCGTGCGCGGCGGTAAACCGCTGGCGGGTGTCTGAATGGAAGGCGTTCACGACAATGCGATAGCCTCCATCGGCCTGGCGTTCGATGAAGCCCGAAATGTTTTCGTCCAAGACCTCGCGATCAAGCTTCAGGCCTATCTCCTGGATGATCGCTTCAATGGGCACTGGAGAGCTGTTCCAGTGCCGTTCGATCACCTTCATGGGATCGGGCATCTATGCCTCCTGTCCGATTGCATCCGCGGCGGCGGCATCACTGCCCTCGCCAACGGTCGCGTCCTGCATAAACTCAACGTGTCTCTGGATGATGGCAGGTGCGTTCTGCGCCATCCAGTTTGTAATATAGTCCTCCGCAATTCGTTTCGCCATATCCCGCGCCTCTCGCTCGGCCGTCACGGAGACGATCTTGCCCCAAGCCAAAGCCGCGATGATGGCGACCACGGCCAAGACGATCGACCCCCATGCAAACGCATTGGACAGAGAGGCGAACGAAGCCGCCATTGCATCCCAATTCGGATTGGCCGGCGGTGCCGCGACTGCAATTGCGGGCTGGCAAGAGCGGCCGGCCGTCTCCACCATTCTGGAGCAGATATCGGCGGAAATGCTCGGGGTTGCCATGGGCGGAGCCTGCCATATTCCCGCCAGCGCATCAAACCAGCTAGTTGGATATATAGGTCCCTGTTTTCCAATATGATCCGAGGCCGATTGCCGGCGGCGCCCGAGAGGCAGTTGCAGACACACTGATCAGCTTGGATCGCTTGCGCCTCTCGGGCGGAAATCGTTTAGAGCCTTGGGGGTCGGTTTTGAATCGTCATCCCGGACTTGATCCGGGATCCATGAACACGGATCGATGAGCTTATTTGCTGACCTCGGTGTTCATGGATGTCGGCCTCCGCCGGCATGACGAAGCCGATTCAGTACGCCCTGGCGGATTCGTGCGCCGCCGAGCGGTCGCGATTCGCGAGTCGCGGCGACTTCTTATTGCGATAGATTCGCAGATCCTATTGTAGGATCAATTCCTGCTCTCAGTACAATGACTGAGACCCCGAAAAAACCATTATCCTATTTTGTACTTTTTATGTTCTAAACTCGTGAATGAGCAAGGGCAAGAAGAGTCGATGGATCGGCGGGCACGCGCGGCGGGTGTTTCTTCGCGCGGTGTGGGGCGGCGCGTCGCTGGAGGCGGCGGCGAAGGCGGCGGGGCATAGCCTTCCCGGCTTCTACGGGCAGCGGAAGCGGGATCCGGTGTTCGCCCGCCGTTGGGCCTGGGCCATGGCGGAGTCGGCCGAGGACGAGCGGGTGATCGTCAGGGGCAATAATTGCCGGCGGCTGCAGGTCCGCCGGATGCGGCAAATGCGCTTCGACCTCGACCGCAAGGAGGTCTTCCTCAACCATTTCGCCGGCTGCGGCGACGCTCGCGAAGCGGCGGAGGTGGCGGGGGTCGATCACAGCACGGTCTACAAGCATCGCCGCAAGGATCCGGCCTTCGCCGCCGCGGCTCCGGAGGCTTTAGGGGGGCGGGGGGACATTCGAGAGATGGGTTCATTCCTGAGGCGCGGCCTTCAGCAGCAGATCGAGCTGGGCCTGGCAGCCGGCGTCGATCAGGGCCTTGGCGAGATCCGTCGGATCCTCTCCGACCGCGGCCAGGGTCTTGAATTTGAGGCGGGTCGGCTGGCCCTGATCCGCCCATTTCAGCGAATATTCGCTATCGTTCGAGATCGGCAGCTGCTGGGGCCAGCGCTGGACCAGCCGGTCGGCGGGCCAGGCGACGGGCTGGCCGGCGCCGGCGGCGGGCAGGATCTGGAGAGTCGCCTCCGGGCCGTGCGCCGGCCGCCAGAGCAGCACCGCCGCCGAACCGTTCAGGCAGACATTGCCGCTCCTCGACACGTCGACGTCCCACAGGCCGGGAGACGGCGGCACTTCGGCGCCGCGCATCGCGCTGAACCGGGAGCGCGCGTTGAAGGCCGGGGCGCCGCCTCCGCCGGCGACCTTGAACGTGCCCGGTCCGCGCAGGATCCGCGCGCCGGACGGGGCGAGCACCGTCACCACGTCGCCCGCCTTGAGGACGACCGGCACGTTCTCGCCGACGGCGCGGCCCGGCGGATAGGCTTTGGCGGAAGGCCCGGCCGAGCGGACGACGAGCGGGGTCGCCGACAAAACGGCCGGAGCCGCGAGCAGGGCCGCCGCGGCCGCCGTCGCCTTGAACGCGAAACCTTGCATCGATCGATCCTCCATCCCGAAGCTACTGAATAACCTTGCCGGAGGCGGTTAATCCAGCCCTGTTGCAGATCGATGCCGCCGCCTCGGCCGGTCCGTTTCAATTGTTGCCGGCCAAGCCTCCCGCGAGACGCCGGGACAAGGTGTCGATCTGCCGCTGCTGCGCCGCCAGGGTCTCGGCGAGCTCGCGCTCCCGGGCCTGGCGCGCGACCACCACCCTGACGGCCCGCGCCACCGGGGCGGCGAGCTCGTCGATCGCGTCGAGCTCCGCGGTGCTGAGGCGCGAGCGGTCGGGGTGGGGGCCGAGCAGGATCCAGCCGAGGCAAGTGCCGTCGTCGAGGCTGAGCGGGCGGCGCAGCGGAAAGAAGGCGTCGCCCGTTTCGACTCCGGACGCGCAGGAGGGATCGAGCGCCGTCCTCGTCAGCCAGGCCTCGACCTCCGCGCCGTCGGCGCCGCGGCTGCCGGCGACCTTGCCGTCGAGGACGAGCGCCAGCCGGGCCGAGCGGACCCCCGCAGAGATCCGTTGCAGCACCTCCTCGACCAGCTCGGGCAGGGTCGCGAAATGCCGCAGGTCGCGAAGGCAGTCGGGAAGGTCGCGGCGCATCTCGGCCAGCCGGCGCTGGAAGCGACGCTCCGCCCAGCCCTGGACCCGTTCGTAGATGGGGTTGATCATCACGGTCGAAAGCGCGGCGCCGACGATCGGCGCGATCGAGCCCGCATCCTGGCCGAAGAGGCGCTGGATCACCTCCTTCACGCCCTCCATCGTCGCCGCGAAAATGCCCGCCAGGATGAGCGCGATGAGGGCGAAGGAGGCCGAGCGGCTGATCGCCACCTCCGCGTCGTAGAGGCGGTAGCGGAGCAAAGCGACGAGCAGCCCGGCCTGGAGCAGGAGGAAGGCGAAGCCGAAGGCAAAGCCGGCCGCGACCTCGAGCGCGAGCTGCTGGCCGAGGCTCGGCGCCGCCATCTTGAGCATGTCGGCGGTGATCGAGAGGCCGAGGAAGAAAGCGTAGCCCGAGAAGCCGAACACGGCCCATTTGAGCTGCTGGCGCTCGTCTCCCGAAGCGCTCCTCAGCCGCCAGAGGAAGAGGAGGACGGACCCCGCCATCGCCGCGATCAGCATCGAGCGGTAGACGTCGCCCTCGATGAACAGGAGCAGGGGCAAGGCGGCCAGCCCCGCCAGCGTGACCCGGGGTGAAAGGCGGCCGTGCGGGAAGAGCAGGATGCCGCCGATCAGGAGGATGTTGGCGAGGTCGTAGAGCGCGCGGTGGACGCCCTCCGGAACCCCGACCATCAAGGCGAGGAAGGTCGCCGACGGCTGCTCGGTCGCCATCGTTAGCAGGATGGCGAGCGAGACCGTCGAGCTGACGACGTCGTTGCGCTTGCGCTTGAAGAGAAGCCAGGCCGAGATGAGGAGGAAGGGATAAGTGAGCAGGTGGAGCAGGTCGACGACGCTGAGCAGGCGGCTCGGCAGGCCGAGCGCGTTCGCCGCCTGCTCGACATGGTTCTCGCCGGTGGTGATGGTCATCTCCCGCTCGCGCCCGTCCGGAGACCGGAGCCGAAGCAGGACCTCGCGGTCCTCGGTCCCGTTCAGAAGGTCGCCGAACAGCAATTGATCGGTCTCGGTCCCGATGCCGGCGCGGGCTCCCGGCGAGCCCGGCAGGGCGACGACGGGCGAGACCGGGATGGTGTCGATCGCGACGATCCTGTCGCCCGACCGGATCCCGGCCGCGGCCGCCGCCGGGCCGACCGGAAACCGGATCCGGGTGAGGTCGCGCCGGTCGAGGCCCATACCGGCCCGGCTCCCGGCGACGAGCCCGCTATTGCGTCCCCCCTCGGCGAGCCGATGCCAGGTGCCGGCCAGGGGCCCGACCAAAGCGAGCGCGAAGGCGGCGAACCAGACGAGGCGGAAGAGGAGGAAGCTGCGCGGCCCGAAATCGGGAACCCGCGACGGCAGCCTCAGCCGGAGCTTGGACGCGAATTCGATTGTCATCTGCGCAAGCGCCCCCCGGCTGCAACGACGTTCGAGCCCTGGATAGCACGGGGCGGGGCGGCGGCCATTCGAAAATAGCCATGACGCAGGTGGCGACTATGTCGTTTGCAAGGATGCCGCTGCGAACAGCAATGTGGCGAGCGCTCCGAGCCCGCTTCGGAAGTTATGGAGGCGCCCCCATTTGAGGAGCAGCGCGCGGCTCTCGACGCCGGCCTGAAGGACCTTCAGCCGCTTGTTCGTCGGCATGATGGCCAATAGAGTGAAGGGCCAGTTCGCGAGCAGCGCGACGCTGCCGGCGACCCAAAGCCACTGGACGGATTGGTACCAGGCCGCAACGCCGGCGAGGCCGCCAACGATAGCCAGGCCTGACTGGATCGGAAGCGCACGGTCGTAACTCGGCTTCCATTGGTCCAGCAGCGGGCCCTCATCCAGCACCAGCCTGGCAGGATGCTCCACTAAACTGATGTAAGCGGCCGCGCCGGTGAACAGCGAGGCGGCGACCAGGGCGATCAGGGGTAGGGCCAGCATAAGGTCTCCATCCTTCGGGAGAGACCGCGGAATTGAACAGCCCACGCGCCTCCCCGGTTTCGGGTTGACGCCGCGGCTGGGAAGAACCCGCCATGCGGGCGCAGGAGCTACCGACCTGCTACTCTATTTTCGGCCCGCCGATTATGGCGACCGTCGATCCGGATTGCAACGGGCAGCGTGGGAGCCCCGGATTGTCGCCTCCGCGCAACGATCCCGGTCGGATCGTCCGTTTTCGGAGGCGGATCCGCTCCGCGCCGCGCGAATTCGGGACACTCACAGAAAGGTTTGCGCTGGCGGGACGGTCGTGCCGGTGCGGACGGCGATCTCGCAAGATTTGCAGGTGGGTCCTCAAGCCCGTCATCCCGGGCTTGACCCGGGATCCGTGAACACGGGCCCGTCCGGACTGGGGGCGGCGGAGTTCATGGATTCCGGCCTTCGCCGGAATGACGAGGGTGGCGGGGCGGGGTCGTCATGCGCCGATCGTCATGCTGAACTTGTTTCAGCATCCAGGGCGGTTGCGCTCGGCGCCCGAGCTGACGGTCCGGCCGCCGCACGTCATCCCGGGCTTGACCTGGGATCCATGAACATGGCCCGATCCGGACTGAAAGCGGCGGAGTTCATGGATTCCGGCCTTCGCCGGAATGACGAAGGGGACGGACGGGTAATTACCTGTCTCAATGGAACAGGTGCCAAACAAAGTTCAGGGTGACGATTGCGCGCGGGACGCCCCGCACTGTCGCTCCCGCGCAACGATCCAGGTCAAATCGTCCGTTCCGGAGGCGAATCTACTCCGCGCTGCGTGGATTCGGGGTTAGTCAGGCTTTGGGGGCCGAGGTTTCGCGAGGGGTCGCGAGCGGGCTCCATGGGGAAAAGAACGAGATGGCCGGATCGAACCGAATGCTGCGCCTGGGGGGCGCCTCGCTCGCACTGGCGATGGTCCTGGCCGCTTCGCCGGCTTCGGCCCAGCCCTCCACGACCACGCCCGACGAGCCGCTCGACAGCGCCTCCACCGCGGCCGCCCAGAACGACGAGACGATCGTCGTCACCGGCTCGCGGATCCGCCGCAACCCGCTCGACCAGGACCAGCCGGTCACCTTCCTCGACGAGGCCGACATCGCCCGCACCGGCCTCACCTCGGCGGCCGACGTCCTTCAGCGGCTGCCGAGCTCGGGCGGGGCGCTGAACAGCCGCTTCAACAATTCCGGGAATTTCGGCAACCCGCCCGACGGCGGCGGGGTCGGCGCCGGCGCGGCCGAGGTCGATCTTCGCTATCTCGGCTCGAAGCGCGTGCTCGTGCTCGTCGACGGCATCCGCTACGTCAACGGCGCGTCGGCGAGCGGAGTCCCCGGCGCCACCGACCTCAATTCGATCCCGGAAAGCATGATCGAGCGGATCGAGGTGCTCCAGGACGGGGCCTCGGCCATCTACGGCTCGGACGCCATCGCCGGTGTCGTCAACATCATCACCCGCAAGAAGCAGGACGGGCTCCGGCTCTCCGCCCAGCTCGGGGTGATGAACGAGGGCGACGGCTTCACCCGCAACCTCCAGGCCAGCTACGGCCTGCAGGCCAATGACGGCGCCACCAGCCTCGTCGTCGGCGGCAATTGGGTGAAGCAGGACGGGATCAGCTCGGCCGATCGGCAGATTTCACTCTTCCCGGCGCCTGGGGCCACGTCCTGCCTGGCGGGCGGTTGCAGCTCCGGGACGCCGCTCGGCCGCTTCATCATCAATTCCGGTCCGCCGCCAGGCCGGACCCTGATCGCGCCCGTCATCGGCCGAGCCCCGACCCTGGCCGATTATCGCACCTATGCGGGGGCCGCCGACGCCTTCAACTTCGCTCCATACAACTTCATCCAGACCCCGCTCGAGCGCTACGGAGTGTTCGCCAATGCGCGGCAGGAGCTGGGCGAGGTCGCCGCGCTCTCGCTGAAGGCGGTCTGGAACCGGCGCAACTCCAAGAACCAGGCGGCGCCCTTGCCGCTGTTCGTCGGCCCCGATTCCGGCAACGGCAATTTGCTCGACCGGATCACCATCGACGCGACCAACCCGTTCAACCCGTTCGGAAGGCTCGCTTCCGGCCGGACCCTTCTCACCGACCTGCCCAACGGCGAGGCCGCCAATTACGCCTTCATCGGCCGGCGGGTCGTCGAGGGCGGGCCCCGCCGCTACAGCCAGCAGGTCGACACCTTGTACCTTACCGGGACGCTGGACGGTAAGTTCCAGGTCGGCGGGCACGATTGGTATTGGGACGTGAACGCCGCTTACGGGCGCAACAAGGCCAAGCAGACGGTGCTGGGCAACATCAACGCCGCCAACCTCGCTTTGGCGCTCGGACCGGTCGCCGCCTGCACCGCGCCCTGCGTCCCGTTCAACATCTTCGGCGGGGCCGGCTCGATCACCCAGGCCCAGCTCGATTTTGTCAGCTTCGAGCAGAACGACACCAGCCTCCAGACCCAATGGGACTATACCGCCAATTTGAGCGGCGAATTGTTCGACCTGCCGGGCGGCGCCGCCGGCTTCGCGATCGGGGTCGAGCATCGCAAGCAGAACGGCCGCTTCGATCCGGACCCGGTCGTCGCGCAGGGCCTGGGCTCGGACATTCCCGCGCTTCCGACCCGGGGCGGCTACAATGTCGACGAGATCTATGCGGAATTACGACTCCCGCTGCTCCGGGACAGGCCCTTCTTCAACCGCCTCGAGCTGACCGGAGCGGCCCGTTATTCCGATTATTCGGAAAGCGGCTCGACGACCACGTTCAAGGCCGGCGCCGACTGGAAGCCGATCGAGGACCTGCTCCTGCGCGGCAGCTGGTCGGAAGGTTTCCGGGCGCCGTCGATCGGCGAATTGTTCGGAACGCCCTCGCGCTTCGACCAGGAGATCGTCGATCCCTGCTCGGCGGTGGGAGGCGCCATCCCGGCCGCCGTCAGGACCAATTGCATCGCGGCCGGAGTCCCGGCCGGCGGCACCTACGTCCAGGCCAATCCGCAGCTTCCGGTGATCACCGGCGGCAATCTGGCGCTCGGGCCGGAGACCTCCGAAAATTGGGGCGCCGGCGCGGTGTGGAGCCCCAGCTTCATCCCTCGTCTCAGCCTCGAGGCCAATTATTTCAACATCAAGGTCGACGGCGCCATTCAGGCGATCGACGCCGAAGTGCTGCTGGGCCGCTGCACTCAGAATGCCGACGCCTTGTCCTGCGCGGCGATCACCCGCTCGGCCTCGGGCGCGGTGACCCAGATCCGCGGCCTTCTCCAGAACATCGCCGGGATCAGGACCGACGGGCTCGACGTCACGTTGAACTACCGCACCGGGGAAACCGGGCTCGGCCGCTTCGGGCTCTACTGGACCAACACTTTCCTGTTCAATTACCGGATCGCCGTGCCGGCGACCGACGGGGTCACCGTTATCGGCCTCGAAGGCACCGAGCGCGGCAGCCCGGACCAGGCCTTCCCCAAGTGGAAATCGACCGCGGTGCTCGACTGGGCGATGAAGGACGGCTTCGGCGCCTCGCTCACCGGCCGCTACATCAAGGGCGTCGACGAGGCCAACGGCAACCATCTGGACTCGCGCCTCTACGCCGACCTCCAGCTGCGCTGGGAGCCGGAGAATTGGAACGGCTTCGGCTTCGCTTTGGGCGCCAACAACCTCTTCAACTCCGACCCGCCGCCCTGCATCAGCTGCGGCCTCAACAATCTCGACCCGACGACCTACGACGTCCCGGGCACCTTCTTCTACGCGAAGGTGAGCTTCAAGATGTGAGGGGAGGGGGAGGGCGGCGACGTCTTCCCCTCGACCCCGGACCAGGCAGACGCCCTCTTGTCGGCAGTCCCGGGCTGGAACCTAAGGGCCCTGCTTCTTATTTAAGCTCAAGGCTTTGACAGGTACAGGAGCTTCGCCATGGCGGGCGGATGGGCGCGGGACGGCGCCGTGCAGGACCAGATCGACGATACGGTGAAAGACGCGGTGCTCAGCGCCCGGGCGCGGCTGCCGGCGGGCGAGGGCTCGGAATATTGCGAGGATTGCGGGGAGCTCATTCCGGAACGGCGGCGCGAGGCGCTTCCGGGGACCCGCACCTGCGTCGCCTGCCAGTCGGAGCGCGACGCGGAGGCGCGGCGTGCGGGCGCCGGAATCAATCGCCGCGGGAGCAAGGACAGCCAGTTGCGCTAGGCTCCGCGCCATCGACGGCTCTCTCGATCCATGCCACATTCGGCCCGAGGCGAGGGAAAGGAAGATCGATGGCGGGCGAGCCGGAGCTGTTGAGCGGGGACGAGCCGCTCGAGGAGCATGTCAGGCGGCATCGCTACGACCGGACGATCATGCTTGCCGACGGGGTCTTCGCGATCGCCATCACCCTGCTCGCGCTCGAGCTTCGCCCGCCGCCCCACTGGGACGGAGACCTTGCCCATCTGCTGGCGGCGACCGGGCGGACTTTGTTCGCTTATGTCTTCGGCTTCGCCATCGTCGGCGCCTTCTGGGTCGCGCATCGCTCCCTCTTCGCACTGATCCGGCGGGTCGACGGGCCGCTGACGTTCCTGGTGCTCGTCCAATTGTGCCTGATCGCCCTGACCCCGGCGGTGGCGTCGCTGGTCGGCGAAGCCGGGCCGACCCGGTCGCTCAAGGTCTATTTCATGCTGATCGTCGCCCTCGGCGGCGCTCAGGCCCTGCTCTGGGCCTATGCGGCGTTCGTCGGCGGGCTTGCCGACGAGAGCCTCGGCCGGAGCGAGCGCCTGCAGACTCTGCTTCGACTCAGCATCGCGCCGACGATCTTCCTGGTGCTGCTCGTCGCCGAGCTGGCCGGCCTCCGGGGCGCCTCCCCGCTGCCGATCGTCTTCGCCGGCCTCATGGTCGCCGCCGTCATGCGCTTTCTTCGCCGTCGCGCCGGTTGGCGCGGTCCGAGGCCTGGTCGCTGAAGCTCGCATAGGCGATGGTCAGCTCCTCGCCTTGCGCGATGTCGCGGCGGGCGATGAAGGCGAGGCTGGAATCGGTTTCGACATTGGCTTGGGCGCCCGGCGCCGGCTGGTTCAGATACCAGCCCGGGGTGAGGTTGTGGAAATTCGCCGGGCAGCCGATGCGGTCGCCGCGGCCGATCCCGAAATCACGGTAGAAAGCGCGCTCGGCCGGGGTCAGGCCGGCCCGGTCGAGCTCGGCCTTGCTCACCCATACCAGCGGCACCAGGTCGTTGGCGAAGATGTCCGTCCCTGCGGGGATCGGCCGGATGGCGATGACTCCGATGCCGTGCACCGCCGACGGGCCCAAGCGAACGTAGACGCCTTCGTGGGGAAGCTTCACGGCGAATTGTCTCCCTGCCCGCAGTCGCGGCCTCGATAGCCGCGCGCCGGCCGGACCTGCAACGCTCAACGCGAGCCGCGACGTCCCTTCGCCGCGGGCTTCGGACGATTGACCGAGTCGCGCAGATAATTTGTGCGATTATCGAGCTCGGCCCGCTCCGACGGCGACAGCCCGTCCCGTCCGTAAAGCTCCGCCAGCCGGTCGATCGCCCGCGCTTCCCGATCGAGCCGGCGCGCTTCGATCCTCGACAGCGAGCCGTTCTTCCGCGCCCGGTCGATCCGGCCTTCGACGTCGCGAACCTCGCGGCCGATCCCCGGTCCGGGCAGACGGCTGTCCGGAAGGAAGGGGCTCGACGGCGGCACCGGCCCGTAATCGTGCCTGCCGGCGATCTGCGCTGCGGCAGGCACGGCGGCGAGGGCGAGAAGAGCGAAGGCGAAAGCGGAACGGCGCATCTTTCGGGCTCCCGAGCGATGAAACGGCCCCGCCGGTTTTCGTTACGCAGGCTGAACGGCAGCCGAACGACGGGCATTGACGGTCCGGCTTGCGGCTTTATGGGCGCCGACACCCGATGAAAGGAGACAGCGAAATGCCCAAGGGAGCCTGCCTGTGCGGCGCCGTCAGCTTCGAGGTCGAAGGCGAATTGGCGCCGCCCGACATCTGCCACTGCACGCAGTGCCGGGCCTGGTCGGGCCATTGCCTGGCCTCCACCAACGTGCCTCGCGACAAGCTGGCGGTCGAAGGCGCCGACCATGTCCGCTGGCATCGCTCGTCCGAAAATATCCGGCGGGGCTTCTGCTCGATCTGCGGCTCGTCGCTCTTCTGGGATCCGGAGCACCGGGACTGGACCTCCATCGCCATGGGGGCCTTCGAGACGCCGACCGGAACCCGGGCCGACAAGCATATCTTCACCGCGAGCAAGGGCGATTATTATGAGATCGGCGACGGGCTGCCCAAGCATCAGGGCTAGCGGCGCGAAAAAGTGGCTCCCCGGGACGGATTCGAACCATCGGCCATCCGATTAACAGTCGGATGCTCTACCGCTGAGCTACCGGGGAGCAGCCTTTCGGCAAGGCGCGCCTATAGCAGCGGGTTTCTCGGACTGGCAAGGGCCTGCGCGGACGCTCAGACCGCGAACTGCTCCATCGATATGCGCTCGTCGAGGGCATGCTCGGGATCGAAGAGCAAGGTGAGGGCCCGGGTCCGGTCGATCCGGACCTCGACCGTGGCGACCTCGCGCACCTCGACCTGGTCGGCGACGGCGGAGACCGGGCGCTTGTCGGCGTCGAGCACCCGGAAGCGGATCGCGAGATCGTCGGGGACCAGAGCGCCCCTCCAGCGGCGCGGGCGGAAGGGGCTGATCGGGGTCAGCGCGACGAGGTTGGTCCCGAGCGGCAGGATCGGGCCCTGGGCCGAGAAATTATAGGCCGTCGAGCCGGCCGGAGTCGCCACCAGCACGCCGTCGCAGATCAGCTCCGCCATCACCACCCGCCCGTTGACCGAGATCTCGATCCGGGCCGTCTGCCGAGTCTCGCGAAGCAGCGACACCTCGTTGATCGCCGGGCTCGACACGGTCTCGCCGGCGATCGTCACCGCCTCCATCCTGAGCGGCGCCACCGACACCGCCTTGGCCTGGTTGACCCGCTCGCGAAGCCCGTCGATCCGCCATTCGTTCATCAGGAAGCCGACCGTGCCCCGGTTCATCCCGAACACCGGCAGGATGCGGCCGCGATTGAGCATGTCGTGGAGGGTCTGGAGAAGGAATCCGTCGCCGCCCAGCGCGATCACCTGCTCGGCCTCGGCCAGCGGCACGAAATCATAGGCCTCGTGGAGCAAGGCCTCGGCCGACTGCGCCGCCTCGGCCGAGGAAGCGAGCAAGGCGGTCGGAAGGTCGGCGTTTGCCGTCATGACCTGCTTGCTAGGGGGGAAGAGGCGGGGGGGCAAGGGAGAGCGCGGCCCGGCGCCCGGGACGGCGGCGACAAGTGGGAAGGACGGCGTCGGTCATGCTATGGGAGCCAAGCACGGGACGCAGAAAGGTTGGCAGTGGCAAAGAGTGAACGCAAGATGGCGGTCGTGCTAATCCACGGAATTGGCGACCAGCGTCCGATGGCGACGTTGCGCAGCTTCGTCGAGGCTGTCCTCGAGCCGAACCCGCTAGCTCCCGAGCAACCCCTCTACTGGTCGAAACCGGATGCCCTGTCGCATACCTACGAGCTCCGCCGATACCAGGCGCGGGCGGGCAGCAAGCGTCCGGCGATCGACTTCTACGAATATTATTGGGCACACCGGATGGAAGGCAGCGCCGTCTCGCACAGCCTCCAGTGGATCAACAATCTCCTGCTGCGACGACCCTCTGCGGTGCCGGTCAGGCTGCGCCGATTATGGTGGCTTTCCTGGCTGTTCGCTCTCGTCGTCCTGACCCTGATCGGTTGTTTCTGGGGGTGGACTCCCGAAGGCGCCGTCGTCGTCATGCTCGCCATGCTGCTCGCGACGGCCAAGCTGGTCGCCCGGCTCGCCTTGCGCGACTGGATCGGAGATGCCGCCCGTTATTTCGATGATCGGCCCCGCAACGTGGGAGTCCGCGAGTCGATCCGCCGCGGCGGCGTCGACTTGCTCAAGAACCTTCACGAATGCCGGGAATACGGCCGGATCATCGTCGTCGGCCATAGCCTCGGAAGCGCAATCGCGGTCGATATCCTCTACCATTATTGGACTTCGGCGCGAGAGACTCATGCCAGCCCCGACCGGCCGGACCAACGGATGCTTTTCCAGTTCGAAAAGCGGCTGAGGGAGCCATCGTCGCCATCCATCGCCGAGGTCCGCCAGCGACAAAAAGCCCTGTTCAAGGAGATTCGCGGCCTGGGCACGGAATGGCGAATTACCGACCTCGTGACCTTGGGAAGCCCGTTGTGCCACGCACCTTTTCTGACTGGTCTCAGCGATGAAAAGTTTCGGCACCGACTTGCCCAGCGGGAATTGCCTACCTGTCCGCCGGTCCTCGACGATAAAAATCTAGCCTATTGGACCCGATACAAGACGTCGGACGGCAAGAACCGCTCCATCGCAACCCTTCACCATGCCGCCTGTTTCGCGGTGACGCGCTGGAGCAACCTTTATTTCGAGCATGACGGCTGGTTTGGCGGCGATCCCGTGGGTGGGCCGCTACAGCCCCTGTTCGGTCCTGGTGTCGACGATTGCAAAGTCGTCACTCGCCACTGGAAAGGACGATTCAATCATCTCGACTATTGGCGGAGCGATCCGCGTGATGACGGCAGCCCGGCCGCGCCGCTCACGACTTTGCGTCGCGTGTTGAGCCTGGATGAAGGTTTCGGCCCCAACCCCCGGAACAAAGAGACCGCGACGAGCGCGACGCGCCAAGGTCGGCGTGCCGAGCCGGAAGGAGAGGCCGCGCCGAGCCCGGATGACGTCTGCCGACCCGGGGTCGCTTCGCCGCAACAGGCTTCAGGCGAGTGATCTGCGATCCGAAGGCCAGGACCCAGTCTTGCCGGAGGCTCCATTCGGCTTTGGCCTTGCCGGGAAGCTCCGGCCAGATCAGCCGGGTTCGCCGCCCGCCAGCGCCGCCGCCATCGCCTCGACCAGGCTTGCGCCGTCATAGGGCTTGGGCAGGACCAGGAAATCGTGATCGGTCTTGAGCAGCTCCTCGCTATAGCCGGTGGCGAGCAAAACGGGGAGTTCGGGCATCCGGCTCCGGATCGTCCTGGCGAGCTCGACCCCGCTGGTTTCCGGCATGACGACGTCGGTGAACACCAGGTCGAAATCCTCCGAATCCAGGGCCTCCAGGGCCTCGCGCGCACCGCTCGCCGGAACCACCTCGCAGCCCAGGTCGACCAGCAGCTCCCGGGCGAATTCGCGAACCTGCCTGTTGTCTTCCACGAGCAGAATCCTGCACCCTTCCGGGATCGAGGCAGACGCCCGGGCGTCGCCGGGGAGCGGCAGCGGCTCGTCGGTCACCGGCAACAGGATGTGGATGTTCGTGCCCGAGCCTTCGACCGACTCGATTTCCGCCCTGCCGCCCGCCTGGGCCGCGAAGCCGTGGATCTGGGACAGGCCGAGCCCGGTCCCCTTGCCGACTTCCTTGGTGGTGAAGAACGGCTCGAAGGCGCGCTCGGCCACTCGCTGCGGCATGCCCAGGCCGTCGTCGCTGACCGTTATCCGAACGAAAGGCGGCGGATCCCCGTCGGTCAACCGGGTCGCGATCGTCAGCCGGCCGCCCTTGGGCATGGCGTCGCGCGCGTTGACCGCGGCGTTGAGGACCGCCGCTTCGAGCTGGGTCCGATCGACCCGGACCAGTTTGCTCGAAGCCTCGAGGTCCAGCGAAACCTGGATCCGGCTTCCAAGGGTCCGGGTCAGGACCTCGGCGAAGGCGTCGAGCGCGACGTCCACGTCGAGGACCTCGGGCCGGATCGTCTGGCGGCGGCCGAAGGCGAGCAATTGCTGGGTGAGCGTGGTCGCCCGTCTCGCGGTCTCCGAAATCGCCTCCAGATATTGGCGCCGCTTGGTTTCGGGAAGGTCGGACCGGCGCAGTAGGACGTCGGCCGAGCCCGACACCACGGTCATCAGATTGTTGAAATCGTGCGCGATGCCGCCGGTCAGCTCGCCGAGCGCCTGGAGCTTCTGGGCCTGGGCCAGAGCCTCGTTGACCTTGCGAAGCTCGGCGCTCCGATCCTCGACCCGCTGCTCCAGGGTTTCGCGCGCCTGCTGGACCGCCTGATAGAGCCGGGCATTGTCGATGGCGACGGCGGCCTGGGCGGCGATGCCGACGATCAGCCGTTCGTGGCGCTCGGTGAAGCGGCCGGGCTCCGGATAGCCGAAGAACAGCCCGCCCATGACTTCGCCGGAGCGGCTGCGCACCGGGACCGCGAGGTAGGAGACGACCGGAAGGTGGCCTTTTGGCATTCCGAAATGCGGAGCGCTGAGCCCGTAGCGCGGATCCCTGGTGATGTCGTCGGATCGGATGATGCCCTCGCCCGCGAAGGTCGGATGGAACACCGCGGTGTTGCGCGGCATTCCGAAATCGAACTGCGAGGGATGGGCGCCCGACAGCGTGTAGAGCATGTAGCTCTCGCCGCTCGCGCTGAGGACATTGTAGAAGAAGGCCCCGAACTGTGCCCCGGTCAGCTCGACTCCGGCGTCCGTGACCGTCTGGACGATGCTTTCGAGGTCGAGCTGCGCGGCGAGCGCTCCGCCGGTCTTGTTGAGCGCCTCGAGGATCCGGGTCTCCTCCCTGAGCGCATCCTCCGCCGCCCGCGCCTCGGTAACGTCGGTATGGACCCCGACCCATTCGCAGACCCTGCCGTCGCGGCCGAGAACGGGGATCGCTCGGACGCTGAATAAGCGCCACGCCCCGTCGAAACGCCTGACCCGGTGCTCGATGGCGAAGGTATCGGCTCGACGGACCGCCTCGTCCCAGGCCGCGATCGTCGCCTGGGCGTCGTCCGGATGCACAGCGGCCGACCAGCCATGGCCCTGATATTCCTCGAAGCCCTGGCCGGTGAGGGCCGCCCAGCCCAATTGCTCGCCGACCATCCGACCCTCGGCATCGTTGGTCCAGAGCACTCCGCGGGTCGCCTGCACCGCCGCCCGGAACCGTTCGTGGCTCGATCGAAGCTCGGCTTCCGCGCGGACCCGTTCGACATGCGCCCAGGATCGATCGGTGACCTCGCGAATGACTTCGAGCTCGTAGGCCGTCCAGACATGGGGACCCCGATCGTGGATCGCCATCAGCGCCCGCAGCCGCCCGGCCTTTACCAGCGGCATGCAGATCGTCGCCGCGATGCCGATGTCCTGGAACGTCTTCGCCTCGTTCGGCGCGATCTCGCGAAGATTGTCGTTGATGATCAGCGGCCGGCCGGCGCCGAGCTCCTGCACGGCGAGCGTCCCGAAATCGGCCAGGCTGTAGTGGCCGACGATCGAGGGCGTACCCGGCGCATGCCAATTGCCCCGGATCGTGAAGCCGTCCTCGTCCTCGTCCATGTCCGCATAGGCGCAATTGCTTATGCCCAGATGCTCGGCGGTGAGGCGGGTCGTGATCGAAAGAAGATCGTCGGCGTCGGTCGACCTGGAGGCGGCCTGACTGAGCCGGTCGAGGAAGCTGAACAGCGATTCGCGAGAGTCGCCGTCGCGATTCCCCGCCTGAGCGTCCCCCTCTTCCCTGTCGGGCAATATACGCACTCCGTTACCGGGCCGGCCGCCCGAATCGGGGTAGCGTTTATCTGAGCGATATCAAGGCCCGGGGGCTCGCCGGAACGCGGGCGCGCTTATCTTTGGCTCTTGTCGCTCAGCACTGCTCGCAGATGATCCGCGACGGCTGGCACAGCCCCGGCCGGCGGCGGGTGACGTGCCCGCATTCCAGCTCCATCGCCATGGCGCCCCGGCCGCACGGCGTCCGGGCGGTGACGGCACGGCTCCGCCGATCGCGGGGACGCTCGAGCGTCGCCTCCTCATATTTCATGATATTCCCCCTGCTGCCCGTAAAAACGGCTCGCAATCAATGTCGTAGCAAGGTTTGTTGTGAACACCAAGGTGCTTTGTCGGCAATCCCGCTCGAACGGACCGGAATCGTGCCGCGCCGTCCCGCCATGGGCATTTCGTCCGATCTAAACCGATTGTTGAGGGGAACGGCCCAGAGTAGAGCGATGGGGTTCGAAGCGCCGTCTTGCGGAAAGGGAGAGGGAGGCATGGCCGCGTCCGGCGCACCGCTCTTCCTGCTGTCCTTTCGGCATCGCGACGAGCTTACCGCCATCGCCGAGCGGGCCGGCTGGCTGGCGATCGCCGCCCGGCGGGCGGAGAATGCCGAGAGCCGCTTCATCGCGTCCGGGGCGTCGGTGGCGGTGGTCGACGCGCGCGGAGCGCTTCCGGAGGGGAAGGAGGCGGTGCGAAGCCTCGCCGATCCGGCCGAGGCCAATTGCGCCGCCCTTTTGGTGCTGCTTTCGCGCGGCGATTCCGAGGCGCTCGACCCGCTTTACGCGGCCGGCGCCACCCATTTCCTGGTCAGCCCGTTCAGCGACTCCCAATTCCTCCAGGCGCTTCAATATGCCCACCGCCACGCCGAGCGGGTGGGGGGTCGCCGGCCGCTTCGCGCCGGCGAGCCGGAAGGGCAGAAGGGCAAGCCCGGAAGCGCTTCGTGGCGCTGGCAGCCGGGCTCGCAATCGGTCGAGCTCAGCCCGGCTCTGGCGCGCCGCGCCGGCCTCGGCGAGGAAGCGGGGCAGCGGATCAGCCTGATGGAGCTGTTCCGAAAGCTCGATCCGGACGGGCG
>JAXDPE010000038.1:0-121435 GCA_034668565.1 Sphingomonadales bacterium | reverse complement strand
GCCTTCCAGTCGGGCGGCAGCTGGATCCTGGAGGGCGACACCAACGGCGACGGCGTCGGCGACCTCGTCATCTCGCTCAGCCTGCAGGGGCCGACGCCGCTGGGGGCGGGAGACTTTTTGCCCTGACTCCGCTTTTGCGGTCCGCCTATGCCCAATGCGGTGGGGGGTGAGGCTGAAAAATGCAGGAGACAGATTGAAATCGCCTGTGCAATGAACCGATTCGGATTAAATTCGTGGTAGACCCCCGTTTGGCGAGGGTCAGTCGATTGGGGATCGTCATTTTCGATGGGTTTCGGCGCTAGGCTTGCGGAGGAAAGGAAGCGACTCGGCCTCAAGCAGGCCGAATTCGCGGCGCTTGTCGGGACAGACGTCCCCAAGCAGAGCCTCTATGAAAATGACCGGCGGGAGCTTCGCGCCGATTATCTGTCCCGCCTCGCCGCCGCCAAGGTGGACGTGGTCTATGTGCTGACCGCCAAGAGAAGCGAAGGCGCCTGGCTCGGCGAGGAGGCCAGCCAGCTTCTCTCCGCCTATCTGGCGCTTCCCGAGGACATGCAGGAGGCCCTGCTCCGCCTCGTCGCCGATCTGGGCCGGCATTTCGCCTCGGGCGGCCGAAGCCTCCATTCCGGGCGCGAGGAAGCCGGGGAGCCGGACTAGCCGCCACGCGTTCGAGGGCGAATGCCCGAACCGACCTTCCGTATCGGCACCGCCGGCTGGACTATCCCCGCCCGCGCCGCCGACGCCTTTCCCGGCGCTTTTCCCGACGAGGGCAGCAGCCTGGAGCGTTATTCGGCCCGCTTTAGCTGCGCCGAGATCAATTCCTCCTTCCACCGTTCGCACCGGCCCGGCACCTGGCAGCGCTGGGCCGAGTCGGTGCCCGACGGCTTCCGCTTCTCGGCCAAGCTGCCCAAGGAGATCACCCACAAAAGGCGGCTGGTCGATTGCGCCGAGCCCCTCGCCGACGCCCTCGCGGAAATGGCGGGACTGGGCGAAAGGCTCGACATCCTGCTCGTCCAGCTGCCGCCCAGCCTCGCCTTCGACCCGGACGTGGCCTCGGCTTTCTTCGCCGCTTTGCGCTCCGGCTGGGACCGCAACCTCGCCTGCGAGCCTCGCCACCCGAGCTGGTTCGAGCCCGACGCCGATGCCCTGCTCGCGGACCGGCGGATCGCCCGGGTCGCCGCCGATCCGGCCCGGGTGCCCGCGGCGGCCGAGCCCGGCGGCTGGCGCGGCCTCAGCTATTACCGGCTTCACGGCTCGCCGGTCATGTACCGGTCGAGCTATGACGACGGCCGGCTCGAAGCCTATGCCGATCGGCTGGCGGGAGTTGCGGCCCCGGCCTGGTGCATCTTCGACAATACCGCTTCGTCGGCCGCGACGGGCGACGCCCTCAAGCTTCAGCGGCTGCTCGCCTAGGGACCTTAGGCGTCCGCGCTCGCGGCCGGGATCACTCCGCGGCGGATCTGGTCGAGCTCGATCGATTCGAACAGCGCTTTGAAATTGCCTTCGCCGAAGCCTTCGTTGCCCTTGCGCTGGATGATCTCGAAGAAAATCGGGCCGATCATATTCTCGGTGAAGATCTGGAGAAGCAGGCCCTCGCCGGTTTCCGGCGATCCGTCGATCAGGATCCGGCGCTTGCGCATCTCCGCGATCGAGTGGCCGTGGCCGGGCACCCGCCGGTCGATCATGTCGTAATAGGTGTCGGGACTGTCCTGGAAGCGGACTCCCGCGGCGCGGAGCGCGTCGACCGTGGCGAAGATGTCGTCGGTGGCCAGCGCCAGGTGCTGGATACCCTCGCCTTTATACTCGCGAAGGAATTCCTCGATCTGGCTGTGCTCGTCCTGGCTCTCGTTGAGCGGGATCCGGATCTTGTCGTCGGGCGCGGTCATCGCGCGCGAGACCAAGGCCGTCTGCTGACCCTCGATATCGAAATACCGGATTTGGCGGAAATTGAAGATCCGCTCATAAAATTGCGCCCAATGGTCCATCCGGCCGCGGTGGACATTGTGGGTGAGGTGGTCGAGCGTGTGCAGCCCCGACGGCGCCGTCGCCTCGGCGCCCTCCACCGGCAGGAAGTCGCGCCTATAGAGGGTCGCCGCGCCTTCGGCGTCGATCAGATATAGGTAGGAGCCGCCGATCCCCTCGATCGCGGGCAGGCCGTAATCGCCTTCAACCCGGGTCGCTCCGCGCTCGACGGCGAGCGCCAGGGCGCTTTGCGAATCGGCGACCCGGAAGGCCATCGCGCTTGCCGACGGGCCGTGGGCGCCCCGAAAATCCTCGGCGTGGCCGGAAGCTTCCATGTTGATCAGGAAGTTGATGTCGCCCTGCGCATAATGGCGGATGAGCTTGCTCTTGTGGTCGCTCCGGTGCGCGAAGCCCAGGCGTTGGAAGAGGTCGCCCAGCGCGTCGGGGTCGGGGCTCGTGAACTCGACGAACTCGAAGCCGTCGAGGCCGAGCGGATTGTCGTGGGGCATCTTCAAACTCCTGAGGCTGGCGGCTCTCTACCAAGCCCCCCGCCGGGCGGCAAATGCGGGTTGCGCCGGCGCTGTCCCAGCCATATCTCGCGAGCCATGGTCGCCACCCACTCCACCCGCATGCTCATCCTCGGCTCCGGCCCGGCCGGGCTCTCCGCCGCAATCTACGGCGCCCGGGCCGGGCTTGCGCCGATCGTCGTCCAAGGCATCCAGCCGGGCGGCCAGCTCACCACCACCACCGACGTCGAAAATTATCCCGGCTTCCGCGAGGTCGTCCAGGGCCCGTGGCTGATGGAGGAGATGCAGGCCCAGGCCGAGCATGTCGGCGCGCAGATGATGTGGGACCATATCGTCGAGGTCGATCTCAGCCGCCGTCCCTTCCGGCTCGTCGGCGACGGCGGCACCGTCTATACCGGCGACGTCCTCGTCATCGCGACCGGCGCCCAGGCCAAATGGCTGAACCTGCCGAGCGAGGAGCATCTGAAGGGGAAGGGGGTCTCGGCCTGCGCGACCTGCGACGGTTTCTTCTATCGCGGCCGCAAGGTGGCTGTGATCGGCGGCGGCAACACCGCGGTCGAGGAAGCGCTCTACATGACCAACCACAGCCACGATGTCACTCTCATCCACCGGCGCGACAGCCTGCGCGCGGAGAAGATCCTCCAGGACCGATTGTTCGCCAACCCCAAGATCAAGGTGATCTGGAACAAGGCGGTCGACCGCTTCGTCGCCGGCGGCGAGCCCGAAGGGCTGGTCGGACTGGAGCTCAGGGACACGAAGAGCGGCGAGATGTCCCGGATCGACGTCGAGGGCGGCTTCGTCGCAATCGGCCACTCGCCCGCCACCGAGCTGTTCCAGGGCAAGCTGACGCTCGATCAGGACGGCTATATCGAGGTCGAGCCGGGCAGCACCCGAACCAGCGTCGAGGGCGTCTTCGCCTGCGGCGACGTCATGGACAAGATTTACCGCCAGGCGGTCACCGCCGCCGGCACCGGCTGCATGGCGGCGCTCGATGCGGAGAAGTTCCTGGCGGAAGCCGAGTTCGAGGCGGCGGCGGCAGGGGTGCACGAGGTCGCCTGAACCCGTCATCCCGGCGAAGGCCGGGATCCATGAACAAGGATCGACGAGAACCTGAACCGACCTGTGTTCATGGATTCCGGCCTTCGCCGGAATGACGATCTAAAGCCGACCGAGCGCCTCCCGCACCGCTTCCAGCAGCGCCTGCTCGTCTCCTGGCCTCGAGAAAGTGTGCGAATCGCTGTCGATCCTGAGAGGGGCCGGATTGGCCTGGCGAAGTCCCTTGAAGGTCGGGGACGACCATTCGGCCTGGGCCGCGATCGCGGTCGCGTCGCCGCTGGCCAGGACGAGCTGGGTTGGGACCCGGGCCTTGCCCAAGGCCGCGGCGATCTCTCCCGACAGGTTCGACGGCTTGCTCGACGCGATCTTGCGCAGCCCTTTCAATACTTTGCGATAAGATATTGATCCGGAAAGAAGGCGCTTCCAACCTTCAAGGCTAAGCAGCTGCTCCTTGTAGCGCGACTTGATCGCCGCGGCGGGGGGCTCGCCCGCTTCCGCCTCGACGAACCAGGGATTGACCAGCACATAGCCGGCCAGCTCCGCGTCGCGGCCGTGGAGGGCGAGGGTCGAGGCGCCGTCGCACAGCCCGAAGCCGAACAGTCGCTCGAGCTGCGGCTGCTCGCGGCGGAAAGCGGCCGCGGCCGCGGCGAGATCCGGGCCGCTGTCCTTGAAGTCGGGATCGTCGCCCTGGCTGTCGCCCACGCCGCGCCGGTCGTACCGCAAGCAGGGCCATCCCGCTCCCGCCAGCGCCGCGGCCAGCCGCTCGTACATCCGGTGCGATCCGATCCGGGTCTGGGTGCCTCCGGTGACGAACAGGAGGCCGGTCGTTCCCTCGGCGGCGTCAAGGCTGGCGCCCAGCGCCATTCCCTCGCAGTCAAAGCTCAGCAGGCGCCGCATGTGCGCACCCATTGTGAGATATCCAAAGCCATTGCCTCGGCAAGCTCAGACGAATTCTGAGGTTCGGCGCGGCGCCAGAGAGGCGGCCCTTCGAGCTTGAGGTCGGCCTCGGCCCGGTCGGTCGCCAGCCGTACGACGCGCACCGTCTCGCCTGGCGGCGGCTCAGCCGCGGCAAGCGGATCGAGAAGCCCGGCCGACGGGGCGTAGCCGCCTCCGCCCTCGGTCATCAGCCCCGCGCGCACCAGGTCTCGGGCCAGCGAGGCGCCGTTCGCCGGCGCCATTCTCCAGCGCAGCGCGGCCGGCTCGTCGAGCAGAGCGCCCCCGCGCAGGCTGACCGAGGCCGAGGCTCCAGCGGCGGTAATGGCATCGGCGGCGGCATCGCGCCAATCCTGCCAGGAGACTTGCTCGAGCCCGCGCTCGCTCTCGCCCGTTCCGGGAAAATCGGGCAGGAAGCAGCCAAAGCCTTGCGTCGCCAGGCGCCGCATCACGGTCGCGAGCAGGGCCCGGGTCCGGTTCATTTCCTCGAAGAGCGGCGGCAGGAAGAGCAAGGCCGGCCCGCTGCCGATCCTCATCATCCATTCGTCCCGGCCTCCCGTCCGATAGGTCGAATAATGGAGGCCGGTCACTGGAGCGTTTTTGAGCGGGCGAAGGTGAGCAGGGATCCAAAGCTTTCAAGCATGTCGGCGTCGACTTCATGATCTTCGATGAGGATTCCGAGCCGTTCCTCGAGCTCGGTCAGGAGCCCGGCGACGGCCATCGAGTCGAATTCGGGCAGCGCCCCGAAAAGCGGGCTCGATTCGTCGAGCGCCGCGACCTGCGCCTCGGGCAGGCCGAGCACGTCGCGAAGCACCGCTCGAAGGGTGGCGTCGACTTCCTGTTCGTCGTTCAAGGCGGCGGTCATGAAAGGGCTCCCCTCTGGGGGCCGCGCCTAACGGCTTCGAGCGCGGCGGACAAGCGCCGAAAGGCGGGCCCGGGCGGCGCCGAGCAGGCCGCGGGGCGAGGCGAGGTTGAAGGCCTCGAGCCTCCACAAAGTCGCCCGCTCCGCCATCCAGTCCCTTTTATAGCCGTCGTCGCCGGTGCCGTAGTCGATTCGCGACACCCGATCCTCGTCGAGAGCGGCGCGGAACATGGCCATGCTCAGCACCGTCCCGGGGGAGAGCGCCTTGCTGTCCTCGCGATAGGCCAGCTTGTGGATCCAGGCGGTGCCTCCCTCGATCGTCCAGAGCTGGGCGGCGAGGGCGCGGCCCTCCTTGCGGGCGACTCCGAGCCGGAGCCGCCCGGCCTGGCCTTCGCGCTCGGCCAGGGCCCGGAGGAAAGAAGGCGAGCCTTCCTCCGGCTTCCAGCTGGCGGCATAGACTTCCTCATAGGCGGCCCAGCCCGCCGGATCGAAATCGCGATATATCTCGATGTCGAGGCTGGCGGCCTTGGCCTTGCGCTTGGCCGTGTTGCGAAGCTTGCCCGGCCGGGCCGCCCAATAAGCCTCGAAATCCTGTCCGGACGTGTCGATCCGCCAGGAAGTCGTGGCCGGGGTGACGAACGTCGCCCAGCCCGCTCGGCGGAAGGCCGCGGCCAAGGGGGCGGGATCATCGAGCGGCGCGATTTCGAGGCGGCTGAGACGCTTGCGAAGCGCCTTTGCGATTGCTTCCGCCCCACCGGCGTCGCCCACCAGCCCGAAGCGGAGGCTGTACCAGCAGCGCCAGGCCTCGGCCGCGCTACCCTGCGCGGCGAGGAAGAGCCAGGCGGAGCGATCGCCGTCGCGGGCCCGCGCCGCCAGCAGGCGCCCGGGCGGGGCGCAATGGGCGCCGACCAGTCGAAACCATTCAAGCCGTTCGAAGAGCGATGGAAAGCCGTCGAGCGCCCCGCCGGCATCGGCCGCGACCTCGTCGAGGCTATCGAACAGTTTCACCTCGAAGCCCAACGCGCTATCCCCCGGCTCCAAGCCCAGCGCGCCTGCTGTGGCGCACACAGGAGCCATGGTGCAAGCCCCCGATCCGACCCCCCGTCCGCTCGACCACCTCGCATCGATGGGCGATCCGGCCGCTCCGGCGCTCGTCAACAAGGAAGGCGCGCTCGATTTCGCCGGGCTGGAAGCCGCGGTGGGAACGCTTGCGGCGGCCCTGAAGGCGCGCGGCTTCGAGCGTGGCGACCGCGTCTCCAGCTGGCTTCCGAAGAGCCGGATGACCAGCCTGCTTCCGCTGGCCTGCGCTCGCGCCGGGCTCGTCCACGTGCCGGTCAATCCGCTGCTCAAGCGGGCCCAGGTCGGCCATATCCTCGCCGACAGCGGCGCCAGGCTGCTCATCACCGGCAAGGCCCGGCTCGGCACTCTGGGAGAGGGCGACGTGCCAGCCGGCTGCGCCTCGGCGACGGAGGAGGAGAGCGCCGCCCTGCTCGCCGGCGACGAGCGGCTGCCGCCCTCGAGCGCCGACCCCGACGACCTCGCCGCCTTGCTCTACACGTCGGGCTCGACCGGCCGGCCCAAGGGGGTGATGCTGAGCCACGCCAATATGTGGCTCGGCGCGGTCAGCGTCGCTTATTATCTCCGCCTCGAGCCGAGCGACCGGGTGCTCGGGGTCCTCCCGCTCAGCTTCGACTATGGCCAGAACCAGCTTTTTTCGACCTGGGCGGCCGGCGCCTGCGTGGTTCCGATCGAATATCTGGCCGCGCGCGACGTCATTCGGGCGGTCGACACCCACGCCATCACCACGCTCGCCGGAGTGCCTCCGCTCTGGGTCCAGCTGGTCGAGGCGCAATGGCCGCCGCAAGTCGCGCTGTCGCTTCGCCGGCTGACCAACAGCGGCGGGCGGCTGCCGGTGTCGATCGTCCGCCGACTGCGGGAGCTGTTCCCGGCGGCCGAGCTCTATCTGATGTACGGCCTCACCGAGGCCTTCCGATCCACCTTTCTCGAGCCCGCTTTTCTCGACGAGCATCCCGATTCCATCGGAAGCGCCATTCCCTTCGCCGAAGTAATGACGTCAAAACCGGACGGCACCCTGTGCGGTCCCGGCGAGGACGGGGAGCTCGTTCATGCCGGGCCGCTGGTCGCCAGGGGCTATTGGAACGATCCGGAGCGAACCGCCGTCCGCTTCAAGCCGGCGCCGGCGGGATCGCGCTACGGAGGGACGGCGGTCTGGTCCGGAGACCGGGTCCGTCAGGACGAACAGGGGCTGCTCTATTTCGTCGGACGCGAGGATTCGATGATCAAGACCAGCGGCAACCGGGTCAGCCCGACCGAGGTCGAGGAAGCCGCGGTGGCGAGCGGGGTCGTCACCGAGGCGGTGGCGCTCGGGGTTCCCGACGACCGGCTCGGGGAGGCGATCGCGCTCGTCGTTCGGGGCAAGGGCGAAGCGGCGGATCTGGACCTGCGCAATTTTCTTCGCCGCGAGTTACCGAATTTTATGCAGCCCGCGCATATCCTCTGGCGCGACGAGTTGCCGCGCAGTCCCAACGGCAAGCTCGACCGTGAAGCGATCAAGAGCGAGCTGATTTGATGACAAAGCCCATGGGGGCGATTCCCGCCGGCTTCGAAGCCGAGGATTCGATGCTGCTGATCGGCGGCCGACGAGCGGACTCGCTCGTCGAGGAGGCGCGCGACACGCCGCTGTTCGTCTACGATCTTGCGCGGGTCACCGCGCAAGTGAGCCGCTTCCGGTCCGCTTGTCCGGGTGTCAGCCTGCATTATGCAATAAAAGCAAATACCTATGCGTCTGTCCTGAAACATGTCGGCAAGCTGGTCGACGGTCTCGACGTCGCTTCAGCGGGCGAGATGGCGGCGGCCCTGGAGTCCGGGACCGACGCCCGCGAGATTTCCTTCGCCGGTCCGGGCAAGCGCGACGACGAGCTCGCCGCGGCAATCGAGGCGGGCGTTACCCTGAACCTCGAATCCGAAGGGGAGGCGGAGCGGGCGCTGGCGATCGGCCGGGCCCGGGGCCGCATTCCGCGGCTCGCGGTCAGGGTCAATCCCGATTTCGAGATCAAGGGCTCCGGGATGCGCATGGGAGGCGGCGCGAAGCCGTTCGGGGTCGATTCGGCGCGGGTGCCGGCCCTGGTCAGGCGGCTGATCGAGGGCGGCGCCGAGTGGCGCGGCTTCCACATCTTCGCCGGCTCGCAGGCGCTCGCCGCCGACGCTCTCATCGAAGCGCAGCGCGCGACCGTCGCTTTGGCCGCCGAGCTCGCCACTGAAATCGGGGCCTCGCCGCCCCTGGTCAATCTCGGCGGCGGTTTCGGGATCCCCTATTTCGCGACCGAGACCTCGCTCGACGTCGAAGCGGTCGGATCGGCCCTTGCCGAGACCTTGGCGAAGCGTCCGGCGATCCTCGCGGAAAGCGGCTTCGCGATCGAGCTCGGGCGGTGGCTGGTCGGCGAGTGCGGCGTGTACCTGACCCGGATCGTCGACCGCAAGCAGAGCCACGGCAAGACCTTCCTCGTCACCGACGGCGGAATGCACCACCAGCTCGCCGCCTCGGGCAATTTCGGCCAGGTGGTCCGGCGCAACTACCCCGTCGCCATCGCCAACCGCTTCGGCGCCCCGGACGCGGAGGAAGCGAGCATCGTCGGCTGCCTGTGCACGCCGCTCGACCGCCTCGCCGACGACGTCATGATCCCGGTCGCCGAAGTCGGCGACCTGGTCGCCGTCTTCCTCGCCGGCGCCTACGGCCTCTCGGCCAGCCCGGCGGCCTTCCTTGGCCATCCCCCCGCCCGGGAGATCGCGGTCGGCTGAGCCCGTCATTGCGAGGAGCGAAGCGACGAAGCAATCCAGCGGGCCTCGGAGACCGCACTGGATTACCACTTATAATTCGGTGTCTGACACCGAATTTCTAACCAAGCCGCCGAAAATCAACCCCTTAGAAATTGGTGTCTGACACCGAATTTTTTGCGCGCGGCGCGTACGGCCTCTCCGCCAGCCCGGCGGGTTTCCTCGGCCATCCGCCGGCCCGAGAAATCGCGGTCTAGAATTCCTCTCCCGCTTTTGCGGGGGAGGGGGACCGCCCGAAGGGTGGTGGAGGGGCCTCGCCGAGTCTGAAGAACCCCTCCACCATGCTTCGCATGGTCCTCCTACCCGCGAAATCGCGGGGAGGAATTTAGAGATTTAACCCTCCCGCGCCGTCAGTCCCATTCCGGGACGCGCCTCTAAAGGCCATTGTTCCTAACGGTAATTTTACCTCTTGCAGCCATAGCGGACCCAAATCTCGCGTCCCTGACGTCAGGCATGCGGATCCGCGGCGATCAGAAGAGGATCAGTAAGATGCGTTCACCGGCAGGTTCCACCCTTGCTTTCGCCCTTAGCCTCGGCGTCCTTGGCCTCGGCGCCGCAACGGCCGACGCCAAAGGCCGCGAGCAGCTTCCCCCGGCCAGCTTCGTCGGCTCCGACGACAGCGCTCCGGCCGAGAAATATGTGATCGGCGCGCTCGACCAGCTGAACGTCTTCGTCTGGCGCAACAGCGATCTCGGCGGCAAGGTCCAGGTCCGTCCCGACGGAATGATCACCACGCCGCTCATCCCGGACCTCCAGGCCGCGGGCAAGACTCCGGCGCAGCTCGCCGAGGATATCCGCCTCGCCCTCACCAAATATGTCGACGATCCCCGGGTGACGGTGATGGTCGAGACCTTCCAGGGCAGCTTCAGCCAGCAGATCCGGATCATCGGAGCGACCGAGAAGCCGGCCTCGCTTCCCTATCGGGCCAACATGACCCTGATCGACGCGATGATCGCGGTGGGCGGCCTCTCCGAATATTCCGCCGGCAACCGCGCCCGGCTGATCCGCCACGATCGCGCCACCGGCAGTCAGAAGGAATATGGGCTCAAGATCGCCCGCCTTCTCAAGAAGGGCGACAGCCAGGCCAACGTCAAGCTCGAGCCGGGCGACGTCATCATCATTCCCGAGAGCATGTTCTAACGGCGCCCCCCTCAGACTTGGCGCCGCCGAACCCGCATACGCACGCAAGGACCCGCAGCCCCGATGGACGGACTCTACGAACAGATAAGAATCGCCATCCACCAGGTGTGGCGCCGTCGCTGGCTCGCTCTCGCCGTGGCGTGGGCGATCTGCGTGCTGGGCTGGCTCGCCATCGCCCTCATCCCCAACACCTACGAATCGAAGGCTCGGGTGTTCGTCCAGATGCAGTCGATCCTGCCCAACCAGGTCGGCATCACGGTTCAGGAGCGGGAAGGGGATTTGAACCGGGTCAAGCAGACCCTGACCTCCAGCGAGAACCTCGCAAAGGTCGTTCGCCGCACCGATTTGAACAGCCTTGTCGCCAGCGACCGCGATCTCGCCGTCCAGGTGGCGAGGATCCGCGAGTCGATCAAGGTCACCGCCCAGCCCGACAATATGTTCGAGATTAGCGCCACCGCGAAGGTCTCCGGTTTCTCCAACCGCCAGAACGCCAAGCTCTCCGCGGCGGTGGTCCAGGGCCTTCTCGACATCTTCGTCGAGCAGAACCTCGCCGGCGACCGCGACGAGGCCAATCAGAGCCTGGCCTTCCTCGACCAGCAGCTGAAGGCCCGCGAGGCGCAATTGCAGGAAGCCGAGCAGCGCCGGGTCGATTTCGAGCAGCGCTTTCTCGGCCTTCTCCCCGGCGAAGGCTCGATCGGCGCCCGCATGAGCGCGGCGCGGACCGAGCTCGCCTCCATCGACCAGCAGCTGATGCAGGCGCAAAGCTCGCTCGCGGCCCTGCGCGGCCAGCTTGCCGCCACGCCCCCCTCGATGCCGGCCCTGGGCGGCGACAGCGGCGGCGGCGGCGCCCGCGGCCAGATCGCGGCGCTCGAGGCCCAGCTCGCCCAGTCCACCGCCCGCGGCTGGACCGACTCGCATCCCGACGTAGTCGCGCTCAAGAACCAGATCGCTCGCCTTCGCCCCCTGGCCGCGCGCGAGCCGGCCGGCGCCGGCACGATGCCCAACCCGTCCTACGTCTCGCTCCGCGCGATGGTGGGCGAGAAGGAAGGGCTGGTGAACGCGGCCGCGACACGAAAGGCCCAGCTCCAGTCGGATCTCGCCCAGCTCGGCACCCGCCAGGCGTCCGAGCCCGGAGTGGCCGCCGATCAGGAGCGGCTCAACCGCGATTACGACGTGCTGAAGCGCCAATATGACAAATTGCTCGAGGATCGCGACCAGGTTCGCCTGAGGACCGACGTCCGCAGCCAGACCGACGCGGTCAAGTTCAAGGTCATCGATCCGCCCAGCCAGCCCAGCGTTCCGCTCACGCCGAACCGACCGCTCCTGCTCACCCTGATCCTGCTCGTCGGCCTCGGCGTCGGCTGCGGGACGGCTTATGTGCTCGGGCAGATTCAGACCACTTTCCCGACCCAGAGCCGCCTGGCCGACGCCACCGGGCTGCCGGTGCTCGGCTCGATCGGCCAGGTGTTCACCGACGAGGCCAGGGCCAAGCGCCGGCAGCGGCTGCTTTGGCTCGGCGGCGGGGCAGGGGCGCTCGGCGTCGCCTGGGCCGTCCTGCTCGCGGTCGAATTCTGGCAGCGCAGCACGGTCGCTTGAGGGAGCTAGAGATGAACAAGCACAGCCCCCTCAGCCATTCCGGCTCGCTCCTCGAGCGGGCGGCCGAGCTTTACGGCTTCGGTTCGCCGGCGTCGGCGCCCGTCGCGCCCGTGCCGGAGCCCGAGGTCGCGCGCGATGCGGCTCCGAAGGCCAAGCCAGAGCCTGAACCCGCCCCTGCTCCCCGGCGATCGCCGGGGCCCAGTGCGGCCGAAGACCTGGGCCCCGGCCTTCGTCGGGGAATCCAAGAGCCGACACGCTCCCTCCTTCCCGTCGTCACCGAAACCAAAGTCGCCGTGGACCGCAAATCGCTCGGCGACAAAGGTTTCATCGTCCCCGACAGTCCGGCCGGCCCGCTTGCCGAGGAGTTCCGGATCGTCAAGCGCCAGCTCCTGCTCGGAATGGGCGCGGGAAGCCCGGTGAGCGCCGACAAGCGCCGGACCATCCTGGTCTGCTCGGCCCAGCCCGACGAGGGCAAGACCTTCTGCGCGCTCAACCTGGCGCTTTCGCTGGCCGGCGAGCGCGACATGGAAGTGCTTCTCGTCGACGCCGACTTCCCCAAGCCCGAGATCCTCTCGATCCTCGGCCTGGAGGCTCAGGGCGCCGGCTTCGTCGACGCTTTGGCCGATCCCTCGCTCGATCCCGAGCGGCTGGTGATCCGAACCGACCTCGGCAACCTCTCGGTCATGCCGGCCGGACGCTATGAGAACGACGTCCCGGAGCTGCTCGGTTCGAACCGGACCGCGCAGGTGCTCGCGCGTCTGACCGAAGGCCGGCCCAAGCGGATCGTCATCTTCGATTCCCCGCCCGCTCTCATGGCCAGCGCGGCCGCGGCGCTCGCCGCCCATGTCGGCCAGCTGATGCTGGTCGTCCGCGCCGACCAGACCAACGAGGCCGATCTCAAGGAGGCCGCCGGCCTTCTTTCCGGCTGCCCCCAGATCAGCCTGCTGCTCAACGGCACGGGCTTCGCCGCAACCGGCCGCCGGTTCGGCTCTTATTATGGATATGGCCAATGAAACAGGCTCTTTTCCAGAGACTTACAGCGCGTAGCGGACTCGGCTTCGCAGCTCTTGCGACGATCGGTCTGCTCGCCGGAGCGGCCGCCGTCCAGGGCGAGCCCAGGACCACCGTCCATCCCTATCTCGAGGTCCAGCAGGTCGCGACCATGGACTTTGATCGGGGCGAGGTGCTCACCTATACGGGCGTCGGTGGCGGAGTGGACGCCGCCGTGGCGACGCGCCGCGTCCAGGCCACGATCAGCGTCAATTATCAGCACCGGGTCGGCTGGAACGACCGTCTCAACGATCATGACGTGGTCAGCGGTCTCGCCGCCGTCCATGCCGACGCGGTTCCCGGCGTCCTGTCCTTCGACGCGGGCGCCCTGGCGACGCGCAGCCATGCCGACATTCGGGTGCCCGTGCCGGCCGCCCGCACCATCGACAGCGCCAACGTCGCCGAGATCTACAGCGTCTATGCGGGCCCGACCCTGACCACCCATGCCGGTCCGGTCGCGATCGGCGCCAGCTATCGCCTGGGCTACGTCAAGGTCGACGACCACAGCCTCGCCGGCTCCGGCCTGCCCGCCGGCGCGCCCAGGGTCGACCGCTATTCGAGCAGCGCCATCCACAACGCCACGATCAGCCTCGGCATGGCGCCGGGGCGGCTGCCCTTCGGCTGGACGGTGGGCGCCGGCTTCGTCCGCGAGGACATGAACCGGCTCGATTCCAACTACGAGGCCAAATATGTCCGAGGCGACGTCGTCGTCCCGGTCTCGCCGACCCTCGCCGTCACCGGCGGCGTCGGCTACGAGACGATGAAGGGCTCGCAGCAGGATTTCCTGCGCGGTCCGGGCGGCCTTCCGATCCTCACCCCCGGCGGCAACCTCATCGCCGATCCCTCCAGGCCGAGGCTCAGGACGGTCGACGAGGACGGCGTGATGTGGGACGCCGGGATCATCTGGCGCCCGAGCCCGCGGACCGAGCTCCAGGCCCGCGGCGGATGGCGCTACGGCAGCGAGAGCTTCACCGCCTCGCTCTCCCACAAGATCAACAGCCGTTCCGCCCTGAACGCCCAGGTCTATGACGGCGTAAGCAGCTTCGGCCGTCTTTTAGTAGCCGATCTCAATGGTTTGCCGACTAAATTTGAAGCTCCGTCTAACGGCGGCGGACTGAGCGGCACCGGCTGCGTCTTCGGCAACGATCCCGGCACCGGCGCCTGCTTCGGCGACGCCTTCCAGTCGGTCAGCAACTTCAACTTCCGCAACCGCGGCGCCAACCTGCGCTACTCGACGGCGCGCGGTCCCTGGACAATGGGCCTGGGCGCCGGCTACGCCAACCGCCGATACCTGGCGCCCGACAGCAGCCTCTTCGCCCTCCACGGCGTCACCGACCAGAGCTTCACCCTCCAGGGCAGCCTCGGGCGCCGGCTGACGCGGACTTCGGGCTACGATCTCGACGCTTATGCCGCCTGGTTCGACAGCGGCCTCGTCGGCAGCGACTCGAGCTTCGGCGCCGGTCTGACCGGGCGCTACTACCGCAACATCTTCCGAGATCGGCTCCAGGCCCAGATCGCGGCGGGTGTCTATACCACCCAGGCCGGGGAATTCGACGCCAGCTACGGCTCGATCCTCGCCGGCCTTCGCTACACTTTCTGAGGGACACCGCGATGTACACCGACCATTACGGCCTCGCCGAGCGCCCCTTCCAGCTCACGCCTGACGCGCGCTACTGGTATGAGAGCCGGACCCACAAGAAGGCGATGGCCTATCTCGGCTACGGGCTCGCCCAGGGCGAAGGCTTCATCGTCATCACCGGCGAGATCGGCGCCGGCAAGTCGACCCTCGTCGCGCACCTGATGGCGACGATCGACCGCGAGCGGCTGAACGCGGTCAGCCTCGTCTCGACCCAGGTCGAAGGCGACGACATGCTTCGCCTCGCCGCGCAGGGGCTTGGCCTCGACACCGAGGGAGTCGCCAAGGCGCAATTGCTCGACCGGGTCGAGCAGAGGCTTCGCGAGGAAGCGGCGAAGGGCAAGCGCACCCTGCTCGTCGTCGACGAGGCCCAGAATCTTCCGGTATCGGCCTTGGAAGAGCTTCGGATGCTTTCCAACTTCACCAGCCAAGGCCGTGCGCTCATTCAGATTTTCCTGCTCGGACAGCCCGAGTTCCGCGACCGCGTCGCGGCCGAGGACAGCCTCGAGCAGCTCCGCCAGCGGGTCATCGCAAGCCACCATCTGGAGGCGATGGAGGCCAATGAGGTCGAGCCCTACGCCGTCCACCGCCTCGCCGTCGCCGGCTGGCAGGGGCGCCCCTCCTTCGAGCCCGACGCCTTCGCCGCGCTCTACCGTCACAGCGGCGGCGTCCCGCGCAAGCTGAACCAGCTCGCCACGCGCCTCATGCTCTACGCCGGGGTCGAGCGGCTCGAGACGATCTCGGGCCACGACGTTGAGGCGGTGGCGGCCGACATGGCCGCCGACCGTCCGGCCAGCGCTTCCAAGCGGGTGCTTCCGCTGCGCGGGCTCGCCGCAGCCGCCGAACAGCCGGCCGACGCTTCGCTGGAGCGCCGGATCGCCGCGATCGAGGCCCGCCTCGACGAGCAGGAAGGCGCGGTCCGCCGGGTCTTGACCGTGCTCCTCGACTGGGTCGAGAACGAAAGCCGCCCGCGCCGAAGCAATGCGGCCTGAATTTCTTAATTCCTCCCCTGCATTTGCAGGGGAGGGGGACCATGCGAAGCATGGTGGAGGGGCCTTGCTGAGACTGAAGAACCCCTCCACCGCGCTTCGCGCGGTCCCCCTCGCCCGGAAATCCGGGGGAGGAACCAAGGAAGTGCCATGCTGAACGCCCTTTCCGTCGACGTCGAGGACTGGTTCCAGGTCGGCGCGTTCGAGACGGTGATCCGCCGCGACCAGTGGGACGGGCTCGAGCAAAGGGTCGAACGCAACGCCGGCGCAGTGCTCGATTTGTTCGCCGAAGCGGGGGTCAAGGCGACGTTCTTCACCCTGGGCTGGGTCGCCGAGCGCCACCCCGCTTTGGTCCGCCGGGCCGCCGCCGAAGGGCATGAGATCGCAAGCCACGGCTGGGACCATCAGCGGGTCTTCAACCTCGGCGAGGAAGGCTTCCGCGCCGACCTTCGCCGGGCCCATCGAGCCATTGCGGACGCGGCAGGCATAGAGCCCAGGGGCTACCGGGCGCCAAGCTTCTCGATCGACGCTCGAACGCCCTGGGCGCATCGGATCCTGGCAGAGCAAGGCTATGCTTATTCCTCCAGCGTCGCGCCCATCGCCCACGACCATTATGGCTGGCGCGGGGCGCCGCGCTTCGCCCACCGGCCGCTTGCCGGCTCCGACCTGATCGAGCTCCCCGTGACCACGGTCGAGCTCGCCGGGCGGAGGATGGCCGCGGGCGGCGGGGGCTTCTTCCGGCTTCTCCCTTATCGCTTCTCGAGCTGGGCGATCGACCGGGTGAACCGGGCGGACCGCCGTCCCGCCGTCTTCTATTTCCACCCCTGGGAGATCGATCCGGGCCAGCCCAGGGTCGAGGGCGCGCCGCTCAAGTCGCGCCTTCGCCATTATAGCCGTCTCTCGGCGATGCGGCCCAAGCTCTTGAAACTGTTCAACGCGCATCGATGGGACCGGACCGACAAAGTGGTCGAGAGCGAGCGGGAGCGACTGTCATGACCCTCTATTCGCCGATCAAGGCCGCTTCGGTTCGGACGGCCGACCTTCGCGACCCGTCCGAATGCGCCCGGATCGACGCTTTTGTGGCCCAGCATCCGGACTCCGTCTTCTTCCATCGCCCGCAATGGAGCCTGGCGGTCGAGCGCGGCTGCTGCCAGCGCGGCTATTATCTGGTCGCCGAGCGCCCCGATGGCGGCCTTGCAGGCTGCCTTCCGCTCACCGACGTCCGCTCGGCCCTGTTCGGCCGGGCCCTGGTCTCGACCGGCTTCGGCACCGGCGGCGGAGTCATCGCCGACGATCGGGCGGCCGAGGCCGCTCTGCTCGCCGCCGCCGCCGCGCTCGCCGACCGGCTCGGCTGCCCCGCCCTCGAGCTTCGCGGCGGCCCCTTCCCGGACGATTATGCGGTTCGCGACGACGTCTATGTCGGCTTCGCCATGGACCTGCCGCAAGGCGAGGAGGCGATCTTGAAGTCGATCAAGCGCCGCCACCGCGGAGTCCGCCGCGCCCGCGCCCTGGAGCTCGGAGTCCGGATCGGCGCCGGCCCGGCCGACCGGTCCGATTTCTTCCGGGTCTATGGCGAATCGATGCGCAACCTCGGCTCGCCGGTCTTCCCGCCGCGCCTGTTCGCCGAGATGCTCGACCTGTTCGGCGACGACGCCGACATCGTCACCATCTCCAAGGGCGAGGAGCCGGTCGCCAGCGTCCTCAATTTCTACTTCAAGAACATCGTCCATCCTTATTGGGGCGGCGGCACTCTGAACGCGCGCGACTGCTTCGGAAGCGAGCTCATGTATTTCGAGACGATGTGCAACGCCTCGAGGCGCGGCTGCACCCGCTTCGATTTCGGGCGGTCGAAGGTCGGAAGCGGCAATCACAGCTTCAAGATGAACTGGGGGATGGACCCGGAGCCCCTTCGCTACGGAATCCGCACTGCCCCCGGGGCCGCGCCGCGCGACATCAATCCGCTGAGCCCGAAGAACCGGCTCAAGGTCGAAGCCTGGAAGAAGCTTCCGCTCTGGCTCTCCAACCGGCTCGGCCCGGTCCTCGCGCGGGGCCTCGGCTGATGGGCGAGACCCTGTTCCTCGCCCACCGGATCCCGTTCCCGCCCGACCGCGGCGACAAGATCCGAACCTTCCATGAGCTCAGGCACCTCGCCGCGCTCGGGCCGGTCCACCTCGCCTGCCTCGCCGACGACGAGGCCGACGCCGCCAACCTGGCCGGGCTTCGCGAGGCGATCGGGCCGGCCTTGGGCGAGGTCCATGTCGAGATCCGGCGAACGTCGAAGGTCGCGGCGGGCGCCCGGGCCCTGATCGAGGGCCGGCCGGTGTCGCTCACCTTGTTCGACAGCGCCGCGCTTCGCGGCTTCGTCGAGCGGATGCTGGCGAGCGGGAGGATCGGCACGATCTTCGCTTTCTCCGGGCAGATGGCGCAATTCGTCCCCGAGGGCGTGAGCGCCCGCTTCGTGATGGATTTCGGCGACGTCGATTCGGCCAAGTTCGAAGCTTATGGCGCGGCAAGCGGAGCGATGGCCGCCATCCACCGCCGCGAGGGCCGGGTGCTGGCCGCCTTCGAGCGCTCGGTCGCCGAGCGGGCCGATGTCAGCCTGTTCGTCAGCGACGCCGAGGCGGACCTGTTCCGGCGCCGAAGCGGGCTTCGCAACGCCGACATCCGGGCTCTCCAGAACGGAGTAGACCTCGATTATTACGACCCCGGCGCCCGCTTCCCGAGGCTGGACGAGGCGGGGCCGCTGGTCGTCTTCACCGGACAGATGGATTACGCGCCCAATATCGACGCCGTGCGCTGGTTCGCCGGGGAGGTGATGCCCATGCTTCCCGGCGCACGCTTCGCCATCGTCGGCCGAAAACCGTCCGAGGCGGTGCTCCGCCTCGCCGGGCCCCGGATCCTCGTCACCGGATCGGTGCCCGACGTCCGTTCCTGGCTGGCCGCGGCCGACGTCGTCGCGGCGCCGCTGAGGATCGCTCGCGGAATCCAGAACAAGGTGCTGGAAGCGATGGCGATGGCGCGGCCGGTGGTCGCCTCGCCCGCCGCCTTCGAGGGCATCGAGGCCGAACCCGGCCGCGACCTCCTCGTCGCCGACGGTGCGGAGGCCCAGGCCGAGGCGATCGCCGGTCTTCTCGGCGATCCGCAGCGGGCGGTCGCGATGGGCCGGGCCGGGCGCCGCCGGATGGAGCAGGTCTATCGCTGGGACGCCCGGCTCGCTCCGCTCGCCGAAATCGCCGGAATCGCTCCGAAACGGGCGGCGGCATGACGGCGGTCCTGCCGATCGTCCGCGCCGCTCCGCTCGAGCGCGCCTGGCGCGACCATCTCGCCGCGCTCGCCGCGGCCGGGGCGGCGATCCTGCTCCTGTTCGCCGGGGACGCCGTCGGCATGGCGCGGATCTGGTGGACGAGCACCACCTTCAACCATTGCTTCCTGGTCGTTCCGATCATGGCCTGGCTGGCCTGGCAGCGCCTCGACGACCTCAGGGCGCTGGCGCCGTCCGCCTGGGCGCCGGGGCTGGTCGCCGTCGCCGCCGGCGCCTCGGTCTGGCTGGTCGGCGAGGCCGGCAACGTGGCCTTGCTTCGCCACTTCGGGCTCATCTTCATGCTCCAGGGCGCCGCCATCGCGTGCCTTGGCAAGGCCGTGGCCCGGGCGCTCGCTTTCCCGCTCTTCTACGCCCTGTTCATGGTCCCCTTCGGCGAGGAGCTGGTCGGCCCGCTCCAGACCCTGACCGCCAGGATGAGCATGACCCTGCTCGCCTGGACCGGCGTGCCCGCGCATATCGAGGGCATCTTCATCTCGACCCCGACCGGTCTGTTCCGGGTCGCCGAAGCCTGTTCGGGAGTCCGCTTCCTGGTGGCGATGGCGGCCTTGGGCGCGCTCGCCGCCAACCTCTGCTTCAAAAGCTGGCCGCGCCGGCTGGCGTTCGTCGCCTTCGCGCTCGCCGTTTCGGTGCTCGCCAACGGCGTGAGGGCGTTCGGGACCATCTACATCGCCTGGCGCACCGACAACGAGGTCGCCGTCGGGATCGACCATCTCATCTACGGCTGGATTTTCTTCGCCATCGTCATTGGCCTGATCGCGGCCGCGGCGTGGCGCTTCTTCGACCGGGCGCCGAACGCGCGCTGGTTCGACCCCGCCGATCTCCAGGCGCGCGGAACGCAGCCCGGCAGCCTTGCCCGGGCCGCGCAAGTGGCCGCGGCCGCGGTCGCTCTCGCGGCGGCGGCGCCCTTGTGGTCGGGAGCGGTCGCCGCCGTGGGCACCCGCTCCGTGCCGGATATGCCGCTTCCCGAAGTCCCCGGCTGGACCCGGCTTCCCGCCTCCGGCGACTGGCAGCCCCATTATGTCGGGGCCGACCGGATCCGCCAGGCGCGCTACCGCAACGCGTCGGGCCAGCAGGTCGACCTCGCCGTCGCCGTCTTCGCCCGGCAGGACGAAGGGCGCGAGCTGGTCGGCTACGGCCAGGGCGCTTCCGACGAGGACGGCGCCTGGTCGTGGACGGGAGAGACTGCCGCACCCGCCGACGGCAAGGCCGAGCGTATCGGCTCGCACGGCAAGGTTCGCGAAGTGACGAGCTTCTACCGGGTCGGCGACATCCTCACCGGGAGCTCGGCGCGGGTCAAGCTCGAGACGGTCAGGGCCCGCCTGCTCGGCGGCCCGCAGCGGGCGGTGGCGGTCCTGGTCGCGGCCGAGGCGCCGGCCGACGGCCTGAGCCCGAGGCCCGCGATCGACGCCTTCCTCAGGGACCTCGGGCCGGTCGCGCCCCTTGCCGACCGGGCGGCGGGGCTGGCAGGGGACTAATCCATGTGCGGAATCGCCGGCCTCTTCCATGTGGGCAGCCCCAAGCCCGTCGATCCCAAGCGGGTGCGGGCGATGGCGGACACGCTCGCCCATCGCGGCCCCGACGGAAGCGGCGTGTGGACCGCCCCCGGAATCGGCCTCGGCCACCGCCGGCTCTCGATCATCGATCTCGCCACCGGCGACCAGCCGATGCGCTCCGCCGACGACAAGCTCGCGCTCAGCTACAATGGCGAAATCTACAATTTCCGCGAGGTGAGGGGCGAGCTCGAGGCCTTCGGCCACGCCTTCCGAACCGAGAGCGATACCGAGGTGATCCTGGCGGCATGGCGGCAATGGGGGCCCGATTGCCTCTCCCGCTTCAACGGCATGTTCGCCTTCGCTCTCTACGACAAGGACCAGGACTGCCTGTTCCTCGCCCGCGACCGGCTCGGGGTGAAGCCGCTTTACTGGACGATCCTGTCCGACGAATCCCTGATCTTCGCGTCGGAGCTCAAGGGCCTGCTCGCCCATCCGCTGATCCGGCGCACCCCGAGCGTCCGGGCGATCGACGACTATCTCGCTCTGGGTTACGTCCCCGACGATTCCTGCATGGTCGAAGGGGTCCGCAAGCTCGCCGCCGGCCATTACCTGCTGGTCCGGCGCGGGCGACCGGCGCCGGCGCCGGTCCGATGGTGGGACGTCGATTTCTCCAATCCCTCGACAGCCTCCGCTAGGGCGCTCGAGGAGGAGATGGTGGAACGTCTCCGCGACGCGGTGCGCTCGCGGATGGTCGCCGACGTCCCGCTCGGGGCCTTCCTCTCCGGCGGGGTCGACAGCTCCGCGGTCGTGGCGCTGATGGCCGAAGCGAGCCGGTCGGCGGTCCAGACCTGCTCGATCGGCTTCAGCGAGGCCGACCATGACGAAACGAAATGGGCCAGCCTCGTCGCCGAGCGGTTCGCCACCAGCCATCGCAGCCGGATCGTCGAAGCCGGCGATTTCGGCCTGATCGACACGCTCGCTGACGCCTTCGACGAGCCCTTCGCCGACGCCTCGGCGCTCGCCACCTACCGGGTCTCGGAGCTCGCCCGCGAGACGGTCAAGGTTGCTCTGTCCGGCGACGGCGCCGACGAGGCCTTCGCCGGCTATCGCCGCTACAAGATGTTCGCCGCCGAGGAACGGGTGAGGGGGATGCTGCCCGGCCCGGCGCGATCCCTGCTCGGGGCGGTCGGCAATCTCTATCCCAAGCTCGACTGGGCGCCCCGCTTTCTTCGCGCCAAGACGACCTTGCAGGCCATCGGCCAGGATGGCGGCGAAGCTTATGCTTCCGCCGTCGGCGTCACTCCGAGGCTCATAAGATCAAGCCTTTACTCGCCGGGCTTTAGACGAACGCTGGGCGGCTACTCGGCCGAGCAGCGCTATGTCGAGACGATGGCGAACGCCCCGGCTTCGGATTCGCTGTCCCGGGCCCAATATGCCGACCTCAAGATCTGGCTCCCCGGCGACATCCTGACCAAGGTCGACCGGACCAGCATGGCCGTCAGCCTCGAGGCGCGCGAGCCCCTGCTCGACCACCGCCTGATCGAGTTCGCCGCGCGAATCCCCGCCGGCCTTCGCCTGCGCGGCGGTTCGGGCAAATGGCTGATGAAAAAGGCCCTCGGCCGCTATCTTCCCGACGAAGTGCTTCACCGCACCAAGATGGGCTTTGTCACTCCGGTCAGCGCCTGGTTCCGGGGACCGCTTGCGGGCGAGGCCGCGGCGATCGCCCACAGCCCGGCGCTCGCCGAGCTCGGCGGGTTCGACAGCGCCGCGATCGCCCGGCTCGCCGCCGCCCACCGCTCCGGCCGGGCCGAGCATGGCCGGCTGCTCTGGCAATTGCTGATGCTGGACAAATCGCTCCAGCGCCTGTTCGGATTCGGGGCCGGGGTCCGGAAGGCGGGCTAGTACCTTAATTCCTCCCCGAGATTTCTCGGGGAGGGGGACCACCCGAAGGGTGGTGGAGGGGCCTCACTGAGTTCGAAGAGCCCCTCCACCGCGCTTCGCGCGGTCCCCCTCCCCAGGAAATCCTGGGGAGGAATTAAGAGGATACACCGCCTCGACGAAATACAGTCCCTGCGGCGGCGCGTTCAGCCCCAGCGCCGCCCGATCCTTCGCGTCCAGCGCCGACCGCAAATGCCCCGCGTTCCACTTCCCCCGCCCGACCAGCTGGAGGCAGCCGACCATCGAGCGCACCTGGTGATGGAGGAAGGACCGCGCCGCCGCCTCGATCAGGATGACGTCGCCCTCGCGCCGCACGTCCAGCCGGTCGAGCGTCTTGACCGGGCTTTCCGACTGGCAATGCGCGGATCGGAAGGTGGTGAAATCGTGGGTTCCGACCAGGCTCTGCGCGGCCTCGTCCATCGCCGGCGCGTCGAGCGGGACGGCGATGTGCCATGCCCGGCCCGATTCCAGGGCCAGCGGCGCCCGGCGGTTGACGATCCGGTAGCGATAGCGCCGGCCGACGCAGCTGAAGCGGGCATGCCAATCGTCCGCCACCGGCTCGGCGGCGAGGATCGCCACCGGCAGGGGCCGCAGCCGGGCGTTCAGCGCTTCGGCGAGCCGGAAAGGCGCGATCGGCCGCTCGATGTCGACATGGGCGGCCATCGCCAAAGCATGGACCCCGGCGTCGGTCCGCCCGGCGGCATGCAGGATCGCCTTTTCCCCGGTGATGGCCTCGGCCGCCTCCTCGATCGACTGCTGGACCGACGGGCCGTGGGCCTGCCGCTGCCAGCCCATGAAGGGGCTGCCGTCATATTCGACAGTCAGGCGGAATCGGGTCACCCGAGCCGGGTTCCGGGCGGGATCGGAAAACCTCGGAGAAGCTCGGGCCCCGACATCGGCCCCCGTCCGGCGCGCTGGAGAAGCACCGCCGCCAGCGCATTCTCGCCGCAGGCGATGGTCAGCCCATTGTCGGGGAGGACCTCGCCCGGCGCGCCGGAGGCCAGAACGGGCTCGGCGGCGAGCAGCTTGATCCGCTCGCCGCCGATTTCGAACCAGGCGCCGGGCGCGGGGTTGAAGGCCCGGACCTGGCGCTCGACCTCTTTCGCCGGCCGGGCGAAGTCGAGCCGGCTTTCTTCCTTGCGGATCTTGGGGGCGTAGGTCGCCCTCTGTTCGGACTGAGTGCGCGCCTCGATTCGGTGCCATTGGTCCAGAACTTCGATCATCCACTCCGCTCCGAGCCGGCCGAGCTCGCCGGTCAGCTCCCCCGCGGTCTTGCGGCCGATGGGGGTCCCCATCGCGGCCAGCATCGGCCCGGTGTCGAGGCCTTCTTCCATCTGCATGATCGTCACCCCCGTCATCCCGTCGCCGGCAAGGATGGCGCGCTGGATGGGCGCCGCTCCGCGCCAGCGGGGAAGCAGCGAGGCGTGGACGTTGAGGCACCCCAGGCGCGGAGCGTCGAGGATCGGTTTGGGCAGGATGAGCCCGTAAGCCGCGACCACGGCGACCTCGAGATCGAGGGCGGCGAAGTCGGCCTGAGCCTGCTCGTCCTTGAGCGAGAGCGGAGTCCGAACCTCGATCCCCAGCGCTATGGCGCGGTTCTGGACAGGGGAGGGGCGGAGCGCCTTGCCGCGCCCGGCCGGCCTCGGCGGCTGCGAGTAGACGGCGGCGATGTCGTGCCCGGCGGCGGCCAGCGCGTCCAGCGTCGGCACGGCGAATTCGGGCGTCCCCATGAAAGCGATGCGCATGGTGGTACCCCTATCCTCCCCATCGCCAGATGGGGAGGGGGGGTCGATGGAGATCGTCATCCCGGCGAAAGCCGGGACCTCCGGGCAAGCAGTCTCGGCGGGTCTCCCCGAGATCCCGGCCTTCGCCGGGATGACGGACAATTTGTATCGCCGCCCCTCTCCCTCTACCTACCTCCCATGGCCTCTCCCGAGATCGATGCCCTCACCCAGGCGCTCGCCCGTCTCCCCGGGCTCGGGCCGCGCTCGGCGCGCCGAGCCGTGCTTCACCTGATGAAGAAGCGCGACACGGCCCTCGCGCCGCTGCTGAGGGCGCTGGAGCGGGTGAACGACAATCTCTCGGTCTGCACAATCTGCTTCAACGTCGACACCAACGATCCCTGCAGCGTCTGCACCGATTCCCGCCGCGACGACCGCCTGCTCTGCGTCGTGGAGGAAGTGTCGGACCTGTGGGCGCTCGACCGCTCCCGGCTCTTCCCGGGCCGCTTCCACGTCCTCGGCGGCCGCCTCTCGGCGCTGGAGGGCGTCCGGCCCGAGGACCTCAACATCGACACCTTGCTCGGCCGGGTCGCGAAAGGCGGGATCGACGAGGTCGTGCTGGCGATGAACGCCACGCTGGAGGGCCAGACCACCGCCCATTATCTCGCCGAGCGTCTCGAAGGCTTTCCGGTCCGCCTCACCCAGCTCGCCCATGGCCTGCCCGTCGGGGGCGAGCTCGATTATCTCGACGAAGGCACCCTGGCCCAGGCGCTTCGGGCGCGGCGGCCGGTTTCCTGATTTTCGCTGTCGGCCGTAACGAATGGCAAATAAACAACTTTTTTCTTCGCCCGGCGGCAACCAAACATAGATCAAAGTCGTTATAGAGGCTCGACGGGTTGTTCACGGTCCCCGCGGCCGCCGAGTTCAAGACAAGAGAAGACGATGCGCGCTCTGATCATCGAGCCACAGATTTTCACGTCCTTCATGATCGAGGACGCTTTGAGAGACGCCGGCTACACGTCGATCGAAATGGCGACGACCGAGGAAGAGGCCGTGGCCTCTGCGGAAGCAGATCCGCCGGACCTCGTCACCGCCGCCGTCCAGCTCGACCGCGGCAGCGGCATCAGCGCCGTGGAACGCATCCGCTCCAAGCTCAAGGTTCCGGTCCTCTTCATCACCCAGCAGATCAAGCAGGTGAAGGCGCGCGACCCGCTGGCCTCCATCGTCAAGAAGCCTTTCGCCGCCGCTCACCTTCCGCCCGCAATCGCGGCGGCCAGGGCCGGTGGCTAGGCCTTCCGGCTCAGCGCCCGCATGGCGTCGTCCAGTCCGTCCAAAGTCAGAGCGTACATCCGCTCGTGCATCAGCTGGCGGATCATCTGGGTCGACTGATTGTAGCCCCAATATTTTTCCGGAACGGGATTGAGCCAGACCGAGCTCGGATAGGTGTCGGTGAAGCGCTTCATCCACACCGCGCCCGCTTCCTCGTTATAATGCTCGACCGATCCGCCCGGATGGGTGACCTCATAGGGGCTCATCGAGGCGTCGCCGACCAGCACGATCTTCCAGTCGTGGCCGAATTTGTGGAGCACGTCCCAGGTCGCCGTGCGCTCGGCGAAGCGGCGGCGATTGTCCTTCCACAGGCTCTCATAGGGGCAATTGTGGAAATAGAAGAATTCGAGGTTCTTGAACTCCGAGTGGGCGGCCGAGAATAGCTCCTCGCAGACCTTGATGTGCGGGTCCATCGAGCCGCCGACGTCGAGCAGGAGGAGCAGCTTCACCGCATTGTGCCGCTCGGGCCGCATCCGGATGTCGAGCCAGCCCCGCCGCGCGGTGCCGTCGATCGTCTCCTCCATGTCGAGCTCGTCGGCGGCCCCTTCGCGGGCGAAGCGCCTCAATCGCCTCAGCGCGACCTTGATGTTGCGCGTGCCGAGCTCGATCTGGCTGTCGAGGTTGCGGAACTCGCGCTTGTCCCAGACCTTGATCGCGCTTCGGTTGCGCCCGCCTTCCTGGCCGATCCTTATGCCTTCCGGGTTGTAGCCGTAGGCGCCGAACGGCGAGGTGCCGGCGGTGCCGATCCATTTCGAGCCGCCCTGGTGGCGTCCTTTCTGCGCCTCGAGCCGCTGCTTCAGCGCCTCCATGATCTCTTCCCAGGAGCCCAGAGCCTCGATCTTCGCCATCTCCTCGGGCGAGAGATAGAGCTCGGCGACCTTCTTCAGCCAATCCTCCGGGATCGGAACCGCGTCGGGGCCGCAATCGGCCTCGAGGCCCTTGAAGACCTTGCCGAACACCTGGTCGAAGCGGTCGAGCAGGCCCTCGTCCTTCACGAAGACGGCGCGGGCCAGATAATAGAATTGCTCCGGGCTCGCCGCGATCACCTCGGCGTCGAGCGCCTCGAGCAGGAGGAGATGTTCCTTCATGGAGGCGGGGATGCCCGCGGCGCGAAGCTCGTCGACGAAGGAGAAGAACATGGGGGGGCTGTAGCCTCATCGTCACCCCGGCGAAAGCCGGGGCCTCGGGGAGACCCACTGCGACTTTCCGGCCCGAGGTCCCGGCTTTCGCCGGGATGACGGGGGGGGATAGTTAACGCCGTTTCAACATTTTCCCCTTAGCCCTCTTCCCGAACGAGAGCAGGGGGCAGCGCGTGGCGAGTTCAGCGGCAGAGCAGGCGGACGGCAATGCGATCAACATCGTCGCCCGCAATTGCGGCGCCTTGGCGATCGAGTGCAGCGACGTGTCCGGCTATGTCGCCGGGGTTTCCGAGCGAATCTCGTCCAACCTCCGGACCCTCGACACGCTGGAGGAGGTGACCAGCCGGCTCCTGCTCGATCAGGCCCGGGTGGCGGAATCGACCGACGAGGCCCGGATCCTCGCCGAGCAGGCGCGCGAGCGCCTGTCCGAGGGCCGGGCCGCGATCGAGGACACGATCGGCATCTTCAGCGGCCTTACCGATCTGGTCGTCCAGCTGGGCGAGCGAATGACCGGCTTCGCCGAAGCGATGAGCCAGGTCCAGAACGTCTCCACGAGCATCGAACGGATCGCCTACCGGACCAACATGCTGGCCTTGAACGCGACCATCGAGGCGGCCCGGGCGGGGGAGGCGGGCCGTTCGTTCGCGGTCGTCGCCGCCGAGGTCAAGAAGCTCGCCCAGGAGACTCGCACCGCGACCAGCGAGATCACCGGAACCATCGCCTCGCTCACCCGCGAGGCCGAGGCCGTCACCTCCGAAATCGAGACCGGAGTCGGCCGAAGCCGGGTCGCCCGAGCCGGCTTCGCGACGATCACCGATACCGTCCGCCAGGTCGCCGACATCGTCGCTCTGGTGGACCGCCAGACGGACGGCATCGCCCAGTCGACCAGCCACATCCAGCTCAGCGTCGACTCCGTCAAATCGGGCCTTGCGAGCTTCGCCGCCGACGCCCGCGACAATGGCGGGCAATTGCTCCAGGTCCATGGCCGGCTGACCAAGCTCGAAACCCTTTCGAACGAGATGCTCGACCGTCTCGCCAGCTCGGGGGTTCGAATCGACGATACGCCGTTCATCGAATTCGCCCAGGCCGGCATGCGCGAGATAAGGGACGCGGTCGAGGCCGCGATCGCAGCCGGCGAGGTCAGCGAGGACGACGTTTTCGACACCCGCTACACCGCCATGCCGGGGACCAATCCCACCCAGTACGAAACCCGCTTCTGCGACCTCGCCGACCGCCGGGTGCGGCCGATCCTCGACAAGCTCAAGGCCCGCGAGCCGCGCCTGATCGCCGCCGCGATCACCGACAATAACGGCTACCTCCCGACCCACATCTCCGAGCGCTCGCGCCCGCAGAGCGACGATCCCGCCTGGAACGCCGAACATTGCCGCAACCGCCGCAACTTCCTCGACGACGTCACCCGCCGGGCGATCGAGAGCAACAAGGAGGCGATGCTCGCGACTTACTCGATGGACCTCGGCCAGGGACGCTACCTCCCGGTCAAGAACGTCTTCGTCCCGCTCCACATAAACGGCCGCCGCTGGGGCAATTTCGAGCTTGCCTACCGCGACGAAGCGATGCGGCTCTGAAAACCCCCTCTCCCCTTCAGGGGAGAGGGTTGGGGAGAGGGGCCGGCCGACTGTTGTAAAAGCGACGTATTGCAGCTAAGCTTTCATCGGAATGCGAGACAGAAACCTCCTCGATCGAGCGAAGGGAATGCGTCGCGAAATGACCGAGCCCGAGCGACGCCTATGGCACGCGCTACGGGCGAAGCGCCTCAACGGAGCGAAGTTCCGCCGGCAGGTCGTAATCGACCGTTACATCGCGGATTTCGCCTGCCGGATTCCGTCTATGCTGATCGTCGAGGTGGACGGGGAGACTCACTCCGGACGCGAGAGACAGGATGCGGCTCGTACGGCATTTCTCGAAGGGCAAGGCTATCGTGTGCTCCGGTTCACCAACGACGATGTGATGTCGAACCTCGACGGGGTGCTGATCATGATAGCGAGCGCGCTGACTCCCCCTCTCCCCGACCCTCTCCCCTGAAGGGGAGAGGGGGGAACGCCACCTTCCCCTCTCCCCTTCAGGGGAGAGGCCGGGAGAGGGGGAGTCGGAGAACCACCGCTTCGACGGCGGACCTAATTCCCCGGCCGCCGCGCCATGAACGCCAGCCGCTCGAACAGCATCACGTCCTGCTCGTTCTTGAGCAGCGCCCCGTGCAGCGGCGGAATCGCCTTCGACGGGTCGCGCGACTGGAGGACTTCGAGCGGCATGTCCTCGTGGAGGAGGAGCTTGAGCCAGTCGATCAGCTCGCTGGTCGAGGGCTTCTTCTTGAGGCCGGGCACTTCGCGGACCTGGTAGAAGATGTCCATCGCGCGCGACACCAGAAGCTTCTGGATGCCCGGGAAATGGACGTCGATGATCGCCTGCATCGTCTCCCGGTCGGGAAAGCGGATATAATGGAAGAAGCAGCGCCGCAAAAAGGCGTCGGGCAGCTCCTTCTCGTTGTTGGAGGTGATGACGACGATCGGCCGCTCCGCCGCCTTCACATTCTCCTTGGTCTCGTAGACGTGGAACTCCATCCGATCGAGCTCCTGGAGGAGATCGTTGGGGAATTCGATGTCGGCCTTGTCGATCTCGTCGATGAGGAGAACCGGCAGCCGGGGCGAGGTGAAGGCCTCCCACAATTTGCCCTTGCGGATGTAGTTGGAGATTTCGTGGACCCGGGGATCGCCGAGCTGGCCGTCGCGGAGCCGGGCCACCGCGTCATATTCGTAGAGGCCCTGATGGGCTTTGGTGGTCGACTTGACGTGCCATTCGATCAGCGGCGCGTCCAGGGCGGCGGCGATCTCATGGGCGAGGATGGTCTTGCCGGTGCCGGGCTCGCCCTTGACGAGCAGCGGCCGGCGAAGGGTGACGGCGGCGTTGACCGCCACCTTGAGGTCGTCGGTGGCGACGTAGCTTTGGGTGCCTTCGAAACGCATCCGGGCCGGATAGGGGAGGGGCCGGGAGAGGGCAAGGGGAGGGGCCGAAGGAGGGCAAGGGGAGGGGATGTCACGTCATCCCGGCGAAAGCCGGGACCTCAGGACGAGAAGTCTCGGCGGGTCTCCACGAGGTCCCGGCTTTCGCCGGGATGACGAAATTCCCCTCAGCCCGTCCCCCGCGCCTGCTGCCTCGCCTCGAGCAGGTCCCAAAGGCCGTGGTGCTGGACGAGGATCTGCTGCGCTCCGAACAGGAGGGCGCGCTGGACCGGGGCGGATCCGGCGTAGCCGTCGGCGAGTCTGACGACCTCGCCGGGATCGGCGGCCGGATAAGCGGGCGACTCGATCCCGAAGCGGGCGGCGGCGGCGTCTAGACAGGCCCGGATCACGGCCCAGTCGAGCGCAAGCGCCATGGCCGCGCCCAGCGCGCAGCCGCGGCGCTCCGACGAAGCGAGGGTCTCCATCGCGTGGCGCTGGCCGAGAACGGCCGAATCGGTTCCGGCGGCCCCGGGCGTGCTCGGCACCGGCCCGGCGGCCACGCAGAGCCGGGCGAGATAGGCGCGCTCGCCGGCGAAGGCGTAGGTGACGTCGGTCAGCCACGCTTTGGCGTCGGGCTCGGCGACCCGGGCCGCGGCATGATCGATCAGCCCGGGATAGCGGCCGTGGAGGACGCACAGATAATGGATGAGATCGGCAAGGTCGCGGCCGGCGGTCGGCGCCTTCAGCAGTCGCGGGCTCGCCGCATAAGGATGGGCGGCGCTGCCATGCTCGGCGAGCCGCTCGAGCAGCAGCGCGCCCGTCGAAGGGCCGCCGGCGGTGTCGAGCGATGCTGAAGCCATTTGGCCCTCCCCAGGCGGTTCCCGAACCGCCCTAAGAGCCTGACCTATATCAATGCCGTAAAAACCCGGTTTACGCCCCGTTAGGGTCGCGGAAAGGCTGTTTCCGCCGAACGGTCACAGAGCCGGCCATCATTTCCCCCAGAACAGGAAGCCGACGGCGGCCATGATGCAGGCGAAGGCGGCGAGATGGCGCGGATGCAGGGGCTCGCCGAGCATGAAGACCATGAAGCCGCCGAACACGATCAGGGAGAGGGCTTCCTGGGTCACCTTGAGCTGGGCCGCGCTCCAGCCGCCCGCATAGCCGAGCCGGTTGGCGGGCACGGCCAGGCTGTATTCGATCAGCGCGATCCCCCAGCTGATCAGGATCACCAGCAGGATCGGCTTTTCCATTCCGCCCTTGAGGTGCCAATACCAGGCGAGCGTCATGAATATGTTCGACACGAGGAGCAGCGCGACGGTCGGCATCCGGGGGCCCTGTCAATAGGAATGTTCGACGGGGCCCCTAGCGGGATGGGTGTCGCCTTTCCACTCTTGCGGCTCCGCGGCCCGAGCCGCCGCCGGACCTAGGCTTGCTCGCAAAGCGCTCGCCGCCCGGTCAGGCGGCGAGGGCGACGTCCGGCTCGGCCTCGACTTCGGTCCCGGCGCTCGCGGCCGGACCGGCCTCGGCCGGGGCGACTTTCGCCTCGCGGGGATTGGGCGCGACCAGGCGGGTGAAGGCGACCAGGGCGCCGAGCCCCGCGTAAACGGCGAGCACCGCCGCGGCGTTGAAGAACAGGCCGAGCGCGAAGGCTATCCGAAGGAAAACGGGGTTGAACCCGAGATCTTCGCCGAGCGCCTCGCAGACTCCGAACAAGGTGTGGTCGCGGGCGAAAACGGAAGGCTGGGACGTCTGCATCACGGGCTCCTTGGCGTAGATGCAGTGTCTACAGCACGAGCCGTGCCAAATTCGGCGAAGGGCGCTTATTCAGGGGTTTAGCCGCAAGTGGCGGACAGGGCAGGGCGCCGGCGGCGGCAAATGCACCAATTATTGGCGGAAATGTTGGGAAGATACGCCGCAGTCAGGCTCGCGCAGCCGTCATTGCGAGGAGCGAAGCGACGCGGCAATCCAGCTTCCGGCCTCGGCGCCACTGGATTGCTTTGCTGCCGCGCAGCGGCAGTTTATCCTGAGCGCCGCCGCAGGCGGCGTCGAAGGGCTCGCAATGACGGGGTGATCAGGCGACCAGCTTCCATTCACTCCGCGAGCCCAACGGCCGGGAGTTGCAGCCAAAATGGACCCACCGGCGCTTCTGGTCGTCCGGATTTGATAGGGGCGTCGCGATCGGTTGAGGTGCCCCCGCCGGTTGATTTGGCTTCCTCCGGCGGGGGCGGGGGCCGGAGCGTGCGAACACGGGCCTCCGGCCCCCATCTTTGATCCGATGCGGATGATGTTTACATCCACTTTGCCGCCGGACAGGTCAATCGGGCTCCGCCGGCGACACCGCGGTCGCGGGCGGCGTAGGACGGTACGCCGTTACTTCGTGCCGCCGCCGAACGTGTAAGTCAGCGCCAGGCCTGCCGAAAGCTGGTCGCGCGATCCGTAGGTTCGGACCACCGGCGACCGCGCCGCATCGCCGATCAGCCGGTCGTATTTGGCGTAGCTGTACAGGCCGAAGCGGCGGTTCAGCTGCTTGAGGAAGCCGGCGGTCGCCCCGAGCGCCTGGACTCCGCCGCCCGGCCGATAGGCGGCGAGGCCGGTGCGCAGCGCTTCGGGCGCGGTCACTCCGAAATAGGCGCGGTGGTAGCGGCCGTCCGAGACGGTCACCCGCGGTCCGATCGAGAACAGCCAGTCGTCGCCGTCGCGGGCGACGAAATCGGCGCCGGCCTGGCCGATCAGGCCGTCATGGCCGCCCAGGCCCTTGCGAAGCTCGGTCCGGACCCGGAATTTGGGGCCGAACGCATATTGGACGAAGGCGCCGGCCTCGACGGTGAACGGGACTTTGTCGAGCGCGGCACCGACGTCCTTGGCGGTCCGGCTACCTTGGAAGTTCAGGGCGGGGCCGATTTCGAGGCCGCCCTCCTTGATCAGCGAAGGCCCGAAGCTTTCGTCGGGGGCCTCGAAGGCGAAGGGCTTCGAACCGCGGCTCAGCGACACGTCGACGAGCGGACGAAGGCTGTGGCCGTCGGCGCCCGGATAAGCGGGCACGATCTGGGCGCCGAGCCCGACCCGGATCCGGCGCGGCGGCTTCTTCCCGCCGTCCTCCGCGGCGGCCGACGAAACGCTCCAGGGGGCGAGGATCAGGGCGAAAGCGAGCGCGGCGACGCCGGGGGATCTGTTCATGCCGGGCCAACGGGCGCCGGACCCGGGAGTTGCATCGCCTCCGAAGAGCGCCCGGGGCGGCCAGCCTTGCGCCCTTGGACGAGGCTGCTAGCCTGCCGTCATGAAAATTCCCATGCTCGCCGCGGCGCTCGCCGCCATGCTGGCCGCGGCGCCCGCCGCCGCCGCGCCGGCCGCCGAAGCGCCGGGCACGCTCTATCTCCTCTCCATCGGCCGTCCAGACCTGCGACGGGACGAGAGGGTGGTCGGCTTCAGCCTCGCCAGCTGGGGTGTGGACTGGCTCGCAATCTGCACGATTCCGTCAGGCTGGCGCCTGCGCGCCGGCCGCAACGCCACGCCCGAAGGCCTGTTCGAGGGCGAAGGCACTCACGGCGTGACGTGGCTCGACGACCTGGGCCCGCTTCGAAGCGTGGCCCTGGTCCGGCTCTGGGGACCGGTGCAATGGCGCGACAAGCCTGTCGGGAACGGAAAGATCCCCGCCACCCTTGCCGGGACCCTGGAGACGTCGGAGGGGCGCCGGGTCAGGCTTGGCCCGTCCACTCTGCGACTGACACCCGCTCCCGCCTGCCCCGCTCCGGCGCGATAAGCCCGGTGAAATCCGGCTAGCGCGCGCAGGCCTCGCCGCTGGTCGACGACAAGCGCGTCAGCGACGCGGAAGGCGAAGTCCGGATCGCCAGGCCCTGGCGGCAGCGGCGAAGCTGGAAGCGGACCTTGCGCGCCCTGAAATCGAGCGAGACCCGGCGGAAGGTCTCGAGCAGATCGGTGCCGAGAAGCAGCGCCGGCTTGTCGGCGAGTCCGAACACCTCGAAGGGCGGAACGTCGGCGAAGGCCATCGGCACGTTGCGAAGGACGACCGAGCCGAGCCGAAGCTCGCCGATCTGCGCCAGCTGGAGTTTGACGGTCGTTCCGGTCACCCCGGTCGCGCTGACCGTCGTCAGTCGGTTGAGCCGGCTTCGGACGAGCTTGCGGCGAAGCGCCGAATTGCCGATCGTGATCTGGGATCCGGTGTCGATCACGGCGTCGAGCGAGAGGCTGCCGGCCTTGACCCGGGTCAGGATCAGCTGGCCCCTGTGCAGCCGGGCCGTGACGACGATGTCGCCGGGAAGGGCCTTGACGGGCTTGGAGGCGTCTTCGATCCGGATCAGCCGCTGCTCGAAATCGAGCATCAGGCGCTGGCGGGCGAGGGCGTCGATGCCGATCATCCCGGCGCCGCCGAGATCGGTTTCGCGAAGGGCGGGAAGCTGGAGGTCGCGGATCGTGCTCGGGCCGAGGCTGAGCGAATCGACATGGACCCGGTCGACGATGTTGCGGTCGGTCATGTTGTTCAACGTGACCGGCGTTCCGAGGGGAAGCTGGAGGTCGCGGGCGATGCGCAGCCCGACCACCGAAGTGTCGGCGCCGCTGTCGACGACGAACTGGTAGGGCCCCCGGCCGTTCACCCTTACCTCGACGCTCAGCCTCGTCTCGACCTTGCGGGCGCCGATGTCGTCGCCGCCGATGGCGAGCGTCTCGTCGATCACCGCGGGCGGCAGCGGCGCCATGTTCGGCGGCCCGGGCGGCGCGGGGCGCGGCCTGGCGATCCGCGCCGGCTCGGCCGCGGCCTGGGCGGAGGCCGGCAAAGCCGACCAGGCGAGGGCGAAGGCGAGGAGCAGGGTGAAGCGGGGGACGGGCGATCCTTCCTTTCCGGTTTTCCGCGACGACTCGGGAATTTCCCGCTCAACTATATAGAATCGAGGAAATCCTTCAAAAGCCAGTATTCGTCATTCAGTTTCAAAGACTTACGAGGCCGCGAAAAAACTGTTCTCCTATTCTGTACTTTCTATGTTCTAAACTCGGGATGGACAAGAAAAATCCGCAGCGGCGCTCCGAACGGCCCACCGGCCCGGCGGGCGCCATCCTCCGAAGCCACGGCAAGGACGGGCCCCAGCTCGTCCGCAGCCGCGGCCACCGCTGGACCGACGAAGCCGAGGGGGTATTCCTCGATTGTCTCGCCGCCAGCAACAACGCCACCTGGGCGGCCGAGCAATGCGGCTTCTCCACCGTGGCCATCTACCAGCGCGCCCGCCGCGACCCGGTCTTCGCCGAGAAGATGGAAGCCGCCCGATCGCAAGCCTATGGCCGGATCGACGAGGCGCTCGCCCGCCGGGCCGAGGATTTCCTCGCCGGCCGCCCGCCCGATCCCGAATCGCCGATCGTCGACATGACCGTTCAGGACGCGATCGCCATCCTCAAGCTCCACCGCGCCGCCCAGAACCCCGGAGGCAATGCCCGCCGCCCGGCCTGGCCGGCCCGTCCGAAGAGCCTCGAAGAGATGCGCGACTCGATCCTCAGGAAGCTGTCCGCCATTGCGAGGAAACGTGGCCTCATCTGACCGCAAGCGCCGCGGCCCGCCGGAGCTTCCCCGCGGCACCGACCTCCTCGAATTCCTCCTCACGCTCCCGCCGGAGGACTGGCCCGAGGCGCTCGCCGAATTCGGCATCGACGACGTCGGCGCCTTGGAGCGGGACTGGCGAACCTGGGCGCACGAAGGCCAGCAGCCCCCCGCCGCCGGCTGGTCGACCTGCGTCGTCATGGGCGGCCGCGGCTTCGGCAAGACGCGCACCGGCTCGGAATGGATCGTCGGCCTCTTGAAGGGCCCGGCCGGCACCAGCCCGCGCAATCCGCTCCGCATCGCCCTCGTCGGCGCCACGCTCGCCGAGGCGCGCGCCGTCATGGTCGAGGGCAAGAGCGGCCTGCTCGAAGTCGCCGGCCCCTGGATCCGCGAATGGCGCAAGGGGGAGGGCGTGCTCGTCTTCCGCACCGGCGCCGTCGCCACCCTCTTTTCCGGCCACACGCCCGAATTGCTCCGCGGCCCGGAGCACGATTACGCCTGGTGCGACGAGCTCGCCAAATGGGAAAAAGCCGGCGACACCTGGGACATGCTCCAGCTCGGCCTGCGCGTCGGCGAAAACCCCCAGGCCCTGGTCACCACCACCCCGCGCCCCGGCCCGCATCTGCGCCGGATCATGGCCGAACCCGGGACCATCGTCATCGGCGGCCCGAGCGAGGCCAATCCCCACAACAGCCCCGCCTGGACCCGCTCGATGCGCCAGCGCTACGCCGGCACCCGCCTCGAGCGCCAGGAGCTGAACGGCGAGCTCCTCACCGACAATCCCGGCGCTTTGTGGACGGAGCAATTGCTCGAAAGGTGCCGGAGAGGAGGGGAAGCCGTCATTGCGAGGAGCGAAGCGACGCGGCAATCCAGCGCCGAGCCCGCGTCCAACGCCGAGGCTGGATTGCTTCGCTCCGCTCGCAATGACGGGAATGACCCGGCTGAAAGTAATACTTTCAGACGAATAATCATCGCCGTCGACCCGCCCACCGGCGACGGCACCTGCGGCATAATCGCCTGCGCGAAGGACGCCGAAGGCGCCGCCCACGTCCTCGCCGACCACAGCGTTACCGCCCGCAGCCCCGAAGGCTGGTCCCAGGCCGTCGCCGACGCCGCCGCGATGTGGACGGCCCAACACCCCAACGCCCCGCTCCTCGTCGTCGCCGAGAGCAACCAGGGCGGCCTCATGGTCACCGCGGTCCTGCGAATCTCCGACCCCAACCTCAAGATAAAGCTCGTCCCCGCCGTCCAGGGCAAAACCGACCGCGCCGCCCCGGTCGCGATGCTGTTCGAAGCGGGCCGGGTGACGATCCACGGCCGCTTCCCGGAGCTCGAGGCCCAGCTCTGCGGAATGATCGCGGGCGGCGATTACGAGGGCCCGGGCAAGAGCCCCGACCGCGCGGACGCGATGGTCTGGGGCCTAACGGAGCTCATGCTCCAGAAGGAGCGGGCGCCGCCGAGCATCAGGCGCCTCTGATCCCGCCGCCAGACCCGTCTCCCTGCAGGGGAGAGGGACAGGTTCGCGAAGCGAACCAGGGTGAGGGCAACCCAACAGTCTGGTGACAGTCACGTGACCGTCACCGATCACCCACAGCCTCTCTCGATGACGCTGACGCCTTCCTTGGCCCATTCCCTGTCGACGTCGACCCCCTCCTCGGCCCATTGCCGGCGGGTCCAGCACAGGGTGCGCTCGACGAGGGTGCCGGTAACGGGGCAAAAGGGGGACACGTACCTTTCGCCTAAAAGGTACGTGTCCCCCTTTGCTCCCGGCGGCCAACGAAGGCGCCCCCGACCTAGGGCGTGCCTGCGGGACCGTCCTTCCGATCACTTGGCAACCGCTTCTCTTGCTCGTCTATTTCGGCAGTAAAATTATCCATTTCCGAGTTAATTTGTTCAAATACCATGTTGGTAGTGGCAAGGCGCAAGTCCAAACATTTGAAAGTAGATGTTTGCCAAGCTCTGTCGGAACGAAAATTCATAACTTGAATATTCAGATCACAGTCGCCGGCTATATCGACGTGGTCCAGAAATGCCTTGAACAGACGTTTGTTGGGTAGTTTGAATCTTATAAGTTCCGCCTTCCCCGGCGAAATAAGGTTAAACTTTGTTACAGCAGGTATAAGAGGTATGCCATTTTCGTGGCTGTCCATGATGTGGCCGCCTGCGATGAACCCGGGACGGGTACCGGTGTTGACAGCAACGAGTACTAAGCTTTCTTCGCTTGCGCTCCAGAAGCGCACGTACATTTCGCTGTCATCAACCTTCGTCAAGTTACCAATGATAGGGATAGCGGTAGCACTTGTCGCAACGAGCGCCACCAGGAGGGAGAGGGTCGTTGTGCTTAAGTGAACTTTTCCCAGCCAGTTTTGGTAGCTATCGCAGACGGTGCATTTTACGGCCGCTGAAGGAATGGCATGTGCGCAGATTCGGCAGGCCTTCGTGCTCCCCGCTGGGGAGCTGGGGACGGTTGGGCGCTGGTCTTCCGCTTCGGACATTACAACAGTCTACATCATAAGAGGTGACAGTCACCAGCGGCCGGCAATTCGGTGACAGTGCACTTATTTCGCCGGCCGCACACCAAAGCATTCCGGGCGAGGCTCAGACTTGCGATCCGTAATTAGTGCACTGTCACCGTAATCCTAGTGCACTGTCACCGTAATCCCCAATCTTCAAACGCCCGTGCAGGCCCGTACGCTGGAAGGAATGATCTCACGCGAAGCCGCGAAGGCGCGAAGAAACAGGTTTAGCGAAAACCAAAAAGGCCGCCGAACTCTCCGCTCATCCTGAGGAGGCGGTGAGCCTGTCGAATCGCTGTCTCGATGGACCCCGGACTGGCATCACCCCCCTGACCGGCCTCCGCACCCCCGCCGAGCTGACCGCCAAGCTCGACGCCTGGATCGAACGCCAGTCGGACCCGGAGCCTTCGAGGTCGAAGGCGATCAGGCGGTTGCTGGAGAGGGCGTTAGAAGGGGATTGACCCTTATAATATGCATGCCGTCCCGATTTTCCGGCTTGACCAGAAATACATCCTGCCCCTGTTCAGCCGGTTGATCAAAACGTAAATAGGTTTCTGGCAGCAGGGCTTGGACAGTGGCTATTGCATTCAACCGTTCGCGCGAGGCTCTCGCAAAAATCAAACGGCATCGTGACCGATGCCTCATCGTTCATTACGCTTGTCAGAGCCTCTATGACGACAAGGAGGGGCTTTCACCGTCCATCTCTAATATTGTCGTAAAAAGCTTCAACAATGACCAGACTGTGAGCTTCGCAGCCCATTTAGTTGCCGAGCGTCTCCATATCCCGAAGGATGGAATTGTTGAACGATTTGACGATATTGAAAAAGCTCTGCTCGAAGAGTTTTATGAGTTCGTGCAGGGGCATACTGGGGACCTGTGGTTACATTGGAATATGGTCAATATCCATTATGGCTTCGAGACCATCTCCCATAGGTATCACGTCCTGACTGGCCGGAACGCCCCGTCTATTGACGTCGACAATCGGATTAACATCGCCGACGTTCTCGAAGGTATCTATGGCCGGGACTATGTTGGCGTGCCGAACATGCAGAAGCTGATGGAGATCAATGGGGGTCAACGTCGCGATTTTGTTCTCGGGAAGGACGAAGTTGAGCTGTTTAAGCAGGGCGAATATGCAAGGCTTCACGCCTCTACGGCCAGCAAAGTGCGTTTTTTTTCGCAGGTCCTAGACTTGACGCTAGATCGGAAGCTCAGAACAGACAAGGCGCGCCTTTACGTCAGGGCTGAACGAGCTGTCGACGGACTACATGCAAAAGTTATAGGGCTCTCAGCATCAGCCTATGCCATCGTTGATCTCGGAGGCAAAGCGCTCCGTTACGCTCAAGCTCATCACTGGCTAGGTTGAGCACGGAGCCGGCAGTGGGCGGTATTGCAAGGCGATCTTGATGACTAAGCTCGTTTCTGTTCGGGACTCTGGTCCGGTGCTAGGGCAGCGTATTGCGTCTGCCGTGGTGAAGGCGGGGCTTAACTCAATCCCGCTTGCCGCGTTGGCTTGGGACGTTGCGGCTGCATGCCTCGAATTCTTTAACGATAGATCGGCCGAGGACTTCATCGACGAACTTGGGGACAAGGTAAGTGCGCTAGAAAATCATAGTGGCACGTTGAGTCCTCCCGCCCAAGCGGCTGCGCATGAAGCCCTACAGCGACTGATGCATGAGGATAGTGAGTATTACGCCCGTGAGCTTGCAAATGCTGTTATTGCGATTGAAACGTCTGATGAAGACCCTAGGATTCTCCGGCAGGTAGCAGTGGCGTTAACCACAATGAATAGCCGGCTTCGGGTCTACTTGGGCGTAATCTATCGGTGGCAGAACCAACGACTTGAGCCAACTGAACGTGAGATTGTCGCGAAGGCTGAACCCACTCCGGCAGGCACGTTCGGTGACAGCGAGACATATGACATTCTTAGAGTTCTAGAGCATCTGCTGGATGCTCACTATCCGTCCGCATCAATCGAGAGTGACCTGGCGGCACTTCAAGCTGCGGGGTTAGCTCGGCTGCCTGGCGTCCGCTTGATAGCCGCAAAGACGGACGAGCCTTGGATAAACACACCCGTGACATTGACGCCGTTAGGTGAAATTGTCCTTAGGGCATTTACTGAGGACCCTGCGGCAATCCCGCCCTTTTCTGATCTTTGCGCTGGTAATCCGTAAATTTGAGCCTACCGAACATGGGCCGGATGAATAATTGGGGACAGTATACATTTTCGACCACCGTGGGGTCATCGGGAGGTAGAGGAAAATGTATACTGCCCGGTTCTCTCCTGGGCAGGGAGGGGCCCTTCGCGTGAATCAAGGATAGCGCTGTCTCGAATGCACCACGGCGGTGATCTCGACGGCCTCGGCGCCAATCTCGTAAATGAGGATGTAATTCGGATGCACGACGGCCTCTCGCGTCCCTTCCACGCGGCCCGGCCGATACAGCAATGGGCGTTCCCGCAATCGTGCCGCGCAAGCCTCGATCGCCGCGTGCAACCGCGAGGCGGCTAGCGCATTGCGATCTCCAATATATTCGACAATCGATTTCAGGTCGGCGAGCGCCTCCGCTCGCCAGACCAGCTTCATCAGTCGTGGCGGGCCTTCGCCTCGATTATCGCCCGTATTTGCCGCATCGCCTCGTCATGCTCGACCACGGGCCGGGTGTCAGCCCTGGACGCCGCGACCTTGGCCTGCAGCCAGCGCAGATAAGCTTCGGCTTCCTCAGCCGTCTCGAACTCTGATCCAACGGGCGACGGATCGTTCATTCGGGAGAGGATAGGCCGGGACAGGCGAATTGCAACGCCGCAGCAATGCTGAAGCGTCGACATCAGAAGATCGTATTTGACGGATTGAGGACTATCCGAGTCGCCTCGGCGCCTCCGCACGAATCCAGTATCATTGCTTCTTCGCGGTCACTTTTGGTGACCGACTTCGTGAGCTTCGTGGGCTTTGTGCGAACCAGATGCTGCAGTCGATCCCACAGAAGGTGGATGCCGGATCAAATCCGGCATGACGGGGAGGGCAGGGTTCCTTCGCGAGCTTCGCGTCCTTCGCGTGAAACCGCTCGCTCAGCCACTAACGCCCGCCGTCTCTTCGATCAGCCGCCCCTGGCGGTCGTAGCAGCCGCCGATGTAGCCGCGGCGGTCGTAGCGGCGAAGCTCGATGCAGGTTTGAAAGCCGCGCCGCATGACGATCGGAAAGCTGTGGGACCGGATATCGTCCGCATCGACGTGCTGCGAGCGGGCCGCGGCCCGGGCGATCGTGCATTCGATGAGCGGGCGGTCGGCCTCCTCGAACAGCGGCCGGCTCGCCTTGCGGTAGAGAAGGGCGTTGCCGGCGACCGAGGCCACGAGCAGCAGCACAAGCAGGGCGACCAGGGGGTTGGCGAGGGATCGATTGCGGCACGTTCGAATCCTCCCCGCGCCTTCGCGCCTCCGCGTGAAACCACGTCCCCTGCGGAGACTTTACCGCTGCGGCGTCTTGTAATATTCGGTCAGCTCCTCGCGCACCTCGGCCTGCAGCGGCTGAACGATGGCGAGCGTTCGGGAGATGTAGGCGGTGTTGGCGGCGGCGACGTCGGGATCGGCGAGAAGGGCCGGCGAACGCTGGGTGTATTTGGCGCCGGCCGGGGTCGCCACGAACGCCCGGATCTGGAGGAGCTCGTCGCGGCTGAACTGTCGGGCGTAGGCGCGAGCGTAAGCGGCGAAAAGCGCCGGGGATGCTTCGTCGATCGCCGGCTGCACCCGGGCTCGCAGCCGTTCGAAGAACCGGTCGAGGATCGCTTCGGCGCCGGGATCGATCCGGCCTCCGTGAACCTCGGCGGAGGCCGCGCGCATCTGCGCCATCAACGAATCCATGGTTCCCATGAACATCGCCCGGCGCCCCTCGGGCGGATAAGCGAGCTCGACAATCTCTTGGGCGACCGAGAGGGCCTGCGGATCGATCTTCGCCTCCGCCGGTCGGCCGGGCTGGGCCAAAGCGGACGCGGCAAGGCACGCGGCCGCGACAAAGGCGAACGCGGTGCCGAGCCTGGTCATTGGTCGAGGAACGACCGCATCTTCCGGCTCCGGCTCGGATGCTTCAGCTTCCGCAGCGCCTTCGCCTCGATCTGCCGGATCCGCTCCCGCGTAACAGAAAACTGCTGCCCCACCTCCTCGAGCGTATGATCGGTATTCATCCCGATCCCGAACCGCATCCGTAGCACCCGCTCCTCGCGAGGCGTCAGCGAGGCCAGCACCCGGGTCACCGTCTCCTTCAAGTTCGCCTGGATCGCCGCGTCCACCGGGATCACCGCATTCTTGTCCTCGATGAAGTCGCCGAGGTGGCTGTCCTCCTCGTCGCCGATCGGCGTTTCGAGGCTGATCGGCTCCTTGGCGATCTTCATCACCTTGCGGACCTTCTCCAGGGGCATGGAGAGGCGCTCGGCGAGCTCTTCGGGGGTGGGCTCGCGGCCGATTTCGTGGAGGATCTGGCGGCTGGTGCGCACGAGCTTGTTGATCGTCTCGATCATGTGGACCGGGATCCGGATGGTCCGGGCCTGGTCGGCGATCGAGCGGGTGATGGCCTGGCGGATCCACCAGGTCGCGTAGGTGCTGAACTTGTAGCCGCGGCGATATTCGAATTTATCGACCGCCTTCATCAGGCCGATATTGCCTTCCTGGATGAGGTCGAGGAACTGCAGGCCGCGGTTGGTGTATTTCTTGGCGATCGAGATGACGAGGCGGAGGTTGGCCTCGACCATCTCCTTCTTGGCGATCCGCGCTTCGCGCTCGCCTTTCTGGACCTGGTTCACGATGCGGCGGAACTCGGCGAGGCTCATTCCGGTCGCCTGGGCGATCTCGGCGATCTCGGAGCGGATGCGCTCGATGGCCTGGCTTTCCGCCGTGCAGAAGGCGTTCCATTTCTTGTCGGTGCCGCAGACCCGCTCGGCCCAGCCCTCGTCCAATTCGTGGCCGAGATAGGAATCGAGGAAGGCGCGGCGCGGCACCTTGTGGCGCTCGGCGAGGCGGAGCATCTGGCCGGCGAGCGCGGTGAGGCGGCGGTTGTAGCTGTAGAGCTGGTCGACGAGATATTCGATCTTGGCGCCGTGGAACTGGACGCTCTCGACCTCGGCGGTGAGCTGCTCGGAGAAAGCCTGGTACTTCTTCTCCTCGCCCTTCGAGAATTCCTGGCCGGCGCTCATCGCCTCCATCCGGGCGTTCTGGACCTTGGAGAATTTCTTGTAGAGATCGGTGATCTTGGCGAAGCGCTCGAGCGCCTGGGGCTTGAGCGTTTCCTCCATCTGGGCGAGGGAGAGGGTGTTGTCCTCGTCCTCGTCCTCGACGAATTGCGGCCGGGCGCGGCGCTCGACGAGGCTGTCCTCCTCGTCCTCCTCCTCGTCGGCGGGGGCGGAGACGACCTCCTCCTCCTCCTTGAACGAGGGGCCGGCGGTCTTTTCGGAAATGTCGCCGTCGTCGCCTTCCTCGGCGCTCGCCACCTGCTCCGGGGTCGGGCCCTTGGAGAGCATGGCGTCGAGGTCGAGGATCTCGCGAAGCTGCATCTCGCCCGCGTTCAGGGCGTTCGACCAGTGGATGATGGCGTTGAAGGTGATCGGGCTTTCGCACAGGCCCCAGATCATCGTGTCGCGGCCGGCCTCGATCCTTTTGGCGATGGCGATCTCGCCCTCGCGGCTGAGCAGTTCGACCGCGCCCATCTCGCGAAGATACATCCGGACGGGATCGTCGGTGCGGTCGACCGTCTCCTTCTTCTTCTCGACGATGAAGCGCTCGCCGTCGGAGCCGTCGTCCTCGCCGGCGGCGGCGTCGACCTCGGGCTCCTCCGCCTTGTCGTCGTCCTCGTCGTCGGCTTCCTCATTCTCGACCACATTGACGCCCATCTCGTTCAAGGCGCTCATCACGTCCTCGATCTGGTCGGTGGACATCTGGTCCTGGGGAAGGGCCTCGTTCAATTCGTCATAGGTGATGTAGCCGCGCTTCTTGGCGCGGGCCACGAGCTTCTTGAGCGAGGCCTCGTTGAGGTCGATCAGGGGCGCATCGCCGTTTTCCTGCTTGTCGTCGCCGTCGCCGCCGTTGGTCGTCTTCGCCATTTAAAAACCTTATAAGTTCATCCGCCCGCGCCGCTTTCGATCAGCGCCGCGAGCTGCCTTTCCGCTTCGTCCCGGGCCGCCCGCAACCTCTGCTGCTCCTGGAAGGCGGCCTCGTCGCCGTCCTCCTTGAGCCGAGTGGTCGCCGCGTCGAGCGCGGCATGGAGTCCCGGCTGGGCCGCCAATGTGTCGATGACCAAAACGAGATCGCGAGAAGCACGTTCCGGGTCGGCATCTCGGCGGTTGAAGGAGAAGGCCAGTCCGCGTTCCAGGCGCAACCTCTCGGCAAGAGGGGCGACGCCAGCCCCAAGCAATATGGTATTAAGGCGGTCCCGATCAAGCTCGCCGTGCGCCATCGCCGCTTCAAGCAGGACATCGCGAAGCCGGGCGGGCTCTTTGTCGGCGATATGGAGTGCGGCAATCGCCTCGCCATGGGCCGCGACCAGCTCGGGAAAGCGCAAGAGCCCGTGAAGCACCGAGCGGGCGGTCTTCGGGCTGATCCCGGCGCTGGCCAAGGCCTTGGCGGAATCGGACACCGGCCGCTGGGGCTCGAACCGGCCTCCGCCTCTGGAGCCTGCCGAACCGAACGGCCTCGGCTTCCAGGGCGGCCGCGGCGGCGGGGCGGTCAAGGCATTGAAGCGGCCGAGAAGCTCAGTTCGATATTGCTCGCGCACATGCGGGTCCTGGATCGCCCCGACATGGTCGCTGAGCCGATGCCTGAGGCCGGCGCGCTGCTCCGGCGTGGCCAGCGGCTCGGCCTTGAGCTCATGGTTCCAGAGCCGGTCGACGAGCGATTCCGAGGCTTCCAGAAGAGCTTCGATGCTTTGCCGGCCCTCCGCGCGGATGAGGTCGTCGGGATCCTGGCCGGGGGGCAGGGTGGCGAAGCTCAAGGAGCGCCCCGGCCCGACATGGGGCAGGGCCCGCAACAAGGCACGCACCGCCGCCTTTTGCCCGGCCGAATCGCCGTCGAAGCAGAAGATCGGGGTCGGGGCGAGGCGCCAAAGCAAGCCGAGCTGCGCCTCGGTGACGGCCGTTCCCAGAGGCGCTACGGCCTCGCCGATACCGGCCTGGTCGAGGGCGATGACGTCCATCTGGCCCTCGACGACGATCACCCGCCCGGCGTCGCGGCTTGCCGCCGCCGCCTTGTCGATATTGAACAGGGTGCGGCCCTTGTCGAACAGGGGCGTGTCGGGGGAGTTGAGATATTTGGGCTCGCCGGCGCCGAGGATTCGGGCGCTGAACGCGATCACCCGTCCCCGCCGATCGCGGATCGGGAACATCAGCCGGCCCCGGAAGCGATCGTAAGGTTCGCGCTCCCCGTCCGGGACGACGAGTAGCCCGGCCTCGACAAGGGCCTCGTTACCGAAAGACTTCAGCGCGCTGCGCAGCTTGCCGCGTCCGTCCTGAGCGAAGCCGAAGCCGAAGCGGCGCCGGGTCGCCTCGGAGATCCCGCGTTTCTCCAGATAAGCCCGGGCTTCCGAGCCTTCGAGGCCGCCGAGCTGCTCCTCGAACCAGCTCTGGGCGGCCTCCATCACTGCGTAGAGCCCGGTCGATTTCTCGGCCCGCTCCTGAGCCCTGGGATCGGCGGCCGGAACCTCCATCCCCGCGGCCTCAGCCAGCTCCTTCACCGCATCCATGAAGGGCATTCCGCGAGCGTCGGTCAGCCAACGGATGGCGTCGCCGTGCACCGAGCAGCCGAAGCAATGGTAGAAGCTCTTCTCGTCGTTGACGTAGAAGCTCGGCGTCTTTTCCTTGTGAAAGGGGCAGGGCGCCTTCCATTCGCGCCCGGCCCGCTGCAGCTTCACCGTCTTGCCGACCAGGGCCGACAGCGACGTGCGGGCGCGAAGCTCGTCGAGAAACTGGGGGCTTAGGGACATGCCCCAGACTAAGCGGAAAGCCTCGCCTTCACCAGCGCGCTCGCCTTCGACATGTCCATCGCTCCGGCATGGCGCTCCTTCACGGCCGCCATCACCTTGCCCATGTCCTTGAGCGACGAAGCGCCGGTTTCGGCGACGACGGCGTCGATCGCGGCCTTCGCCTCGTCCTCGCCCATCTGCCGGGGCAGGAAGTCTTCGATGACCGCGATCTCGGCGGTCTCGGCATCGGCCAGCTCCTGGCGACCGCCTTGCTCATAGAGCGCCACCGATTCGCGGCGCTGCTTGATCATTTTTTGCAGGACCTCGGTGACGGTGACGTCGTCGTCGGCCGCGGGGGCCGCGCCGCGCATCTCGATGTCGCGATTCTTCAGCGACGACTGGATCAGCCGGAGGGTGGCGGTGCCGGCTTTGTCGCCGCTTTTCATGGCGGTGACGAGCGCGGCCTTGATGTCGTCGCGAATCATGTCTTGTCGGTCCATGCGATGGAAAGGCGGGAGGATAGCCGCGCTCGCCACCTTTTAACAGATTGACGCTGCCGCCGCCCGTCTCTAGCCGTCGAACCTTAGCGACATCGCAGCTTTCCCGAGGAGTGCCCGCCCCCATGGCCGACGCCAAGCCTTCGCCCGCGCCTGACGGAGCGACGGGCGTATTGGTCCTGGCGGACGGGAGCTTTATCTGGGGCCGGGGCTTCGGCGGCGAGGGGGCCGCGGTCGGCGAGGTCTGCTTCAACACGGCGATGACCGGATACCAGGAGGTGATGACCGATCCCTCCTACGCCTCGCAGATCGTCACCTTCACCTTCCCGCATATCGGCAATGTCGGCGCCAATTACGAGGATGTCGAAGCCGACAATCCCTGGGCTTTGGGCTGCGTCGTGCGCCAGGACGTCACCGAGTCGGGCAATTTCCGGGCGGTGCAGACCTTCGACTCGTGGATGAAGGCGAACGGGCGGATCGGGCTGTCGGGCGTCGACACCAGGGCGCTGACCCGCAAGATCCGACAGGGTGGGGCTCCCAACGGAGTCATCGCCCACGCGGCGGACGGCAGGTTCGACCTCGACGCCCTTCTGGCGCAGGCGCGGGCCTGGCCCGGGCTCGAGGGCATGGACCTCGCGAAGGAGGTCAGCTGCAAGCAGATGTTCCGCTGGTCGGGCGGCGGCTGGAAGCTCGGCAAGGGCTATGGGGCAGGGGCCAAGGACGAGACCCGGCCGCACGTCGTTGCCATCGACTACGGCTCCAAGCGCAACATCTTCCGCAACCTCGCCGACGCCGGCGCCCGCGTCACCGTCCTCCCGGCCACCGCCACCTTCGAAGAGGTGATGGCCCACAAGCCCGACGGCCTCTTCCTCTCCAACGGCCCCGGCGACCCGGCCGCCACCGGCGAGTATGCGGTTCCGGTGATCAGGCAGCTTCTGGAGACAGGCAAGCCCCTGTTCGGCATCTGCCTCGGCCACCAGCTCCTCGGCCTCGCCGTCGGCGCCAGGACGGTAAAGATGCACCAGGGTCACCGGGGCGCCAACCACCCGGTCATGCGCCTTGCGGACGGCCGGGTCGAGATCACCAGCATGAACCACGGCTTTGCGGTCGAGGCCGAGAGCCTGCCGGAGAATGCGAAGGCGACGCACATCTCGCTGTTCGACGGGAGTTTGGCGGGGCTGGAGCTGACCGACCGGCCGGCGTTCAGCGTGCAATATCATCCGGAGGCCAGCCCGGGGCCGCAGGACAGCGTCTATCTGTTCCGAAAGTTCGTGGTGGGGCTGCGATGATCCGGCTGGCGGTCGCAATCGGCTGCGGAGCACTTTGCTGCAGCTGCACAAAGCTCCCTGCGTCGCCCGGGAATTTGCGGACCCAAGGGCTCGCCAGGCTCGGCGAGATAAGCCGGAAATGCGGCTTACCGGCCTCCGTATTCAAGCTGATCGGAACCGATGAATTGCACATCCAACCGTCTCCCGACGAGAAATATGAGCGGCTGGACTGCGCCTTGATCGAGCTGAAGAATGCCAACCTACCATTGAAGCTCGGCTTCGTCGGCAATGAGACCTACGAAACTGGAAACCAGCACTGATGCCCCGCCGAACCGACATCACCTCCATCCTCATCATCGGCGCAGGCCCGATCGTCATCGGCCAGGCGGCGGAGTTCGATTATTCGGGGACCCAGGCGGCGAAGACGCTTCGCGCCGAGGGCTATCGGATCGTGCTGGTCAATTCGAACCCGGCGACGATCATGACCGATCCCGATCTCGCCGATGCGACCTATGTCGAGCCGATCACGCCCGAATTCGTCCGGCTCATCATCGAGAAGGAGCGGCCCGACGCGGTGCTTCCGACGATGGGCGGGCAGACGGCGCTCAACACGGCGCTGGCGCTGTGGAAGGACGGGACGCTCGAGAAATACGGCGTGAAGATGATCGGCGCCGACGCGGAGGCGATCGAGAAGGCGGAGGATCGGCTGAAGTTCCGCGACGCCATGTCGAAGATCGGCCTCGAAAGCCCGCGCTCGGCCATCGCCCACAGCCTCGAGGAGGCGGTGCGGGCGCTCGACGTCACCGGCCTTCCGGCGATCATCCGGCCGAGCTTCACCCTGGGCGGCACCGGCGGCGGGATCGCCTATAATCGCGAGGAGTTCGTCGACATCGTCACCGGCGGGCTGGACGCCTCGCCGACCACCGAAGTGCTGATCGAGGAATCGGTGCTGGGGTGGAAGGAATATGAGATGGAGGTCGTCCGCGACAAGAACGACAACGCCATCATCGTTTGCTCGATCGAGAATGTCGATCCGATGGGAATCCACACCGGCGATTCGATCACGGTCGCCCCGGCGCTGACCCTGACCGACAAGGAATATCAGATCATGCGCAATGCAAGCATTGCTTGCCTGCGCGAAATCGGTGTCGAAACAGGGGGTTCGAACGTCCAGTTCGCGGTCAATCCCGAGAACGGCCGGCTCGTCGTCATCGAGATGAACCCGCGGGTGTCGCGATCGTCGGCGCTGGCGTCCAAGGCGACCGGCTTCCCGATCGCCAAGGTCGCCGCCAAGCTGGCGGTCGGCTACACCCTGGACGAGATCCAGAACGACATCACCGGCGTGACCCCGGCCAGCTTCGAGCCGACCATCGACTATGTCGTGACCAAGATCCCGCGCTTCGCCTTCGAGAAGTTCAAGGGCTCCGATCCCCTTCTGTCGACCGCGATGAAGTCGGTCGGCGAGGCGATGGCGATCGGGCGTTCGTTCCACGAAAGCCTCCAGAAGGCCTTGCGAAGCCTGGAAATCGGCCTGATCGGCCTCGACGGGATCAGGGAGCTTTACGGAGCGCCCAGGATCGAGATCGAGGCCGCTCTGGCCCGGCCGACCCCCGACCGCCTGCTGGTGGCCGCCCAGGCGCTGCGTGAAGGCTTCACCGTCGCCGAGATCCACGCCATCGCCAAATACGATCCCTGGTTCCTGGAGCGGCTGAAGGAAATCGTCGACGAGGAGGAAGCGGTCTGCCGCGATGGAATTCCCCGCGATCCGGCGGCGATGCGGCGGCTGAAGGCGATGGGCTTTTCCGACCGACGGCTTGCCGAGCTGGCTTTGAGGGGGGCGGGGATCCGCGGCGGCGGGGTCAAGACCCGAGCGCGGAGCCACGGCCTCATCCATGACGTCACGAAAATGATGATCGGCGCCACCACGGAGGACGAGGTGAGGGCGCTGCGCCACAAGCTCGGGGTCCGCCCGGTCTTCAAGCGCATCGACACCTGCGCCGCTGAGTTCGAGGCGAAGACGCCCTATATGTATTCGACCTACGAGGCGCCGAGCTTCGGCGAGCCGGAGTGCGAAGCCTTGCCGTCGGACCGGCGCAAGATCGTCATCCTAGGCGGCGGACCGAACCGGATCGGGCAGGGGATCGAGTTCGACTATTGCTGCTGCCACGCGGCCTATGCGCTCGGCGCCGTCGAGCAGGGCGGTGCCGGCTTCGAGACGATCATGATCAATTGCAACCCGGAGACGGTCTCGACCGATTACGACACTTCGGACCGGCTCTATTTCGAGCCGCTGACCGTCGAGGACGTGCTCGAGATCCTCCATGTCGAGAAGCAAAGCGGCGAGCTGGTCGGAGTCATCGTCCAGTTCGGCGGCCAGACCCCGCTTAAGCTCGCCGCCGCCCTCGAGCGGGAGGGCATCAACATCCTCGGCACCTCGCCCGACGCCATCGACCTCGCCGAGGATCGCGAGCGCTTCGCGGCCCTCGTCAACAGGCTCGGCCTCAAGCAGCCCGAAAACGGCATCGCCCGTTCGCGCGAGGAGGCGATCGCGGTGGCGGAGAGGATCGGCTATCCGGTGCTGACCCGTCCCAGCTACGTTCTCGGCGGCCGGGCGATGGAGATCGTCGACGGCCCCGCCCAGCTCCACGATTATATCGCCACCGCCGTCCAGGTGTCGGGCGACAGCCCCGTGCTCATCGACAGATATCTTCGCGACGCGATCGAGGTCGACGTCGACGCCATCTGCGACGGCAAGGATGTCGCCGTCGCCGGGGTCATGCAGCATATCGAGGAAGCGGGAGTCCATTCGGGCGACAGCGCCTGCTCGCTCCCGCCCTACAGCCTCGAGCCGGCGATCGTCGCCGAGATCGAGCGCCAGACCCGGTTGCTCGCTTTGGCTCTGGGCGTTCACGGGCTGATGAACGTCCAGTTCGCGGTCAAGGACGGCGAGGTCTATCTGATCGAGGTCAATCCGCGCGCCAGCCGGACCGTGCCCTTCGTCGCCAAGACGCTGGGGACCCCGATCGCCAAGATCGCCGCCCGGGTCATGGCGGGCGAGCCGCTGATGGGCTTCCTTCCGCTTCGCACCGACGTCGCCCATATCGCGGTCAAGGAAGCCGTCTTCCCGTTCGCGCGCTTTCCGGGGATCGATCCGGTGCTGTCGCCGGAAATGAAGTCCACCGGGGAAGTGATGGGAATCGATGCTGATTTTGCCAAGGCCTTCCTCAAGTCGCAGCTTGGCGCAGGCCTTGATCTCCCGCTCGCGGGCACCCTGTTCGTATCGGTCAAGGACAGCGACAAGGGCGCGATCACGGCGCCGGTGAGGGCTCTGGCCGAGATGGGCTTCAAGGTCATCGCCACCGCCGGCACCGCTTCCTGGCTCGCCGAGCAGGGGATCGAGGTCGAGCGGGTCAACAAGGTCGCCCAGGGCCGGCCCCATATCGTCGACCGGATCAAGGACGGCGACGTCCACATCGTCTTCAACACCACCGAGGGCTGGCAGAGCCACAAGGACTCCGCCTCGATCCGCGGTTCGGCGCTGATGGCCAAGGTTCCCTACTTCACCACGGCGGCCTCGAGCGCGGCGGTGGTCCGGGCAATCGCGGCGCTTGGGGAGCACAGCCTTGAAGTGAAGTCCCTGCAGGACTATTATTCAGCCTCCAGAGCGTGATCCTGAACAATCGAACACGCAGCCAGGGCGTCCTCCCAAACGGGAAGGCGCCCGAAATAGGTTTTTGACGAAAGGTGAGTGGCGATGGCGACGGTCGACAAGATGCCGATGCTGGCCGAGGGCTATGAGAAGCTTCAGACCGAGGTGAGGCACCTCAAGACGGTCGAGCGCCCTTCGGTGATCGAGGCGATCGAGGTCGCCCGCGGCCATGGCGATCTGTCCGAGAATGCCGAATATCACGCCGCCAAGGAGCGCCAGGGCCAGGTCGAGGCGCAGATCGCCGACATCGAGGACCGGCTGAGCCGGGCGATGGTGATCGATCCGACGACCCTGTCGGGCGACAAGGTCGTGTTCGGAGCCACCGTGAAGCTGCTCGACGAGGACGACAAGCCCGTCACCTACCAGATCGTCGGCCAGACCGAGGCCGACGCCCGGGTCGGCCGCATTTCCTACAATTCGCCCCTCGGCCGCGCCCTCATCGGCCGGACGATCGGCGAGGAGGTGGAAGTGACCACCCCGTCCGGCGACCGTTATTATTCGATCGAAAAGGTCGAGTTCAACTAGGGCCTTCGCCGTGGAGCTCTCCTGCTCCCCGGCGAAGGCCGGGACCCGGTTCTCGTTTTCGTGCCGCTGGGCCCCGGCCTTCGCCGGGAAACGCTAGCTCATGCGTCCGCCCGACGATCTCCGAGCGGCGCCGGTCACGCTGACCATAGCCGCCGTCACGGCCCTCGCCTGGCTGGTCGCCTGGGCGCTGGGCTGGGAGGAGATGGTCGCCGTCGCCGGCGGCTTCACCTCGGCCCACGTCACCGCCCCGCCCGGGCCCGGCTGGCCGGTGCCGGTGGCGCTGACGCCGCTGACCGCGACCCTCGTCCATTCGGGCCTTCCGCACGTCTTCTTCAACATCGTCATGCTGCTCTTCTGCGGCCGTTCGGTCGAGCGCGTGCTCGGCGGCACCGGGATCGTCATCCTCTATCTGGTCGGCGCATATGCGGCGGCCGCGGCGGAATATCCGCTTCATCCGCACTCGATTGCCCCGATGATCGGGGCGAGCGGAGCGATCTCCGCTTTGCTCGGCGCCTTCGCCCTGCTGTTCGGCCGAAACAAGGTGAAGGTTGCCAATCCCGGCCTCGCCACCTTTCTCAACGCGCTCTGGCTGGGCGCGGCGTGGATCGTGCTCAACATCCTGATCGGCCTCACCTTCGAGACCAGCGGGCTGACCATCGCCGTCGCCGCCCATATCGGCGGCTTCATCGCCGGCCTGATCCTGGCGAAGCCGTTGCTCCTGCTCAAGTGGCGGGGGGCTTAGCCGGCCGCGCTCCGAGCCGAGGCGGGGGTGTAGGTGAACTCGCGCGCGAACGCCGCCACGGCGTCGGCCGCCACCGGCCGGCTGATGCCGTAGCCCTGGATCAGGTCGCAGCCCATTTCGCTCAGCAATTCGAGACAGACCTCGTCCTCGACCCCTTCGGCGACGACGGCGAGGCCGAGCTCGTGGGCCATGGCGATGGTCGAGCGGACCAGGATCCGGTCGCGCGGGCCGGCCGCCATGGCGGCGATGAAGCTTCGGTCGATCTTGAGCTCCGTCGCGGGCATCTTCTGCAGGTAGGAGAGCGACGACTGGCCGGTGCCGTAATCGTCGATCGAAACCCCGACGCCGAGCTTGCGCCAGCCGTCCAGCGCGGCCGCCGCCGAGTCCGGATCCGCCATCGCCGCCGATTCGGTGACCTCCAAGGTCACCCGCTCGGCCGGGAAGCCGCTCGCCTGGAGCAGCTGCTCCAGCCGGTGGAGGAAGACGTGATCGTGAAGAAGGGTCGCCGAGATGTTGACGGCGACTCCCAGCGGACGGCCGCCGGCGGCCCAGGTCGCCGCGTCGGCGAGGGCCTGGGCCATGACGTGCAAGGTCAAATCGGCGGCCCGGCCATGCTGCTCGATCAGCGGGATGAAGCTGTCCGGGGCCAGGGTTCCGCGCTCGGCATGGTCCCAGCGGACCAGCGCCTCGACCCCGGTGACGGTTCCGGTGCGAAGGTCGAGCTTGGGCTGGTAGGCATTCCACAGCTCGCCGCGCGCCAGCGCCGAATCGAGCTCGGCGAGAAGCGAGACCCGCCAGCTCGCGCGCTCGGAATCGCGCGCAGTGAACAATTGCCAGCGCTGGCCTCGCTCGGCGGCGTGAAGGGCGGCAAGGCCGGCATCGGCGCAAAGCTGCCGGGCGGCGGCGCCAACGCCGCGTGCGGCCCCAAAATGGGTGCGGACCTCGACGCTTCGCCCGGCCGCGAACGGCGCTCGCATCACGGCGTCGATCGTTTCGAACCGTTCGTCCAGACGAGTGTCCCCGGGCTCGATCCAGGCGAGTCCGGCTTCGTCGATCCGGTAGACCCGCTCGGCCGAAGTCGCGAAGGCGAGGCGCTCGGCGACGCTTCGAACGAGCGCGAGGGTTCCGTCCGGGCCGAGCGCGGAGAGCAAATCGGCGAACCCGTCGATCCGGGCGACGGCGACGGTGGCGGGCCCCGTCGCCGAGCAGTCGCGCTCGAGCGCGGCCAGGTTGGGCAGGCCGGTTTCGGAGTCCGCGAGGCTGGTTTCGCGCCGGCGCCAGGCGCCGCGGCCGGCGGCGCCCGCGCCGGCGGCGGCGGCCAGCGCGATCAGCGCCGGAGCGACGCTAACCTGCAGTCCGAGCCAGTCTCCCACGGTGGGCAGGAAGAGGGTCGCCGCGCCCGCCGCGGCGAAGGCCGAGGCCATATGGCGACCCCGGCCGAGCCTCAGGCAGGCCGCGGCGAGCCCGAGGACGAGCGCCAGGGCCCAGCCGCCGCCGAGCGGGATCGGCGGCGATCCCTCGAGCAGGGTCTCCGCGGCGAGGGCCTGGGCGACGACGCCCTTCAAAATCCCATGACGAGGAAGGGTATAGTGATCGCCGAGCTCGACCGCCGTCCCTCCGATGATGATCCTCTTGCCGGCCAGGGCCGCGGGCGGGATCCGGCCCGCCAACAGGTCCACTATGCTGTGGCGCGGGATCGAGGCGGGATCGATCGCCCGGTCGATCGGAAACAGCGCCCCGACCGCGCCCGGACGCTCGGCGATCATGCTCGCTAGCGAGGGACGCGGCACTCCGGCCACCTCGACCGCGTAGAAAATGTCGCGAAGCTCGCCATGGTCGTCGGGAACGACGTCGGCGGCGGCGAGGAAGGCCGCGCTCGCAAGCTGCGGCAAGGGCAGGGCGTCGGGCCCGGTGGCCCGCCGGAAGGCCGGGAGGATGACTCCGCCCCCGGCCCGGCGCAGCGCGGCGGCGAGCGCGCCGTCCTCGCGGGCCTCCGAAGGGCTCGAGAAGTCGATGTCGAAGGCGATCGATGCGACCTTGCTCTCGCGCAGGCGGTCGATGGCGGCGGCGTGAATGCTGCGAGGCCAGGGCCAGATCTTGAAGGCCGCGAGGCTTCGATCGTCGATCTCGATGATATGGATTTGGCCGCTGGCGGACCGCGGGTGCCAGCCGGCGCGCTGGTTGGCCAGGGCCTGATCGAGGCCGTCGCCGGCGTCGGTCCAGAGCGTGAGCGCACCCAGCGCCGCCGCGAGGACGAGCGCCAGCGCTCGCCAGCGCTCGAGCAGCGGTCTGAGAGCCTGAGCGGACACGATCAGAATTTGCGCTGCACGCCGAGCCGCAGGCGGTGGCGGTCGGAGCTGAAATAGGGGATCGAGCTCGAAGTCCGGCTGTAGGTGTAGGTGAGCGAGGGATGCAGGCCGAGCGCCACGGGTCTCCGGGTCGTCAGCCAGCCGCTCGCATAGGCCCGCCAGTCGCCCCGCGCCTCGGGATCGAGGAGAAGGAAGGGCTCGTCGAAGGTAGTCCGGCTTAGACCGGCCGTCACTCCGCCGCTGAAATCATCGTTCAAAAAGGCGCTGAGGCCGCCATAAATCCCGGCGTCGAGGCTCGAAAAGGCGTCGTCGTCGAGCCATTCGCGGCGCGCATAGACTCCGCCCGAGAAGGACAGGTTCGGGTTGAGGACGCTGTCATAGCTGAGGTAAACGCTCGCCTGGCTTCCGCCGAACGCCTCGCCATAGCCGGAATCGAAGATCCGCGCGTCGATCGCGAGCCTCAGATTGCTTCGGGGGGTAAGGGGACGGCGCCAGCTGCCCCGAAGCCCGACCCCTTCGAGCGCCTTCACTCCGCCATACCAGCGGTTAAAGGCGATCAGCTGCAGCGATCCCGTCGGAGCGTCGCTCGCGCCGAACTCCAGGCCGGCGGCGACGAGGGCGGAGGCGTCGTCGGAGCGCGGTCCTTCATATTCTACCGCATAGCCCTCGACGTCGACCGCCAGCGCGGCGGCGGCCGAGATGGGCAGCCGGACATTGGCCGCGGCCGACATGCCGACTCCGATCCCCCCTTTCTCGCGAAGATTGGGATCGACCGGGACTGGAAGCGGCCCGTCGCCAAGATCGATCGGGACCGCCCGCAGGCGGGTGCCGTTGGTGACGTTGCTGTCGGCGGTCACGCCCATGTCGACCAGAAGGCGGACGTCGGCGGCTCGGGCCTTTGCCGGCGTCGCGGGGGTCGAAGGCGAGGCGACGGGCGAGCGTGCCGCTTCCTCCTGGGCGGTCGGCGGATATTGTTCGCCCGGCTGGACCGGGACGGCTTCCGAATCGCCGCCCGCGAGCAGGACCGGTTCCTCGTAAGCAACCGCCTGGAGGCGCGGAGGCGCGGCGCCGGTGAGGCAAAGCCAGGCGACGCCCAGCGACGCCGGCAGATTCCGCCGCCTCATCCTCACTCCGCTTGCCTCCCCGTTTTCCGGCTAAGAAGCTGGCAGCCTTAGCGGAATAGGGTTTATGAACGGTTAGGGACGAGGCGCCCGTCGCGCCTCAGATGCAGACGACGAGCAGCTGGATCAGCTTGCACGAAGGCCCTGTCGGCGGCGGCGGCACCGGCACCGTCGGAACCGTCGGCACCGGGTCGATCGGGGCCGGGGGCGGAGGCGGCAGAGTTACCGGGGCCGGTTCGGGCGCCGGGGCGGGCGCCGGCGCAGGTGCCGGAGGGAGAATAGGCGCAGGAGTCGGAGCCGGAGCCGGGACAGGCGCAGGAGCTGGGACAGGCGCCGGAGCGAGCGCCGGAGCCGGAGCCGGAGCAGGGACCGGTGCCGAAGCGGGGACCGGTGCCGGGGCCGGGGCCGGTTCAGCCACCGGAGCCGGCGCCGGAGCCGGAGCCGGAGCCGGAGCGGGAGTGGGAGCGGGAGCCGGAACCGTGCTCGGGTCGACGGTCGGAAGCGGGGCAGGGGCCAGGGCGGGATCGGCCACCGGATCCGCCGAAGCGGGAACCGGAGCGGGCGCCGGGGCCGCCGCAGGCTCGGTCAAATCCGTCAGCGGATCCGCCGGCGGCAGGATGTCGGGGTTGAGAGCGGGCTGATCCTTGCCGCCCGGCCCGGGCTTGTCGTCATGGTGGTGACCCTTGTGATCGTCCGGCCTGGGCGCGGGCTCGGGCTTGGGCTCCTTGTCGGGCTTCGGGGCCTTGGCGGGATCGGGCGACGGCGCGGGCGGAGTCGCCGGGTCGGCCGGAGGACTCGTCGCCGGCGTGGGAGAAGCAGGAGAATCGGACGGGGTCGCCGCGGGGTCGGACGGCGTGGGCGCCGGGACGGCCGGGTCCGGAACCGCACCGGCATCCGAAGAGGCCGGCGAAGGCGAGGGATTTGCGGGGGGCGCCGGATCGGCGGACGGCGCAGGAGTGTGGGGAAGGGCCGCGGCGGTCGCCCGGATCGCGCTCGCCTGGGTCGCAGGCGGGTTCAAGGGCAGGTCGGACGTGTCGACCTCGCTATAGTCGAGCTTCGGGCCACAGCCGCCGCCGCTCCGGTCCGCGCAAGCTTCGGCGACGTCCTCGTCGGCTCCGGCGGCGGCGGGCATTTCGGACGAAGGGGCGACGATGATAGCGCTTCGAGTGCTGGAGGCGATCGCTGCGGTTCGGCCGGGCAGGACCATCTCGCGAGAGGCCCCGTCGGAGGTCGTCACTTCGACCAGGCCCTCGGTCACCGCCACGGCCGCGCCTTTGCCGTCGGCGGCGACGGTGAACACCGTGCCCTTGACCAAGGCCACCAGATACGGCGTCTTCACGGCGAAATGGGGCGTGGCCTTCTTCTCGATGCGGAAGGTGGCGCGTCCCCAATCCTGGAGCATCTGGATCATTCCGCGCTCTTCGGCGGCGGCGGGAAGTTGAAGCCGGGTCCGCGCGGCGACGATCACATATTCCTGGCCGCGGACGAGCACGGCGCGGCCGTTCGCGCCCGTCGTCACCATGTCGCCCGACGCCAGGATCGTGCCGCGCACGGCGGCGGCGGTGCGGCCGCCATGCTGGACCTGGACCGCCCCGGCCGCTTCGGTCACCCGCCAAAGCGGCACCTGCGCGAACGCGGCATGGCTCCAGAAGAGCATCAGAATCGCAAGGGCGCGCAGGAACATTGCAAGTGACCTTCGGCAGGCGGCCGCATGCGGCTCGGGCCCGCCTCCTTAGCGGCCAAAGCTTGAGAGGCCCTGAGCGGGCTTGGCTAAGGCGCCGTTAACCGGCGGGCGCTTGCTCCGCCGGTTTGCGATCCCCGCGCAACGTCCTGATCAGGCTCAATCCGAGCAAGGCCGCCCCCGAGGCGTAAGAGGCCCACAGACACAGCCGCGCCATGCCGGGCGTCCATCCCGGCCAGACCAGAGCGAGAGTCGCGACCGCCCAAACCAGGGCGATCCCTCGCAGCCAGGGCTGGTAATCGCTCACTCGGAACGGATGGACGAAACGGATCGGGGCGAAGCTCGATAGGGCCAGGAGGGCGATCACGATCGCTCCGATCCCGGCTCCCGGCCGGGCAACGAAGAGGTAGAGGGCGACGACGTTCCACAAGGCCGGGAAGCCCCGGAAATAATTGTCCCATGTCTTCATGTCGCGCCGGACGAAGACGTAGACGGAGGAGAGCAGGATCGCCGCCGCGAGAGGCAAAGCAAGCCCTTCCGGAACCAGCCCGGCCCGGCAGATGAAGAGCGCGGGCACGAAGACATAGTTGAGATAGTCGACGATGAGGTCGAAGGCCTCGCCGTCGATCCGGGGCGCAAGCTCCTTCACCCGGGCCCAGCGCGCCAGAGTGCCGTCGACCCCGTCAACCGCAAGCGCGGCGAGGAGCCAGAGCAAGGCGAGCCGCCATTCTCCGCGATCAGTGGCTTCGAGCGCGAGAAAGGCGATGACGACTCCGCTCGCGGTGAACAGGTGGACCAGCCAGGCGGCGGCGATCCGCATCAGGTCTGCTTTTCCCGCTGCTCGCGCCGGTAGGAGAGGTAGCGAAGGCCCATGCCGGCGATGGACGTCGTCATCCCGGCGATCAGGCAGAGCAAAAGCAGGGGCTCCTTCGAGGCCGTCTTCAAGGAGCCAGCCGCGAGCAGGAAAACGCTGAGAATGGAGATGAGGTAGCCGACGCCTTTCACGAACCTGCCTTTGTGACTGTTTCGTGACGAACCCGACAAGGAGAAAGGTGTTCCGTCCCGTCATCCCGGCGAAAGCCGGGACCTCGTGGACACCCGCCGAGACTCCTTGTCCCGAGGTCCCGGCTTCCGCCGGGATGACGCTAGTCCGCCTTCAGCTCGGGCTCCAGCATCCGGTGGAGGTGGACGACGACGAACTTCATCTCGGCGTCGTCGACCGTTCGCTGGGCATTGCCGCGCCAGGCCTCGAGAGCGCTGGCATAATCGGGAAAGAGGCCGACGACCTCGACCGTGTCGAGATCGAAGTCGAGGCCCTGCGGATCCGAGACCCGGCCTCCGAAGACGAGGTGGAGCTTGCTCATGAGCGGGGGAAGGGGACGGGGCCCGGGAAAGCTCGCGCTTCCCGGGCCCGGCGCCTCAGGCTTCGTCCGTGCGGCGAGCGGCGCCGGCGGCCGCGCCCGCGCTGGTCTTGACCGCCCCGACCGCCCGGTCGGTGAGCTCGTCGAGCTTGCCCTTGAGGCCGTCGCGGCTGAGCCCGAGCTCGTCGAGCTGGCCGCGGCCGGCTTCCCTGGCCGCATCGGCGGCCCTTCGGGCGCCGTCGGTGATCTTGCGGCCCACCGGACCGAGCAGGTCTCCCTCGCGATCGGTTCGCGGCAGCAAGGCGGCGACGACGGCGCCGAGGGCCAGGCCGCCGACGACGGCGGCCACCGGGTTGGAATCGATCCCCTGGCTGGCCTTGCGGCCGGCCGTCTCATAGGCGCTGCCGGCCCGTTCGCGAGCCGTGGCATAAGCGGCCGCGGTCCGGTCGCGGGCCGATTCGAAAGCCTGGCGGGCGGCCGCGCCGCGGCCTTCGCCTTCACCGCCGGCGCCCTTGTTGCCGGCGCCGCTGTTGGTGGCCGAGGCCGGCCTGTCGTCGGTTGTACTCGTCATGCACTTGCTCCTTCACTGGTCCTGGCGGCCACTGGGGCCGTCAGGTCGAAATTTTCGTCACCCTTGTCGACGCGGACGGTGACCAGATCCTCATCGTCCTCGCCGCTGCCCGAGAAGAGCCACGCCACCGCCGATTTGAGCGGCGCCCGGGCCAGGAACAGGGTGAAGACGGTGAGCGCCGCCGCGACCGGCACGGGTCGGGCCTTCACCGCCTCGACCGCGCCCTCGGCCACCTCGCCGCTCTTGTCCTTGACCCCGGCCCAGGCGTTGGACGCGATCGTGCCGGGCTTCAGCCTCTGCTGAAGCTCGGCCGCGGTCGCCGCCAGGCGGCGCCTCGCCTCCTCTGCCTCGCGCTTGGCGAACGTCAGCTCGTTGGCGTTCATGACAGCCTCTCGCCGGCCTTCAGGGCGGCCTCTTCCTCCGGATCGCCGCCAAGGGCGCCGAGCTTGCCCGCTCCGTAGCGGACCAGCAGGAAGGCGATGCCGAGCACGACCGCGGTCACGATCAGCCCGCCGAGCGCCGGCCCGACATATTCCGCCAATTGCAGCGCCAGGCCGATGAGCAGGACGCTCAGGGTCGCATTGGCGAGCAGAACCGCCACGACAAGGGCGATCGCGCCGTTGCGGGCTCGGCCGATCCGGCGGCGGGCGATGGCCTGGTAAAGCTTCGCCTCCGCCGCCGCATAGCCGCGGGCATCGTCGGACAATTGCCCGAACAGCTCGCCGATCGAGCGTTCGCGGGTCCCCGTTTGAGAGTCCAAGATCTAGGCTCCCGTGCCGCCGCTGTTGGTGCGATTGCCGCCGCGCGTGCCTTCATTCTCGTCGGGCATTCCGGCCTTGACCAGCCTGACCAGGGTGAAGCCGACGACGGCGGCGATGCCGATGGCAAGACCGGGGCTCTTGCGCACCGCCGATCGGACATTGTCGTAAATCTCGTCCACTTCCTTACCGCGAAGGCTTTCGGCGAAGCCCGACACGCCGTCGGCGGCCTTACGGGCATATTCGCCGTAATTGTTGCCGAGCCGCTCGTCGATCGAGTCGGCCGTGTCGGCAACGACTCTCGAGAGCTCCTCGAGCATGTCGGTGGCCCGGGTCTTGCCGGTATCGGCGAACTCGCGGACCTTGCCTCCGGCCTGGTCGCGAAGATTGTAGATCTGGCCGCGGACCTGGTCGCCGACTCCGGCCGCTTCGTTGCCGCCGGTCGCCGCGATTGCGGTTCCGCCGGTATCGTCAGTCGCTGCCATGTTCGTTCCTCCTCCTGAGGCGGCCGTGCCGCCGGTGCCGCCGATGAAGCCCGAGCTCGAGCCTCCGCCGTCGGCGACGCCGCTGCTGAAATCCTCGGAGTCGCCGCCCCCGGTCTCCATGGCGCCGTTGATGATGTGATCCGTGCCCTCGGGCAGCTGGTCGTCGCTAGGAGGCATGTTTTTACTCCACTGAGTTGCTTTGCGTCGAGAACGGCGAGCCGTGCTTCACGTTCCGCCGGCCGCGACGAAAGTTGCGTCGTTAGCGCCGCGCCGATAAGCCGCGCCTCACTCAGCCCATATAGTTCAGAACGAGGCCGTAACAATGACCGCCATCCTCGCCGTCCACGCCCGCCAGATTCTCGACAGCCGGGGCAACCCGACGGTCGAGGTCGACGTCCATCTCGAGGATGGAAGCATGGGCCGGGCGGCGGTGCCCTCGGGCGCCTCGACCGGCGCCCACGAAGCGGTCGAGAAACGCGACGGCGACAAAGACAAATATCTCGGCAAGGGCGTGTGCGAGGCGGTCAACTCGGTCCGCGGCGAGATCGCCGAGGCGATCCTCGAGATGGACGCGGAGGACCAAGGCGAAATCGACGCTTTGCTCATCGACCTCGACGGCACCGAGAACAAGTCGAGGCTCGGCGCCAACGCCATCCTCGGGGTCAGCCTGGCCGTCGCCAAGGCCGCCGCCGACGCCCGCGGCCTTCCGCTCTACCGCTATGTCGGCGGCGTTTCCGCCCAGCTCCTGCCGGTTCCGATGATGAACATCCTGAACGGCGGCGTCCATGCCGACAATTCCATCGACTTCCAGGAATTCATGGTGATGCCGGTCGGCGCCGCCAGCCTCGCCGAGGCGGTGCGCTGCGGCTCCGAAATCTTTCATACCCTGAAGAAGAACCTCCACGACGCCGGCCTGTCGACGGCGGTCGGCGACGAAGGCGGCTTCGCACCCAATCTCGCTTCCGCCCGCGACGCGCTCGATTTCATCATGAAATCGGTCGAGCAGGCCGGCTACAAGCCGGGCGACGACGTCGTCCTCGCCCTCGACTGCGCGGCGAGCGAATATTTCCGGGACGGCGCCTACCGGATGGAAGGGGAGGGCCGGACCTTGTCCCCGGCCGAAAACGCCGATTATCTCGCGGCCCTGGCGCGCGACTATCCGATCCGGTCGATCGAGGACGGCATGGCCGAGGACGATCTCGAAGGCTGGAAGGCGCTGACCGACGCGGTCGGCGCGGAGGTCCAGCTCGTCGGCGACGACGTCTTCGTCACCAACCCGAAGCGCCTCGCCATGGGCATCGAAAAGGGCCTCGCCAACTCGATCCTGATCAAGGTCAACCAGATCGGCACGCTCAGCGAGACTCTGGAAACGGTCGAGATGGCGCACCGCGCCGGCTACACCTCGGTCATGTCGCACCGTTCGGGCGAAACCGAGGACACGACCATCGCCGACCTCGCCGTCGCCTGCGGCTGCGGCCAGATCAAGACCGGCAGCCTGGCCCGCTCCGACCGGCTCGCCAAATACAACCAGCTGATCCGGATCGAGGAGGAGCTGGGCTCGATGGCCCGCTATGCGGGGCGGGCCGTCTTCGCGGCGAGGCGTCCCGTCTGACAAATTTCCGCGTATCGGCGAAAAGGCTTGATTCCATGCGCTTTTGCTGATTCTGTTGACGACGTCATGCAGGCGATGGGGCGGAACACTTTAGAGACGATCAAGCGGGCGGCCCTGCCGGCCCTCGCGATCCTCATCATCGCCAATTTCCTGGGCTACGCCATCATGGGCGCCAACGGCATTTTGAGCTGGGGCGACTATCGCCGCCAGAAGGTCGAGCGGCTCGTCCAGCTCGCCGACCTCAACGCCGAAAAGGCGCGTCTGGCCCACCGCTCCGCCCTGCTCGATCCGCGCGGCGCCGATCCCGACCTGGTCGAAGAGACGGTCAAGCGCGAGCTCGGCGTGGTCCGGCCCGACGAGGTGGTGATCCCGCTCGACTAGCGCGGTACGCCGTCATCCCGGCGAAAGCCGGGACCCCAGGACAAGAAGTCTCGGCGGGTCTCCCCGAGGTCCCGGCTTTCGCCGGGATGACGCGCCGGCACAAGTTGCACCCATCCGCGTTTGCCGCCATAGACCCGCCCGTCGAACAGCAGCAGGAACCTCGTGTGGCCAAGGCAGCATCGTCCAAGCCCGCCGAAACGTCAAAGCGGGCCGAGGGGGCGGACGCCTCCGCCCCGCCTCCAATCCCCAATCGCGAACGACCGCCCCAGCCGGCGCGCCACCAGGCGAGCCGCGAGGAGCTGCTCGAATATTACCGCCAGATGCTTCTCATCCGCCGCTTCGAAGAGCGCGCCGGCCAGCTTTACGGGCTCGGCCTGATCGGCGGCTTCTGCCACCTCTATATCGGCCAGGAGGCGGTCGCGGTCGGCCTGCAGTCGGCGATGGAGCCGGGCCGCGACAGCGTCATCACCGGCTATCGCGACCATGGCCACATGCTCGCCTACGGGATCGACCCACGGGTGATCATGGCGGAGCTGACCGGGCGCGCCGCCGGCATCTCCAAGGGCAAGGGCGGCTCGATGCACATGTTCAGCGTCGACCATAAATTCTACGGCGGCCACGGCATCGTCGGCGCCCAGGTGAGCCTCGGCACCGGCCTCGGCTTCGCCCACAAATATCGCGACGACGGCGGCGTCTGCCTCGCTTATTTCGGCGACGGCGCCGCCAACCAGGGCCAGGTCTACGAGAGCTTCAACATGGCCGAGCTGTGGAAGCTTCCGATCATCTACGTGATCGAGAACAACCAATACGCGATGGGCACCAGCGTCAACCGCTCGTCCGCCGAGGACCAGCTCTACAAGCGCGGCGAGAGCTTCCGGATCCCCGGCCTCCAGATCGACGGCATGGACGTGCTCGCCGTTCGCGGCGCCGCGACGACCGCGCTCGAATGGGTGAGGGCTGGCAAGGGGCCGATCCTGCTCGAGCTGAAGACCTACCGCTATCGCGGCCATTCCATGTCGGACCCGGCCAAATACCGGTCACGCGAGGAAGTGCAGGCGGTTCGCGAGAAATCCGATCCGATCGAAGCGGTGAAGCGCGAGCTCGCCGCGATCGGCGTGGCCGAGGCCGATCTCAAGAAGACCGACGACGAGATCAAGCGGATCGTCGTCGAAGCCGCCGACTTCGCCGAGCAGTCGCCCGAGCCCGAGGCGGCCGAGCTCTACACCGATATCCTGGTCGAGACCTACTGATGCCACTCTCCGTCATTGCGAGCGCAGCGAAGCAATCCAGTGCTGCGCGCGTCGAAGAGGCCGAACTGGATTGCCGCGTCGCTGCGCTCCTCGCAATGACGGCTAGCCCGGTGATTTGCTGATGCCCGTGGAACTGAAAATGCCCGCTCTCTCCCCTACCATGGAGGAGGGCACCCTTGCCAAATGGCTGGTCAAGGAAGGCGATCAGGTCAAATCCGGCGACATCCTCGCCGAGATCGAAACCGACAAGGCGACGATGGAATTCGAGGCGGTCGACGAAGGGACGATCTCGAAGATCCTGGTCGCCGAGGGCACCGATGAGGTGAAGGTGGGGACTGTCATCGCCCTCATCGCGAGCGAAGGCGAAGATGTGTCGGCGGCGCCGGCCGCGAAGCCGGACGACGCAAAGCCTGAAGCGAAGCCGCCGATCGAGCAGCCGAGCGACCAGAAGACGGAAGCCTCGCCGATCGAGAGCGGCGAAAAGCAGCCCGCCGAATCGGCCGCCCACGCCCTCGTCGCCGCCGCCGAGCGCAACCCGGAGGCGCCGGAGGTGCCCGAGGGCACCGAGACCGTCCGCCAGACCGTCCGCGAGGCCCTTCGCGACGCCATGGCCGAGGAGATGCGCTCCGACGACCGGGTGTTCGTGATGGGCGAGGAGGTCGCCGAATATCAGGGCGCCTATAAAGTCACCCAGGGCCTGCTCGACGAGTTCGGGCCGAAACGCGTGATCGACACCCCGATCACCGAATATGGCTTCGCCGGCGTCGGCGCCGGCGCGGCGATGGGCGGTTTGAAGCCGATCATCGAGTTCATGACTTTCAACTTCGCCATGCAAGCCATTGATCATATTATCAATTCAGCGGCGAAGACCAATTATATGTCGGGCGGCCAGATGCGCTGCCCGATCGTCTTCAGGGGCCCCAACGGCGCCGCCTCCCGGGTCGGCGCCCAGCACAGCCAGAATTACGGGCCCTGGTATGCGAGCGTCCCCGGCCTCATCGTCATCGCGCCTTATTCGGCCGCCGACGCCAAGGGCCTGCTCAAGGCCGCGATCCGGTCCGAGGATCCGGTCGTCTTCCTCGAGAACGAGCTTCTCTACGGCCAGAGCTTCGAGGTGCCCAAGCTCGACGATTATGTGCTTCCGATCGGCAAGGCGCGGATCGCCCGCGAGGGCAAGGACGTCACCCTGGTCAGCTATTCGATCGGGGTCGGGGTCGCGCTCGACGCCGCGGCCCAGCTCGCCGAAGCCGGGATCGACGCCGAGGTGATCGACCTTCGGACCCTGCGCCCGCTCGACAAGGCGACCGTGCTCGCCTCGCTTGCCAAGACCAACCGGATGGTCTGCGTCGAGGAAGGCTGGCCGGTCTGCTCGATCTCGGCCGAGATCATGGCGATGGCGATGGAGCAGGGGTTCGACGATCTCGACGCACCGGTGCTCCGGGTCACCGACGAGGACGTGCCTTTGCCTTATGCGGCCAATCTCGAGAAGATGGCCCTGATCCGGGTCGAAAGCGTCGTCGAGGCCGCGAAGAAGGTCTGCTACCGCTAGTTCCGCGCCCCCCTCAGTCCGGAGTCCGTATCTCGTGCGGCTTTAGCAGGATCAGCGCCGCGAGCCCCGCCACCGCGGCCGCTCCGGCCGCGACGAAGGCCGCGATCGCGAAGGCGTCGGCCAGCGCCTCGCCCCGGGCCGCGAGCACGGCGCCCACCAGAGCCGTCGCGATCAGCCCGCCGGTCCGGGCCACCGCGCTGTTGAAGCCGTTGGCGGTTCCGACATGGTCGCCGTCGACGGACGCCATCACCGCCGTCGTCAGCGGCGCCACCGCCCCCGCCATGCCGACGGCGATGACCAGCGTCGCCGGAAGGACGCTCGTCCAGTATGAACCGCCGCCGCCGATCCCGGCGGCCAAAGCGAAGCCGCCGGCGACGATCAGCGGTCCGATCGTCAGCGGCAGCCTGGGTCCGATGCGGGCCGCCACCGCGCCCATCGCCCGCGAGCCCAGCCCGATCACGACCGGCAGCGGCAGCAGCGCGGCTCCGGCCTCGACCGGCGAATAGCCGCGAAGCTCGATCAGCACATAGGGCAGGAGAACGAACAATCCGCCCAGCGCCGCGTAGAGGAAGAAGGTGAGGATCGTCAGCCCGGCGAAGCTCGCGGTGCCGAACATCGCCAGCGGCATGATCGCCCGATCGCCGCGCTTTCGCTCGATCGCGACGAAGCCGACCAGCGCGCCCAGGCCCAGCGCCGTGGCCGAACAGCCTTGCGGGACCAGTCCGCCGCCGCCCGACAGCACCGTCAGCCCCCAGGTGATCGCGGCGAGGGCGAAGGTGGCCGCGGCGACTCCGAGCCAGTCGAGCGGCGCCCTGGTTTCCTCCCGGCTTTCGGCGACATGGCGCCAGCCCAGCCAAAGCGCCCCGGCGGCGAGCGGCAGGTTGATGAGGAAGATCGAGCGCCAGCCGACGCTTCCGACCAGCCATCCGCCGAGCAACGGCCCGAGCGCTCCGGCGATCGCGCCCGCCGCCGCCCAGCTTCCGATCGCCCGGCCGCGCGCTTCCCCGGTGAAGGCGGCGCCGAGCAGGGCCAGGCTGTTGGGCATCAGCATCGCCGAGGCCACGCCCTGCAGAGCCCGCCCGGCCAGAAGCCACGGCAGTGAGGGAGCAAGGGCGCATAAGGCCGAGGCCAGCGCGAACAGGGCGATCCCGACGAGGAACAGCCGTCGCCGTCCGAACTTGTCGCCGGCCGCTCCGCCAAGCAGGAGCAGGGCGCTCAACGGCAGCAGATAGGCGTTGACGATCCATTGCAGCCCGGAAGCGTGCGCGTGCAGGTCGGCGCCGATCGCGGGCAAAGCGACGTTGACCACCGATCCGTCGACGAAGGCCAGGCTCGAGGCGAGGATCGAGGCGAACAAGGTCAGCCTGCCGCCAGCGCCAGGCTTCGAGTCCCGGTTGCCCGCCGCGATGCCGCCGTCGCAAGGCCCGGCCAGGCCTCCGGTCACAGGCGGTAATTGAAGCTGATGCTGATCCGCTCCCCCTTGCCCGTGCCCGGCGCCACTTCGTGCCGAAGCCAGCTCTCCCACAGGAAGAGGCGCCCCGGCTCCGGTTCGGCGTAAACGAAGCTTCGAAGCTCGTCCGGAGCGTCGGCTCGGCGAATCGGGGCCGCCATCATCATCGGCAGGCGCGGATCCTCGAGCTTGAGAGCGCCCGAACCCGGCGGCACCGCGATGTACACCGTTCCGGAAACGACGCTGTGGGGATGGATATGGCCGCTATGGGTCCCTCCGGGCCTGAGCAGGTTGACCCAGAGGCTGTCGAGCTTGAGCCTTCGCCCACCGAGCTCGAAGGCGCAGTCCGCGGCGAAGGCGGCGACATGGCGATTGAGGTGCCGGACGAGCTCGGCGAAGCTCGGGTAGCGCACCGGCAAATCGTTCAGCGAGGCGTATGAAGTGTAGCCGCGATAGCCATGGTCGCGCGACCAGCGCCGGCCGGCGCCGTCCGCCCCGGCAAGATGGCGGCAAGCCGAATCGAGCTCGGCGATCAGGCTCGGTTCCGCGAGGCTTCCCTCGTAGAATCGGGTGGCAAAGAGTGAGCGGCTCGGCATCCGGCGGGGTTAGACCATCCGCGGCGTGGCGGCGAGCGCCGGGTTCAGGCCGGCGGAGCGCAACTCCAGCGGGCGCCCACACTGCGGGTCTTGCCGTCGGTCCTGACGCTGACCTGCGCGGCCCGGTCGGTCCGGCCGCCGACGGCGGTTTCGTTGTCGCCGGGCGTTATGACGACTTCGAAATTGTTGCCGCGATAGCGGGCGCCCGGGCCCGGAAAGCCTCCGCCGCCCGAGCGTTCGAGCATCAGCAGGTCGCCGTCGCTGTTGACCACCGCGTTCTTCCGGGTCGCCACGAGAAGCACGGCCGAGCCGGCATGGACGTAGCAGGCCGAGCTCGCCAGCGCGTCGGCGCCGACGTCGGCTTCGGTCAGGGCCTGGAGAGGCAAGGAGGAGCTTGGTGCCGCGGCGCCGGCGGTAAGGGCTCCGACCGCCAGGAGGAGGAGAGCTTTCATCGCGCCATTATGCGCCGCTGCCGCGAGTCTCGCAAGCGTCGGCCGGAACCCGTCCGCGGTATGCGAAGTTGAATCGCAACATCATCACTGACTCCATAGGAAAGGGCCCCGGACATGGCGGGACAAGGCAGGTTGGCGATCGTAACGGGCGCCTCGAGCGGCATCGGCCTCGAGCTGGCGAAGCTCGCCGCCGGGGAAGGCTATGACCTGATCGTCGCGGCCGACACCCCGCTTGTCGACGCCTCGAGCAAGCTCCAGGGCATGGGGGTCGAGGTCCGCAACGTCGAGACCGACCTTTCGACCTTCGCCGGAGTCGACCGGCTTCTCGACGCGGCCGGCGGCCGTCCGATCGACCTGCTCGTCGCCAATGCCGGCCACGGCCTCGGCCGGGCCTTCATCGAGCAGGAGCCGGCCGAATGGCGTCATGTCGTCGACACCAATATCACCGGCACCGTCTATCTCGTCCAGCAGGTGGCGAGGGCGATGGTCGCCCGCGACGAGGGGCGGATCCTGATCACCGGCTCCATCGCCGGTCACATGGCCGGTGCCTTCCAGGCCGTCTACAACGGCACCAAGGCATTCATCGACAGCTTCGCCGACGCGCTGGTCAACGAGCTCGAGGACAGCGAGGTGACGGTCACCTGCCTCAAGCCCGGCGCCACCGACACCCATTTCTTCGAACGCGCCGATCTCAAGGACACCAAGGTCGGAACGATGAAGAAGGACGGTCCCGCCGCCGTCGCAAAGACGGGCTGGGACGCCATGAAGAAAGGCGAGCGGAGCGTCATCCACGGCCTCCACAACAAGGTCCAGGTCGCCGCGGCCAGCGTCCTTGGCGGCGGAGTCTCGGCGCAGATGCACCGAAGCATCGCCGAGCCCGGCACCGCGCTCGAGGAAGACAAGAGCGACCCGCGCTGACCGGGCCTCTTCCTCGCGCCATCGAGTCGCGGGGCGTGGCTGCTAGTCCGCCTTTGAGCGCCGGCTGGCGTTGACGCCCTCGATCCGATTGACCAGCCCGCCGAGATAATTGCCGAACTTCGCGCCCGGAGTGAACGCCACCGGACGTACCTTGTCGGCCGGAATGGCGGCGGGAAGGGGAATGTCGCCGCTGGCGCGAGGCCGGAACGTCGCCCGCATCGGAGCGATGTCGGGCGACTTGGCGAACGGGCCGGCCATGGCCGCCGCGAAGACGGTTCCCATGTCGGGCGGCTCCTGCCCCTCGGCCCAGTCCGGCTCCGCGGTCACGACGCCGAGATCGGTGACGGTGCCGGGCGCCAGCTCGAACGTGTAGGAGCCGAGCGAAAAGCTGGTATTTCCGAAGCCCTGAACGACCCAAAGGCCGGGATCCATCTCGATCAACATCAGCCGGGTGGCCGGTCCCTTGGCCACGGGCTTATAGCGAAAGCCCTCGATCGGCGGGTGTCCGGGCTCCACCGGATTGCCGCTCGCCTTGCCCATGCCCCTGATGTCGCCGCGCTCCGGGTCGTAGCGGCCGAAGGCCAGGCCGGTCTTGAGCGGCATCGTCTTGCGCGAACCGGGAAAGCCGCCAAACGGGTTCTCTAGCAGCTTATATTCGACGATGATATAGGCCTTGGCTGGGTTGAGCGCGGGCGGCACCTTGGGCAGGGTCTTGGCCGCGGCGGGCGAGGCGGCGGCGAGCGCGAGCGCGGCGGCGACGGCGAGCCGGCTCATTGCGGAAGCAGCCGGCCGGCCGGCTCGGGCGAGGCGGCGAGGGTGAACAGCCGCTCCGCGCGCTTCGCCTCGTCCAGCTTCTTCAGCTCGTCCGAAACCGCGTCGGTCGCCTCGACCCGGCGATAGCCCTTGTCGGTCATGCAGGTGCGAAGCACGTTCTTGGTCATGTGGCGCTGCTCCTTCGAGGCCATGAAGCCGGCGAGAAAGGCGCCGGCGGCGGCGGCGTACAGGTTGGGCGAATAAGGCAGGGCCTGGCGCTGGACCCGGACTCCGCCGGCAAGGTCGACGCACTCCGACAGGTCGGCCTGGAACGCTTCGCGATCGACGTTCGGCTTGTGGAAATAGACCGGCTCGGCGAGCCCTGCGCCGGGCGCCGCAAGCAGCGATAGCGCCAGCGATATTGGAATGAGTCTCATGGCCCGCCCCCCGGAAAGGCCGCAAGCTATCCTGCCCGGCGGGCCGCGGCAACCCGTTGTTCGGCCAGCCTATTCCTGAAGCCTGAGCGCCACCGCGTTCATGAAGCGGGCGTCGTCGCCCTGGGCGAGCCATTCGGCCTCCGCGGCGATCGCGCCGAGCATGTCGGCGAGATCGTCCTGCTCGGCCTTGGCGTAATTGCCCAGCACGTGGCCGGTGACCTTGTCCTTGTGGCCGGGATGGCCGATCCCGATCCTCACCCGCCGAAAGCCGTTGCCGATATGGGCTTCGGTCGAGCGAAGGCCGTTATGGCCGGCGGTGCCGCCGCCGACCTTCACCTTGACCTTGAACGTCGCCAAATCGAGCTCGTCGTGGAAGAGGGTGACGTCGCCGGGATCCTTCTTGAAGAAGTCCATCGCCGCCCGGACGGCCCGGCCGCTCTCGTTCATGAAGGTGGCGGGCTTGAGCAGCAATATGCGCTGCCCGCCGATGCGGCCCTGCTGGGCCCAGCCGTGGAAGCTCTTCTTCGGCGGCTCGAAACCGTGCGTGGCGGCGATCGAATCCGCCGCCATGAAGCCGACATTGTGCCGGTGCATCGCATATTGGGCGCCGGGATTGCCGAGGCCGACCCAGATCTGCACCGGCTCGAACCCCTCCATATGCCCGTCTTCGAGGGAATCGCCGAGGGGCTGGCCCGGCACCTCCACGGCCCGTGAGCCGAGCAGGGTGCCGAGCCGCCTCCACAGCGACAAATTATTCCCCGGTGTCGGCTTGCGTGTCCTCGTCCTCGCCGCCCGGCGAATCCTGATCGGACGGGACGTCCTCGGCCGCCGGCGCTTCGGCGTCGGACGCGGCGTCCTCGGCTTCCATGACCGAGCCGGACGACGGGACGATCGTGGCGATCGTGAAGTCGCGGTCGGTGATCGCGCTTTCGACGCCCTTGGGCAGGGTCACGGCCGAGATATGCAGCGAATCGCCGATATTCATTCCGGCGAGGCTGATCTCGATCTCGTCGGGTATCTCGGCGGCGTCGCAGACGAGCTCGAGCTCGTGCCGGACGGCGTTGAGAACGCCGCCGCGCTTGATGCCCCGGGATTCCTCTTCACCGGTGAAGCGGATCGGAACATTGACATGCACCTTGCTGTGCTCGGAGATGCGAAGGAAATCGACATGCAGCGGCCGGTCCGAGACCGGGTGGAACTGGACGTCCTTGGGAAGGGTGCGGGCGGTGCCGCCGCCGGCGACCTCGATCATCACGACCGAGTTCATGAAGTGGCCCGTATTGAGCATCTTCATCAGCGCCTTTTCCTCGACGTGAACGGCGAGGGGCTCTTCCTTGTTGCCGTAGACGACGGCGGGGACTCGGCCTTCGCGACGAATCGCTCGGGAGGCTCCCTTGCCCGCCCGCTCGCGCGTCTCGGCCGACAGCGTAAGCTGTTCGCTCATATGCGTGCCTTTCGATAAACTTGAATCAAACGCCCGCGCTCACGCCTCCAGGGATGACCATGAACGGGGGAGCGGGGCCTGTAGCCGGGAGGGGGCCGGAAGGCAAGGGAAGCGAAAATTCCTCCCCCGGATTCCCGGGGGAGGAATTATTGAACCCTCTTCGCCTTCAGGCCCTTCTTCTTCAGCATCGCCTGGACCGATTCCCGGCCCGCGAGGTGCCCGGCGCCGACCGCGACGAAGACCGTGCCCGGTTTCTCCATCCGCCTGGCCAGCCAGTCCGCCCAGGCCGAGTTGCGCCTGCCCATCAGGGCCGCCTTCAGTTCCGGCGACAGCTGGGTCTCGTCGTCGAAGGTCCGCTCGATCCCCTTGAGATCGCCGCTCGCCCAGGCCGCGAGCATCGCCGCGAACTGCGCCCGCGTGTCGGCGCTTTCCTCGATCACCGAAAGCAGCAGCGCCCGCTGCGCGTCCTCGGAGAGCGAGTCGAAATAGCCGAGCTGCTGCTCGACCGTCTCGAGCCCGCTGACCTTCTTGCCGGACGAGCGGAACGGAGTCCCGATCTGCCGCTCCACGCCGAGCGTCGGGTCGAGCCCAAGCCGCTTGAACGTCACTCCGAGCAAAGGCAGCGCTGCCGCCCAGGTCTCCAGCCGGTCGAACACCGCCTCCGGATAGCCGCTCTCGGCGATCATCGCCCGCAGCGCCGCCCTTTTCCCTTCCGGCACCCGCTCGGCGATCGGGGGTAGGCCTTTCGACATTCCGAGCTTGGCCATGGCCTGGGCCGAGGCCATCGGATCCTCGACGTTGGCGATTTCGAGCACCAGCTCGTCGGCGCTCGCCAGCGCCTTGTCCATCTGCGCGGTCCGCCAGCCCTGACCCTTGGGCAAGAGGTGGATCGTCCCGAACAGATAGATGGTCGTGTCGGCGTCGGCGACCTTCCACATCGCCGGATGCCCGGCCGCAGGCGCCGCCTGCGCGGCGCCGCCGAAGAGCGGCAACAGCCCCGCCACGGCGAGCCGAAGCCAGTTTTTCCTCATCGCCGCCGCCATCTCATTCTTCCTCGGATCGTAATTGCGAAGGCACCATGTCGACGCCAGATCTTAACTTTCAACCACTTCCCGCTGAAAATCGGTGTCCCACCCTCCTTGGACGGGCCCCGCATCTGCGCGACCGCGACCGGCTCCGCTTGACCCCCATTGCGGCCTGCGCCAGAGCGTCGCCACCCTTTGTTGCAGGTGCGAAGCCCAAGTGGACCGGCCCCCGAGCTTCCAGTCGCTGATCCTCACCCTCCACGATTATTGGAGCCGTCAGGGCTGCCTGATCCTCCAGCCCTACGACGTCGAGATGGGCGCCGGCACCTTCCACCCCGCCACCGCCCTTCGAAGCCTCGGCCCCAATCCCTGGAAAGCCGCCTACGTCCAGCCCTGCCGAAGGCCCACCGACGGCCGCTACGGCGAGAATCCGAACCGCCTCCAGCATTATTACCAATATCAGGTCATCCTGAAGCCGAGCCCGAGCGACCTCCAGGCCCTCTACCTCGGAAGCCTTGCCGCTATCGGCATCGATTTCCTGCGGCACGACATCCGCTTCGTCGAGGACGATTGGGAAAGCCCGACGCTCGGCGCCTGGGGCCTCGGCTGGGAAGTCTGGTGCGACGGCATGGAAGTCACCCAGTTCACCTATTTCCAGCAGGTTGGCGGCTATGATTGCAAGCCCGTCGCAGGCGAGCTCACCTACGGCCTCGAGCGCCTCGCAATGTACGTACAGGGCGTCGACAACGTCTACGACCTCGCCTTCAACGATGAAGGGGTAAGCTACGGCGACGTCTTTCTCGAGAACGAGAAGCAGTTCAGCGCCTATAATTTCGAGGTCGCCAACACCGAGACCCTGTTCCGCTGGTTTCGCGACGCCGCCGAGGAAAACGCCCGCTGCATCGAAGCGAAGCTCCCGCTCCCAGCCTACGACCAGGCGATCAAGGCCAGCCACATCTTCAACACCCTCCAGGCCCGCGGAGTCATCTCCGTCGCCGAACGCCAGGCCTATATCGGGAGGGTGAGAGACCTGGCCAAAGGGGCGTGCCAAGCCTGGATGGAAAAGAACGGGTGGGCGGCGTGAGGATGGGTTCTCCCAAAGCACCAAAGGACCAAAGAGCCCGGCGCAACATGGCGCGCAGCGCCTTTCACTCCCGGCCCATGAGAAAATACGGAGCGGCTTCGCCGCCCGGGCACCTTTGGTCCTTTGGTCCTTTGGGTGAAATAGCGGGTTTCGAGCCCGGCGCGGGAGCGAGGGGCTAGATGCCGGATTTCCTTCTCGAATTGCTCTCAGAAGAGATACCGGCTCGGATGCAAGGCAAGGCGCAGCAGGATCTTGCGCGTCTTTTCTCAGAACAGCTCTCAAATGCCGGCCTCGCCGCCGAGAGGGTCGACACCTATGCCACGCCGCGCCGGCTCGCGCTCATCGCCCGCGGCCTGCCCGCCGAAACGGCCGCGGTCCGCGAGGAGACCAAAGGACCGCGGACCTCGGCCCCGCCGCAGGCGCTCGAGGGCTTCCTTCGCAAGACCGGGCTGGCCCGTGACCAGCTCGAGGAGCGCGACGGCGTGCTCTTTGCCGTCGTCGACAAGCCCGGCCGAGCGACTTGCGCGGTCCTGGCCGAGGCCGTCCCGGCCCTGTTCCGCGCCTTCCCCTGGCCCAAGTCGATGCGCTGGGGCGCCGCCTCCACCTCGACCGAAAGTCCGCGCTGGGTCAGGCCCTTGCAGAACATCGTCGCGCTGCTCGGCGAAGAGATCGTCGAGTTCGACATCGCCGGCATCCGCTCCGGCGCCGCGACTCTTGGCCACCGCTTCCATCACCCCGGGATCATCACCCTGGGCGGCGCCCACGATTATCTCGAGAAGCTGCTGGCCTGCCACGTCGTCGTGGACCCGGCCGAGCGCCGCCGCATCGTCGCCGTGGGCGCCCGCGCCGCCGCCGCGGCCGCCGGCCTGGCCCTGGTCGAGGACGAAGGCCTCGTCGCCGAAAATGGCGGCCTGACCGAATGGCCGGTGCCCTTGCTCGGCCGCTTCGACCCCGATTTCCTCCAGGTCCCGCGCGAGGTGATCCAGCTCACCATGCGCACCAACCAGAAATATTTCGCCTGCACCGACGGAGAGGGAAATCTCGCCCCGAACTTCGTCTGCACCGCCAATATCGAGGCGACCGACGGCGGCGCCTCGATCGTCGCCGGCAACGAACGGGTCCTCTCCGCCCGCCTGAGCGACGCGAAGTTCTTCTGGGAGCAGGATCTGAAGGTCCCGCTCGAGGACCAGGCGAAGAAGCTTTCGGACATCGTCTTCCACGAAAAGCTCGGCACCGTCGCCGACAAGGTCGAGCGCGTCGCCAAGCTGGCCCGGTGGCTGGTCGAGGAAGGCATCGTCGGGGGAGGAACGGAGAAACAAAAGTCCGTTCGTGTCGAGCGAAGTCGAGACACCCTTTCGAGCGAAGCCGAGGATTCCGGTGCCGTCAGCCTCGGCTCCGCTCGGCAGGACCCCTCGACTTCGCTCGGGGCGAACGGATATCCTTCGTCGTTGGCCGCCCAGGCCGAACGGGCCGCCCGCCTCTGCAAGGCCGACCTCGTCACCCAGATGGTCGGCGAATTCCCCGAGCTCCAGGGCCTCATCGGCGGCCACCTCGCGAGTGCGCAGGGCGAGGACCCGGCCGTCGCCGACGCTGTCCGCGACCATTACAAGCCGGTAGGGCAGGGCGACGAGGTGCCGAGCGCACCGGTGACGGTGGCGGTGAGTTTGGCGGACAAGCTGGATAGCCTCGTCGGCTTCTTCCAGGCCGGCGAGAAACCGACCGGCTCCAAGGACCCGTTCGCGCTCCGCCGAGCCGCGCTCGGCATCCTCAGCCTGATCATCGACAACGGCATCCGTGCCACCATGTTCGATCTGATCTCGGCCGCCGCGCATCGGGGCGGCGCCGATGCCGGTCGTGAGCTGGCCGGTTTCCTCATCGAGCGGCTCAAGGTTCAACAGCGCGAGTGCGGCATCCGCCACGACATGATCGATGCGGTGGTGGCGGTAGAGAAAGGCGGCGACAACGTCCGCATGGTCCGCCGCGTCCGCGCCCTCCAGGCGTTCGTCGAAACGCCCGAAGGCGCCGACCTCCTCGCCGGCTACAAGCGCGCGGCGAACATCCTCAAGAAGGAGAATTACCCCGTCATCCCGGCGAAAGCCGGGACCTCGGGACAAGAAGTCTCGGCGGGTCTCCCCGAGGTCCCGGCTTCCGCCGCGATGTCGGAACAAGCACAGAACAAAACACTTTCCTACACGCCCGAAACGGAGGAGACTGCCCTCATCGTGGCCCTCGATTCGGCACAGCCCCGAGCCGTCGCGGCGGTCGAGGCGGAGGATTTCGAAGGGGCGATGGCGGCGCTGGCCTCCTTACGCGCGCCCGTGGACGCATTTTTCGACAAGGTGATTGTCAATGATCCCGATCCCGACAAGCGCGAAGCCCGGCTCGCCCTCCTCGCCCGGATGCGCGACTCCGTCCACCGGGTCGCCGATTTCTCCCGCATCGAGGGGTGAGGCGGAAAACCGGGACTTCGTGAACTTCGCAGGGCCCGCGCACCCGAAAAAAATGCGAACCCGTGTGCAAGTCGTCCAAGTCGTCCACTTCGCCAACCCGCCGCGTCATCCCGGACTTGATCCGGGATCCATGAACACCGCCATCGCCGACCCTGCACGATCCGTGTTCATGGCTCCCGGCCTTCGCCGGGATGACGGAGTGAAAGCATGACCCGCTTCGTCTACCGTTTCGGCGGCGGCGCCTCCGACGGCGAGGCCGGCAACAAGAACCTGCTCGGCGGCAAGGGTGCGAACCTCGCCGAAATGGCTTCGATCGGCCTCCCGGTGCCGCCCGGCTTCACGATCAGCACCGAGATGTGCGCGCTTTATTATGCCGAAGGGGAGAGCTTCCCGCAGTCGGTGCGCCGGGAAGTCGCCGACGGCCTCGCCCATATCGAGGGCCTCACCGGCAAAAGCTTCGGCGATCCCGCCGATCCCTTGCTGGTCTCGGTCCGCTCCGGCGCCCGGGTGTCGATGCCGGGCATGATGGACACCGTCCTCAACCTCGGCCTCAACGACGGGACCGTCGAGGGCCTCGCCGCGATCTCGGGAGACCCCCGCTTCGCCTGGGACAGCTATCGCCGCTTCATACAGATGTATGCCGACGTCGTGCTCGGCCTCGATCATGGCGCCTTCGAGGAGGCGCTCGAGATCGCCAAGGAGGACAAGGGCGTCCACCTCGACACCGATCTCGAAGCTTCCGATTGGCGCCGGCTGACGGCGCGCTACAAGGCGCTGGTCGCCGAGCAGCTCGGCCGGCCCTTCCCGGAAGACGTCCACGAGCAATTGTGGGGCGCGGTCGGCGCCGTCTTCGGCTCCTGGCAGTCGGATCGCGCCAAAACCTATCGCCGCCTCAACGCCATCCCCGGCGACTGGGGCACCGCCGTCAACGTTCAGGCGATGGTGTTCGGCAACATGGGCGAGACCTCCGCCACCGGAGTCGCCTTCACCCGCAACCCCTCGACCGGCGAGCGGGCTTATTACGGCGAATATCTGATCAACGCCCAGGGCGAGGACGTCGTCGCCGGGATCCGCACGCCCCAATATCTCACCCGCTCCGCCCGCGAGGCCGCCGGCGCCAAGGCGGCGTCGATGGAAGAATCGATGCCGGAGGTGTTCGCCGAGCTGGCCCGCGTCTTCGACCTGCTCGAGCGCCACTATCGCGACATGCAGGACATCGAGTTCACGGTCGAGCGCGGCAGGCTCTTCATGCTCCAGACCCGCTCGGGCAAGCGCACCGCCAAGGCCGCCCTCCGGATCGCCGTCGACATGGCCGAGGAAGGCCTGATCAGCCGCGAGGAGGCGGTGCTCAGGGTCGATCCGCAGGCGCTCGACCAATTGCTCCACCCGACGCTCGATCCCAAGGCGGAGCGCAACGTCATCGCCAAGGGCCTGCCCGCCTCGCCCGGCGCGGCCTCGGGCGCGGCCGTGTTCGACGCCGACACCGCCGAGCACCGCAAGAGCCTCGGTGAGAAGATCATCCTGGTGCGGATCGAGACCTCGCCCGAGGACATCCACGGAATGCACGCGGCCGAGGGCATCCTCACCGCCCGCGGCGGCATGACCAGCCACGCCGCCGTCGTCGCGCGCGGCATGGGCCGGCCCTGCGTCAGCGGCGCCGGCGCGATCTCGATCGACTATAAAGCGCGGCTGATGCGGGTCGGCGCGGTCGAGGTCAGGGAAGGGGAGACGATCACCCTCGACGGCTCGTCCGGCGAGGTCATGCTCGGGCCGGTCGCCACCGTCCAGCCCGAGCTGGTCGGCGATTTCGGGACTTTGATGGCCTGGGCGGACGCCCATCGCCGGCTCGGCGTGCGGACCAACGCCGAGACGCCGCTCGACTGCCGGGTCGCGCGCGAGTTCGGCGCCGAGGGCATCGGCCTGTGCCGGACCGAGCATATGTTCTTCGATTGGGAGCGGATCGCCAACGTCCGCCAGATGATCCTCGCCCATGACGAAGCCGGCCGCCGGGCCGCCCTCCTCAAGCTTCTCCCCGCCCAGCGCGCCGATTTCGAGGAGATCTTCCGGATCATGGCGCCGCTCCCGGTCACCATCCGGCTGCTGGATCCGCCGCTCCACGAATTCCTTCCCCACAGCGAGGAGGACCTGGCCGATGTCGCCGCCGGGGCCGGGGTGAGCGTCGAGGCTCTCAAGCGCCGCGTCGCCGAGCTTCACGAATTCAACCCGATGCTCGGCCATCGCGGCTGCCGGCTCGGCATAACCTATCCCGAAATCTACGAGATGCAGGCCCGAGCCATCTTCGAGGCCGCCCTCGCGGTGGCGATGGAGGGGGAGGCGCCGGTCCCGGAGATCATGGTCCCGCTGGTCGCCACCCGGCGGGAGCTGAAGATCATCCGCGACCTGATCGACCGCACGGCGCAGGCCGTGTTCGAGGAATGGCGAAAGAGCGTCACCTATCTGGTCGGCACCATGATCGAGCTTCCCCGGGCGGCGCTCCGGGCCGCCGACATCGCCGGCGAGGCCGAATTCTTCAGCTTCGGGACCAACGACCTCACCCAGACCACTTTGGGAGTCAGCCGCGACGACGCCGGCCGCTTCCTCACCCAATATGTCGAGCAGGGCATATTCGAGCGCGATCCCTTCGTCTCGATCGACGAGGAGGGGGTCGGCGAGCTCATCGCTCTGGCGGCGGAGCGGGGCAGGGGCGCGCGGCCCGGCCTCAAGCTCGGCATTTGCGGCGAGCATGGCGGCGATCCGTCCTCGATCGCCTTTTGCGAGAAAGTGGGTTTGGATTACGTCAGCGCGTCGCCGTACCGGGTGCCCATCGCCCGGCTCGCGGCGGCGCAGGCGGCGCTGAGGAAACGATGACCGTCATCCCGGCGAAAGCCCGGACCTCGGGCCGGAAAGTCTCGGCGGGTCTCCCCGAGATCCCGGCTTTCGCCGGGATGACGATTTACTTGCTGGCGAACTGCCCCGGCTCGGCGCCGAAATGCTCCTTGGCGTAGGCGCGCGCCGCGGTCGCCGTGGCGAAAGGCTCGTCGTGAAGGGTGGTGGTGACGATCGGATAGCCCTGGCCGTTATAGCGGGTCTCGCGCAAGGTCAGCCGGACCCGGCCTTCCTCGTCCTTGTTGATCAGGAAGGGCTTGATCGGGGTGCGGGTGCTGTCGGGGGTGCCGCCCATGGTAAGTCTCCTGTCCCGCTTCGAGGGGGACGATATGGTCGAGTGAAGGTCTATCGTTTCGCGCCGGGCCGCCGCGGGCTGCTGCCCGGGCCCTGGCCGGGGGTGCGCTCGCGGAAGATGAGCCGGCCCTTGGTCAGGTCGTAAGGGGTCATCTCGACATGGACACGATCGCCCACCACCGAACGGATCCGAAAGCGGCGCATCTTGCCCGCCGTGTAGACGATCACCCGATGCTGGTTGTCGAGCATCACTCCGAAACGGCCGTCCGGATAGATTTCGTCGATTTCGCCCTCGACGGTCAAAGTCGCTTCCTTCGCCAAACCTTATTCTCCCTCGGCCGCCAGCGGGCCGGTAAATTGCAAAACCACGCGAGCGACAAGCCGCCTGGCGTGGGCGAGTAGCATGAAAGGGAAGGGGCCCCGGGAGCCCCGAATTCCGTCGCAGCGACGTCAGCCCTTCCCATATAGGCGAAGAGGGCGGTTTTAGCAACTTGCGAGGGCGGCGCACCGAACGCAATTCCGGCCCGGCTATCCGCGATGGCCTTGCGGACCGAGCCAGGGCGGCCGGCCGGGCAACCCGGCTTCCGCATCCGTTCCGCCTCTTAGCCCTTTGGAAACCCGTCGGAGGACATATTGAATATATGCATTCCGCCACCATCCCGCTCGCCGCCCTGGCCACCTTCGCCGGAGTCTTTTGGCTTACCCCCGCGCCTGTCGCTCAGCAGGCGCAGCCCTCGGCCGTCGTCGAGGTTGCCGCGCCGCGTCTCGAGGCCGTCGAGGCTTCCCGGGCGAGGGTCGCCCCGGCGGCGGCGAAGCGGTCCACGGTCCGGCGCAGCCGTCCTGCCGCCCGCCCGCGCCCGCCCGCCGCGACGATCGTGAGCGCGGTTCGCCCGGCCGGCCGGGCATGGGTCTATTTTCCCGGCTGCAACGAGGTTCGCGCCGCCGGCCTGGCGCCGCTCTATCGCGGCGAGCCCGGCTACCGCGTAGAGATGGACGGCGACCGCGACGGCATTGCCTGCGAGCCCCATCGCCGCCGCGGCTGATTTAAGAGAGGGGGCGCCGGCTCAGTCCCTGCCGAGGCGATCCGGCCCGCCGCATCCCGCGACCGCGCGCCGCTCGACCCGCTCAAGGGTCCAAGGGCCGGCGGCGCCGCCCCGCACAACAAGGAACCAGCCCGGCGCACCCTCGCCGGCGATCTCGATCTGGGTCGCTCCGCCCGTGCAGGCGCGGATCGAGGCGAAACCACCCAGGGTCTTCCAGCGTGCCGCCTGGAGCGCCGAATGCGCCGCGGCGGTGGCGCGGCCGGGCGCCGACCAGTCTTTGGCTTCCGACCAAGGCGAGTCGATCCATTCGTCGGCGAAGTCGCGGACGCTCTCCGCCACCGGCTGGACTCGCCGCACGCTGTCGCCCGCCACCGAATAACGCCGCACGTGGCGCCGGATCAGGATCTCGGGATCAAGGCTCGAGCCGTCGTTGCGAAGCTCGAACGCGTCGCGCTCGGCCTTGAGGAGGAGGTCGCTCTCATCGCCCAGGTAGATCGTATTCCTGCCCCGGAAGATCACCTTCGGCCGGTCCGGCGCGGCGCCCGGTCTGGCGAGCTCGTAGGGCATGCCCTGCCAAGCCGAGGTGCACCAGGGCGTGGTCGACACGGTTGCGACGAACCAGCCGCCCGCCGGATCAGTCGGCGACACGGCGAAGCGAAGGTCCCCCCAACCGCCTTTGACTTCCGAATAGGGCTCGGAGCGCCGGACCATGACCTCGCTCCAGCGCCCGCCCTGACGGCGATAAAGCATCAGCATCGAGTCCGAGCCGCACTTGATCGCGACCGTCGCGACGACGGCCAGCATGTCGGGATGGGCCTCCACCCGCGAAACCTCGAAGGCGACCAGGCTGCCATTCCGGTCGGGAGGAGGGGGGACTGCATCGCCGGTTGTGCCCTCGGAGATTCCGCCTCTCTGCGCCATCGCGGCGGTGAGCGCAGCCGGTTCCACCGCGGTCGGAGCGCAGTCCATCATCGTCCGCACGAAGTCGCGCAGCCGGTCCTTGAGCGCCTCGATCCGACGGCCGGTCGCGGGCGGAACCGAAGTGCCGTCATCCACCGGCGGCACCGCGAGCAGCAAGGCGCGGGCGGTGCGCATGGCGATCACCGACGACCCCACCGTCGATCGATCGCAGCGACCGGCCTGTGCCTCGGGGGCGTCGGCGGCCGAAGCGGCTGGCGGGGCGAGGGCTGCAAGGGCCAGCGCCGTCAATTCAAGCTTCATCCCCGTCTCCCCCTCGGAGCGGGGAGCTTAGCCGAATTTCTTCCAGTTTCCAGCCGAGGCCATGGCGGCGGAAGACGAGATCGCTGCTGCGGCCTTCGACCCTGAACTCGCTGGCGCCGGTTCGGGAGACATCGACCTTTGCGCGATCGCCTGAGCCTGCGCCCCCGGCACCGTTTGCGCCGCCGCCCGTGACGGCCCGGCCCTTGCCAAGCGCCAGGCTCAGCGCTTGCGGGCTGATCGCGGCATCGAGCGCCGGCCCGGCGACCAGTTCGCCCAGTGGGCCGAGCCTCCGGCGCAGCTGCCTGCGGGTCGAGGCTCGAAGGGCCGGGAAATCGATATAGTCGGCTAGAGCCTCGGCATCCCCGGCCTCCGCGGCTTCGCGCATCCGCCACAAGGTCCACCAGGGCGAGCCGAACCACCAGCCCGCCCCGAGCAGGATGGCGGCCGCCGCGGCGGGTGCGAAGATCCGGCCCTTGCGCATCGTCCTGCTCCCTCATGCGGCGATTGGAGGCGCTGCCGCCCGGCCCTTCGCCGACAAAGCCGGTCCCGAAACCAAAAGTGCCCGGGCATCGCTGCCCGGGCACCGTCGCGGCGCTTGCGCGCCGACCCCCTTAGTCAAGATGCCAGGCCCGCACACATCCCACCTCGCATGAGGATGCGGGGCCTAAGCCTCCCCGAACCCGGCAATCGCCTTCGTTCGTGGGCTGGACGCTATGAGGGACGGGTGGGCTTGTCACCTGCCTATCCAAAGCCTCCGCCCGTTTGCCGCGGCGCTGTGTCGGTACTGCAACAGCCTCGCGCCGGTTGCCTTGGCGAAGGGCGGACCGTAGAGGCTCGGCCATGCGACTTTCCAGTTACTTCCTGCCGGTGATCAAGGAGACTCCGTCTGACGCCCAGATCGTCAGCCACCAGCTGATGCTCCGGGCCGGCCTCGTCCGCCAGACCGCCGCCGGAATCTACGCCTGGCTCCCCCTCGGTCTCGCGGTCCTGAAGCGGATCGAGGCGATCGTCCGCGAAGAGCAGAACCGCGCCGGCGCCGTCGAAATGCTGATGCCGACCCTCCAGTCGGCCGATTTGTGGCGCCAGTCCGGCCGCTACGACGCCTACGGCCCGGAGATGCTCCGGATCCGCGACCGCCACGACCGCGACATGCTGTTCGGCCCGACCAACGAGGAGATGGTCACCGCCCTCTTCCGCGACGGCGCCAAAAGCTATCGCGACCTTCCCCGGATCCTCTACCACATCCAGTGGAAGTTCCGCGACGAGGTCCGCCCCCGCTTCGGGGTCATGCGCGGCCGCGAGTTCCTGATGAAGGACGCCTATAGCTTCGACCTCGACGAGACCGGCGCCCGGCACAGCTACAACCGGATGTTCGTCGCCTACCTGCGCACCTTCGCGCGGATGGGCCTTCGAGCCATTCCGATGCAGGCCGATACCGGGCCGATCGGCGGCGATCTCAGCCATGAATTCATCATCCTCGCTCCCTCCGGCGAAAGCGAAGTCTTCTACCATCGCAACTGGGAGGAGGTGCGCTCCGCCGAAAGCCTGGTGATCGATTCCGACGATCCCGAGGCGCTTCAGGCCTTCGTCTCCGGACTCACCGCCGATTATGCGGCCACCGACGAAAAGCGCGACCCGGCCCGCGAGGCGCAAGCCGGCGAAGCCCTGCTCACCTCGCGCGGCATCGAGGTCGGCCACATCTTCTACTTCGGCACCAAATATTCGAAGTCCATGGGCCTGAGCGTCCAGGCGGCCGACGGCCACCAGGTCCATCCCGAAATGGGCAGCTACGGGATCGGCGTGTCCCGGCTGGTCGGAGCGATCATCGAGGCGAGCCACGACGACAAGGGCATTATCTGGCCGGAACCGGTCGCGCCCTTCCAGGTCGGCCTGATCAACATGCGCGCCGACGATGCCGGCGTCACCGGCGCCGCCGACGAGATCTACCGCCGGCTTCAGGAGGCGGGAGTGGACACGCTCTACGACGACCGCGACGAGCGCGGCGGCGCCAAGTTCGCCACCATGGACCTGATCGGCCTGCCCTGGCAGCTGATCGTCGGACCCAAGGGCCTCGAGCGCGGCGTCGTCGAGCTCAAGCGCCGCGCCGGCGGCGAGCGCGACGAGCTCTCGGTCGAAAGCGCCTTGGCGAGGCTGACCGGATGATCCTTTCCCGCTACGAGCGCATGGTCGCCCGGCGCTATCTGCTGCCGGGCAAGGGGGAGGGGTTCATCTTCCTGGTCGCCGGGATCAGCCTGGTCGCGGTCGCGCTCGGCGTCGCGGCGCTGATCGTGGTGATGAGCGTGATGAACGGTTTCAGGGCCGAGCTGATCGACAAGATCGTCGGCCTCAACGGCCACGCGGTCGTTCAGGGCTATGGCAACCAGCTGCCCGACTGGCGCAACATCGTCCGCCAGGCCCGGGCGACTCCGGGGGTGACCGATGCCCTGCCGCTGATCGAGCAGCCGCTGATGACCAGCTACGAAGGCCGGGTCGAAGGCGTCCTCGTCCGGGGCATGGAGCGGGCCGACATCCTGCGCAACGCGACCCTCCACGACAAGGTTCTCGCCGGATCGCTCGAATCGCTCCGTCCCGGCTCGGGCAACGTCGCGATCGGCGCCCGCCTGGCCGAGGCGCTCGGCGCCGAGGTGGGCGGCCAGATCAGCCTGATCAGCCCGGACGGCAGAACCACCCCGTTCGGGACCGTGCCCAGAATCGTTTCCTACACCGTCTCGGCGATCTTCGAGGTCGGGGTCTACGACTACGACAAATCGTTCGTGATCATGCCGATCGAGGACGCCCAGACCCTGCTCCTGTTGGGCGATTCCGTCGGCATGGTGGAGGTCCAGACGAACGACGCCTACCGGGTCGGCGAAATCCTCGAGCCGCTGCGCGCAAGCGTCAGCGGACGCGCCGCCGTCAACGACTGGCGCTCAATGAATGCGTCCCTGTTCGAGGCCCTCCAGGTCGAAAGGGTGGCGATGTTCGTCATCCTGTCGATCATCATCCTCGTCGCCGTCTTCAACATCCTCTCCTCGCTGATCATGCTGGTCCGCGCCAAGACCCGCGACATCGCCATCCTTCGAACGATGGGCGCGACCCGGCGCGGTCTGATGAAGGTGTTCGTGACGGTGGGCGTGATCATCGGCGTGGTCGGCATCGTCGCCGGCCTCGGGCTCGGCTTCCTGCTGCTCTATTTCCGCCAGCCGTTCGTGAACCTCGTCCAGTTCGTCACCGGCCAGAATCTGTGGGACCCGTCGATCCGTTTCCTGACCGAGCTTCCCGCCAAAACCGACCCCTTCGAAGTCCTCGCCATCGTCGCCATGGCGCTGGTCCTGAGCTTCCTTGCGACGCTCTATCCGGCGTGGAAGGCGGCGAGCACCGATCCGGTGCAGGTGCTCCGCTATGAATGAGGTGCTCGGGAATGAGGTGCTCGGGGTCAGCGGCCTGAAGCGAAGCTTCGGGCAGGGCGGAGTGACGATCGACGTGCTTCGCGGCATCGACCTCTCGGTCCGGCCGGGCGAGATCGTCGCTCTTCTGGGGCCGTCCGGATCGGGCAAGTCCACCCTGCTCCAGGCCGTCGGCCTGCTCGAGGGCGGCTTCGAAGGCTCGATCCGGATCGCGGGCGAGGAAGTGGCCGAGCTCAGCGACGGCAACCGCACCCGGGTCCGCCGCGATACATTGGGCTTCGTCTACCAGTTCCACCATCTGCTCCCCGACTTCACCGCGCTCGAGAACGTGGTCATCCCCCAGCTGGTCAAGGGCGCGACCCGCGAGGCGGCCGAAGAGCGGGCAAGGTCGCTTCTGGATACGCTCGGACTGGCTGCGCGGATCACCCATCGGCCCAGCAAATTGTCGGGCGGCGAGCAGCAACGCGTCGCCGTCGCCCGGGCGCTCGCCAACCGCCCGGCCCTTGTCCTCGCCGACGAGCCGACCGGCAATCTCGACGAGGCGACGGCGGACATCGTCTTCGCCGAATTCCTCCGCCTCGTCCGCGACGAAGGCAGCGCCGCCCTGGTCGCCACCCACAACGAGCGCATCGCGGCGAAGATGGACCGCGTGCTGAGGCTCCACGAAGGCGTGCTGGAATAGCCGTCATCCCGGCGAAAGCCGGGACCTCGGGGAGACCCGCCGAGTCTTCTCGACATGAGGCCCCGCCTAGCGCCGGGATGACGGTGGGTCTCGGCTTTCGGATCTTCTTGGAAAGATGCTCCTCCTGCTGCGTTGGCGGCGGGTGAGTGGGCAGCTGGAGCTAATTGGATGGCGTTGCGTAATCTTATCTTGCTGCTCGCCGGAACGTCGGCACTGCTCTCCGGCTGCGACTGGATGAAGAAGAAGGAGGCGCCGGCCGAGAAGAGCAAGGGCGAGCTCGCTTCCGACCAGCGGGAGAGGATCCGCAAGGCCTGCGCTTCCGATGCGACCTACGCACGCCTGAAGGAGCTGGTGTTCGACGAAGCCGCACGCATCCGAAACTCCGATCCCCGCAACCTCGATCCGCTGGCCGCCGCCGCGGTGGTCCGGATGGAGGATCCGGTGGTGAAGAGCCGCGACGACGAGCTCAACGTCACCGTCTGCAGTGGCCGCTTCATCCTCGAGCTTCCGCCGGGCGCGGAGAATGCCTTCGACGGCAAGCGGCGACTCGACGCCCAGGTCGAATATGCCGCCCAGGCCGCGGTCGACGGAAGCGGCCTCGTCTATCAGATGGATGGCGCGGAGCCGATCATCTACCGGCTCGCCACCTTTGGAATGAAAGGGCAGCCGACCCGGTTGGAAGCTGGGGGGCCGCGTCGCCTGCCGCCGCCGCCGGCGGTGGCGTCGGCGGATCCGACGCTGATGCCGCCGGTTGCGGACATCGCCCCTCGGCCCGCTCCGGTCCCGCCCGCGGCCCGTCCGGCGGCGGCTCCACCGCCCGTGCGGTCCGCCGAACGGGCGCCCGCGACGGCCGCGTCACCCGCTCCGTCGGCGACGACCCGGGTGACGGTGCGACCGAGCTTCAACTGCCGCTACGGCAAGACCCGGACCGAGAAGATGATCTGCGCGTCGCCGCGCCTGGCGGCTCAGGACCGGGCGATGGCTTCGCTTTATTACGATCTCATGGCCAATGCCGATCCGGCGACGAGAAATCATTTGCGGCGCAGCCGCGACGCTTTTCTGGGCAAGCGGGAGCAATGCCGAAGCGAGGGCTGCGTCGATTCCGCTTACGCCTCGCGGATGGCCGAGCTGAGGAGCATCGGCCACGGCGAATAGCCGTCATCCCGGCGTAAGCCGGGACCCCGGGGAGACCCGTGGTGACTTCTTGTCCTGAGGTCCCGGCTTTCGCGGGGACGACGAGAGGCGAATAGGTGTGGAAAACCCGCCGCACGGCGCTTCCATCGCCGCTCGCGAGCACCCATAACGGAGCCATGGCCGGCCCTTACGTTCCGCTTCGAATCTTCTCCAGCTACACCATGCTGGAAGGCGCGATCGAGCCCAAGGCGATCGCCAAGCAGGCGAAACGGCTGGATTTTCCCGCCGCGGCGCTGACCGACCGCAACGGCCTCTATGCCGCCATGGCTTTCACCGACGCCTGCCGGGAGGCGGGGGTTCAGCCCATCGTAGGCACCATGCTCGCGGTCGCTCGGCCCGGCGCCACGGGAGCTCAGCCGACGCTCGACTGGCTGGCGCTCTACGCGCAGAGCGACCGTGGCTACGACAATCTCTGCAGCCTCGTTTCCGCCGCCCATCTCGGCCGTCCCGTCGAAGAGCCCGCGCATGTCGCCCTCGACGCTCTGGAGGGGCGCACCGATGGCCTGATCGCCCTCACCGCCGGCGCCGACGGAGCGCTCGCGAGGCTGATCAGCCAGGAGCAGGATTCGGCGGCGGAGCTGTTTCTCGATCGGCTGATGGCGCTTTTCCCGAACCGTCTCTACATCGAGATTTCGCGCCGCGAGGACGAGATCGAGCAGCGCGCCGAGTCCCGGCTGATCGAGCTCGCCTACCGGCACGATCTGCCGCTGGTGGCGACCAATCCGGCTTCTTATGCCGACGCCCATTTCCACGAGGCGCACGACGCCTTGCTGTGCATCGCCCAGTCGAGCCAGCTCGACCGCGACGATCGCCGTCGCTCTTCGCCCCAGGCCTGGCTGAAGCCCGCCGACGAGATGCGCCGGCTGTTCGCCGATCTGCCCGAGGCGATCGAGAATACGGGGGTGGTCGCCCGGCGCTGCGCGTTCGGGGCGCCCAAGCGCAAGCCGATCCTGCCGAGCATCGCCGGCGACACGCAGGCGGAGGCCGAGCAGCTCCACCGCGACGCCCGTGCCGGGCTCGAGGCTCGGCTCGCTTTCTATTCGGACCTCGGCGAGGCGGATCGCAAAGCCTATTTCGACCGGCTCGACTATGAAGCGGACATCATCGTCCGGATGGGCTTTTCGGCCTATTTCCTGATCGTCGCCGACTTCATCAAATGGGCCAAGGACAATGACATTCCGGTCGGGCCGGGCCGCGGCTCCGGCGCCGGCTCGGTGGTCGCCTGGGCGCTCACCATCACCGATCTCGATCCCATTCGGCTCGGCCTGCTGTTCGAGCGCTTCCTCAACCCCGAGCGCGTGTCGATGCCGGATTTCGACATCGATTTCTGCGAAACCCGCCGCGGCGAGGTCATCCGCTACGTCCAGCAGCGCTACGGCGCCGACAAGGTCGCCCAGATCATCACCTTCGGGAAATTGAAGGCGCGCGCCGTCCTCAAGGATACCGGGCGGGTGCTCCAGATGCCGTACGGCCAGGTCGACCGGCTCGCCAAGGCCATCCCCAACCACCCCACCGATCCCTGGACCCTGGAGCGCGCCCTGAACGGCGTCACCGAGCTCGCCGCCGAATATAAGAACGACCCCCAGGTCCGCCGCCTCTTCGACCTCGCGATGAAGCTCGAGGGGCTGCCGCGCCACGCCTCGACCCACGCCGCCGGAGTCGTGATCGGCGACCGCCCGCTCGACCGGCTCGTTCCCCTCTACCGCGACCCGCGCTCCGACATGCCGGTCACCCAGTTCGACATGAAATATGTCGAGGCGGCCGGGCTGGTGAAGTTCGACTTCCTCGGACTCAAGACCCTGTCGGTCCTTCAGAAGGCCGTGCAGATTCTGGCCAAGCGCGGGGTCGTCGCGGATCTCGACCGGCTCGCCTGGGACGACGAGGCGGTCTACCGACTGCTCCAGCGCGGCGAGACGGTCGGCGTCTTCCAGCTCGAATCGGAAGGCATGCGCCGGACTCTGGCGGCGGTGAAGCCGACCAGCTTCGAGGACATCATTGCGCTCGTGTCGCTCTATCGGCCCGGCCCGATGGACAATATCCCGATGTTCGGGGCGCGCAAGAACGGCCGCGAGCCGATCGAATATCCGCACGCGCTGCTCGAGCCGGTGCTCAAGGAAACCTACGGCATCTTCGTCTACCAGGAGCAGGTGATGGAGGCCGCCAAGGTCCTCGCCGGCTTCAGCCTGGGCGAAGCCGATCTGCTCCGCCGCGCGATGGGCAAGAAGATCAAGTCGGAGATGGACGCCCAGCGCGCCGGCTTCGTCGCCGGCTGCGAGCGGGTCAACGCCATCCCCAAAGCCAAGGCCAACGAACTGTTCGACTTGATCGACAAGTTCGCGGGCTACGGCTTCAACAAGAGCCACGCCGCCGCTTACGCCCTCATCGCCTACCAGACCGCCTGGCTGAAAGCGCATCATCCGGTCATCTTCTACGCCGCCTCGATGTGCTTCGACATCCACCAGACCGACAAGCTGGCCATCTTCACCGACGACATGCGTCGCCTCGACGTCGAATGCCTGCCGCCGTCCATCAACGCCAGCGAGGCCGAATTCTCGGTGGAGGAAATTGAAAGCCCCTCCCCTTCAGGGGAGGGGTTTGGGGTGGGGCTTGTGAGTGGAGCCGAGACATCCCCCACCCCAACCCCTCCCCTGAAGGGGAGGGGCTTAGCCGTGCGCTACGCGCTCGGAGCGCTCAAGGGCGTCGGCGAAAAAGCGATGGAGCTGCTGGTCGAGGAGCGCCGGGCCAACGGAAGCTTCAAGTCGCTCGAGGATTTCGCCGAGCGGGTCGATCCGCGCCTGCTCAACCGACGCCAGATCGAAAGTCTCGCGGGCGGAGGCGCGTTCGACCCGCTGAGCGCGAACCGATCCGCCGTCTTCGCCGCGGCCGAGACCATCCTCGCCCACGCGTCCAGCGCCGCCGAAGCGCGGGAGAGCGGGCAGGGCGGGCTGTTCGGAGGCGGCGAATCGAACGTCGTGCCGATCCGAATGCCGGTCGCCGCGACCTGGACCCTGGCCCAGCGCATGGCGGCCGAGAAGGAATCGTTCGGCTTCTATTTCTCCGCCCATCCGGTCGACCGCTACCGGCATCTGGCCGAAGCCCATGGCGCGAAGAACTATGCGGCTTTGGCTTCGCTCCCGGCGCCCCCCGACGGTGGCCGCGCCGGGGCGGTGATGGCCGGGATGGTCGAGGAGGCGCGCTGGCGCACCTCCGCCCGGGGCCGGCGCTACCTGATCGCCACCATGTCCGATTCGTCGGGCCAGTTCGCCGCCACCGTGTTCGAGGACGATGCTTCCGCCCAGATCGAGGCGGCGGCGAAATCCGGCGCCTGCGCCCTGCTCAACGTCGAGCTCGACCGCCGGCCGGGCGAAGAGGCGCCGCGGGTGACCATCCGGTCCCTGCAATTGTTCGAGAGCCTGTCGAAGCGCACCCGGCTCCAGCTCGAGGTGGAAGTGAACGAAGTCGCCGCAATCGCCCGGCTGGCCGAGGCCGTCGCCGGCGATCGCGGCAGCCAGGGCGAGCTTCGCCTGAGGGTCGCGATCGAAGGCGGCGAGGCCCAGCTCGTGCTCGGCCGCGATTTCCGCCTCGATGCCGAGCTCGCCGCCCGCCTGGAACGGCTCGAAGGCGTCGTCGCCGTGCGGCTCTCGGTCGCGCCGCAGCCGCGGCTTGCGCTCGTCTCCTGAGCGCATAGACTGCCCCCTTCCACGCGATGGGGACGGATCATGCTCGGAGGGATGCAGGACTGGCCGCTGAGGATCATGCGGATCCTCGACCATGCGGCCCGCGAGCACGGCGCCCGCGAGCTGGTCTCGCTCTACGCCGACGGCAGTAAGGTTCGCACCGATTGGGCGGGGATCGCCCGCGATTCGCGCAAGCTCGCCCGTGCGCTTGAGCGCCTTGGCGTGAAGCGCGGCGACCGGGTCGGCACCCTGGCCATGAACCACGCCCGCCACGTCGCCGCCTGGTACGGCGCGATCGGCATGGGCGGAGTGATCCATACCATCAATCCGCGGCTGTTCGACGATCAGCTGGTCTATATCGCCAACCATGCCGAGGATCGGGTGCTGTTCTACGACCGGGCCTTCGCCCCCCTGGTCGAGCGGCTGAAGCCGCGCTGGACGAGCATCGAGCATTTCATCTGCTTCGACGACGGCGCCTTCGACGGCCTCATCGCCGCCGAGGACGATGACTATCGCTGGGTCGAGGGCGACGAGCGCGAGCCCGCGATGCTCTGCTACACCAGCGGGACCACCGGCAATCCGAAGGGCGTGCTCTACGAGCATCGCTCGGCCGTGCTCCATGCCATGATGCAGCTGAGCCCGGACGTCTTCGACCTCAGCGCCCGCTCGGTCGTCCTTCCGGTCGTGCCGATGTTCCACGCCGCCGGCTGGGGCCTTCCATTCTGCACGGCGATGTGCGGCGGCAAGATGGTCTTCTCGGCCGATTACACGCCCCAGGTGATGTGCGACCTGATGAGGGCGGAAGGCGTGACCCATACCGCCGGGGTGCCGACGGTCTGGCTGGCCCTGGTCCACCATGTCGATTCGACCGGCGAGGATCTCGGCAAGCTCAAGACCGTCCATATCGGCGGCTCGGCGGCGCCTCGGGCGATGATCGAATGGTTCATGGACCGCGGCATCAGGGTCGGCCATGCCTGGGGAATGACCGAGATGTCGCCGCTCGGCACCGTCGGGGCGGGCAGCGGCGATTGGGACGCGCTCGGCCGCGAGCAGCGTGTCGACCTTCTGTGCAAGCAGGGCAGGGTGCCCTTTTCGGTCGAGCTTAGAATTGTCGACGAGGACGGCAATGTCCTCCCCCGCGACGGCAAGACTTCTGGCCGCCTGCAGACCCGGGGGCCGTGGATCATCCGCCGCTATTTCCAGGACGAAAACGGCGATTGCATCGACGAGGAGAGCTGGTTCGACACCGGCGACGTCGCCGCCCTCCATCCCGACGGAGTCCTCCAGATCACCGACCGCTCGAAGGACGTGATCAAGTCCGGCGGCGAGTGGATCAGCTCGATCGACCTCGAAAACGCCGCCGTCGGCTGCGCCGGCGTGGCGGAGGCGGCGGCGGTCGGGGTCAGGCACCCGAAATGGGACGAGAGGCCGATCCTCCTCGTCGTGAAAAAGGCGGGCTCGGAGGTGACCCCGCAGCAGATCCTCGACCATCTCGCCGGCCAGGTGGCGCGCTGGTGGCTGCCCGACGAGATATTGTTCGTGGATAGCCTTCCCCACACGGCGACCGGAAAGCTGCTCAAGACCGCGCTGAGGGAGGAGTATCGCGATTACCGGCTGGCCAGCGCGGCCTAGCCCGTCATCCCGGCGAAGCCGGGACCTGGTGGAGAGTGAGCGCCGGCGGGCCGACCGCCGCGGTGCTTGTTCTCCCCGGGGTCCCGGCTTTCGCCGGGAAGACGGGAGCTAAAGCAACCGCAACTGCGGCCCCTGCGGCGGAACGAACAGATCGGTCCGCAGCTTGCGCTTCTCCCGGTTCAGCCCGTGCTTCTTCGCCGCAATCTCGAAGCGCACCCGCATCAGCTCGGCCCAAGGCCCCGATCCCCTCATCCGGCTGAAGAAGTTGGGATCGTTGTCGCGGCCGCCCCGCATCGAGCGGATGATGTTCATCACCTTGTCCGCCCGGTCTGGGAAATGCTCGTCGAGCCAGGCCCGGAACAGGGGCGCCACCTCATGGGGCAGGCGGACCGGAAGGAAGAAGGCGCCTTCCGCTCCGGCCTCCGCCGCCGCCTCGACGATATGCTCGACTTCATGGTCGGTGATGCCCGGGATCACCGGAGCGATGGCGACGATGGTGGGGATGCCGGCCTCGCTCAGCGCCTTGACCGCCGCCAGGCGCTTGCGGCCGGAGGGGGCCCGCGGCTCGAGCGTTCGGGAAATCGCCGGATCGAGCGAGGTGACCGACAAGGCGACCCGCGCGAGTCCGTCCGCCGCCATCCGGCTTAGGATGTCGATGTCGCGCACCACCCGGTCCGATTTGGTCGTGATCGTCACCGGATGCTTCGTCTCGGCCAGCACTTCCAGCACCGAGCGGGTGATCCGCCACTCGGCCTCGATGGGCTGATAGGGGTCGGTGTTGGTGCCGATCGCCATCGACCGGACGACGTAGCCGGGTTTCGCCAGCTCCGCCCGAAGGATCTTCGCCGCGTCCGGCTTGGCGAACAATTTCGTTTCGAAATCGAGGCCGGGCGAGAGGTCGTGAAAGGCGTGGCTGGGGCGGGCGAAGCAATAGATGCAGCCATGCTCGCAGCCCCGATAGCTGTTGATCGAGCGGTCGAAGCCGATGTCGGGCGATCGGTTCCAGGCGATGATCGACTTGGGCTTCTCGACGGTGACCGTGGTTCGAAGCGGCCGCGGGCCGTCGTCCACCTCCTCGCGGACGTCGAGCCAGTCGCCGTCGAGCTCGCGAACAGGCAGGTTGAAGCGAGTCGGCGTCCGGTTCTCAGGCGCGCCGCGGCCGTGACGGACTTCGGGACGGGACATGGGGTAGATATAACTGAAGCCTTAGAACATATCTAGAACCGTTATTGCGAGCGTAGCGAAGCAATCCAGTGCGGCGTCCGACGCCCGCTGGATTGCCGCGTCGCTTCGCTCCTCGCAATGACGAGGCTATTCAGTCCCGTAAGCCAGCTTCGTGTCGTCCGCCTTCATCCGCACCGAGGTCGCGCCGGCCATGCCCGGGAAGCGCGGCCACAGGCCCTGAGCCAGCGCCGCCCGGCTGGGCCCGGGCTTGCCGGCTTCCTCCTCGTAGATCCAGTAATTGCGAAGCACGATCGGGACGTAGCCCCGGGTTTCCCAATAAGGCAGCGATTCGATGTAGAGGAGGGGGTCGCCCTTGTCGAAGGCGCGGCTGTTCCATTCGGCGACCGGCACCGGGCCGGCATTGTAGGCGGCGATCACCTTCGGCAGCAGACCGCCGGTGGCGCCGTTGTCGCGCAGGCTCTCGATATAGCTCTGTCCGAATTCGATATTGGCCGCGGGGGTCATCAGCAGCTGGCGGTCGAACGGCTCGCCCCGGGCTCGGGCGATGTCGCCGGCGGTTCCCGGCCGCACCTGCATCAGCCCGACCGCTCCGGCGGGGCTGACCACGGAAGTGCGGAAGTTTGATTCCTGCAGGGTGTGGGCGAAGGCGAGGGACGGATCTACCCGCCAGCCCCGGGTCGGCCGCCAGTCCGGGCGCGGATAGCGCGCCGCCAGGTTGACGCTGGCGCCGCGCGGAGCGTTGTGCGCGAGCCAATATTGGGTCGAGGCAAGGTCGAGATCGGCGGCGAGGTGGAGCAGGGCGCCATGGTCCGCGCCGGCGATCCTGGCCTGCTGGCGAAGGAACTGGTCGGCAAGGTCGGCCTCGCCGATCTCCGCGAGCGCGATCGCCGCCCGAACATTGGGCTTGCCGGCTATGCTGCGCCACTCGGAATCGCGGTAATTGTGAAGCCCGGTGGAGCCGGGGCCGTCGATCCCCAGCGCGGTCATGGCGATGAGGCCGTAGAATGTCTCTTTCTGTCGGGCGGCCGAGCGCAGATTGGCCTGAACCCGCTCGGGCCGTCCGCACATCATCTCGGCGCGGGCGGTCCAGTAATAAGCGGCGGCGGCCAGCTCGACGTCGCTCGACCGGGCCGCGACCTGGCCGAAAGCGTCGGCGGCGTCCTTGCAGTCGCCTTCGCGCCACGCGGCGAGGCCTTCCGACCACGCGCCCTGGATCGCCCATTCGCCGCTGCCCACGCGGGCCAAGGCGGCGAGGCGCCGGGCGTCGCGGTCGTTGCCGATCGTATAATAGGACCAGCCGATGCGCTGCTGATATTCGGTCCGGGCTTCGGGGCCGAGCTGCTCCTGGCGCTCGGTGAAGATCGCCTCGGCTTCGTAGGGCCGATTATCCTTGAGCAGCGGCTGGATCAGCGGCTCGAGCTCGGAGGCGGCCGGGTCTCCCTTGGTCGGATCGGCCCGGGACCGGCGCGGCTGGCTGCCCACCCAGACCAGCTTCTCCGCCGCCGGAAGGGCCGGAAGCTCGGTGGCGCCGCGGGTCTGGGCGAGGCGCGCAATCTGCTCCGCTTTGGGCATTTCGGGCGCGCGCTGAAGGAGCGAGAGGAGCTCGGGTAGCTCGACCTTGGGCGAATCCTTGGCGAGATACAGCTCGGCCCGGGCGGCATCGTGGAGCAGCCCTTCCGGCAAGGCGGCGAGCTTCGCCGAAGCGCCCAGCCAGTCGCCGACGCGGATCGCCGCGAAGACTTCGCGATAGCCGCTCCGCTGGTCGGCGCTGAGCCCGGCCGAAACCGGCTGGCTCGGACGCGCGACGTCTTCGGCGAAAGCAGCGGGCGCCGGCAAGGCAAGCGCGGCGGCCAGCAAAAGGGGGCGGAGCGTCTTCATTCCTTCACCTCTTCGATCAGCATCTGAAGGTCGGCCCAGGCCATCCCCTTCAGACGCGGCGAATCCAGCAATGTTCGCGGAGCAATGGTTGCCAGAGCCTTGACCGGCCCGGCATGGGTGGCGATTTCGTGCCAGCGGCCGCGAGCCTGGGGCACCGACAGGCCGAGCAGGGCCTTGGCGCAGGCGTCGCCGAACAGCAGCACCGCCTTGGGCGCCGCGAGGCCGATATGATGGCGGGCGAGGGCGGCGCAGCTCTTCATCGAGTCGCTGTTGAGCTGGCCCGAGGGGGAGCGGATGCAGGACAAGGCCGCGAGATAGATGGAGGCGCGGTCGCGGCCGATGGCGGCGAGCATCCGCTCGAACAATCGGCCGGCCTCGCCGCTGATCAGGGTGCCGGCGGCGCAATCCTCGCCGCTCGGCATGTCGGCCAGGATCATCAGGCCCGAAGCGGGGTCGCCGGCAGGGCAGATCCTGGGCGCGGCGGGCGCCGCGAAGCTCAGCCGGTCGCTCGAAGCGAGCCAGGCCTGGAACAAATCGAGCTGTCCGGGCAGGATTTCGTCCGCCGCTTCGGCGGCGGCGGCTGGCGCCGTCGCTTCCTTCGATTTGGGGCGAAGCCAGTCGCGCGGCTCCTCGCCGACGAGCGTGTCCACGCCCGCTTCGGTCCACCAGGAGAGCGCGCTAGCCGCGGCTTCCGGCGAAAATGTATCGTCTCCCCGCTCCACCGCGCCATGGAGTCCGCCTCGGGCGGGCTGGTCAACCTCAATTTCTCTATCTATCTGCCAGACGTTGGCTGCCTGCGACGATGTGAGTTGCGGGCCCCCGCCGCAGGAGCGCCTTGATGTCCGAACGCGAGTCGATGCCCTATGACGTGGTGATCGTCGGCGCCGGGCCGGCGGGCCTGGCCGCCGGCATCCGGCTGAAGCAGCTCGCCGCCGAAGCCGGGCGCGAAATCGGCGTCTGCATCCTCGAAAAGGGCTCCGAAGTCGGAGCGCACATCCTGTCGGGCGCCGTCATCGATCCCCGGGCGATCGAGGAGCTCCTTCCGGACTGGCGCGACCTGGGTAGCCCGCTGACCGTTCCGGTGACCGAGAACCTCCATTGGGTGCTCACCCGCAAGGGCAAATATTCGCTCCCGCATCTGATGATGCCGCCCTTCATGAACAACAAGGGCACCTACACTGCCTCGCTCGGCAATTTCTGCCGCTGGCTGGCGGCACAGGCGGAAGCCCTCGGCGTGGAGATCTTCCCTGGCTTCGCCGCGGCGGAAGTGCTGTTCAACGAGGACGGCTCCGTGAAGGGCGTCGCCACCGGTGACATGGGGGTGGCCCGCGACGGCACCCACCGCGCCGACTACCAGCCCGGAATGGAACTTCACGGCCGCTACACCTTCTTCGCCGAGGGTGCCCGCGGCCACCTCACCAAGCAGCTCAAGCGAACCTTCGATCTCGAGCGGGAAAGCGAGCCCCAGGTCTACGGCATCGGCCTCAAGGAATTGTGGGACATTGAGCCCGGCAAGCACGTGCCCGGCCGGGTCGTCCATACCCAGGGCTGGCCCTTGGACGACGCCTGGGGCGGCGGCTTTCTCTACCATCAGGAAAATAACCAGGTCGCTTTGGGTTTCGTCGTCGCCCTCAACTACCGCAACCCGCATCTCTCCCCGTTCGAGGAATTCCAGCGCTGGAAGCAGCATCCGGCGATCCGGGAAGTGCTCGAAGGGGGGAGGCGGGTTTCCTACGGCGCCCGGGCGATCAACGAGGGCGGCTGGCAGGCTGTACCGAAGCTGGCCTTCCCCGGAGGCGCGCTGATCGGCTGCTCGGCCGGCTTCGTCAACGTCCCTCGGATCAAGGGCAGCCACACGGCGATGAAATCGGGCATGCTCGCTGCCGAAGCCGCCTTCGCCGCGATTTCGGAAGAGCGCGGCGGCGATACGCTCGACGCTTACGAAGATTCGCTCAGGAACAGCTGGATCGCGGCCGAGCTCAAGACGGTGCGCAACGTCGAGCCGTTCGTGGCCAGGTTCGGAGGGACGGCCGGAACCCTGCTCGCCGGCATCGACATGTGGATGCGGACTCTCAAGATCGGGCTGCCTTTCACCCTCAAGCATCATCCCGACAGCGAGACCCTCTACCGCAGGGACCTGGTGCCGAAGATCGATTATCCCAAGCCCGACGGCGTGATCAGCTTCGACCGCCTGTCTTCGGTCTTCATCTCCAACACCAATCACGAGGAGGACCAGCCGGTCCACCTGACTCTCAAGGATCCGTCGATCCCGACCGAGGTCAATCTGCCGCTCTACGACGGCCCGGAGCAAAGATATTGCCCGGCCGGGGTCTACGAGTTCGTCGAGGAGGCGACCGGCCCCCGGCTCCAGATCAACGCCCAGAATTGCGTCCACTGCAAGACGTGCGACATCAAGGACCCGACCCAGAACATCAACTGGGTCGTCCCCGAAGGCGGAGGAGGGCCCAATTATCCCAATATGTAAGCAAGGCATGGAGCCGGGCCCGCAAGGACCCGTCACCCCGGCGAAAGCCGGGGCCTGGTGGAGGGATGGACGCCGGCGCCTTTCACTCGCCGGGGTCCCGGCTTTCGCCGGGATGACGATGGGAATGCTGCTCGCCGCCGCCCCCGCCGCGGCTTCGGTGGACGACACCTCCGCGCTCGCGGCTTATGTCCGCGCCCGGGCCGCCGACGGCTCCGGGGCGGCCGATCAGGCGGCCCGCGATTACAAGGTCGCGCTCGCTTTGGCCCCGGGCAACGAGGTGCTCGCCGCCCGGGCCTTGTCGCAGGCCATCGCCGCCGGCGACCGGCCCCTGGCGCTGCAGGCCGCGCGCCAGCTCGACTCGGCCGGCAAGCTCGCGCCGGACGGACGCCTGCTCCTTGTCGGCGAGGCCTTCCGGGGCAGGCAATGGAAGGAAGCGTCCCGGCAGATCGAGCGGCTCGAGCAGGACGAGGTCTTCTCGTTCATGACCCCCTTGCTTCGCGCCTGGCTTGCGCAGGGAAGCGGCAAGGGCGATCCGCTGACCCTGCTCGGAGCCGCGTCCGGCAACGCGCTCGCCGCCACTTACGCGTCGGAGCAGCGGCCGCTTCTGCTCATCGCCGGCGGCAAGGCGAAGGAAGGGGCTCTGGCCCTGTCACCGGTGCTGGAGGACGAATCGATCCGCTCGCAGCGCCTTCGAATCGCGGCAGCCGCGGCGCTCGCCCGCAAGGGCTCGCGCAAGGAAGCGCTGGCGATCCTCCAGGGCAGTGCCGAGGCCCTCGCGGAGACGAGGCGAAGACTGGAGGCCGGCCGCCGGATCGAGGGCGAGATCGTCACGCCCGCGGCCGGGATGGCTGAGCTGCTCGGCCGGATGGCGCTCGACCTCAACGGCCAGGAAGTGCCTCAGTTGGCGCTCAGCTTCGCCCGGCTCGCCACCTTCCTCGCGCCCGAAAACGCCGAATCCTGGCTGATCGCGGCGGACCTTCTTGCCGGCCAGGAGAGGCATGGGGAGGCGCTTGCCGCGCTTGCCAAAGTGCCTCGCGACGACGTCTTCGCCGGCACCGCCGCGGATCGCCGGATGACCGTGCTCGTCGAGGCGAACCGAACCGAAGAGGCGCTCGCCGAAGCCCGGCGCGCCGCCGCCGAACGTCCGGCCGAAGTGGACAATTGGACCCGCCTCGGCGACATCCTTAACCAGATCGACCGTCACCAGGAGGCCGCCGCCGCCTACGGCAAGGCCCTCGACCTCGTCAAAACGGGCGCGGAGATCCACAATCCGGTCTGGGCCCTGTGGCTGCTCCGCGGCAGCGCCTTGACCCAGGCGGGGGATTGGACGGCGGGGAAGGCGGCGCTCGAAGAGGCCCGCCGGCTCGCTCCGGACCAGCCGGTGGTGCTCAACTTCCTGGGCTATTCGCAGCTCGAGCGGCGCGAGAATCTCGCCGAAGCGGAAAAGATGATCGGCGAGGCCAACCGCCTCCAGCCCGACGATTCGGCGATCACGGATTCGCTCGGCTGGGCGCATTACGTCCGCGGCGACGTCGCCAAGGCGATCGAGCTGCTCGAACGGGCCGCCCAGGGTCAGCCGGCCGACGCCTCGATCGCCGAGCATCTCGGCGACGCTTATTACAGCGCCGGTCGACGCTACGAGGCGCGCTACGCCTGGCGGGCGGCGCTTCCTTTCGCCGAGGGCCCGACCGCGGACAGGCTTCGAAGCAAGATCGACTCGGGCCTTCGGCCGGATCTCGCCGCGCCCTGATGCTCGAAACGGCCTATGCGAAGCTCAACCTCGCCCTTCACGTCCGGGGGCGCGAGGCCGACGGCTATCACCGGATCGAGACCGCCTTCGCCTTCGCCGAGGACGGCGATTCCTTGAGCGTGACCGAAGGCGAGGGGATCACGCTCCGGGTGATCGGACCTTTCGCCGACAGCCTGACGGAAGGCGACAATATCGTGCTCGCCGCGGCCCATGCCCTGCGCGAGCATTGCGCAGGGACGGCCGGCGCGGCGCTGACCCTCGACAAGAGACTTCCGGTGGCGTCCGGGATCGGCGGCGGTTCGGCCGACGCCGCCGCGGCGCTTCGGCTGCTCGACCGCTGGTGGGGCCTGGGCCTGCCCGGCGAAGCCCTGGCCGCGATCGCCGCAAGGCTCGGGTCCGACGTCCCCGCCTGCTTCTACTCGCGAAGCGCGCGAGGCGAAGGCCGGGGCGACCGCCTGAAAATCGCCGACCACGGCGTCCAAGGCGCACCGCTGCTCCTGGTCAATCCCGGAACGCCGCTTTCGACCCGATCGGTCTTCGCCAATTGGGAGGGGCGCGATGGCGGACCGCTCGGCGATCCCTTCGCCGGGCGCAACGATCTCGAGGCCCCGGCACGGGCCCTGGCGCCGCGGATCGGGGAGGTGCTGGACGCGCTGGGATCGCCCGGCACGGCCCGGATGGTCCGAATGTCGGGCTCGGGGGCGACCTGCTTCGCCTTGTTCGAGCAAGAGGCCGAGCGGGACGAAGCCGGCCGCCGGATCGCCACCGGCCATCCCCATTGGTGGCAGCTCTCCAGCCGCCTCAGGTGACCCGCCTGTCCCGGCCCGGGACGCCCCTTCCAGCCCCTTAACCATCGCAACCCGCAGGCTTGCGTCGTGGCACGGCCCTTGCTTCTGGAAGCGTGACGAGTCGAAACGGGGCCCGAGGGGGCTTGGTGGACATTCGCCCATGGTCCCGCTCCATCGCGAATGGAGCCGGCGCCGTGGCCCTCTAGAGCCGGCCGCCTCCGACCGGGCGGCCGGCTCTTTTTGTGGCGACAAAGCCGCCCGGCCCCGCTTAATCGGCCGATGTTCGATCTCATGCTCGAAGGCCCCGTGGCCCGCCTCCGCCTGGACCGGCCGGAGGCTCGCAACGCCATCCCGGTCCGCGACTGGGCCCTGCTCGCCCATCGCTGCGGCGAGGCCGCCCGATCCGGCGCGCGCCTGCTGGTCGTCTCCGCAACGAAGCAGGCTTTTTGCGCGGGCGCCGACCTCGAGGATTTCCCGGCTTTCGCGGCGGACCCGCAGGCGACGAGCGCCTTTCGGGCGATCATGCGCAGCGGCCTCGACGCCCTGCGTACACTACCCATCGCCACGATCGCCGCGGTCGAGGGCCCCTGCTTCGGCGCCGGAGTCGCGCTCGCCATGGCCTGCGATCTTCGGATCGCCGGGGAAGGCGCCCGCTTCGCCGTCACCCCGGCCAAGTTCGGAATCTCCTATCCCCAGGAGGACGTCGCCCGGCTCGTTGCCCTGGTCGGGCCGGGGCAGGCCTCGAGGCTCCTGCTCGGCGCGGCCACCGTCGACGGCGCGGAGGCGGCGCGGATCGGGCTGGTCGAGCTTGTAGCGGATGACGTAGGTGCAACGGTCGACGCGCTTGCCGGAGCGATCCTCGCCAATAGCGGCGAGAGCATCGCGGTGCTGAAACGGGCGATCCAGCTGGCGAGCGACGGCGTCGCCCGCGACCAGGACCAGGACCGCCGCTTCGACGCTCTGTTCGGCTCCACCGATTTCCGCGAGCGGCTGGCGGCGCTTCGGCCCGGACGCTGACTTGCCTGCCCGGCGGCAATGAGGGAGAAGCCGCGAATGAAGCGCCTCGCCGCTCTCCTCCCTTTTCTTCTCGCCGCCTGCGGAAGCCCGCCGGAGGCGAAGGCCCTGGATCGGATCGAATGCGCGCTCGACGGGGCTTCGGCCTTCGAACGGCTGTGCACGATCGAGCGCGACTCGGGCCGCGATGCCCTGTTCACCCTGCGCGGGCCGAGCGGCAGCTTCCGGCGGCTGGCGGCGACACGGGACGGCCGGGGCGTGACGGCCGCGGACGGCGCCGAGCCGGCCACGGTGACGGTGATCGGCAAGGACCTGATCGAAGTCTCCATCGGCCGCGACCGCTACCGACTGCCGGCCCGGGTTCGATGAACCGCCCCATCCTCACCGCCGCCGAGATGCGCGCCGCCGAGGCCGAGGCCATCGGCACGGGAACGCCCGCCCGGGAGCTGATGGAAAAAGCCGGCGCCGCCGCCGCCGAGGCGATCTGGCGCTTTGCCGGCCCGATGCCCGCCTTGATCCTGTGCGGGCCGGGCAACAATGGCGGCGACGGCTATGTCATCGCCCGGCATTTGGCCGCTCGCGGCACCAGGGTCCGGATCGCCTCTCTCGCCGAGCCGAAAACCCCGGACGCCCGATCCGCGCGCGCCGCCTGGAACGGCCCGGTAGAGCCTTTCGCCGAGGCGGCCGCCGCGCCCTTGCTGGTCGACGCCTTGTTCGGCACCGGCCTTACCCGGCCGCTCGATTCCTCCCCCTCGAAGCGCCTGCTCGATCTGGCCGCGGCGGCAAAGGTGCGGGTCGCGATCGACCTGCCCAGCGGCGTCGCCACCGACGACGGGGCAATCTTCTCGCCGGTCCCCGATTTCGACCTCACGATCAGCTTCGCGACCCTGAAGCCCTCGCACCTGCTTCAGCCGGCGGCGCGGCACATGGGCCGGCTCGTCGTCGCCGACATCGGCATAAAAGCCGCAAGCCGGCTGAGCCAGATTGAAAGGCCGGCAGTGCGCCGGCCGGGGCCGGACGATCACAAATATACCCGCGGTCACCTGCTCGTCGTCGGCGGGGTCATGCCGGGCGCGGCGGCGCTCGCCGCCGTCGCTGGGGCGCGCTCCGGCGCGGGGTATGTGACTTTGGTGGGGGAGGGCGGGACCGTCCCCAATGCGATCGTCCGGCGTCCGCTCGGCGCTTTGGACGAGGCGCTGGCCGATCGCCGGGTGAAAACCGTGCTGGTCGGCCCCGGCCTGGGGCGCGATTTAAAGGCGGCCGAGATTCTCGGCCGGGTGATGTTGGGTCCCCATCCCGTCGTCGTCGATGGGGACGCCCTGTGGCTGATCGCGACCATGGGCAGCTTCGGGGCTCGAACGGCGCCCACCATCTACACGCCCCATGCGGGCGAGTTCGACATGCTGTATGGAGACGGCGGAAGCAAATTGGAGGCGGCGCGTTCGGCTTCCGCTGGGACGGGTCACACGATCGTCTACAAAGGCTCCGATACCGTGGTCGTCGAGCCGGGCGGTCGGGGGGCGATCTCGCGGCCGGGACCTGCCTGGCTGGCGAGCGCCGGCACCGGCGACGTTCTGGCGGGGATCATCGCCGCCCAGTTCGCAACGGGCCTCGCGGCCTTCGAAGCCGCCTGCGCCGGCGTCTGGCTCCACAACCGGGCGGCGGAGATGGCAGGCCCCGGCCTCATCGCCGACGATCTCATCGCCCATCTGCCCGCCGCTCTCGCCGAATGCCTGTGACCGGAGACGACCTCATCCTTCGCCTCGCCGGCCGCGGCGACGGAGTCGGCGAGAGCGGGCGTTTCTATCCGCTCACGGCGCCCGGCGACCGGGTCGCTCCGGACGGCGGCCTCGAGCCGGGACCTCACCGGCAAGTGCCGCCATGCCGTCACTTTCCCGAATGCGGCGGCTGCCAGCTCCAGCATGTCGACGACGAGGCTTATGCCGACTTCCTGCGCGACCGGATCGTCTCCGCGCTGGCGGCGCAGGGCCTGGCGTCGCCGGACATTCTTCCCGCGCATATCTCGCCGCCCAACAGCCGCCGTCGCGCCTCGCTTCGGGCCGAACGCAACGGCGCACTCGGTTTCAACGCCGAGAAGAGCCACCGGGTGATCGACATGCGCGATTGCCACATAATGCGGCCGGAGCTGTTCGCGCTCGTCCAGCCGCTGCGGGCGCTGCTCGGAATCCTCAGGCCCGGGGCCGCCGCCGGAATCCGGATGACCCTGGCCGATCAGGGCGTCGACCTGCTTCTCGAGAAGGTCGACGCCGAAGGCCTCGCCGCCGCCGAGGCGCTGAGCGCCTTCGCGCTCGACCATCGCCTTGCCCGGGTCGCCCTCGACGACGGCTACGGCGCGCAGACCCGCTGGGAGCCGGAGCCGGTCACGGTGACCCTGGGCGGCGTTCCGGTGCCGCTTCCGCACGGCGCCTTCCTCCAGGCGACGGTCCAGGGCGAGGCGGCGCTGGTCGGAGCGGTGCGGCGGGCGATTGGCGATGCGCGGATCGTCGCCGACCTGTTCGCCGGCCTTGGAACCTTCGCGCTGGCGCTCGACGGCCGGATCCTGGCGGCGGAAGGCGCCCGCGACGCCGCTTCGGCCCTCAAGGCTGCCGCCGGGCGCGCCCAGCGCCCGGTCTTCGTCGACCATCGCGACCTGTATCGCCGACCGCTCGATCCGGCGGAGCTCAACCGCTTCGAGGGGATCGTCCTCGATCCGCCCCGCGCGGGTGCGAAGGAGCAGTCGGCCGCCCTTGCCCGCGCCGAAGTGCCGCGCATCGCCTACGTCTCGTGCAATCCCTCGACCTTCGCCCGCGACGCCGCCGTCCTGACCGAAGGCGGCTACCGATTCGACTGGGTACAGCCGGTCGGCCAGTTTCGCTGGTCGACCCATGTCGAGCTGGTCGGGGCGTTCAGCCGCTAGATGTGGCTGCACACCATCCGCGCCGCCTGAACCGTCAGTCCGGCCAGGGCGAGGGACGAAAGCCCGAACAGGATGAAGCGATAGGTGATGACGTTCACCGTCGTCTGCACCAGGCTGTGGACGATCCTGAGCGCCACATAGGCCCAGGCGAGGATCGCGCTGTAGCCGCCGCCGCCATGGCCGACGGCCAGCGTGAGGGCGATGGCGTAGAAGAGGGTCGGCTGCTCGACCAGGTGCATGTAATTATGCGCCTTCCACATCACCTCGTCCTCGACCACGCCTTCGAGCGCGTTGCCGCCGCGGCCGCCGACCCGGCCCTTGAGCGAGATGCCCTTGCGCTTCATCGCCGCGAATCGGCTGACGATCATCCAGGCCATGATCAGCAGCGTCCAGGCGACGAGCACGACGACGGGCGTTAGAATGGGACTGTTCATGGCTTCGTTTCTCCCCCTTTTGCGGCGCCGAGACTGGCCGCCGCGGGGGCAGGAGTCAAAGCGGCCTTTAGTGGCTGAAAAAGCCTGCTAAACGGGTCGGCGGAGTGCGGAGGAGCAGAACGAGATGAACCGGATCGCGACGACGGCCCTGGCGGCGGCGATGATGATGATGGGAACGGCCCAGGCCCAGCCGCCCGGACCGCGCCCGGCCGCTCCGCGTCCCCAGGCCCCGAGCCCGGCCGTCCCGGCCATACCGACGCGGGTATCGGCCGGGACCCTGACCGGGCTGTGCGGCCAGGATCGCTCGGCCTGCCTCACCTATGTGCTGGGCGCGGTCGACGCTTATGCCAGCGCCCTGGTCGCCGCCGGACGGCCCCAGGCCTTCTGCGTGCCCAGGGGCGTCACCAACGACCAGATCGCCCAGTCGGCCGTCGCCTATCTTCGCGCCCACCCCCAGGACGGCGGCCTCAACGCCTCCGTCGTCATCCTCGCCGGAATGAGGACGACCTACCCCTGCGGCTATTGAGGCGCTGCCGGCTTGCCTTTGCCGCAGCCGGATGGAAGCCTGGTCCAGCGGCGAACGGGGGAGATGAGCATGGCGGACGTGGCGGCAGGGCGCCCTTCGGCGCGGCAGATCGCGGCGGTCGTTTCCGGCAACGCGCTCGAATTCTACGATTTCGTCACCTACAGCTTCTTCGCCGTCCAGATCGGCCGCACCCTCTTTCCGGGCGACCCCGACCGGTCTCTGATGCTCTCGCTCGGCACGTTCGGGATCGGCTTTCTCAGCCGACCGCTCGGCGGCTTCATCATCGGCCGCTACGCCGACCGCCGTGGGCGCAAGCCGGCCATGATCCTGTCCTTCGCGCTCATGGGCGTGGGGCTCGTCGGGCTCGCCTGCACGCCCTCCTATGCGGCGGCGGGCATGGCGGCGCCGGCGCTCGCCATCCTGTTCCGCCTGATCCAGGGCTTCGCGCTCGGCGGGGAGGTGGGGCCGAACACCGCCTGGCTGCTCGAAGCCTCCCCGCCCGGCCGGCGCGGTCTTTTCGTATCGCTGCACATGGCGACGGCCGACGTCGGCGTGCTGGCCGCCGGGCTGGTCGGCTTCATCCTGTCGTCGGTCATGGCGCCGGCCCAGTTCGACGCCTGGGGCTGGCGCATCGCCTTCCTTCTGGGAGCCGCGATCGTGCCCTTCGGCCTCGCCCTTCGCCGCACGCTCGAGGAAACTCTGCCGCCGTCGAACGAAGATGTCCCGGCGGCGAGCCTGCGGCCGGTATTCGCCACCGCCGCGGCCGGAATGATCGTGCTCGGTGCCGCCACCATTGCCAACTACACGCTCCAATATATCAACACCTATGCTCAAACGACCCTGCACATGGCGGTCAACGTCGCCTTCGGCGCCACCCTGGTGCTCGGCCTGGTCAGCGTCGTCTGCGACCTCGCCGCCGGCTGGCTCGCCGACCGCTTCGGGCGCAAGCGGACCTTGCTTCTGCCTTGGCTCGCGCTGATCGTTCTCGCCGTCCCCGCCTATCTGTTTGTCAGCGCCGTTCGCACCCCCGCCGCCTTGTTCGCGACCACCGCCTTCCTGTCGCTCGTCCACATCCTCGGCTCGACTCCGGCCATGCTGCTGGTGCTGGAAGCGATCCCGTCCCGAATGCGCGCCGGGGCGATGGGCCTGATCTACGCTTGCGCCATCTCGGTTTTCGGAGGCACCGCCCAGCCGCTGATCCGCAAGCTGATCGAATGGACCGGTAGCCCGCTTGCCCCGGGCTGGTACATGACCGCCGCGGTGGCGTGCGGGCTGGCAGCGACCTTCCTGATCCGGGAGCGGCGGGACGGCAACGAATGAACCCCGTCATTGCGAGCGAAGCGAAGCAATCCAGAGCGGCCTCGGAGACCCGCTGGAGTGCTTCGTCGCTTCACTCCTCGCAATGACGAGATGATCAGCCGAGAACGCTCAGTCGAACAGCTTGGCGAAGCGGCGCTTCGTCCGCTCTTTCCAGTGACCGCGATGATAAGCGTCGCTGGCCAGGAGCGGCATGACGCTGGTCGCCTCGGCGAAGACCATCTGCTCCATCGCGGTCGAGACCTTGCCCCAGCTCGCCGCCTCCTGGAGGGTGGAGGAGGAGCAGGCGCCGTCGCGGACGTCGGCGACGGTGATCTGGACCGCATATTTGTGGACCTCGACGTCGTCGTGGCCAAGGATCTCGGCGCAGACGACCGTGTCCTGGGTGAAGTTCTTCGGAACCCCGCCGCCGATCATCAGCAGGCCGGTGGTGCCCGCCTCGATCTTGAGGTTGGTCAGCTCGCGGAAGTCGGCGATGGCGTCGAGGACCATATAGGGCTTCCCCACCTTCATCGCGTCGACCTGGTGCTTGACCAGGCCGAAGCCCGCGGAGCTGTCGACGAAAGCCGGGCAGAAGATCGGAACGTCATGCTGATAGGCGAGCTTGACCAGGCTGTTGTCCTTCTTGCCGTTGGTCATCAGCCACTTGCCCATCTCGCGGATGAACGCCCGCGACGAATAAGGCTTGGGCTCGAGCGAATTGGCGAGGTCGCCGATCGTATGATCGGTCTCCTGCAATTTCTCCTCGTCGATATAGGTATCGTAGATGCGGTCGATATAGAGCGAGCGCAAAGTGTCGTCGTCAGGGATTTCAAGCGCTTGGTAGTGCTTGTGGCCAAGCGCTTCGAAGAAATCCATGTCGACGATCGTGGCGCCGGTGGCGACGATGGCGTCGACCATGTTGTTGCGCACGAGCTCGGCATAAAGGTCCATGCAGCCGCCGGCCGAGGTGGAGCCGGCGATGACGAGGATCACCGAGCAGCTCTGATCGGCGAGCATCGTGTTGTAGATTTCCGCGGCGCGGCCGAGGTCGCGGCTGGTGAAGCTCATCTTCTTCATCGCGTCGACGATCGGTCGGGCGTCGAAGCTGGTGATGTCGATATGCTCGACGACGTTCGCCAGAAGCTCCGCTTTGCGGGTGTCGTTGATCTTGGTCTCGGTGTTCACTTGCGTCTCCACTAGCCGTCATCCCGCGAAAGCGGGGATCCAGCTTCTTCTTCCTGATCCTGTGAGGAGCGGGATTCCCGCTTTCGCGGGAACGACGGGCTCCTATAATTTAACGACGTGCGACGGAACGTCGCGTTCCTCATCCGCCCCGTAGAGGGTCGCCATCGGCTCGTCGCTCATCTCGACTTTGGCGACGGCGCCGAAGCCGTTGAACGCGGTCCGCATCGCGCAGCCATAGGCGCCGAGCATTCCGATCTCGATATAATCGCCCGAGCCGACGTCCGCCGGCAGGTGGAACGGGCCGGCCATATGGTCGAGATCGTCGCAGGTCGGCCCGTAGAAGCTGAACGCCATGTCGCGGACGTCGGAGCCGCCCTCGCGGACCAGCTTCACCGGAAACCTCCAGCCGATATGCGCGGCATCGAACAACGTCCCGTAGGCGCCGTCGTTGATATAGAGCTGGTCGGCCCGGCGCTTCTCCACCCGGACCAGAAGGCTTGCATATTCCGCACACAGCGCCCGGCCCGGCTCGCACCACAATTCGGCCGAATAGGAGATGGGCAGGCTCTCGAAGGCGCGCGAAATCACGTCGAAATAGGCTTCGAGCGGCGGCGGCTCCATTCCGGGATAGACCGACGGGAAACCCCCGCCGACATCGACGATGTCGACGGTGACGGCCGCCTCGACGATTGCCGCCCGAACCCGCTCCATCGCCTCGGAATAAGCGGCCGGGGTCATCGCCTGGCTTCCGACGTGGAAGCAGATGCCGAGCGCGTCCGCCGCCTGGCGGGTGGCGAAAAGCAGGGCCTTCATCTCGTCCGGCTCGGCGCCGAACTTCGAGGCGAGGCTGAGCTTGCTGTAGTCGGACGACACCCGGATCCGGACGCACAGGTTCAGATCCTCGGCCTCATTCGTCGCCCGGACGATCTTCTCGAGCTCCTCCATCGTGTCGAGCGAGAAAGTGCGCACGCCGAGCTTATAGGCTTCGGCGATCGCCTCCTCGGCCTTGACCGGGTGCATGAAGCACTGGACCGCTTGCGGAAGCGTCTCGGCGACCAGGCGCACCTCGGCGATCGAGGCGACGTCATAATGGGTCACCCCGCTCTCCCAGAGGATCCGCAGCAGGTCCGGAGAGGGGTTCGCCTTGACCGCATAAAGCGACCGGCCCGGAAACTTCTCGACGAAGAATCGGGCCGCGCGCCGGGCGGCATGCGGACGGATGAGCGTGACCGGCTGGACCGGTCGCAGGGCTTTCGCTAGCCCCAGCGCGCTATGATGCTTGTGCAACTCAAGGGACCTCCAAAGGCGGTAGTTGACGAAAAAGCTGCCTTGCGGTTGTTGGAAGTCCCCATGGGGCAGCGGGGGCGGATATATGGACCCTGTTCCCCACTGTAAAGACCTGCTTTTTCCCTCGTAAAACCAGAGGTTTGAATGACAGAGAGGAAGCCCACGCCAGAGGGTGTCGCCGCTGCGGCGAAGCGTGTCGCCCCGCACGTCGTCCGGACGCCCCTGCTGCCGCTGGAATGGGAAGGCGTCCGGCTCTGGATCAAGGCCGAGTGCCTTCAGGAGGGTGGCAGCTTCAAGCTTCGCGGAGCGACCAACCGGCTGCTTCTCCTCGACGAAGCGGAGCGCCGGCGCGGAGTCGTCGCTTTCTCGTCCGGCAATCACGGTCAGGGCGTGGCGATCGCGGCGCGCCGGCTGGGCATCGCCGCCGCCATCGTCATGCCCGCCGACGCGCCCGCGGTGAAGCTCGAGGCGACTCGGACCGCCGAAGCCGAGATCGTCCCCTACGACCGCTCGACCCAAAGCCGCGAAGAGATTGCCGGCCGGCTCGCCGAGGCCCGGGGAGCGACCCTGTTGCCCTCGTTCGACGACGTCGACATCATCGAAGGGCAGGGGAGCGTCGGGATCGAAATCGCCGACCAGCTCGGCGCCGCGCCGGACAAGGTCCTCGTGCCCTGCGGCGGCGGCGGACTTTCGGCCGGAATCGCGCTCGCTCTGCCCGGGTCGCACATCGTCACGGTGGAGCCCGAAGGTTGGGACGACATGGCCCGGTCGATCGAGGCGGGCCGGCCCGTCCCTGTCATCGAGCCGGCGCCGCCGACCCGCTGCGACGCCCTCCAGACCAAATTGGTCTCGCCACTAACCCTCGGCGCTCTTCGCGACTCGCGGGCGTCGGGCCTGTGGGTCACCGAGTCGGAGATCGAGACCGCCATGGCCTTCGCCGCCCGCCATCTTCGGATCGTCGCCGAGCCCGGGGGCGCCGTCGCTTTGGCGGCCCTGCTCGCCGGCAAGGCCGGGGCGGTCACGGAGCGGACGGTGGTGGTGGTGTCGGGCGGGAATGTCGATCCCGAGCTCTACGGCGCGATTCTCGGTTCTCAGGCGGCCGACGCGGGCCGATAGTCGGCGGGGTCGATCCGCTCGGCCGGCGAGACGGCCTCGATCTGCCGGGTCAGGGCTTCGAGCTGAAGCCCGAGCGTCCTCAGCTCGGCGGCGAACACCTCGCCGTCATGTCCCGGCCGGGCCAGGGTCGCCGCTTCGAGAAGCGTGTCGAGCATCATCGAAAGGCTGGGCAGGATCGATTCCTCGATCCGCTCGAAAGCTTCGTCCAGCTGCTGTTTCGCGTCCCCGTCGGGCATGGCGGGGAAGCTAGGCCGGTCGATTTAACCGTTCGTAAAAGCCAGGGCCTGTTTTCGAGCGGCTTTGGATGGCACAAGTCCGGCCATGACCGGAATCGCCGCCGCCGCTTTGTCGATCGCCGTCCTCGGAGCCTTTGCGCTGGCCGGGGGAGGGGCCTGGGTCCTGCTCAGGCGCAAGGAGCGCAAGCAGGGAATGCTGATGCTGATCGCCGCCGCGGTGCTGTTCGCCAACGTCCTGATCTGGACCCTGTGAGATGCGAGTCTTCGATTTCGACCGAGCCATCGTCCGAAAGCCAGCCGAGAGCGTGGTCGAGGGCCTGCGCACAAGCTCCGAGCCGCCCACTTACGATCGGGTCGTCGCCGAGCATCGCGCCTATGTCGCCGCGATCGAGGCCGCCGGAGTCCGCCTGGAGGTTCTTCCCCCGCTTCCCGATCACCCCGATTCGGTCTTCGTCGAGGATCCCGCCTTCGTCCTTGCCGAAGGCGCGATCCTGCTTCGTCCGGGAGCGCCCAGCCGATTTCACGAAAGCGCCTCGCTGGAGCCGGTCCTCCATCGCCATTTCACCCATGTCGCAAGGGTCGACGAGGGCTTTGTCGACGGCGGCGACATCCTTGTCCTGCCCGACGAAATCGTCATCGGACTGTCGGCCCGCACCGACCAAGCGGGTGCCGAGCGCTTCTGCGAGCTCGCCCGCGACCTCGGCCGGATCGCCCGAATCGTCGAGCCGCCGTCCGGCCTTCTCCACCTCAAGACCGGCTGCGCTCTGGTCGACGAAGGCACCTTGATCGCCGTGCCCGCCATCGCGCCGCTCTTTCCGGACTACGAAGCGCTGGTCACCCCGCCCGGCGAGCAGCATTCCGCCAACCTCATCCGGGTCAACGACCGAATCCTGATGGGCGATTCCTTCCCCCGGACAGCGGCCTTGCTCGCCGGGCGCGGAATCGAAGTCGTGCAGACGCCGGCCCGCGAGATCGCGAAGATCGACGCCGGTCTGTCCTGCATGTCGCTGCGCTGGCATTCGGGATCGGAGTGAAAGTCACTTTTCCCGTCATGCTGAACTCGTTTCAGCATCCAGGGTGGCGCAGCTCCGCCGCTCGCGGCTATTGACCGAAGCGGGCGTTGCTCCACCCTGGACCCTGAAACGAGTTCAGGGTGACGGGAACGGGTGATCGGACGCCTGCCCGGATCTCACCGGATCGGGCAGCTGGGATCCAGCCTGAAGTCCAGATACTGGTCCACCGCCTTCATCAGTTGGGGCATCTCGTTGACGAAGAAGTGGTTCGCCGTGGGGATGGTCGAGTGATGGATGGTGATGTGCTTTTGGGTGCGAAGCTTGTCGACCAGCTTCTGGACCGCGTTCGGGGTCACGACTTCGTCGCCTTCGCCCTGGACGATGATTCCGGAGGCGGGGCAGGGGGCGAGGAAGGTGAAATCGTACATGTTGGCCGGCGGCGCGATCGAGATGAAGCCGCGCACCTCGGGCCGCCGCATCAGCAATTGCATGCCGATCCAGGCACCGAAGCTGAAGCCGCCGATCCAGGTCGTCTCGGCTTCGGGATGGACCTGCTGGACCCAGTCCAGCGCCGAGGCCGCGTCGGACAATTCGCCGATGCCGTTGTCGAACACGCCCTGGCTCTTGCCGACTCCGCGGAAATTGAAGCGAAGGGTCGCGAAGCCGCGCCTGACGAAGGTCTTGTAGAGCGCCTGGACGATGGCGTTGTTCATCGTCCCGCCGCCCTGCGGATGGGGGTGGAGGATCAGCGCGACGGGCGCGCGGGGCCGGGGGCCGGGACTGAATCGGCCTTCGAGACGGCCTTCCGGGCCGGGGAAAATGACTTCGGGCATTGCACCTGCGCATCGCTAGGGGGAAAGAGCGGGGCTGCCCCCGCGCACATGCCGCTCTATATAGGGCAGCGCGCCCGCCGTGCAATTTGAAAGGGAAGACGTGCCCGACCGCATCTATCTCGACCACGCTTCGACGACCCCGGTCCTGCCGCAGGCGGCGGCGGCGATGGCCGAGGCGTGCCGGACATGGGCCAATCCGTCCTCGCCCCACGCCGAGGGCCGAGCGGTTCGCGCCCAGCTCGAGGACGCCCGCCGGCGGATCGCGGCGGCGCTGGACACCGACTCCACCCTAATATTCACCTCCGGGGCCACAGAGGCCATCTCGCTGGTCTTCGAGCGGGCCAAAGCGAAGGACCGGATCGTCGCTTCGGTCGAGCATCCCGCGGTGCTTCGAAGCGCTCCGGGCGCCCGGCAGGTCGGAGTCGGACCGGACGGGGCGATCGACCTCGCCGATCTCGATCAGGCCTTGCTGGGTGCCGAGGCGCCGCTGGTGGCGGTCCAGTCGGTCAACAACGAGACCGGGGTCGTCCACCCTTTCGGCGAGGTCCACGCCCGGGTGAAGGCAGCGGGCGGCCTACTCCTCACCGATTGCGCGCAGAGCGCCGGCAAGCTGCCGCTGCCCGAGGCCGATTTCATCGTCGTCGCCGCCCACAAATTCGGTGGCCCGCCGGGCATCGGCGCTCTCCTGATCAAGGATGTCGCCACGCTCGAGGCGATCGGCGGCCAGGAAGGCGGCTTCCGGCCCGGCACTGCCGCCGTCCCCTCAATCATGGGCTTCGCCGCCGCCTGCGAGGCCGATCACGACTGGTATGAGGGAGCGAAGCGGCTCCGCGCCAGACTCGACGAGGGCATTCTCGCCTCCGGCGGCGAGATCGTCGCCGGGGAGGCGCCGCGAATCGCCACTATCGCCTGCTACCGGATGCCCGGAGTCCCCGGCGCCGCCCAGATGATGCAGCTCGATCTCGCCGGGATCGCCGTAACCGCCGGCAGCGCCTGCGCCTCGGGAAGCCTCAAGACCAGCCATGTCCTCACCGCCATGGGCTGGCCCGAGGAGGCTGCCCGCGAGGTCATTCGAGTCAGCTTCGGACCGCAGACCCGGGAAAGCGACATCGACGCCCTGCTCGGCCACTGGGCCGCGATGCACGGCAAACGCCGAGCCGCGTGAGACCGACCATCTATCTCGACTATCAGGCGACCACGCCGGTGGCTCCGCAAGTGGCGGAGGCGATGCGGCCGTGGATCGAGACGGGTTTCGCCAATCCGCACAGCGGCCACGGCCTGGGACGGGAGGCGGCGGCGGCCGTCGAGGTCGCTCGGGAGCGGGTGGTCGAGGCGCTCGGATATTCTCCCGCTCGTGTCGAGGGAAGTCGAGACACGCTGTCGAGCGGAGCCGAGAAACCTGGTCTCGGCTTCGCTCGACAGGCTCCCTCGACGGAGTTTATCCAGAGCGCCGCCGCAGGCGGCGTCGAAGGGCTCGGGGCGAACGGAAAATTGTATTTCACCTCCGGCGCCACCGAGGCGATCAACTGGGCTCTAAAAGGCGCCGCCTCCCGGCTTCCGCCCGAACGCCGACGAATCGTCACCCTCGCGACCGAGCATGCCGCGGTCCTCGACACGATTGGCTATCTCGCCGGGCTGGGTTTCGAGGTCGAGATCCTTCCCGTCGGGGCCGACGGCCTGCTCGATCTCGAAATCCTGACGTGCGCTCTCGCCCGCCCGGTCGGGCTCGTCGTCGCCATGCTCGTCAACAACGAGGTCGGAGTCGTCCAGCCCGTCGCCGAGATCGCCGCCGCTGCCCGTTCCGCCGGCGCGCTGTTCCTGTGCGACGCCGTCCAGGGCCTCGGCCATGTTGGGATTCCGCTCGCCGACTGCGACCTCGTCGCCGTCTCGGCGCACAAGGTCCACGGTCCCAAGGGAATCGGGGCGCTCTGGGTTGGTCACGGGGTGGAGCTGGATCCGCTCCTCCACGGGGGCGGCCAGGAAGGCGGGCTTCGTTCCGGCACCCTGTCGCCCGCTTTGTGCGTCGGCTTCGGCGAAGCCGCCCGGCTGCTCGCCGAGCGTGGCGAGGCCGACGGCGACCATGTCGAACGCCTGTGGGGCAGGGCGCTGAAGCTGCTGCCCTCCTGGACGATCAACGGCTCGGCCGAGCACCGCTATCGCGGCAACCTCAGCCTGCGCCGCGCGGGCGTCGACTCCGCCCGTTTGATCTCCGAGCTGCGCGGAATCGCCTTTTCCTCGGGCTCGGCCTGCGCCAGCGGTTCGGGGCGGCCCAGCCACGTCCTCGCCGCGCTCGGGCTCTCCGACCGCGAGGCGCGCTCCAGCATCCGGCTCGGCTTCGGCCGCTACTCGACCGAGGCGGAGCTCGAGGAGGCCCTGACGCTGATCGACGCCGCCGCGGATCGCCAGATGAGTTTCGCCGCATGACCACGGTTCGCTTCGTCTCCGCCGACGGCAACCACATCCGGCAGGTGCGCGGGCAGCCGGGCCAGCGCCTGCTCGATCTCGCCCAGGCGCACGGTTTGCCGCTCGAAGGGACGTGCGAGGGCCAGATGGCCTGCTCGACCTGCCACGTCATTGTCGCCGCCGAGGATTTCGACAGGCTTCCGCCGGCGAGCGAGGAGGAAGAGGACCTTCTCGACCTCGCCCGGCACGTCACCCGCACCTCGCGCCTCGCTTGTCAGATTCAGCTGAGCGAGGCCCTGGACAATCTGACGGTGCGTATGCCGGGCGGTTCGCATAACATGCAGGGACGATGATCGACCGCCGAACCTTCCTCGCCGCCGCCGGAGCCGCCCTCGCCGCCGGCTGCCGCGCCGCGCCGCGGGCTCCCGCGCCCGACGAGGTCGCCCGCAAGGCGGCGGCCGGCTTCGAGGCGATTCGCTCCACTTTGGGCCCCGGCGGCCGCCTCGGAGTTGCGGCCATCGACATCGCTTCGGGACGCGAGCTCGGTTTCGACGCCGGCTCGCGTTACGCCATGGCCTCCACCTTCAAGCTCCCTCTCGCCGCGGCGATGCTCGACCTTGCCGACGGCGGCGCCCTCTCCCTCGAGGAGAAATTGCCGTTCCCGGCGGGCAAGCCGCTCCCTAATTCGCCCGCCGTCGAAAGATATTGGGCGGAGGGCGGTCTCTCGGTCGTCCGACTCTGCTCGGCCATTATCGAGCTGAGCGACAACAGCGCCGCCAACATGCTCCTTACACGTCTCGGCGGCCCCGAGGCGCTGACCCGGTTCATCCGCCGCTGCGGCGATCCCGTCACCCGGCTCGACCGCTTCGAGACCGAGCTCAACTCGAACCTTCCCAACGACCCGCGCGACTCGACCAGCCCGGCCGCCATGGCCCGCCTCGTCCGCACCCTCGTGCTCGGCGACGTGCTGAGCCAGGCGTCGCGCAATCACCTCTCGGTCTGGCTGAAGAAGTCGGTGCCGGGGGCCGACCGCCTCAAGGCCGGTCTTCCCTCTCCGCCCTGGCTCGTCGGCCACAAGACCGGCACCGGCGCCAACGGCGCGGTCAATGACGTCGCGATCGCCTGGCGATCGGCCAGGCCGCCGATCGTCATCGCCTGCTACCAGAGCGGCGGAACCGGTGATGCCGCAACCCAGGCCGCCGCCCACGCGGCGGTCGGGAGGCTGGTCGCGCAGGTGCTGGCATAGTACCGCTGTCTCCCGGGGTTGCTCAGGGGAGAACAGACATGCGTGAATTCAATCTCGCAAATGCGGTCGCCGCCTTTTCGACTTATTCCGGGATGTTGACCACTCTGTGGGGCCTTTACATTGCCGCCACATTTGCTGCGGCGGGTTTCGGCGCGACTATGAACGAGCATTTCACGCCTCAAACAGCGGCCCTGATGACGGTCGCCTTCCTCGCATTCGCGGTCGCTCATCTGCGCGGGATCATGGTGATCGCCAGGGGATTGGTGTCGATGCGGACCGAAATCCTGAGCCGGCTGGACGCCGACCCCGGGGAAATTACGGACTATCCCAAGACGGTCAAGGCGGCGCTGACCCTCGCCCTCAGCCCGCCGGCCTCCTGCGCCGTGCACGTGGTGATCGATCTTTGTGTCGTGGCGGTCCTGTGGTCCAGCATATCGTGATGCGGGTTTGAATTCGGCGGGCCGCCCTTCTATATGCGCCCCGGGAGTCGGACGGACGGCGCTCTCGCCAACCCGGTCAGGTCCGGAAGGAAGCAGCCGTAACGAGTTCAAGCGCCGGGTCGTTTCCGGCTCCCACCTTCACTATCGGCGTCACCCGGCGGAAGCCGGGACCTCAGGGAGACCGGCCGCGCCCTTCCGGCCTGAGGTCCCGGCTTTCGCCGGGACGACGGAATAGGCTAGGCTCCCCGGATGGCATCCGAATCCCCCGACGACACCCAGGCCGGCTTCGGCGCCCTCGGCCTCGACGAACCGCCGCAGCCCGCGAAAGCGCAACCCTACCGGGTCCTCGCCCGCAAATATCGTCCGCAAAGCTTCGCCGAGCTGATCGGGCAGGACGCGATGGTGAAGACCCTCGGCAATGCGATCGAGCGCGACCGTCTCGCCCACGCCTTCCTCCTCACCGGTGTGCGAGGGGTCGGCAAGACCTCGACCGCGCGCCTCATCGCCAAGGCGCTCAACTGCATCGGCCCGGACGGGCAGGGCGGTCCGACCATCGCTCCTTGCGGCGTGTGCGAGCCGTGCCGGGCGATCGCGGAGGGGCGCCACATCGACGTCGTCGAAATGGACGCCGCCAGCCATACCGGGGTCGACGACGTCCGCGAGATCATCGAGGCGGTGCGCTATTCGGCCGTGTCCGCCCGCTTCAAGGTCTACATCGTCGACGAAGTCCATATGCTGTCCAAGAACGCCTTCAATGCGCTTCTCAAGACTTTGGAAGAACCCCCTGCGCACGTTAAGTTTCTGTTTGCGACGACCGAGATCAACAAGGTCCCGGTGACGGTCCTGTCGCGCTGCCAGCGCTTCGATCTTAGGCGGATCCCGGCCGACAAGCTCGCGGCCCATTTCGGCGAAGTCGCGCGAAAGGAAGGGGTGGAGGTCGAGCCGGAGGCCCTGGCCCTCATCGCCCGGGCCGCCGAGGGGTCGGCCCGCGACGGCCTCTCCATCCTCGACCAGGCGATCGCCCACGGCCCCGGCGGGGTCGGCGCCGATCAGGTCAGGACGATGCTCGGCCTTTCGGATCGCGGCGCCATCCGCCGGCTGCTCGGGCTTCTCCTCGGCGGCGACGCCCCGGCGGCGCTGGCGGCGCTTCGCGACCAATATGATCTGGGAGTCGAGCCCAACGCCGTCCTCCGCGGCCTCCTTGAGAGCGTGCACGGAATCACCCGGGCCAAGGTCGGGGGAGCCGAGGATCCGGCCCAGTCCGCCGAGGAGCGCGAGGCCTTTGCCGAATGGGCCGGCCGGCTCTCCTACGCCGCCGTCCACCGCCTCTGGCAGCTCCTCCTCAAGGGGCTTGCCGAGGTCCATGGCGCGCCGATGCCGCTCGAGGCCGCCGAAATGGCGCTGCTTCGGGTGATCCACGCCTCCGAGCTTCCCGATCCGGGCGCCCTGGTGGAGAAGCTGGCGAGCGGCGAGGCGGTGACGGCCCGGCCGGCGTCGGCCGGATCGGCGTCTCCGGGCGCCGCGCAGTCCCTTGCCACTCCCGCTTCCTTCGAAGCCTTTACCGAGATCATCGAGAACAAGGGCCGGGCGATCCTCGCCCACCAGCTTCGCGAGCATTATCGGCTGGTCGAATACGGTCCCCCCAATCTGCTCCTCCAGCAGACCGGCAACGTTCGCGAGATCCGGGATATCGACGCGTTCCTTCGAACCCTGCGCGACGCCACCGACACGATATTCGGCGAGAAGTGGCAGGTCGCCTTGTCGGATCGCCCGGCCCATCCGACCCTGCGCGAACGCGAACAGGCCGCCGAGGCCGCCTTGAAGCAGTCGGTGCTCGAAACCCCTTTGGTCAAGGCCGCGTTGGAGGCCTTTCCGGGAGCCGAGCTCGCCGGCTACACCCTGGATGAACAACGGAGCGCTTGAAAAATGCCGGATTTCGACGAGATCATGAAGATGGCCCAGAACGCCCAGGAAGGGCTGATGAAGGCCCAGGAAGGGCTGGACAAGATCGAGGTCGAAGGCCTTTCCGGGGGCGGCCTGGTCAAGATCCGGGCGACTGCCAAGGGCCGCATCATCTCGGTCGACCTCGACGAGAGCCTGCTCGCCCCGTCCGAAAAGCAGATGGCCGAGGATCTGATCGCCGCGGCGATCAACGACGCGCGCCAGAAGGCCGACCAGGCGGCGCAGGGCGAGATGTCGAAAATGACCGCCGGCCTCCAGCTCCCGCCCGGCTTCAAGATGCCTTTCTGACGCCTCCGGGGGAGGCGTCACCCCGGCGAAAGCCGGGGTCTCGGGGCGGCCCACCGCGACTCATTGTCCTGAGGTCCCGGCTTTCGCCGGGATGACAATTATTGCGAATTTCCCTCGCGCGTCGTCGCGGGATCGGGCTCCGGCGCAACCTCCGGCTCCGCCACAGGCTCGGCCTGCGGCTGCTCATATTCCTCGCCCGGGACGGCAACCGGTGGCGCCGCCGGACCGGCCTTCGTCCTCGGCGCCGCCTTCCGCCGCACCGGCGCCGCCGGCTTGCGCTCTGGCGCCGCCGCCTCACCGTCATAGACGCAGCGGTCCAGTCCATCCCGCGCCACCACGCCGATCCGGGCCGCGATCGCGTTGCCGTAGCGCCGGGTGAAGCCCTTCGGAGCCGTCGCCCCGCGCTTCTTGGGTAGCGGCAGCACCGCGGCGATCCGGGCCGCCTCGACCCCGCTCATCGCGCTGGCATCATGGTTGAAGTAACGTTGCGCGCCGGCGTTCACCCCATAGGTGCCGATCCCGGTCTCGGCGACGTTGAGATAGACTTCCATGATCCGCCTTTTGCCCCACATATTCTCGATGAGCAGGGTGAACCAGGCCTCGAGACCCTTGCGGAAATAGCCGCCGCCCTGCCAGAGGAAGACGTTCTTCGCCGTCTGCTGGCTGATCGTCGAGCCGCCGCGGACGACCGAGCCGCCGCGCGCGTTGCGCCGCATCGCGGCCGCGATCGCGTCCTGGTCGAAGCCCCAGTGGGCGCAGAACTTGCTGTCTTCCGCCGCGATCGCCGCGCGGACCGCGTCGCGGTCGATCCGCTCCAGGGCCATCCAGTCGCGCGACACGCTGCGGCCGCCGATCCGGTCGCCGAGCATGGTGAAGGTGAAAGGCGGGTTCACGAAGCGGTAGGCGAGCACCCAGAGCAGGCTGAGCAGGACGAACAGGAAGACGGCGGAGATGGCCCACAGCAGGATGCGCCCGAGCCAGCCGCGCTTCCTGGCCCTCACGCGAGGCATGAGCACGTCATCCCGGCGAAAGCCGGGACCTCAGGTCGAGAAGTCACGGCGGGTCTCCCCGAGGCCCCGGCTTGCGCCGGGGTGACGATCCTCAATTCGATCGACCCCTACGAAGCCGGAAGCAGCCGACGCTCGCCGGCGAGGCCCATCAGCGCCTTCTGGAGCTTCTCGAAGGCCCTGACCTCGATCTGGCGGATCCGCTCGCGGCTGACGTCGTAGACCTGGCTCAATTCCTCGAGGGTCTTGGGCTCGTCGGTCAGGCGCCGTTCGGTCAGGATATGCTTCTCGCGGTCGTTCAGGGCCGACATCGCCTCGACCAGCAATTCGTGCCGCACCTGGGTCTCCTGGGCGTCGGCGACCCGCTCGTCCTGAAGCGGGTCGGTGTCGACCAGCCAATCCTGCCACTGGCCGTCGCCCTCCTCGCGAAGGGAGACGTTGAGCGAGGTGTCCCCGCCCATCGCCATCCGGCGGTTCATCGAGATGACGTCTTCTTCCGAGACGCCGAGATCGGTGGCGATCTTGGTCACGTCGGCGGGCTTCAGGTCGCCGTCCTCGAACGCCTCGATCTGGTTCTTCATCCGCCGAAGGTTGAAGAACAGCTTCTTCTGAGCCGCCGTGGTGCCCATTTTCACCAGGCTCCACGAACGCAGGATATATTCCTGGATCGAGGCCCGGATCCACCACATCGCATAGGTGGCGAGCCGGAAGCCCCTTTCGGGCTCGAACTTCTTCACGCCCTGCATCAGGCCGATATTGCCTTCCGAGATGAGCTCGGCGGTCGGCAGGCCGTAGCCGCGATAGCCCATCGCGATCTTGGCGACGAGCCGGAGGTGCGAGTTGACCAGCTTGGCCGCGGCATCGGTGTCCTGATGCTCGGTCCAGCGCTTGGCCAGCATATATTCCTCCTCGGGCGCGAGGATGGGGAATTTCTTGATCTCGGCGAGATAGCGGTTGAGGCCCGCCTCGCCGCTCATGGCGGGAATCGTCGCCACGCCTTTACCGCTAGCCATCGTCTTCACTCACTCCCTGGTATCCGACTGCTTTTGCTTTTGCCGGCACCGTCGCCCTTATACCGCCAGCGCGCTTAACAGTTGCTGCATATCCGACGGGGCGTCGCTTTTGAACGACAAGGGCGCCGATGTCACGGGATGGATGAACCCAAGCTCCGCCGCGTGCAGCGCCTGTCGCTCAAAACCCAGCCTTTTCAATAACTCGCGATGGACCGGCTTGATCCGTCCATAGGCCGGATCGCCGAGCAATGGGTTGCCGATCGACGTCATATGGACCCGGACTTGGTGGGTCCGGCCGGTTTCGAGCCGGCATTCGACCAGAGCCGACTCCCTGAGAGGCCGGAGCAGCCGGTAATGAGTCACCGCCCTTTTGCCCCGAGTCCCGTCGACGATCGCCATCTTCTGGCGGTTGGCCGAGGAGCGGGCGAGCGCCGCGTCGACGGTTCCGGACGGAGGGGTCGGCAAGCCGGCAACGATCGCCAGATAGCGGCGGTCGATGCTGTGCCGCGCGAACTGCGCCGCGAGCCCCTCATGCGCCCGGTCGGTCTTGGCGACGACGAGAAGTCCGGAGGTCCCCTTGTCGATCCGGTGGACGATACCGGGCCGGGCCACTCCACCGATCCCGGAAAGCCGGCCGGCGCAATGGTGGAGGAGGGCGTTGACCATCGTCCCGTCGAAATTGCCGGCCGCGGGGTGGACGACCATCCCCGCCGGCTTGTCGACGACAAGCAGGTGATCGTCCTCGAAGACCACGTCCAGCGCGATATCCTGCGCCTCGTTGTGCGCCGGCGCCGGCTCCGGGACGCTGACCTCGTAGGCGCCGGCGACAGCCTTCGACGAAGGGTCGCGGACGATTCCCGAAGGACCCGTCACCCGGCCGCCGCTGATCAGCGCCTTCAGCCGCTCGCGCGACAAGGTGGGCACGGCGGCGGCCAGGGCCCGATCGAGACGCCATCCGGCGGCCTCTTCGGCGATCCTGGCGATAATGGTGGAATGCCCCCCAGACATTGGTCTCGTTGAGATGGGGTTTTGGGCCGGATTTTCAAGGGGGCTGGGCGACACATCGGTGGCCCGGCCTGTCAGATCGGAGGTGCACATCCCGGGCCGCGCACACTGAGGATCTGGCCCTGCCGGGAGAGACGAATGCGGCTGCCGACGTGACAGTG
>JAXDPE010000037.1:0-70744 GCA_034668565.1 Sphingomonadales bacterium | reverse complement strand
GCCCCGGCCGGTGCCGGGGCGCCCTGATGGCTAGTCCAGGTCGCGAAGCCTACCGGTTGATCGCGTAGATTCGGACCACCGTCTGGGTGCGGGCATCGATCTGGTAGATCTGGCGTCCGTCCGAACGGTAATAGACGCCCTCGCCGTCGCGAAACTGGGTGCGGTAGGCGTAAGGGACGCCGCCCAGATCGGCCGAGGCGCGCTGGCCGACGCGGAGGCCGCCGGTGCCCGTGACCCGGTCGATGACCTGGCCGATCACGCCGCGGCCGTCCGTCTGCCGATAGCCCTCGTCATTGTCCCAGCGGCCGTCGCGATTATAGTCCCGGTCGTCATAGCCGTCGCGATTGGCATCGTTGCGCGCATCAACGTCCCAGCGGCCGTCGCGGTTGCCGTCGCGATCGTCCCAGCCGTCATTGTCGCGGTCGTAGCGGCTGTCGACGTCGCCGCGGCCGTAGCGGCTGTCGTCATTGCCGTAACGGCCATTGTCGTTGCCGTAGCGTCCGTCGTCGTTGCCGTAGCGATCGTCGCCGCCCCAGCGGCCGTCGGCGCCGCGCTCGGCCATGCGGATGCCCTGGCGAAGCGTGTTGGTCCGCTGCTGAAGGTCGGCGCGCTCGCGGCCGCTGATGCCGTCACGGGCATAGAGCATCTCGAGGCGGGTGAGCTGGCGAAGCTGCTCGCGCAGCGGCATCGCCTCGGAGCGGGAGATGGCGCCGCTGCGGATGCCGGCCTGAAGCCGCATCTGCAGCTGGTCGGTCCCGATCTGGCCGTTGGCGTTGCCGTTGGCGTAGCCGCCGTCATAGCGGCCGGACTGGGCCGAGGCGGGCGCCGTGGCCGCGATGGCCGAGGTTGCGGCCAAGGCGATGAAGATCAACTTTTTCATTTCGATGCTCCTGTTTCGGGGCGCTCCCCAACGCTTGCCCGACACATGGCGCCCCCGGCGGTGAGGTCAGCCTGAACGGCCTCCACAGCTGAGGTTCATCGAAGATCGAAGGACATTGACCGTAGCCGGCCACCGCGCACCGGCTTTCGCCAAGGCGTAGCGCAGATCAATAGGATCCCGGCAGCTCGTGCTGGACCGCGCTGGGACGCTCCGGCATCAAGAGCTCGCGCTTTTCGCGCACCGACTGGGCGGTAATTCCGCCGCTGCTGGCGGTGATCGGCGTGCAGACCCGGCCGGCGAGGAAGTCCAAAGCGGCCTTAGTCGAGCTTTCCTGCGGGTCGCCGAGCTGGTGGCTTATGTCGTCGCCCGCCGCGCAGCTCGCCTCCATCTTGCTGGCCAGGCCGTCATAATAATCGCCTTGGCGCGCCGCATTCTCGGTCTTGAAGGCGATGACCCGAAGCCGATCGTCGCAGGCCGCCTGGTCGAGCGCGATCTGGCCGACCGGCTTGCCGTAGGTGTTGGTACCGACCAGCGCCTCGTTCTTGTGATAATAAGGAATGAAGGCGTTGATGATCAGCTCGCTCGCCGAAGCCGAGCTGGTGGTGCCGATGAAGGCGATCCGGGTCGGAGCGATCGATTGCGGCTGCGGCTTGAAGAATCGGGTCTCGTTGTAGGACGATTTCTCCGGCCGGAAGGTGGTGAAGCTGAACACGTCGGTCGGCGACCGATTGGCGCCCATCAGGTCGCCGATCAGCTCCGCGATCGAAACGAGGCCGCCGCCATTGTAGCGGACGTCGACGATGATGTCGGTGACGCCCTGCGCCTTGAAGCTGGCGAAGGCGTTGCGAAGCGCCGGATCGGCGGTGTTGATGAAGGTGCGCAGGTTCACGTAGGCGACCTTGCGGCCGCCGTCGTCGATGACCTTGGCGCCGTAGCGGCTGGACACCGGGAGCAGCTCGTAATCCGTCTTGGTGACGCTGACGTCCCGGGTACCCGAAGCGTTGCTGACGCGCAGCACCCGGGTCGTCCCCGCCGTCGTCGGCCCGAGCGCGTCGCTGACCGCCTGCGGGCCGCCGGACGCCATGAGCTGGCTGACCAGCTGCAGATTGCCGGTCGTAGTTCCGATCGCCAGAAGCTCGGTGCCCCGGTCGATCCCCGCCGCGAGCGCAGGAGCGCCTTCGAAGGCCTCGGACACGAAGACCCGGTTCTGGGTCGTGTCATAAGAGAATCGGACCCCGAAACCCGCGCTCGAGCCCGAGTTGAAAAAGGCGTTCTCCTCCTTGATCGAGGTCAGATAGGTGAAGAAGCGGTCGCGGCGCTGGGCCCGGGCGGTCGCCGTCAGTGCGTCGATATAGGCTTCGACGCTCGAATAAGCGGCGGGATTGAGGTTGGTCGGAAGGGTCTCGGGGAACAGATACCATTCGCGCAGCTGGGCGGCGGCCCAGTCCTGCCGGGATCGAAGCGAGCAGGCCGAGGCGGTGGGCGGCGGCGGGGGAGGCACGGTTCCCGTCGGCGGGGTGGAGCCGCCGCTCCCGCCGCTGCCGCCTCCGCCTCCGCAGGAAGACAGGATCGCAACCAGGGCCAAGGCCGTCCCAAAACGCCAGCGCTTCATCCCCAATCCCCTAAGCTCTACAGATTCTTGAACTATTTAACGAGTTTGGGCGCGCTCGTCAGCCTATATTTTTTGCCGCGAGCTTGCCTCCGTTTCGTTCGTCATGCTGAACTTGTTTCAGCATCCAGCGGCGAACGCTAGTGCGGGTGGAGAATTGGACCCTGAACCAGGTTCAGGGTGACGAATGGGGTAGGGCCAGCCATGATCGACGAAGCTGTAATCCCGCTCTTTTCCTACGGCACCCTGCGCCAGGAGAATGTCCAGATCGCGACCTTCGGGCGGTTGCTGGAAGGGCGGCCCGACTCGCTCGCCGGCTTCGCCTTGTCGCCGATGGCGATCACCGACCCGCGCGTCATCGCGGCCAGCGGGCTCGACGTCCACACCATCGCCCGCCCGAGCGGCAATCCGTCGGATCGCGTCTTCGGCCTCCTCTTCGGCCTGACCGCGGACGAGATCGAGGCCGCGGACCGTTACGAAGCGGGACCGATAGAACGCATCCCGGTCCGCCTGGAATCGGGAACGGAGGCCTTCGTCTACGTCGCCTTGGACGATTCTTAATTCCTCCCCTGCATTTGCAGGGGAGGGGGACCGCCCGAAGGGTGGTGGAGGGGCCCTTCTGAGTCCGAAGAACCCTCCACCGCGCTTCGCACGGTCCCCCCCCGGAAAGCCGGGGAGGAATTTTCGCTTCCGAATGAAAAGGGCGCCCCGGCCAAGCCGGAGCGCCCTCTCCTCGCCGCTCGAAGCAGCCTTAGTTGATGTCGTAGATTCGGAGGACCGTCTGGGTGCGGGCATCGATCTGATAGATGTTGCGCCCGTCCGAACGATAATAGACGCCGTTGCCGTCCCTGAACTGGTAACGATATTGCGACGGCACCGAATAGAGGTTGCCCGAGGCTCGAGCGCCGACCCGAAGGCCGCAGCTGTTGTTATTGCGGCCGAGGACGCCGTCGATCAGGCCGCCGAGGCCGGCGCGGCTGTTGCTGTCGCAATAGGTGTCGTAGGGCTGCTCGTAGGGGCCGCCCTGACCGGTATAGCCGCCATTGTCGTAGCCGTTGTTGTAATAGGGATCGTTGACGCTGCCGTAGCGGGTGTCGCGATCGTAGCGGCCGTTGTCGGCCATGCGGATGTCCTCGCGCAGGGTGCGGAGGCGCTGCTGGAGGTCCTGGCGCTCCGTCGAGGTCAGGCCGTTATAGCTATATTGCTGCTCGAGCCGCTGAAGATCGCGGACCTGCATGCGCAGCGACCGCGCCTCGCTGCGGCTGATGTCGCCCGACTGGATTCCGGCCGAGAGACGGGCGTCGAGCTGCGCGATCCGGCTGGAAATGCCCATGCCGCCGCCGGCATTGACGTTGTAGCCGTCATTGTAGCCGTTACTGCCGTTGTTCCAGCTCTGGGCGGCGGCCGGGGCCGCGACGGCGATGGCGCCCATGGCGGCCATCGAAAGAAGAATCTTGTTCATTACACATACTCCACAAGGCCCACCGCTTCGCCCGACAGAACGAACGGGTTGAACAGCTGTTGCAATTTTGCGGTAGAGCGATGCTTTGCCGCCACGGACGGCGGGGAAAGGCAAATAATGCGCGCATATCGGCCTCCCCGAAGCGGCGGCGAACCCGGCCAGGCGGTCTCGGCGAAGGGAGCCCGGTAGCCGAGGTGCGCATTCCCTTCCTCCTCGTCGCCCTTTTCCTGCTCGCGACCTTCGCGCTGCCTTCGATGCAGCACCGCGACCCGCCGCCGGCGGTCTCGCTCGTCCGCTTCACCCCGATAGCGCTCGACGAAGACGTGCCCGGCCTGAAGCGGCTTGGGCGGCTCGACTTCCTGGGCGCCTGGACGCTGACGAGCAACGACGTTCGCGTGGGCGGCATTTCGGCGCTTCATGTCGAGGGCGGCGAGGCGCTGGCGATGAGCGACGCCGGCTGGCGAATCCGCTTTCCCCTGCCGAGCGCAGGCGTTGTGGTTCGGGCCCGGGTCGCGATGGTCGAGGAGGGGCCGGGACCACCGGGCGAAAAGATCAATCGCGACATCGAATCGCTCGTCGTCCAAGGCGATTCGGCCTGGCTCGGCTTCGAGCAGGCCAATGCGGTGTGGCGCTACGACCGTCGCGAATTTCGGCCCCGTTCGGCGGCCGCGCCGCCCGCAATGTCGAGGTGGAGCGACAATGCCGGCCCCGAGGCGATGGTCCGGCTCGCCGACGGCCGCTTCCTCGTCTTCGCGGAAGGGAATGGCGGCGGCGACAGCGAGGTCGCACTCTTCGCCGGCGATCCCTCGGTGGCGGGAACCCGGGCCCGGCGGCTGCGATACCGGCCGCCGCAAGGCTATCGGGTGACCGACGCCGCCTTGCTGCCCGACGGCAGGCTTGCCCTGCTCAACCGAAAGGTGAGCCTGTTCTCGGGCTTCACCGCCAGGCTTGTCGTCGCCGCCCTGCCCGAGCTTCGGGACGGCGCCCTGATCGCCGGCGAGGTGGCGGCCGGCTTCGACGGCGATATCACCCGGGACAATCTCGAGGGGCTGAGCGTCGTCCGCGAGGGCGATCGGACGATCCTGTGGGTCGCCTCGGACGACAATTATAATCCGCTTCAACGGACCTTGCTGATGAAGTTCGCCTTGGCGAGATGATGATGATGGCGGCCACCGTCACCCCGGCGAAGGCCGGGGCCTCGGGGCGGACATGCGCCCGGGTCTTCGTCTCACCGGGGTCCCGGCTTTCGCCGGGATGACGGTTAGGCGGCGGCCGCGGTCTCGCCCTGCTTCTTGGAAATCTCGCGCTTCAGGCGGCGCGCCTTGAGGCTGAGGCTGTCGTCCTTGGACTTCAGGAGCCAATTGTCGAGGCCGCCGACATGCTCGACCGACCTCAGGCCGTTCATCGACACCCGGAGCTTCACCCCGCGGCCCAGCGACTCGCTGATCAGCGTCACATTCTGCAGGTTGGGCAGGAAGGTGCGCTTGGTCTTGTTGTTGGCGTGGGAAACGTTGTGGCCCACCTGCCGGCCCTTGCCGGTCAGCTCGCAAATGCGCGACATGATCAATCGTCCTGGTTTGAAGCGGGCCGTAATACGGTCCCGGAAAGCCGGGGCGGATAAAGGTCCGGCGCGCTTTCGTCAACCTGAAGCTGGCGTCGGGCCTGAAGGTGGGCCGGGCGAAAGGTCGTTGCGGAGCGGCGGCCGAATGGCGTAGCCATGGGGCAAGGAGGAAGCTGATCCATGTTACGCGCTGTCCTGATGCTTGTCGCCCTCGTCATCCTGCTCCTCATCGGCGCCGTCTGGCTCGGCCTCATCGACCTGACCCAGACCCAGAATGCCCAGGCGCCCAAGTTCGAGATGAAGGTCAACCCGGTGACGGTCGGGACGACCACCACCAACGTCCAGGTCGAGGTGCCCCGGGTCAGCGTCGGCGACGGCAACGTCCAGGCCAATCAGCAATAAGGCCCGAGGGCTGTCATTGCTTCGTGACCTGCTCCTCGCAATGAGGAGCTCATGACCGCGGCCTTCTCCGAACCGATGCGCCTCGCGCTCGCCGAGGCGCGCTCCGCCGCGGAGGATGGCGAGGTGCCGGTCGGAGCGGTGGTGACCCGGGCGGGGGCGGTGATCGGCTCGGGACGCAACCGCATGCGCCTCGACCGCGATCCCACAGCTCATGCCGAGATGGTCGCGATGCGCTCCGCGGCGGCCGCGCTCGGTACGCCCCGCCTCGACGGCTGCGACCTGTGGGTGACCCTCGAGCCCTGCGCGATGTGCGCCGGGGCGATGGCCCTGGCCAGGATCTCGCGCCTCTATTTCGCCGCGGCCGATCCCAAGGGGGGCGCGGTCCTTCATGGGCCCAGGCTCTTCGCCCAGCCGACCTGCCACCACGCGCCGGAAGTCTATTCCGGGATAAGCGAGGAAGAGGCGGGGGAGATGCTGAGGGGATTCTTCCGGGCGCGTCGCTGACTCGCTTCATCCCGGCGAAAGCCGGGACCTCAGGCCGGAAAGGCGCGGCGGGTCTCCCCGAGGTCCCGGCTTTCGCCGGGATGACGGAGAACCCACGAACGCCTTGTCGCGGCTCGACCTTCGCGGCTAAGAGCCATTCGCGCCATGCCGCCCGTTTCCCCCTTGCCGCCATTCCCTTGGTTCGACGTCGTCGTCATCCTGATGCTGATCGCGCTCAACGGCGTGTTCGCGATGGCGGAGATGGCGATCGTCTCCTCGCGCAAGCCGCGATTGAAGGCGATGGCGAAATCCGGGCGCTGGGGCGCGCAGACGGCGCTCGACCTCGCCGCCGATCCGGGCCGGTTCCTGTCGACCGTCCAGATCGGGATCACCCTCATCGGAATTCTCGCCGGCGCCTATTCGGGGGCAAGCCTCGGCGGGCCGGTGGGCGCCCGCCTGACGGGGTTCGGCCTGGCGCCCGAAACGGCGGCGACCCTCGGCTTCGTCATCGTCATCTTCGTCACCACCTATGCGTCGCTGGTCATCGGAGAGCTCGTCCCGAAGCAGTTCGCGCTTCGCTCGCCGGAGCCGCTCGCGGCTTTCATGGGCCCGCCGATGCTCTGGACCGCCAGGGGCACGGCGCCGCTCGTCTGGCTGCTCGACCGCACCAGCGCGCTCATCTTCCGGCTGCTCAGGCTTCGCCGCGACAACAGCAACAAGGTGACGGCCGAGGAGCTCCATCTGGTCGTCGCCGAGGCCCATTCCGCCGGCGTCCTCGAGGAATATGAACGGGCGATCATCTCCGGGGTCGTCCGCCTCGCCGACCGGCCGGCGCGCGAGGTGATGACTCCGCGCACCGACGTCGACTGGATCGACGCCCAGGCCGGTGCCGAGGAGATCCGCCAGGCGCTGCTCGAAATCCGGCACAGCCGGATTCCCGTCGCCGACGGAACGGTCGACAAGCTGGTCGGCATCGTCCAGGCCCGCGACCTCGTCGCCGCGCTGATCGAGGACCGGCCGCTCGACATGCGCGCGCTCAGCCGCGAGGCGCCGGTCGTTCCGGACCAGATGGACGCGATGGATGCGCTCGCCGTGCTTCGCGGAAGCGAGACCCGGATGGCCTTCGTCCATGACGAATATGGCCATTTCGAAGGCATCGTGACCTCGGCCGACCTCCTCAACGCCATTTCGGGCGTGCTTGCGGGCGGCTTCGAAGACGGTCCGGAAGCGCCCTTGGTCGAGCGCGAGGACGGCAGCTGGTGGGTGTCCGGCTCGCTCCCGGCCGACGCTTTGTCCGACCGGCTCGGCATCGGCCTGCCCGAGGACCGGGACTATGCGACGACGGCGGGCTTCGCCCTCTCGGTGCTCAAGCACATCCCCGAGGTCGGCGAGCGCTTCGCCTTCGCCGGCTGGCAGTTCGAGATCGTCGACATGGACGGCTTCAAGATCGACAAATTGCTGGCCAGCGAAGTGGTGAGGAAGAGACGGGGAGGGTAGAAATTCCGCCCCTGCTTTTGCAGGGGCGGGGGAGCATGCGAAGCATGGTGGAGGGGCGTGCTGACTCCCGAGAACCCCTCCACCGCGCTTCGCGCGGTCCCCCTCCCCGCGAAATCGCGGAGAGGAATTAGGCGCCGCCCAGCTTGCCGAACTTGGCCTCGAAACCCTCGGTGTCGCCCCGCTCGAGATAACAGGCCTGCTCGACCAGCCGGTCGCGGGCGATCCGCCCTTCGAAGGCGCCCATGCGCCGGTCGAGTAGGGCGATTTCGGTCTCGGTGAGGCGGGCGAGCTGGTCGAAGCGGGTGATTCCGAATTCGTTGAGCTGGGCGACCAGCTTGGGGCCTACCCCTTTCAGGAGGCGCAGATTGTCCGGCGGACCGCTGGGTCCGGGAATGTCGGGATGGGCGTCGACCCCGAATATCTCGCCGGCCATGTCCTGGGCGGCGGCGCCATACTCGTCCAGAAGGCCGTTGCCCTCCGGCCCATCCGAACGGCGGTCCAGGGCCGGGTCCGAACGGTCGCGGCTCCTGCGAAAAGCCCAGAACGCGACCGCAAGGCCGATGACCAAAGCGATGACGAGGAGGATGAGATTGTCTTGAGCGACGGTCCACATATCGGGGTCAGGTCCTTTTTCGAATCAGACGAAGCCTTCGCGCCGCGGCCGGCCGCAGAGAAGCCAGCCGAGGCCGAGGCCTAACAGATAGGCGAGCGCCGCGAGCGCCAGGGTCTCGACGAGAAGCGGTACGATCCTTCGTGCGCCGCCCGGTTCGTCCGCCCAGCGCACCTGCGAAATGCCGTCGACGTCGCGGACGTAGTCGCTGAGCCCTTTCTGGCTGCCCAGGCCTTCGCGCTGAAGATCGTTGGCGGGGCCGCTCAGGGTCGCGGCCCGGGCGAGCGGATCGCGGGAGAGGCGCACGGCGATGCCCGGCAGCTCCGTCTTCGCCACTCCCGCCTTCGCCTCGAGCTCGAGCCGGTCGATCAGCCGCTGGCCATGGCCGAGCGGCGCGTGCCAGATCCATGCGGCGACGAGCGCCAGGACAAGACCGATGGTCGCTTTGAGGACGGGCGGCATGACCTTTCCTTTTCCCTAAATCGCTCGCCGCGCAAGCCATTGCGTCGACGCGGGCCTCGGCCCGCCTCGCACCCTAGAGCAGCGGCGCCCCCAATCGCATCGAAACGCCGGCGGCGGCCGCCACAGCTTCGGCCCAGACGGCGACTTTCTCGATCTCGTCGGCATGGGTCTTGGCGGCGTCGCCCTGCTCGGCGACGCGGTCGGCGGCGCCGAAGCCGGCATTGGACTTGGAATGGCTGGTGAAGGCGGGGCCGGCGAGCACCCGCTCGATCGCTTTCGCATCGAGGCCGAGCCCGAAAAGCTCGGACAGCTTCGCCATCGACTCTCCCGGCCGGGCCATCAAGGTGCCGCTGTCGAGCGTTCGAACCCGCGCCGTCCCGAACCGGACGACCAGGCGGGCGAAGACGTCCTGCTGGGCAAGCCATCCCGCCGCGGCGATCTGAAGGTCGGTGAGGTCGAGATAATGCTGCTCGTCGAGGCCGAGGCCGACGATCCCGTCCCGCAACTGCCCGATGAACAATTCGCGCACCCAGCGGCGTCCCCAAAGGCCCTTGCGCGCGATCGAGCGCAGGAAGTCGGGAAGCGGGGCGTAAAGCAGGACGGCGTTGGACTGCGGCCTGAGCCCGAGCATGGCGGGAGCGATTCCGTTCAGGATGTTGGAAGGCTTCAGGACGAGGGCCTCGCCTCGCGAAAATGGCCGGGCGAGTAAGGCCAGGACGTTGTCGAGCACAGCGGCCAGCGCCGCCGGCTCGCCGCCGCGTCGTCTCCAGCCGACCATGTCGTTGAGGATCAGCGGCTCCTTCAGGCCCATCGAGACGCCTTCGATATCGAACGCGCGGGCGAGGACGGTCGAGCAGCAATAGGCCGAATGGAAGATGAAATGGAGCGGGGCGGGCGGTCCGGCCGCGGCCGCGACGTCGCCGCGCCTCAGCACCAGCCTCGGCGCATCGGCCGGGATATATTCGTCGGTGATGAAGGTGACGGCGCGATGCTCCTTTCGGGTCAGCCGGACGAGATGGATCAGGTCCTCGCTCTCGTCGTAGCGGTTCGGAAGCCAGGTCGCGTCGCCGGCGATCGCCGCAAGATCGGCCGTCCCGGTCATCGGCCGGCCGTGCCGCCGCGAGCGATCTCGCGCCAGCCGATATCGCTTCGGCAGAAACCGGAGGGGAAGACGATCGCGCCCACCGCCGCATAGGCCCTGTCGCGCGCTTCGGCGACCGTCCCGCCGGTCGCGGTGACGTCGAGGACCCGGCCGCCGCGCGCGACCAGCCTGGATCCGTCGAGGGCGGTGCCGGCGTGGAAGACCTTTGCTCCCGCCCCGTCCGCCCGGTCGAGCCCCTCGATCGCGCCGCCCGTTTCCGCGGTGCCCGGATAGCCCTTGGCGGCCATCACCACGGTCAGGGCGGCCCGGTCCGAGAAACGTGGCGGCTCAGCCTCGGCGAGGCGGCCCCGGGCGGTCGCGTACATCAGCTCGAGCAGGTCGCTTTCGAGCCGCATCATCAGCACCTGGCACTCCGGATCGCCGAAGCGGGCGTTATATTCGATCAGCTTGGGCCCTTCGGAAGTCAGCATCAGGCCGGCATAGATTATGCCCGAATAAGGCGTGCCCGAAGCCGCGAGGGCCTCGACGGTGGGGCGCACGATCTCATCCATCGCCCTTTTCTCCAGCTCCGGAGTGAGGACCGCCGCCGGGCTGTAGGCGCCCATCCCCCCGGTATTCGGGCCGGTATCGCCGTCGCCGACGCGCTTGTGGTCCTGGGCCGAGCCGAACGGGACGATCGCGGTCCCGTCGGTGAGGGCGAAGAGGCTCGCTTCCTCGCCTTCCAGAAACTCTTCGATGACGATCGCATTCCCGGCCGCGCCGAAGCTGCCGTCGAACATGATATCGAGCGCCGACTGCGCCTCTTCCCGGGTCGCGCAGATAATGACGCCCTTGCCGGCGGCGAGGCCGTCCGCCTTGATCACCAGCGGCGGCTCGAAATCGTCGAGGGCGGCTTCGGCCGCGAGCCTGTCGGAAGCCTTCACGTAGCGCGCGGTCGGGATGGCGTGCCTGGCGCACAGATCCTTGGTGAAACCCTTGGAGCCTTCGAGCCGGGCCGGGATCCGGTTCGGGCCGAACACGCAAAAGCCCATCGTGCGAAGATTGTCGGCAAGCCCGTCGACGAGCGGCGCTTCGGGCCCGATGACGATCAGCTCGACCGAATTCTTCAGGCAGAAGTCGACGGTGGCGCGGTGGTCTGCGGGGTCGATCGCCACTATCTGGGCGTGCTCGGCGATTCCGGGATTGCCGGGCGCGGCGAACAGCTTGCCCAGGCGTTCGGATTGCGCGAGCTTCCAGGCGAGGGCATGCTCGCGCCCGCCGGAGCCAAGCAGCAGGACATTCATGGACAACGATTTCCCTCCTCAGGACCCCGGGCTGTTAGCAAGCGAAAGGCCGGGCGACAACGCGACCGCGGTCACCGTGTCGGAGCTGTCGATGCGGCTGAAGCGCACGGTCGAGGAAGCGTTCGGCTTCGTCCGGGTGCGCGGCGAGATCAGCGGCTGGAAGCGCGCCGCCTCGGGCCATTGCTATCTCTGCCTCAAGGACGAGAAAGCGGTGATCGACGGGGTGCTGTGGAAGGCGACGGCGGCGTCGCTCGCCTTCCGGCCGGAGGACGGGATCGAAGTGGTCGCGACCGGCAAGCTGACCACCTACCCAGGCCGCTCGCGCTACCAGATCGTCATCGAGCGACTCGAGCTTGCGGGGCAGGGCGCGCTCATGGCCCTTCTCGACAAGCGCCGCCGGGCGCTTGCCGCCGAAGGGCTGTTCGACCCGGGCCGCAAGCGGAAGCTCCCGTTCCAGCCGCAGGTGATCGGAGTCGTCACCTCGCCGACCGGAGCGGTCATCCGCGACATCCTCCACCGTCTCGCCGACCGCTGTCCCTGCCACGTCCTCGTCTGGCCGGTCCAGGTCCAGGGGGAGGGGGCGGCGGCCCAGATCGCGGCGGCGGTGCGCGGCTTCAACGCCTTGCCGGCGGGCGGAGCGGTGGCGCGGCCGGACCTGCTCATCGTCGCTCGCGGAGGCGGCTCGATCGAGGATTTGTGGGCTTTCAACGAGGAAGAGGTGGTCCGCGCGGTCGCGGCCTCGGAAATCCCGACCATCTCCGCCGTCGGCCACGAGACCGACACCTCGCTGTGCGATTTCGCCGCCGACGTGCGCGCGCCCACCCCGACCGCGGCCGCGGAGATGGCCGTGCCGGTGCGCGGCGACCTGCTCGGCCAGTTGCGCGAGCTCGGTCACCGGATCGAGCGCTGCTCGCGGCGCGCCCTGGAGCGCGCCGGGGAGCAGCTCGAGGCGAGCCTGCGGCGTTGGCCGGAGCGCGAAGCCCTGCTGGCGCCGCAGCGCCAGCGGCTCGACGATCTCGCCGACCGGCTGCCGCGCGGCCTGCGCACCGAGCTCAGCCATGCCCGCGCCGCGCTCAACCAGGCCGCCGGCGCGCTTCGCCCCGGTTTGCTGAACGCGACCCACGCCCGGGCCAAGGAGCGGCTCGAAGCCCTCTGGCGCGTGGCCCAGCTGGCCCATCCCAACCGGCCGCTGGACCGCGGCTATGCCCGGATCGAGGACGGTGCCGGCAAGACCCTGATCTCGGCCGCGGCGGCGCGGGCGGCGGGGCGGCTGAGGCTGATCTTCGGCGACGGCGACGTCGCGGCTTCGGTCGAAGGCCAGGCCAGGGCCACGCCGGTTGAGCGGCCGCGCCGGGCGTCCTATGGGAAACCGACGGTCGAGCAGCCCAAGCTGCTCTAGGACGAGACGAAATCTATGCTGATGTCGAACAAGGGCCGCGAGGCGCGGCTGCACTACATGCCGGGGACGTTCCGGATCCTCACTCACGGCGACCACGTCCGCTGCGCCGTCACCGGCCAGCCCATCCCCCTCGACGAGCTGCGCTACTGGAGCGTCGCCCGGCAGGAGGCTTATTCCTCGGCCGAGCTTTCGGTGAAGGCCGAAGGGCGGGGATAGGCGCTCGAAAGCGCTTGCCGCCCGGCCCCGCCGCTGTCACTTCCCGTGCGTGAAATGGGCCCTCGGCATCGTCGTCATTCTCGCCGCCGCCATGGGCGCCTTCTACTTTTTCGTGGCTCCGCCGCAGCAGCTCGACCTGATCGACCGCCTGTGGGGGAATTCAGGCACAAAGCGGGTGGCGCACGACGTCGCTTACGGCAGGGCGCCCCGCCAGAAGCTCGACGTCTACGACAATCCGCGGGCGGGCGCTCGCCCCAAGCCGGTTCTGGTCTTCTTCTACGGGGGCGGGTGGCACGGCGGCGACAAGGACCATTACGGCTTCGCCGCCCGAGCCTATGCGGCGAAAGGCTTCCTCGTCATATTGCCCGATTACCGACTGGTACCCGATGTCCGTTTCCCCGCCTTCGTCGAGGACAGCGCGGCGGCCATCGCCTGGGCGTGGCGCAATTCGGCGCGCTTCGGCGGCGATCCCGACCGGATCGTCACCGCCGGCCATTCGGCGGGCGCCTATAACGCGATCATGCCGGCGCTCGACCGACGGTGGCTGGCCGCGCAAGGCCTGCCCGACAACGTCGTCAAGGCCGCGGCCGGGCTCGCCGGCCCCTACGATTTCTACCCGTTCGACAAGCCCAATTCGATCAACGCGATGGGCCGCTACCCCCGACCTCTCGAAACCCAGCCGATCCGCTTCGTCCGGACCGACGCGCCGCCGCTCTGGCTCGGCCACGGAACCGCCGACACCGACGTCCGAATCCGCAACAGCCGCAACCTCGCCGCCGCGCTCACGGCGGTCGGGGCGCCGGTGGAGCTTCGCGAATATCCGGGCGCCTACCACAACGATCTGATCATGGCGGTGTCCCGCCCGTTCCGAACGCGGCTTCCGGTCCTCGATGAAAGCAGCGCGTTCCTGCTCGAGCGGTCGAGGCACCGGGCGGGCGGATAGGCCGGGGCCGCGGCTTCGATCGGATTCGCGGGCAGGCAGCCGCAGTTCTGAAAATCCCTAATTGACACCCAAGTTGTTACGGACTTTAACGAGGCATGCCAGATGACTTTATATCATCTCATGTCCAAGCTTGGGCGCGCATCGGTTGCATCGGTCCTCGACCCGTTCTCGACCGGCTGATGCCGCGCTCCCGGCGTCGCCCGCCGACCAAAGGCTTTCAAGGTTGAACCAGGGGGGATCCGATGAAGTCTGACCCAATCCGCTTTCTACTCGTGGCGGCGCTGCTTTCGGCGGGCGTGACGGGCTCACCTTCGAACGCCCAGTCGGCGCCGGCGGCAGCCGTCCCGGCTCCGACGCTCGACGCGGCGTCCCGCAAGGCGGTGATCGAAGGCGTCATCGCCAAGATCGATTCGCGCTACGTCTTTCCGGAGAAGACACCCGTCATCGCCAAGGCGCTCCGTCGGAAGTTGGCGTCGGGCGAGCTCGACTCGATCGACGATCCAAAGGCCTTCGTCCGAGCGGTGAACGCCGTCATCGGAGCCGTCGCGAACGACAAGCATCTCGGCCTGTCCTGGTCGCCGGAGCCGTTGCCGCCGCTTGACGCCGGCGGCGAGCCGGATGCGGCGACGATGGCCATGTTCCAGGCGGAGATGCGCCGGATCAATTACGGCATTCCCAAAGCGGAAGTGCTCGACGGCAATATCGGCTATTTGAAGATGAACATGTTCGCTCCAGCCCAATTTGCAGGGGCGACCTTCGCGTCGGCGATGGCGCTTCTGCAGAACACGGACGCCCTGATCTTCGACCTGCGCGACAATGGCGGGGGCGACCCGGGGATGGTGGCGGTTGCGATAAGCTACCTCGTGCGGCCCCGGACGGAGATCAACAATTTCCACCAGCGCGGGAAGAAAGTGGATGAGCAGGTCTGGTCGCTCCCCTACGTCCCCGGCGGGCCGTGGAGCACCGACAAGCCGGTCTATGTGCTGACCGGCAAGCGGACCGCGTCGGGCGCGGAGGAGTTCGCCTACGACCTGCAGCAGATGAAGCGCGGCACCATAATCGGCGAATCGACCTGGGGAGGCGCCAACCCCGGGGACTTTCTCCCGATCGACCGGCATTTCGCTCTCTTCGTGCCGACCGGGGCCGCCGTGAACCCGATTTCGAAAAGCAATTGGGAAGGCGTCGGCGTGAAGCCCGATGTCGCCGTCGATTCCGCGCTCGCGCTCGACACCGCCCGGCACATGGCGCTCGAGAAGCTCAGTGCGAGCGCCACCGGCGAGCGCGCGAGAGAGCTTCGCAAATTGCTGGAGGCCCAGCCCGCGGCGGCGAAGCCTGCGCCGAATTGAGGGCGAGGCCGTGTTCACGCTCACCGTTTTGATCTTCGGCCTTTATGTTGGGATCAAGTTTGCTCACCTGATAACCGGGGCCGGGCTCGGCTTCCGTCGCGTCGAAGCGACCTGGTTGACCAGGATACGCGCAGGCGAGCCGATGTTGCTGATCGGCACGCTGACCCTGTTCGCGCTTCTCTCGGTTTATGTCACGTGGTGGACCAACCGGTTCCTCGAGGCTCACTATAGCTATGACAGCGACTGTTATTCGAGGATGGCGGCTTCCCACCTCCTGCCGGGACGGCCGGCCAGGTTCGGCTCCTATGGGGCGGCCGAGCGCTCCCGATGGTATGCCGACTCGGCCGAGAGGCACGGCGTCGAGCTCGGCATGCGCGTCGACGAAATCGACGGGAAGCTGGCCGAGGGCCGGACCGCTTACTCCGAAGATTTCGCGCGGCTGGCGAGAAGCAGGGACCAGCGAAAGATAGCTGCATCGTTCGAGAGCCTGGATCGATGCATGAAAGGGGATGGAAACCCGCGGGGCGAACTTTTAAATCCGGTTTGAGCGCCGTCGGGGGCCTGTCCTACCCCACCCGCCTGCCGCGTATTCCCCTCTGGCCGTCGATGCGCAGGAAGTAGTTGCCGAGCGCCCCACGCTGGATGATGATCTTCTGGCTGGGACGCGGGTCGTTGAAGTTCAGCCGGGTCTCGGTGGTCTGCCAGATGGCGCCGTCCTCGAGCCGGATCTGCCATTTCCCGCCCTCGAGCCGGCCGACGCCGGAGATGACCGTCTCGAGCTGGCCGTTGTCGCCGCCGCTCTCGCCTCGGAAGAGGGGGATGTTAGGGACGCTGAAGCCGAACAGGGATCGGCGGGTCTCGCGGATCTCCTGCTGGTCGAGGACGACGAGCTCCTTCTTGTCGACCGCTTCGGCGAGGCGGGCGCTGGCCTGGTCGAAGCAGCCGAGCCGGGCCTTCTCGTCCGCGACTCCCCGGCAGGTGGAGAGCGCCTGGATGAGGGCGTTGCTTCGAGCGTCCTGCGTCTGGGTCTTGGGCTTGGCCGAAGCCGAGGCCGGCATCAGCGCCGCCAGCGCCATCGCCGCCAGGAATTTGCTGCCGCGCTTCATGAATCACCCCTCCGCCGAAGCGAGGTTATGGGGTCGAGGACGCGTCGGCAAGACTGTGGCTGAAAAGTGACACGCCGTACCTAGAATGTTTCGGAGGCCGTGGCGCTGCTTGCGCGCCGTTACACCCTCGACATAAACAGGTTTCGAATGGGTGGGGGGCGAAACTGCGCCCGGTGCACCTTCGTGAACACACCAAGGGGACGCAAATGTCGAATTTCAAGTTCAGGGAAACGCTGCTCGCTTCGACGATCATCGCGGGCATGAGCTTCGCCACTCCGGCCTTCGCCCAGGACGCGCCTCCCGAGGGCGCCCCTCCCAGCGATGAGACCCCGGCCGCCGGCGTCCAGACTCAGGAATCGGCCGGTCCGGCCGAGGAGAACAGCCAGGGCGACATCGTCGTCACCGGCACCCTGATCAAGAATCCGAACCTGACATCGTCTTCGCCGGTCTCCGTGGTCGGCCAGGAAGAAATCCAGCTTCGCCAGTCGAACGTCGCCGAAGAAATCCTGCGCGACCTTCCCGGCGCGGTTCCGAGCATCGGCTCGGCCGTCAACAACGGCAACGGCGGCGCCGCCTTCGCCGATCTTCGCGGCCTCGGCAACTTCCGCAACCTCGTCCTTCTCGACGGTCAGCGCATCACGCCTTCGAGCGTCGTCGGCCGCGTCGATCTCAACAACATCCCGCTGGCCCTCGTCGACCGCGTCGACACCCTGACCGGCGGCGCCGCAACGACCTACGGCGCCGACGCCGTTTCGGGCGTCATCAACTTCATCACCCGCCGCGACTTCGCGGGGTTGGAGCTCGCCGCCAGCTCGCAGATCACCCAGCGCGGCGACGGTCCCGTCTTCCGCGTCGACCTCACGATGGGCGCGAATTTCGATGACGGCCGCGGCAACGCCGTTCTGTCGCTCGGCTATCAGCAGGCCGACCCGGTCTACCAAGGCGCCCGCAAGTTCTCAGCCAACAACTATACCTCGACCACGGGCGCCGTCGGCGGGTCCGGCACCACGGTGCCGGCGCGCTTCACCGTTCCCGGGAGCCCGGCGGCCAGCACTTTCGAGCAGATCAACCCCCTGACGGGTGCGCTGCAGTTCCCGGTCGTCAACTTCAACTTCAACCCGTACAACATCTTCCAGACGCCGTTCGAGCGCTTCAACATCTTCGGCGCCGCCCATTACGAGGTGGCCGACAATATCGAAGTCTACACGCGCGGCATGTTCTCGAAGAACAGGGTGAACACGATCATCGCTCCGTCGGGCGTGTTCGGCTCGCTGCTCACCATTCCGGTCAGCAACCCGTTCCTTCCGGCCGCGGCCCGGGCGCGCTTCTGCGCCCAGAACGACTTCAATCCCAACGTGATCGGAGTCCAGACGCTGACTCCGGCGCAGTGCGCCGCGGCGGCCACGGCTACCTCGACGACCGATCCGAACTTCCGCGCCTTCACGACCACGGTCGGCCGGCGCACGACGGAGCTCGGGCCGCGTCTGTCCGAATTCCAGACGACCATGTTCGATTACCGGGCCGGCGTCCGCCTCGGCATCACCGACTCGATCGATCTCGACGTGTCGGGCGCGTACGGCGAATCGCAGAACGAGCAGAACCAGCAGGGTTATGTGCTCACCTCCCGCATCCGCACGGCGGTCTACACGACCAGCGCGACCAGCTGTAACCTTGGCGCCTCGCCGGTCGTGAACAATCCGAACCCGCTGCTTCCGCCGCTCGCCCAGCCGGGCGCGAGCCCGAGCGCGGGCACGGGCTGCGTTCCGGTCAACATCTTCGGCGCGGACGGCTCGATCAGTCCGGCCATGATCCCCTATCTGACCGCGGACGCCGGTACCCAGCAGAGGGCCTCTCTGGCCCAGGCACGGGCGCTGCTCAGCGGCGATTTCGGCGCTTCCGCTCCCTGGGCCGAGGATCCGATCGGTTTCGCGCTCGGCACGGAATATCGCAAATATACGGGTGCACAGATTGCCGACGTGCTCTCGCAGCAGGCCGGTGAGCTGGGCGGTGCCGGCGGCGCCGTTCTCAACTTCAACGGCGGCTACGACGTCAAGGAAATCTACGGCGAGATCATCGCTCCGATCGTTCAGGACAGGCCGTTCTTCAATGCTCTGACGCTCGAAGCGGGCCTTCGCTACTCGGCCTACAAGGTCGATGCGCCGGGACGGCCCAAGTACAACACCACCACCTGGAAGGCGGCCGCTACCTGGGAGCCCATCGACGGCCTCAAGTTCCGCGGCAACTATCAGCGGGCGGTGCGCGCTCCGAACATCAACGAGCTTTTCTCCCCGACCGCCGTCGGTCTGACCAGCCTCTCCACCGATCCCTGCCGAACGACCCGGCCGGTGGCCAACGCGAACCTTCGCGCGGTCTGCCTCCTGCAGGGCGCTCCGGCGTCCTCGATCGGCACCATCGGCAACCCGACGGCTGCCCAGGCGAACGGCACCTTTTCCGGCAGCCTCAACCTTCGGCCGGAAAAAGCGGACAGCTATACGCTCGGTGTGGTCTTCCAGCCGAGGTTCGTCCGGGGCCTGTCGATCACGGTCGATTACTACCACATCAAGATCAAGGACGCGATTTCGCAGCCGACGACCGGCGATCTGATCGACAACTGCTTCGGCCTTCCGGGCCAACCGGGAAGCGGCAGCAACGGCCTGGGAGTGACCGCGGATACCGTGAACAACCCGAACTGCCTGCTGTTCCGGCGCGATCCGGTCACCGGTCAGCTTTCGGGTGACTCGGCCACCACCGGAGGGTTGATCTTCCCGGTGTCCAACTCGGGCTTCATCCTGACGGACGGCATCGACGTCGGAGTCAATTTCCGCCGCGATCTCGGCTTCGCCAAGCTGAACTGGAGCTTCCAGGGCAACTGGACGAACCGGTCGCTATTCCAGTCAACGGTCCCCGGCTCGGTCATTCCCCCGGGTTATCCCGGCGCGGGCGGCGCGATCCCCCCGGCCACTCTGCGCGAGTGCGTCAGTTTCTACTCGGGCAATTGCGGCTCACCCGGTTCGGCAGGTCCGAACTCCACGCCGGGCTCGCTCCAGCCTGAGTTCAGCTGGAACCAGCGTACCACCCTCACCTTCGGGGACATCGACGTATCGCTGCTGTGGCGCCACGTTTCGAAGATGCAGGCCGAGGCCGGTGTCGTCGCCTATAAGGGCGTCCTCCCGGGCCGCCCGACCGCCATCGTCGGCGTGCTGGACGGGCGGACGGTCGATTTCGGCCACATCCCCGCTCACGATCTTTTCGATCTGGCCGTGCGCTTCGGGGTCAGCGAGAATTTCGACCTGACGATGACGGTCATGAACCTCTTCGACAAGGATCCGCCGATTGTCGGTTCCACGATCGGTTCGACCAGCTTCAACAGCGGCAACACCTATCCGTCGACCTACGACGCTCTGGGCCGCCGCTTCGCGGTGGGCGGTCGCCTGAAGTTCTAAGGCGAACCACCGACAGACTATCGGGGGCGGCCTTCGGGCCGCCCCTTTTTTATGGCTTGAAGCCGAAGCGCCTTACCCAGGGATCGAGGATTGGGAGCACCGGCGCGAGCTGGCTTTCGTAGCGGCGCCACCGGCCCCCGCCGTCGTAAAGCCCGCGCCGCACCTGGGTGGCACTGGCCGTCCTCACCCCGCGCTTTTGCGCCGTTCGGTCGAAGGCGTGGAAATCCTGCGTCCAGGCGATCCCGGCGAATTCCGCCATCGCCCGAACCGTCGCTTCGAAATCCGCGACGATATGGTCGTAGCGCACCTCGTGGAAGGCGAGGGGAAGCCGCTCCCGGCACAGCTCGATGAGACCCATCAGCGCATCGTAATGACGCGCCGTCTCCTCAAGATCGCTGAAGGCATAGGTCCCGGCGCTGGGCGTGAAGTTGATCCGGAAGCAGCTGAGCACGACATCGCGCGGGTCGCGGCGCATGACGAGGATCCGGGCATCGGGGAAAAGCCTGGCGATGATCGGCAGCTTGATCCCGTTGAACGGGTTCATGTCGACGAAGATCCGACCCGACACCTCGCCCGCCATGCGCCGGACCCTGGCCCAATAGCGAGCGCGCAGATCGGCCACCAAGGCGGGAGCGAGCGAGTCGAGATCGGGCATCTGTCCGTCATTGGCGACCAGCGTCCCGTCCGTGTCGGCGAGCGTATCATGCTCCTCGAGGGCGACGACCTCCGCCGCGCTCGCCAGGATGTTCTCGACGAGGGTCGTTCCCGACCGCGGATAGCCCAGCAGGAAGAGGTGCCCCGCCGCAGCGCCCGCCACCGGCGGCGCCGGGCCCGGCCCCGGCATAAGCGGCGCGGACTCCACCTGGGCGGCGATCGTCTCGATGAAGCTCCGGTGCGAAGGCCGGCCGGGCCCGGGCTCGAGCAAGGGGGCATAAGCCGCCCTGAAATTGCGCTGCGCCTCGACCCAGGCGCCGAATGCCTCGGCGCAGCGATCCTGCTTGTCAAAGGCGTCGCCGAGCAATGTCAAAGTACGGGTGCGGTCGTCGGGCTTCAGAGCCGTCTCCCGGAGCTTCTCGAGGCGGGCCGCCGCCCGGGCGCCGTCGCCCGCTTCGATCTCCATCGTCGCCGCCGCGAACGTCGCCGACGGGTTGACCGGGTCGATCGCCAGGGCGCGGCCGGCCCAGGCGCTTGCGGATTCCCGATCGCCCTTCTTGGCGGCGATGTCGGCGAGCTTGCCGAGGGCGGGCGCAAGGTTGGGGTCGATGGCGAGCGCGCGCTTGTAGCTGTCGGTCGCCGCGGTTTCCGCTCGAAGCGCTTCCAGCGTGTAGCCGCGCTCGAGCCAGGCCGCGCTATGGCGCGGTGCGGCCGTCACGACCTGGTCGAGCACGGCCAGCGCTTCATCGAGCCGGTGCTCCTTGCGAAGCACGGCTCCGATCGCCCCGAGCACGAGGACATCGCCCGGGGACAAAGCGAGTGCCTGCTTCAAAAGCGCATGGGCGCCTGCATAATCGCCTGCCTCCTCCCGGCGCCAGGCGGCCAGATTGAGGACCAAAGGATCGACCCGTCCGTCGGCCAGCGCCGCCTCGGCGACGCTTGCGGCGCCTTCGATATCGCCCTGCGCCAGCGCCTGCTCGATCCGGCCCCGCCTCGCCGGTTCGAGCCCGGCGCCCTTGGCCGGCTTTGCTTTTTTGATTCGATTCGACATGATCGGCCAGACACCTGTATCCTGCGCGGCGCGATGAGCTAGACTGAATTGACGCAGGCGGGGTTCGTCGCGCCTCGTCCGTTGCCGTCCTTCGACTGCCGCCGCACCCGCGCGAGCCGCTCTGCTATTGGGCGGAAAGAGGCAATTGCGACGGGTTCTGAGTCTGAAAGGAGCCTGACCGATGCGTCGCTTCCTTGTAACGGCTTCCGCCTGCCTCCTCGCCATCGCCTCCGGCGCGCAGTCCGCCTCTCCTCGCGCCGGCGTCCAAAAAAAGGCGTCCGTCCCGGGCCGGATGGTTTGCCGGACCTATGTCAGGATCGGAACGCTGGCGGATCGCCACCGCATCTGCAAGACTCAGGCCGAGTGGAACGAAGAGCGCAACCTGCGGGAACTCGAACCTTCGGAAGCCTGTAAAACCAACGACGACGCCTTCGCGCCCTGCAAATAGGCTGACGGATCCGGTCTTGAGCCCCCGGCGCTCTTGGCCGGCTTTGCTTTCTTGATTGGATTCGACATGATCGGCCGGACACCTCTATCCTGCCCGGCGTGATGGGCTAGGCTGAATTGAAGCAGGAGGAACTGGTTATGCCTCGTTTGGTCACTCTCGCCTTCGTCTGCGGCCTTGCCAGCGCGAGCGCGGCGCAATCCGCTCCCCGGACAAGCGCCGATGCGCCCGAGAGGGCGGCCGGCAATCCCGACAAGGTCGTGTGCAAGCGCTTCGTCAAGATCGGCTCGCTGGTCGATGGCTATCGCACCTGCAAGACCAAGCGGGAATGGGAGCGCGAGCGGGACAATGTGCGGACCGTCAATTGGAGCTCTCCGTGCAGGTCGGCGGAAAGCGGCACCTGCGAATAATAGGATCGGGGGGACTTCGGCATGAATCGATTTTTCGTACTTGCGGCTATCGGCCTTGCCGCCACCGGGGCCGTCGCTGCGGCCGCCCCTCGTCTGGCCGACACGCCGCAACGGGCGGCCGATCCCGGCAACAAGGTCGTCTGCAAGACCTTCACCAGGATCGGCTCGCTGGCGGACCGCTACCGGACCTGCAAGACGGCAGCGGAATGGCAGCGCGAACGGGACAATCTGCGCGATCTCGACAAGGCCTATAGCTGCCGCCAGTCCGACGACGCCGCCGTGCCCTGCAAATAGGCAACGATTTCGAGACGGCGCGCCATTTGCCCGGCCGGCTCGACTGGGATATCGCTTCGGCCATGGACCCGGCCGAGCTTCAGAGTGCCCTCGCCTCGGCCAAGCGGGCGCGCCAGGCCGGCCGCCTGGACGAAGCCGGACGATTGCTTCGCGACCTCGTCTCCCGCGCCGGCGAGCAGCCCGCCGCTCTCAACGCTCTTGGGATGAACGCCCTCGCCGAAGGCCGGCAAAGCGAGGCCGCTTCGCTCTTCCGCCGGTCGATCGCGGCCGATCCGCATTCGCCCGAGCTGTGGATGAACCTGGCCAAGGCGTTCAGAGAGGCCGGCGACGCCGGGAACGAGCGCGAGGCGCTGGAAGGCGCCCTGGCGATCGACCAGCGTCACTTCATGGCTCTCGTCCGGCTCGCCGAGCTGTTCGAGCGCATCGGCGACGAAGCGCGGGCGGCGGAGCGGTGGACGGGCGTGCTGGCGCTGGCCGGAATGATGGACGAACGGCCACCGGCTCTCGAGGCCATGCTCGATCATGCCGGCGAGGTCGTGGCGCGCCAGCGCGCGGGCTTCGCCGCCGCGGTCGACGACGGGCTCGCCGAGGGACGGCAAGGCCTGGACCCGGCGGAGCGGCGGCGCTTCGACGCCTGCGTCGATCACGCTTTGGGCCGCCGCCGGATCTACGCCAATCAGCCGGCGGGAATGCACTTCCCCTTCCTTCCTGCCGACGAGTTTTTCGAGCGCCGCCATTTCCCCTGGCTCGATCGGATCGAGGCGGAGACCGGCGTGATTCGAGCCGAGCTCGAGGCGCTGCTCGCGGACGACGGGGGCGCGCTGCGTCCCTATGTCGCGATGGAGCCGGGCACCCCGGCCAACAAATGGTCTCCGCTCGACCATAAGCTCGACTGGGGAGCCATCCATCTCTGGAAGGACGGCCGCCGCGACGAGCGGATCTGCGCCCGGGTGCCGAGCACCGCGGCCGCGGTCGAGGCGCTGCCTCTTTCGGACCTGCCGGGGCGGACTCCGACCGTGTTTTTCTCGCTGCTCAGGCCGGGGACGCACCTGCCGGCGCATAGTGGGGTCAGCAACGTGCGCGCCATCATCCACCTCCCGCTCATCGTTCCGCCGGGCTGCGCCTTTCGGGTCGGCGGCGAGACCCGCGAGTGGGAGGTCGGCCGCGCCTGGGCCTTCGACGATACGATCGAGCATGAGGCCTGGAACCGTTCCGACCAGCCCCGGGCAATCCTCATCTTCGACGTCTGGAACCCGTATATCACCCCGGTGGAGCGCGATCTGCTCCGCCGTTTCTACGCCGTCGCGCAATCGCAGAATCGGGGCGGCGAAGCCTCGATCAGCGTCAGCGACTGACTTTCAGGCGGCCAGCGGCGCCGCGACCAGCGCGGCGTCGGGCGGCGCGCTGTCGCCGGTCCGTGCTTCGATCCAGCGTCGCGCCAGCGCAAGCTCGGGAGCGAGCGGCTGTTCCAGCTCGGCGCGGCGGGCCAGGCGCGTCCGATTGTCGAAGGGCAGCTCCGGATTCTTCGAATAGGTCGCGAACAAAGGGCCCGAAACCGCCGAGTCGACCATCGCCTCGCTCATGGGGACGCCGAGATGGGCGGCGGCGGCTTGAAGAACCGGGCGCGGGGCGTCGAAGAAAGCTTCGGCGTTCAGGGCCCGGGCATTGGGCATCAGGGCGATGGCGCCTGCGAACGCCTGCATCTGGGCAAGCCATAAGGCCGCGCAACGCTCGGCGTCCGACAGGCCCGACAGGTCGCCCAGATAGGCGTCGAGCTGGGCGGTGACCCGCTGCAGCCAGCCGCGATGATTTTCGCTGCGCAATATGGCGAGCAGGTAATCGTCGAGCGGGCTGTAGAGGAAGATCGCCCGCGCCTGCGGATCGAGCGCGGCGAGATCGGGAAGCAGGAAGTTAACCGGGACATTGGCTTTGACGATCGTGGGCAGGTCCTCGCGATAGCGCTTGGAAAGCAGCGCCGTCGTCAGCGCCAGCCGGGTGCGGTCGGGCTGGAAGGCCTGCTGGCGCAGAGCGAGCGGCTCGCGAAGGACCAGGTTCAAGGACGGATCGTCGAGCGCTCTCGACAGCAAGGTTGATCCGCAATGGGCGACATGGAAGATCCATCCGGTCGCCGCCGGTCGCGGAGCCTTCCCCGCCAAGGCGGTCAGGGGCAGCCTCATCGAGCCGTTGCCCGAAGGGGAGATGCGATGATCGAGGAAGATGGAGCGGTGATAGGCGGTCCGGTCCATCGGCACGAAGATCGCGCTATCCCCTTCATACGACTGGAGATAGTGATCCGGTGAAGCGAACAGGTCGTCGAGCGTCAGGGACATTGCGAGCCCTATAGCTCAGGGCCCCCGCATCGGCTATCCCCCGGCCCCGTCATGCCGAAGATCCAGCTGCCCGAGCCCGGCCGTCCCCATGTCCTGATCGAAGCGGCCGGGGAGACCGGCATCCTCGATGTCGAGGCGTCGCAGGTCGTCGATCTGTACAAGGCTCACGGGGCACTTCTGTTGCGCGGTTTCGGGATCGACGTTCCGCATTTCAACCGCTTCGCGCGGCAATTCTGCACGACCTCCGTCGTCAACGAGAGCCCCGGCCGAAGCCCGATCGACGCCGAGAACCATATCCACACCGTCGATGCCGGCACCGGCCCTTTCTCGCTTCACCCGGAGCTGTCGCGGGAGCCGTGGAAGCCCGACGCCGCGTTCTTCGCCTGTCTCTCCGCGCCGAGCGCGGGCGGGGCGACCACGATCTGCGACGGGGTCGAGCTCGTCCGGCAGATGCCGGAGGCGGTCCGGCGGAGCCTCGAGGGACGGCGCCTCCTGCATATCAAGCAGACCTGGCCCGAGTTGCTCGAATATTGGCTCGGCACCGCGGACCCCAGCGAAGCCCAGCTCGCCAATCCGCCCGAATCCTGCCCTTATCGGTTCCGCCGCATCGACGGCGAGATCCTGAGGATATTCACTCGGCCCGCGCTCCACCGCCCGATGTTCATCGACGCTCCCGCGTTCGGCAATTTCCTTCTCTTCGCGCGCTTCAACAACAACAGGATCGGCTACCCCCTGCTGGACGACGGCAACCCGGTGCCCGATCCCTGGCTCGAGGCGATCAGGGCGACCGGGGACCGGCTGAGCGTCGCCGTCGCCTGGCAGAAGGGCGACGTTCTGATGCTCGACAACAGCCGTTTCATGCACGGCCGAACCGCGATCCTCGATCCCGGCGAGCGGCTGATCGCCACCTTCTTCGGCTATCTCGGCTTCGCGCGTCCGGACCCAGAGGAGCCGCCCAATCCGATCTGGCGCCAGGGCGACTTCTCGCCCCCGCCGCCGCCGCACAAGCTGCGACGAGGCGGACGTTGAACCGCGGCCGGGTTAGGCGTAAAGTCCCGAGGCTTCATGAGGGACATGCCATGGCTCGACCGGTCTTCCTTTTCGCGCTGCTCGCTGGAGCAGCCACCTCGGCCCTCGCCGGCACTTCCGCGAGCAAGGACCGAGACGCCCGCAACGCCGAAATCGTGTTCAGCCAATATCCGCCGCGCGCGCTCGCCGCCGGCGAGCAGGGTGCTGTCGGCTTCAACGTCACTCTGGACCGCGACGGCTACGCCTCGGGGTGCGAAGTGACCCACAGCAGCGGCTATCCGCGCCTCGATTCGGAGACGTGCCAGCTGATCCTGAACCGCGCCGAGTTCAAGGGGGTCAGGGGACCGGACGGCCGCAAGACGAATACGGTGACCCAGGGGGTCGTCAATTGGCGGCTTCCCGCCGGGGTGGCGACTGCCGGAGCCGCGCCGGTCCGGATCGCGGCGGCCAAACCCGAAAAGAAAATCTGCCGGCGGCGGGTGAAGACCGGCTCGCTCGCCGACTATGAGCGGCTGTGCGCCACCCAGGCCGACTGGGACCGGATGGCCCAGCGCACCAAGGAGGAATGGGGCGCCGTTCAAGGCGCCTTTGGAAGCACCAAGGGGAATTAGGCCGAAGCGACATTCGGTCCCGCGTCGGCGCGCGGCTCCGCCTGTTTGAAAATAACATGCGTTCGTGATATGTTCACGCGGCTCTTTGACAGCGTGAAACCGATAACGGACTCCCGCCAGCTGCGCCGAGCGGAAAGTTCACGAAAAAGGCGCCCCACCCAATGAACTTCGTGAACTTACCCTCTCTCGACGCTCGACCTCGCGCGGCTCGAATGAGCCCTTCTCCGGCCCTCACGAAAGCGAGGGTGCTTGGGCTGGTGGATGTCGATTCGCTTTAGGCCTCAGCCGACGTCAAGCTTCAGGCCGCCGTCGCCTTCTTCCACCCGAACGACCGATCCATCCGGAACCTCGCCGCGCAAGATCGCGTCGGCGAGCGGATCCTGGAGATAGCGCTGCACCGCGCGCTTCAGGGGCCGGGCGCCGTAGACCGGATCGTAGCCGACCCGGCCCAGCCAGGCGCGGGCGCCGTCGCTGAGCTCGAGCCGGATCTTGCGGTCGGCGAGCAGCCGCTGGACCCGCTCGACCTGGATGTCGACGATCGGGCCCATATGCTCCTGCGCCAGGCGGTGGAACAGGATGATCTCGTCCAGCCGGTTGAGGAATTCCGGCCGGAAATGGCCGCGCACCACTTCCATCACCTGCGGCTCGACATCGTCGGTCGTCTGCCCCTCGCCGAGGTTGGTGAGAAACTGGCTGCCGAGGTTCGAGGTCAGGATGATGATCGTGTTGGTGAAGTCGACGGTGCGGCCCTGGCCGTCGGTCAGCCGGCCGTCGTCGAGGACCTGGAGGAGGATGTTGAAGACGTCGGAATGCGCCTTCTCGACCTCGTCGAACAGCACCACCTGGTAGGGCCGGCGGCGGACCGCCTCGGTCAGCACGCCGCCTTCCTCATAGCCGACATAGCCGGGAGGGGCGCCGATCAGCCGGGCGACGCTGTGCTTCTCCATGAACTCCGACATGTCGATCCGGACCATCGCCTGCGGATCGTCGAACAGGAACAGAGCGAGCGATTTGGTGAGCTCGGTCTTGCCGACTCCGGTGGGGCCCAGGAACAGGAAGCTGCCCATCGGCCGGTTCGGGTCCTGGAGACCGGCGCGCGAGCGGCGGATCGCCTTGGCGACGGCCCTGACGGCGTCCTCCTGGCCGATCACCCGGCGCCCGATCTCGGCCTCCATGTTGATCAGCTTCTGGCGCTCGCCCTCGAGCATCCGCTCCATCGGGATTCCGGTCCAGCGGGCGACGACGGAGGCGATATCCTCGCTCGTCACCTCCTCGCGAAGCATGGCGCTCTGGCTCGCGACCTCGACCTCGGCGAGCTGCTTCTCAAGCGCCGGGATCCGGCCATATTGGAGCTCGCCCGCCTTGGCGAGGTCGCCGGCGCGCTGCGCCTGCTCGAGCTCGAGCCGGGCCCGGTCCAGCTCCTCCTTGATCTTCGCCTCGCCGGCCAGCTTCTCCTTCTCGCCCTGCCAGCGGGTGGTGAGCTCGGCCGATTGCTGCTCGAGATTGGCGAGCTCGTCCTCCAGCGTCTTGAGCCGGTCCTGCGAGGCCCGATCCTTCTCCTTCTTCAGCGCCTCGCGCTCGATCTTGAGCTGGATGATCCGCCGGTCGAGGCCCTCGATCTCCTCGGGCTTCGATTCCACCTCCATCCGAAGCCGCGAGGCCGCTTCGTCCATCAGGTCGATCGCCTTGTCGGGGAGGAACCGGTCGGTGATGTAGCGGTTCGAAAGCGTCGCCGCCGAGACCAGTGCTCCGTCGGTGATCCGGACGCCGTGATGGAGCTCGTATTTCTCCTTGAGGCCGCGCAGGATCGAGATCGAATCCTCGACCGTGGGCTCGCCGATGAACACGGGCTGGAAGCGCCGCTGGAGCGCCGGGTCCTTCTCGACATGCTTCCTATATTCATCGAGCGTGGTCGCCCCGATGCAGTGAAGCTCGCCGCGCGCGAGCGCCGGCTTCAGCAGGTTTGAGGCGTCCATCGCGCCCTCGCCCTTGCCGGCGCCGATCAGCGTGTGCATCTCGTCGATGAACAGAATGATGTCGCCCTCGCCCTGCTTCACTTCGTCGAGCACGCCCTTCAGCCGCTCTTCGAACTCGCCGCGATATTTGGCGCCGGCGATCATCGAGCCCATGTCGAGCGACATCAGCTTTCGGTCCTTGAGGCTGTCGGGCACGTCGCCATTGGCGATGCGCAAGGCGAGGCCTTCAGCGATGGCGGTCTTGCCGACCCCGGGCTCGCCGATCAGCACCGGGTTGTTCTTGGTCCGGCGGGCGAGGATCTGGACGGTCCGGCGGATCTCCTCGTCGCGGCCGATCACCGGATCGAGCTTGCCGTCGCGGGCCGCCTGGGTGAGGTCGCGGGCGAATTTCTTGAGCGCGTCGTAGCGGTCCTCGGCCGACTGGGTGTCGGCCGTCCGTCCGCCGCGAAGCTCGTTGATCGCGGCGTTCAGCGCCTCGGCCTTGACCCCGGCGTCGGCGAGCGCCTTGCCCGCGTTCGTCGTCGTCGCAAGCACCAGCGCCAGAAGCATCCGCTCGACGGTGACGTAGCTGTCCCCGGCCTTGGTGGCGATCTGCTCGGCCTGGTCGAGCATCCGCAAGGTCTCGGCGTCGAGACCGGGGGTGGAATTGGCGCCGCTCCCGGAAACGACCGGTATCTTGCCGAGCGCCTCGTCCGTCTCCCTCCGCGCCGCGTCGGCGCTGCCGCCGGCCCGGGCGATGAGCCCCGAGGCCATGCCCTGCTCGTCTTCGAGCAGCGCTTTGAGCACGTGCGCCGGAGTGATCCGCTGATGGTTCATGCGAAGCGCCACCGTCTGCGCCGACTGCAGGAAACCGCGCGCGCGCTCGGTGAATTTCTCAAGGTTCATAATCGCCCCTTCGTCCTATCACCGACTCATGTGGTGTGGCTATTTTACCACACAAGACCTAGCGCGACGCTTTCTCCCGATCGGGCGCCAGCGCCTTGCCGAAGAAACTGTCCGCATACCAGCGCGGAGCCTGCGGCGCGTCGGCGATCTCGCGGGCGATCTCGTAGTTTATGCGCGCGAACTTCGCTCCGGCCCGCCAGTCGATCGGCAGGCCGAGGTCGTCGCCGACCTTGTGATAATGGGTGGCGAGGAAGTCGGTGAATTTCTCGCGTCCGCCATTGGCGAACCCGGTCATCAGGAAAACCGACGGAATCCCCTCCTGGACGAAACGGTAATGGTCGGAGCGCGTGAACAGGCCCTCTTCGGGGAGCGGGTCGTCCGACAGCGCGACGCCCATCGTCCGGCCGGCCCGTTCGACCGCCTCGCTGATCGTCGAATGCTCGGCCCCAAAGGCGACGACGTCGGTGAAATCGTAGAGCAGCACCGGCATGTCGAGGTTGACCACCGCCGCGACCTTGCCGCCCGCGACCGGATGGCGGGCGAGATATTGGGAGCCGAGCAGGCCCTCCTCCTCGGCGGTCACCGCCGCGAACAGGATCGAGCGCTTCGGCCGGTCCGGGGAGGCCGCCATCGCCCGGGCCACCTCCAGCATGGTGGCGATGCCCACGGCATTGTCCATGGCGCCGTTGTAGATGCGATCGCCCTCACCCTCGCCCTTCGTCCCGAGATGGTCGAGATGGGCCATGAGCAGGACATATTCGCCGGCCAGCTTCGGATCCGATCCCTGGAGCATTGCAAGCACGTTGGGACTTTCGAATCGGCGCAAGGCGCTCTTCTGGCTGACCACGATCCGCGGCTTGAGGGCGAAGCCCCGGGGCCGCCCGCCTTTCCGGGCCGCCTGGCCGAGCACCCGGCTGAGCGGAGTCTTCGCGCCCGCGAACAGCGCATCGGCCGCGGCGGTGTCGAGAGTCGCCCGGAAACGCAGGCCGGGCGCCGGGCTGTAGGCCTGGCCGTCCTCGCCGACCCAGCCCAGGCTCGGCTCGCCGGCATTGGCCTGCAGGCGCGACCAGGGCCGCCGCTTCGCCTCGGCCAGGGTGCGAATGGAGACGAGCCCGACGGCGCCGTGGCCGGAGGCGACCCGCCGCTTGTCCGAATTGAGATGGGCTCCGATGTCGCTCTTCAGTCCGCTCGGGAATCCGTTCAGGACGGCGACGATCTTGCCGCGGACGTCGAGGCCGGCATAATCGTCGATCCCGAGCTGCGGCGCTTCGAGGCCGTAGCCGACGAAGACGACGGGCGCCTCGACGGCGACGGCGGCCTCGTCCGGAGTCGGCGTCAGGACGATCTCCTGTCCGTGAACGAAGCGGCGGCCGCCGATGGTGAGCGTGCCGGGCTCGCCGGCCAGACGATATTCGAGGAACCGGACCTGCTGGTACCAGCCGTCCCGTCCGGCGGGCTTCAGCCCCAAAGCTTCGAATCGGCTCGCCACGTAAAGCGCGGCGAGGTCGTAGCCGCGGCTGCCGGTTTCCCGCCCCTCGAGCCGGTCGTCGGCGAGGAAGGCGACATGGCTCCGGAAGCTTTCCGGCGAGAATGCCGGCGGCGCGGCGGCCGGCTGGGCCGGAGCGGGGGAGGCGAGGGCAAGGCTAAGGAGGGCGAAACCAAAGGCGTTGAAGCGCATGAAATATCCCGGCGATCGAGGTCGGCGGCCCTCCTACAGCAGATAGGCGAAGGGACAAAAGCGCCTCCGGTGTTCAAAAGCCGTCAAGCTGAACTCGTTTCAGCATCCAGGCCCGAAGCGCTCCGCCGTCACCGCCAGCGCATCGTGCGGCTTTCTCCTGGGCCGGCAGGCCCTGGATTTTTTGGAAAGAAGGCTTTGTGCCTTCTCTTTGAAAAGGGCGCTGAAGCGCCGGGGGTGGTCGACAACGTTCGTCCCACAGCCTGACATGGGTGCGGTGCCGCGACCCGTATTGCGCGGCCAGGGGGGAGCGCTTAGGGCCGCGCAGATAAGACTCGGGAAGGACTGCCGAAATGCGCCGTTTGCTGATCCCCTTTGCGCTCGTTTCCGCTCTTGCCGTGGCCGGTTGCGCTTCGACGAAGTCCGATGAGGTCGCCAGCGTCTCGGACAATCCTCCTGCCATGGCGGCTGCGCCCGCCGCTGCGGACGCTCCGGCGCCGGTCGCCCAGCTCGTCCGCCAGGTCGACATTCCTTATCAGCAATTCACCCTCGACAACGGCCTCAAGGTCATCGTCCACGAAGACCATAAGGCGCCGGTGGTCGCGGTTTCGGTCTGGTATCATGTCGGCTCCAAGGACGAGCCCGCCGGAAAGACCGGCTTCGCCCATCTGTTCGAGCATCTGATGTTCAACGGCTCGGAAAACGCTCCGGGCGATTTCTTCGCGCCGCTCCAGCAGGTCGGAGCGACCGATTATAACGGCACCACCTGGTTCGACCGGACCAATTATTTCGAGACGGTGCCGACCCCGGCGCTCGAGCTCGCCTTGTTTCTTGAGAGCGATCGGATGGGCCACCTCCTCAAGGCGGTCACCCAGGAGAACCTCACCAACCAGATCGGAGTCGTCCAGAACGAGAAGCGCCAGGGCGACAACCAGCCCTACGGCCTCGTCGAGTATAAGCAGCTCGAGGCGCTCTTCCCCAAGGGCCATCCTTATTATCACAGCACGATCGGCTCGATGTCCGACTTGACCGGAGCGAGCCTGGAGGACGTGAAGAACTGGTTCCGGCAGCGCTACGGCCCCAACAACGCCGTGCTCGTCGTCGCCGGGGACGTCGACGTCCCAACCGCTCGCCGTCTCGTCGACAAATATTTCGGCGACATCCCGCGCGGCCCCAACGTCACGCCGATGGCTGCCGACGTTCCGACTCTGGCCGCGCCGAAGAGCGAGACGATGCACGACCGGGTCGCGACCACCCGCCTTTACCGGATGTGGGTCGTGCCCGGCCTGACCAACCAAGACCTGGTCCCGCTCGACATGGCCGCCAGCGTGCTCGGAGGCCTGTCCAGCTCGCGCCTCGACAACGCCCTGGTCCGCCGCGAGAAGATCGCCGTCGGAGTCACTGCGGGCATCCAGCCGTTCGAGCGGGTCAGCCTCTTCGAGGTCACCGCCGACGTGAAGCCGGGGGTTGATCCGGCCCTGGTCGGGAAAAGGCTGGACGAAATCATCGCCGATTTCGTCGCCAACGGCCCGACCGCGGACGAGGTCCAGCGGGTCGCCACGCGCGAAGTCGCGAGCCGGATCGGCGGGCTGGAATCGGTCGGCGGCTTCGGCGGAAAGGCCGTCGCTTTGGCCGAGGGCGCGCTCTATGCGAACGACGCCGATTTCTACAAGAAGCAGCTCCAGGCCTATGCCTCGGCGACGCCCGAAAAGGTGCGCTCTACGACGCGGAAATGGCTGTCGCGGCCGGTCTACGCGCTGACCGTCGCCCCCGGGGACCGCGAGCCTTACGAAGAGGCCGCCGGCCAGGGATCGGGCGCGGGCACCGCCGCCTCGCACGCTCCGGCTTATTACCGGCCGCCCACCGCGGAAGAGCATCCGCTCGCGCCCAGGCCGGCGGCGCTTGCGGAGCAGCAATCGGGCGCCGGCTCGGCGGCTCGGCGCGGCGTCGACCGGTCCAAATTCCCAACGGTCGGGGACGTCGCCAACATCGATTTCCCGGACATCGAGCGGGCCCGCCTCTCCAACGGCATCGAGCTGGTCTATGCCCGCCGCACAGCCGTCCCGGTCACTCGGGTGTCGGTCAGCTTCGACGCCGGTAACGCCGCCGATCCGAAGGGGGCGCTCGGCACCGAAGCTCTGGCCCTGGCCCTGCTCGAGGAGGGCACCAGGACCCGCAACTCGATCCAGATCGCCGAGGAGCAGGAGCGGCTCGGCGCCAATATCGGAGCCTCGGCCTCGATGGACCGGACGTCGGTCGCCCTGTCGGCGCTGACGCCCAATCTGGCGCCCTCGCTCGACCTGCTCGCCGATATCGTTCGCAATCCGGCCTACGATCCCGCCGAGGTCGAGCGGCTTCGAGCGCAGCAGCTCGCCGCCATCGCCGACGAGATGACCCAGCCGCAGGGCCTCGCGCTCCGGACGCTTCCGACCGCTCTCTTCGGCGCGGCCCACCCCTACGGCATCCCCTTCACCGGCACCGGCGACCCGAAGGCCGTCGCAGCCGTCGGCCGCGACGCCCTCGTCGCGTTCCACGACACCTGGCTTCGGCCCGACAACGCCAAGATCTTCATCGTCAGCGACCGGCCGCTGGCCGAGGTGCAGCCGCTGGCGGAGCGCGCGTTCGGCGACTGGACCGCGCCCGCGACCCCGAAGGGCACGAAGAACCTCGCCGCCGCGACCCCGGCGCCGAGGCCTCGCATCCTGCTCATCGACCGCCCGCAATCGCCGCAGTCGGTGATTATGGGCGGGCTTCTGCTCCCTTATACCGGGGCCCAGCCGATCGAGCCCCTGATCGTCGCCAACGACGTGCTCGGCGGCACCTTCCTGTCGCGGCTCAACATGGACCTGAGGGAGAGCAAGGGCTGGTCCTACGGAGTCAACGGCCGGATCAACCGGCTCGCCGGCACCGTGCCCTACATCATCTCGGCGCCGGTCCAGGCCAACCAGACCGGCCCCTCGCTGGCCGCGCTGCAGGCGGACATGCGCGAGTTCCTGGTTTCGAAGGGCGTCAGCTCCGAGGAGCTCGAGCGAACGATCAACAACCGGATCCGCAACCTCGCCGGGAATTTCGAGACCTCGGAAGATGTCCTGTCGGGCATGCAGACGATCGACCTGCTCGGCTTCCCCGAAAATTATTACGAGACGATCGCCGACCGATACCGGGCGATGACCGCGTCCGAGCTCGATCAGGCGGCGCGCAAGGTGCTCGATCCGTCGAAGTTCGTCTGGGTCGTCGTCGGCGACGCCGCCAAGATCCGCCCGCAGCTCGACAAGCTTGGAATGCCGGTCGAGGTGGTTCAGCCGCGCTAGAGTTGGCCTGGCGGTTCCGGCCCCAAGCCGTCATCCCGGCGAAGGCCGGGATCCCAGGGGGTGAAAGGCTCGGCGCCTTATCTCGCTGGGGTCCCGGCTTTCGCCGGGATGACGAGGGCGCTTAACGGAACACCCGGGTCACGTGCCCCATCTTGCGGCCGGGCCGCGCCTCGCCTTTGCCGTAGAGGTGGAGATGGGCCGCCGGGTCGGCCAGGATCGCGCCCCAGCCGTCCGCCTGGGCGCCGATCAGATTCTGCATCTCGACCCGGGTCCCGGTCAGCGCGGTCGCGCCCAGCGGAAGCCCGCAAATGGCGCGAATGTGATTTTCGAACTGCGACGTCGCCGAGCCCTCGATCGTCCAATGCCCGCTATTGTGGACCCGCGGCGCCATCTCGTTGAAGATGGGACCATCGGCGGTGGCGAAGAATTCCAGCGCCAGGACCCCGACATAATCGAGCGCCTCGGCCGCGTGGCGGGCGAGCGCCTCCGCCTCCGCGGCCTGCTCGTCGAGCCCGAAGCCGGGGACCAGCGACCGGCGCAGGACTCCGCCCTCATGCTCGTTGGCCGGAGCCGCCCAGGTCGCCACCTCCCCGTCGGCGCCGCGGCAGAGCAGGATCGAGAATTCGGCCTGGAAGCCGACGAAGGCTTCGAGGACGGACGGGGCGCCGCGGACCGCGCCCCACGCCGATTCGGCGTCGGCCAGGCCCAGGATCCGCGCCTGGCCCTTGCCGTCGTAGCCGAAGCGCCGGGTCTTGAGGATGGCCGGAGTGCCGATTGCCGCCAGCGCCTGATCCAGGCTCTCCCGATCGTCGACCTGGCGGAAGGCCGTGGGCCGGCCCCCGAGACCGGCGATGAAGCCTTTCTCGCTGAGCCGGTCCTGGGCGATGGCGAGCGCCGCCGCCGGCGGGTGGAGCGGGACCTCGGCGGCGAGTGCGGCGAGCGGGGCCGCGGCGATATTCTCGAACTCGTAGGTGGCGACGTCGACGCTCCGGCCGAAGGCTGCAAGCGCCGCTTCGTCCTCCCAGGCGCCGCGCGTGAAGGCCGCGGCCACCTCCGCCGCGGGCGGCGCCTCGTCGGGCGCGTAGATATGGCATTTGAAGCCGAGCCGGGCCGCCGCCATCGCCAGCATCCGGCCGAGCTGCCCGCCGCCGACGATGCCGATGGTCGAGCCCGGCGCCAACGTCATCGCGGCGCCGTCATTCAGGCGTTTCGGCGACGCCGTCCGTCTGCTTCTCCCGCCACGCTTCGAGCCGTCCGGCGAGCGCTTCATCGGCGAGCGCGAGAATCGAGGCGGCGAGAAGCCCGGCATTGGCGGCTCCGGCCTTGCCGATGGCGAGCGTGGCGACCGGCACTCCGGCCGGCATCTGGACAATGGAAAGGAGGCTGTCGAGGCCGCCCAGCGCCTTGGATTCGACCGGCACTCCGAGCACCGGCAGCCTGGTCATCGACGCCGCCATGCCCGGCAGATGCGCCGCTCCCCCGGCGCCGGCGATAATCACCTTGAGGCCGCGGGCCGCGGCGCCCCTCGAATAATCGTAGAGCCGCTCGGGGGTTCGGTGGGCGGAGACGACCCTGGTCTCATACGCCACCTGGAGCGAGTCCAGCATCTCGGCGGCATGGCGCATCGTCTCCCAGTCGGAACGGCTGCCCATGATGATCCCGACCTCGGCCACCCTCGCTCCTCTATCCCCCGGCGCGCGGTGAGGCCAGAGGTTCGTTTTTGCTTAACCGAATTGCGTTATGACGCCCCCATGTCCAAGCACGCTTCCGACTTCGCCGGCCTGCCGGTCGAGACTTCCGACGAGAATGCGCTCCTGCGCGCGGCCCTGGCCGAGGCGCAGCGCCGAATCAGCGAGCTCGAGCAACGCTCCGAGAGCGACAGCCTGACGCCGCTGCCGACCGCGCTTCGCTTCCGCTCGGAGCTGGATCGGGTCGTCAGCCTCGCCGAGCGCCACGGCACGACCGCCGCCATCGTCGGGATCGAGCTGACCAACCTCGACGCGGTCAACGAGCGTCACGGCCATTTCGCCGTCGATGCGGCCCTGGTCCACGTCGCCCGCCTGCTCTGCGGCCTCATTCGCTCCACCGACATCCTCGCCCGAACCGGCGAAGCCCGTTTCGACCTTATCCTCGATCATCTCGACCACAACAGCGCCATCGACACCGGCGACCGGCTTGCCCGCTGCATCAAGGACAATCCGCTCGATCTCGGCCACGCCAGGGTGAAGATCGAATCGGCGGTCGCGACCACCGGGATCCTGCCGGGCGACAAGCTCGACGACGTCCTCGCCAGGGCCGAGCGCAATCTGGCGCTGGCGAAGTCGGACTCTTAAATTCCTCCCCTGCGTTTGCAGGGGAGGGGGACCACCCGAAGGGTGGTGGAGGGGCCTTCCTGATTCCGAAGAACCCCTCCACCATGCTTCGCATGGTCCCCCTCCCCCGGAAATCCGGGGGAGGAATCAGGTCCTTACCGCTCGCTGAGATAATAGCGATCGGTCGCCGCGAGGCTTCCGTCCAGCTCGTAGACGATCGGCTGCCCGGTCGGAATCTCGAGCCCGGTGATCTCGTCGTCCGGGATATTCGACAAATGCTTGACCAGAGCTCTCAATGAATTGCCGTGCGCCGAGATCAGGACCCTCCGGCCGTCGCGCAGCGCGGGCGCGATCCGGCGCTCCCAATAAGGCAGGACCCGTTCGATCGTGTCCTTCAGGCTCTCCGACCGAGGCACTTCTATCCCGGCGTAGCGGCGGTCGGCGGAGAGGTCCCAGGGACTGCCCTCCTCCATCGGCGGCGGCGGAATGTCGAACGAGCGGCGCCAGATCCGAACCTGCTCGTCGCCGTGCAACGCCGCCGTCTCGGCCTTGTTCAGCCCGGTGAGTCCGCCATAATGGCGCTCGTTGAGGCGCCAAACCTTTTCCACCGGAAGCCACAGCCGCCCCATCGCCTCAAGAGCGAGGTCGAGGGTCTTGATCGCCCGGGTCTGAAGGCTGGTAAAGCACTGGTCGAAGTCGAGCCCTTTCGCTGCCATCAGCTCCCCCGCGAGCCGGGCTTCCTGGGCGCCTTTCTCGGTGACGTCGACGTCCCACCAGCCGGTGAAGCGATTCTCGAGGTTCCAGGCCGACTGGCCGTGGCGGATGAGGACGAGGATAGGCATATCCGATTCTTAAGCTCCGTTCGGGCCGAGTACCGGCCCGTCATTGCGAGGAGCGAAGCGACGAAGCAATCCAGATACGGGCGCCGGAGCAGCTGGATTGCTTCGCTACGCTCGCAATGACGAGCGCGCGCTAGCGCTTTTTCGCCGGCAACTCGTCGACGATGGCGTGGAGCGCGTCGAGGCAGGCGCGGGCGAGGAGGGCGCTTCGCTCCGGCGACCAGCCGCGGCGGGGGTCGGGCAGGTCGTCATTGTCCTTGAACGGCATTTCGAGAGTCATCGACACCGCGCCGAAGCGTTCGGCGAGCTGGGCGGTCGACATCGACAGATTAGCCTCGCCGGGCTTCGCCACTTCATAGCCCTTGCGGGTCTGGAAGTCTGGGGAGAAGCGGACCAGCTCCTCGCTGAACCGGTCGAACAGCGACTGCTGGCCCTGGTTCCAGCTCGGTATGCCTTCGAAGCCGGCGAGGAAATTGGCCGGGATCGCTTCGTCGCCATGGACGTCCATCGCGAAATCGACTCCGGTCTTGTCCATCTCGTTGCGGACGCACAGCACTTCCGGGCTTCGTTCGGCGCTGGGCTCGTGCCATTCGCGGTTGAGGTTGGTGCCGACGGCGTTGGTGCGCAGATGGCCCCGGCGCGAGCCGTCCGGATTCATGTTCGGGACGACGTGGAAGGTCGCCTTCTTGAGCAGCCGGCGGGCGACCGGATCCGATTCGTCGAACAGGCGCTCGAGCGCCCCTTCCATCCACCATTCAGCCATCGTCTCGCCCGGATGCTGGCGGGCATAGAGCCAGACCTGCAGGGGGCCCTCGCCGATCCGGAAATAGTCCATCTCCTGGCCGTCGAGGGTGAGGCCGAGCGAGCGATGCCGGACCGCGGGATGGCAGGCGACCGAAGCGACGAGATCGTGGTGCCGCTCCATGGTATAGGGCGCGAAATAGGCGAACCAGACGCTGCTGGACGGCGGCGTCAGCCTGATGGTGAGGATGCCGCCCTGATAGCCGGTCTCGACCCGCTCCCATTCCTCGCGGTCGACAGACATGCAGGCGCGGTAATTCTGCCAGCCGAGCGGGTAGGCCGCGCCGGCGCAATTGACGATCCGGAGCTCGACTTCCCGTCCTTCGCCGCCGGTCAGCCGGAAATAGAACCATTGGTAGAAGTCGGAACTGTGGTCCTTGACGATTTCGAGGTCGATCCGGTCGCCCTGGACGGCCACCGTGCGAATGTTGCCGCCATCGAAGGGGCTGGTAACGGATAAGGTCATCGAACCCTGATAGTGCGGCCCGACTCTCCGGGGAAGTCCCGAAACAGGGCCGTGGCAAGCCGCTCAACGACGGCGGTTCGGGCGGCTTCCGCGCTTCCGGTGGGCGATTCCGCAACGGCCCGCCCTTCCCAGAAGACGGTGCCGTCGGAGCGGCGGCGAATGGCGACTTCGAGCAGGCTGGCGGTGATGTTGGCCGAGGTCCCGGCCGGCACCGTCGCCGAAACGCCGCGGCCGACCCGGGCCGCGCTCAGGGCGGCGACCGCCTCCCGGCTGCCCTGCTCGAGGTCGATGAGGGCGATCTGCTCCGACCCGGTCGTGGTCGGGACCACCGTCCAGCCGAGCCGGCTCAGCTGGCGCCCCACGGCGGCGGCATAAGCCGGGAATTCGGGGCGGTTGCCGTCGGCCTTGTCGAACGGCTCGATGGCGATCTGGGCGCGGGCGACCGGCTCGCCGAGATGGAAGCGCGCGACGTCGATTCCTCCCGACACCGGCCTTTCCTTGGCGCCGCCGCTTGCGCAGGCGGCAAGGGCCGCCGCCAGCAGGAGGGGAGCGCTGCGCAGAAAAGCTGTTTTCATTCCGGCACCTCTTGGTCTAGCGCCCGCGATCGTATGGGCGCTGCAACGATCTGTTCAGCGCTCTTTGCCTTATTCGGGTTCCGCGAGGGAAGTGCTTAGATGAACAAGCCCATTGTCCTGGTGACCGGCGGCGCCGGCTATATCGGCAGCCATGCCGTCCTGGCGCTGCTCGACTCCGGCTGGAAAGTCGTCGTCATCGACAACCTCACCACCGGCTTCCGCTGGGCGGTGCCCGACGCGGCGGCCTTCGTCGAGGGCGATATCGGCGACCAGGCGCTGGTCGCTCGGCTGATCGAGGAGCATGATATCGGCGCCATCGTCCATTTCGCCGGCTCGATCGTGGTTCCGGAATCGGTCGAGCAGCCGCTCAAATATTATGAGAACAATACGGTGAAGAGCCGTTCGCTGATCGAGAGCGTGGTCAAAAGCGGGGTGCGCCACTTCATTTTCTCCTCGACGGCGGCGACCTACGGAATTCCCGAGCAGGTGCCGATCATCGAGAGCGCCCGCACCCAGCCGATCAATCCCTATGGCTGGTCGAAGCTGATGACCGAGCGGATGCTCGCCGACACCGCTTTCGCCCATCCGCTCAATTTCTGCGCTCTTCGCTACTTCAATGTCGCCGGCGCCGACCCCGACGGCCGCTCCGGCCAGTCCACCGCCGGAGCGACCCACCTCATAAAGGTCGCGGTCGAGGCGGCGACCGGCAAACGGCAGGCGGTCTCGGTCTACGGCACCGATTACGATACGCCGGACGGGACCGGGGTGCGCGACTATATCCATGTCAGCGACCTCGCCGCGGCCCATGTCCACGCGCTCGCCAAGCTGGTCGAGGATCCGACCTCCAGCCACATCATGAATTGCGGCTACGGCCGGGGCTTCTCGGTTCTCGAAGTGCTCGATTCGGTCGACCGGGTCACCAACATGCGCATCGAAAGGCGCCTCGAGCCTAGGCGGGCGGGCGATCCCGACGCTCTCGTCGCCGACAACAGCCGGATCCTCGCCACGCTGCCGTGGCGGCCGAAGCTCGACGATCTCGACACGATCGTCGCCCACGCGCTCGCCTGGGAGCGCAAGCTGGCGGAGCGGGCGCAGGGCTGACCGAAGCCGAGCCCCGCATCGTCATGCTGAACTTGTTTCAGCATCCAGTCCCGAACCGCTTCATGGCCAGGCCATACTTTCCGATCGCCGAGCCGCTCCACCCTGGACCCTGAAACAAGTTCAGGGTGACGGCGGTGGTCTTCCCGAGATCCCGGCCTTCGCCGGGATGACGAGTTTGTCGCTTCGCGCCTCGCAATGACGGACGGGGGCCCCTAGAACAGGCCTATCCCGTCGAACGCCGAGGCGGCACAATGAATATCGAAGAAGCAGAGACGATAATGAAGAGCGTCCTCGAGCCGTTGCCGCTCGAAACGTTTTTCCAGGCCCTCGGCCGCTCGGTCTTCGACGTACCCGGAGGGCCGGCCCATAGCCGCGCGGGTCTCTTCGGGGAGGACCCGGTCCGGACGGCGCTCAGCGCCCATCCGACTCACGCCGAGCGTCTCGATTGTCACGCGGTCAGTCCGGCCGCGCCGCCGCCAAGCCCGCGGAAGGTCGATGGCGAGGCCGGGTTCCGCGATCTGATCCGCGCTTATCACGACCGCGACTATACCGTGCGCATGCCCGAGGTGATTGCGCTGTCGCCGCCTCTGCAGCGGCTCACCCGGGCGCTCGAAATCCTCCTTCATCAGCCCGTCGACGCTTCGCTGTTCTGGAGCAAAAGCGGTGCCGGAGCGATCGTCCACTACGACAATCGCGACAACCTCGTCGTCCAGCTCAAGGGCCGCAAGCGGTGGTACGTGTCGACCGATCCTCCCGGACTTCAGAACAATTGGCGCCATGTCGGCGAGCCGCTGCCCCACCTGCAGCGGCGCCGCGCTATCGACGTCGGGCCCGGCGATCTTCTCTACATTCCAAGGGGCACGCCGCACACGGTGGAGTCGCTCTCCGAATCGCTTCACCTCGCGGTGCTTTTCGTACCCACGACCCTGCGCGAGGTTCTCATTGCCGCCTTGGACCATGTGTCCGATCAGGATCGGTTTTTTCGCGAGACGGCGGTGGCGCGCGCTGAAGACGGCCTCGACGGGCTCCCCGTGCACGTGGAGCGAGGCCTCGAGCGGCTGATCGCCCGGTGCCGCTCCGGCGGCTTCGTCGAGGCGGCGATGAAGCATCGGTCGTCGCGCTTCGTCTCCGGCCTGCCCGCGCTGCGCAGGCCCGATGAGGTCGCGAGCCTCTCCGCCGAAACGCTCGTCCGTCATTCCCCCCTCGCCATCGTCCATCTGAGGCAAGCCGGGGACCTGATCGACTTCGCCTGTCCGGGCGACCATATTGCGATCCATCCGGGCGTCGAAGCGGAACTCCGCTTCATCCGCGACAAGGCGGAGTTCCGGATCCGGGATATCCCGGGCGCTTCGTCGATCGAAGTCCGCATAGCCCTGATCGGCCGACTGATCGCGGCCGGCGTCCTTGAACCCGTGACTGCCGAAGGCCGAGCGGACCCGGGCTCGCGAGCTTGACTTGGAAGCCGCGCCCTCCTAGGGGATCGCCTCGCTTTTCCAGCAGACATTTCCGACGAGACAGGCAGGCGTTCACAGCCATGAAGATCCGCAATTCGCTGAAGTCCCTCAAGTCGCGCCACCGCGACTGCCGAGTGATCCGCCGCCGGGGCCGCACCTACGTCATCAACAAGACCAACCGCCGCTTCAAGGCGCGCCAGGGCTGAGGGCTTCCTTCGTCCGTCCTTCGATACGCCGTTTCGTCAAGCTCAACGGCTACTCAGGATGAGCGGTTGTGAGCAGTCTCTCGCTCATCCTGAGTAGGGGCTGAGCCTTGGCGAAGACCCGTATCGAAGGGATCGAAGGGCCCACCGCCGTCATCTTCGACGTCGGCAACGTTCTCTACGGCTGGGATCCCGAATCCTTCCTCGCCCGGCAGCTGCCGGAGGACGAGGCGCGGCTTCGCTTCATCGAGGATGTCGACCTGTGGGGATGGCACGACTCGCTCGACGGCGGCCGGCCGTTCGACGAGGCCGCGGCCGAGCTTTCCGAGAAATTCCCCGATTACGCCGCCCACATCTCCGCCTGGGGCGAACGCTTCGGCGAGACGATCAGCGATCGCGTCCCGGGGGTCCATGCGATCGTCGAGGCTCTGGACTCGGTCGGAGTGCCGCTCTTCGCCATCACCAATTTCTCGGCCGATTTCTGGGCGCCGTTCCGGGCGCGGGAGGAGGCGTTCTTCCGCCGCTTCAAGGGCATCGTCGTCTCGGGCGAGGTCAAGCTGCTCAAGCCCGACCCCGCAATCTACTATCTCGCTTCGGATCGCTTCGGGCTGAGGCCCGACCAGGCCTTGTTCGTCGATGATCGCAAGATCAACGTCGAGGGCGCCGAGGCGGTGGGGATGCGCGGGCATTTGTTCACCGGCGCCGACGCGCTGCGACGGCGGCTCGAGACGGAAGGTTTGCTTTAAAAATCCTCCCCTGCATTTGCAGGGGAGGGGGACCACCCGAAGGTGGTGGAGGGGCCTTGCCGACTCCGGAGAACCCCTCCACCGTCCTTCGGACGGTCCCCCTCCCCCGCAAAGGCAGGGAATTAAGTAGGCAACTTCCGCCGCCGTCGCGCTTTTGATTTCGCCATGAGACAAAGATGGCCCGCTAAGCTCTGGATCGTCCGCCACGGGCAGAGCGCCGGCAACGTCGCCCGCGACGCCGCGGACGCCGCCGGCCTCGGGGTGATCGACCTCGACATGCGCGACGTCGATGTCCCGCTCAGCGAGCTCGGCCATCGCCAGGCCGAGGCGCTCGGCCGCTGGTTCGCGGCCCTGCCCGAGGAAGAGCGGCCCGAGATCATCCTCGCTTCCCCCTACGTCCGGGCCCAGCAGACGGCCGAGGCGATCTGCGGCGCGGGCGGAGCCGTCCCCGGCGCGAAAGGACCGGTCAAGGACGAGCGGCTCCGCGAGCGCGAGTTCGGCCTCTGGGACCGGCTCACCACCGCCGGAGTCCGCGAGAAATTCCCGGAGCAGGCGGAGCAGCGGACCCTGCTCGGCAAATTCTACCACCGGCCCCCCGGCGGCGAGAGCTGGGCCGACGTCATCCTTCGCCTGAGAAGCGCCCTCGACACGGTCAGCCTCCACCATGCCGACCGGAGGGTGCTGATCGTCTGCCACCAGGTCGTCGTCCTTTGCTTCCGCTATATATTGGAGGAGCTGGACGAGGCGCAGATCCTGGCGATCGACAAGGCCGGCGACGTCGTCAACTGCGGCCTCGTCCAATATGAGTTCGAGCCGGACGACGAGACGAACTGCGTTCCAAACCTCGTCTGCTACAATTTCGCCGCGCCCCTTATCGACGAGGCCGCCCCGGTCACTTCCGAGCCCGATGCCATGGTCGCCGCGCGATGAGCGCGTTCGAGATCGTCGACGGCGAGCTGCTCGGCCGCTTCCCGCTCCCCAAGCATCCGGAGGACGGCGACAAGGAGGATCGCGGCCGGCTGCTCGTCGTCGCCGGGAGCCGCGAGCTTGCCGGCGCCGCCTTGCTCGCCGGGACGGGCGGGCTTCGCGCCGGGGCTGGCAAGCTCCAGATCGCGACCGGCGCAAGCGTCGCCCCGGCGCTGAGCGTCGCCATGCCCGAGGCGCGCGTCGTCGGCTGTACGGAAACGGAGGAGGGCTGTATCGCCGCCGGGGCCGTCGAATCGCTGCTCGAGTGGGTCGGCGGCGCCCAGGCGACGGTGATCGGCTGCGGGCTTCAGCACGGCCCGCCCCTCGACGCCCTTCTCGACGGCCTCCTCGCCGGCCGTCTCGACACCCCCCTGGTGCTCGACGCCGCCGTGCTCGGAAGCCTCGCGCCGAGGGCCGCGGCGGTCCGGGCCTGGCCGGGCGGCGCAATCCTCCTCCCCCATGCCCGCGAGATGGCGCGGCTCCTCGAATGCGAGGCCGAAGAGGTGGAGGCCGACCCGCTCGCCGCCGCCCGCCGGGCCGCCGAGACCTTCGGCGCCGTCTCGCTGATCAAGGGCCAGTATAGCTACATCGTCGCCCCCGACGGCCGCGCCTTCCGGTTTACCGGGGGCGGGGTCGGCCTCGCCACTTCGGGTTCCGGCGACGCGCTCGCCGGAATCGTCGGCGGCCTCGCCGCCCGCGGCGCGGATCCGCTGACGGCCGCCTTGTGGGGCGTCTATCTGCACGGCGAAGCCGGACGCTCGCTCGCCGAGCGCGTCGGCCGGATCGGCTTCCTCGCCCGGGAGCTGCTCGACGAAGTGCCGAGGCTGATGGAGAGTTCGTCATCCCGGGCCTGACCCGGGATCCATGAACACGGCCCTTGCCCCGTTCGACGTGACGGTGTTCATAGATCCCGGATCAAGTCCGGGATGACGATTTTGAGACGCACCGACGTGAACCCGGATCCCATCGAGCGCGGCTATTCGCTCCTCAACGAAGGGCGCATTCCCGAAGCCCTGGAGATCAGCGGTCCTCTCGTCGAGTCGGTCGAGGCCAGCCACGATGTCCTCGCCCTCCACAGCGCCGCCCTCAAGCTGGCGCGGCGGCCGGAGGAGGCGCTCGCGGTCGACGAGCGGGCGGCGCGGGCCTTCCCGGCGAGCGGCGTGGCCTGGCACAATCTCGCCGCAACCCTTGGCGAGCTGGGGCGCGGTTCGGAGGCTTTGGAGGCGCTCTCCAGGGGCTTTGCCATCGGCCTCGACTCGCCGCTGAGCTGGCAGATCAAGGCGCGGGCTCACGTCGCCTGCGGCGATCTTGCCGCCGCCGAAGCGGCTTATCGGGAGGCCTCCGCACGGGCGCCGGGCCTGGCGACGCTGGCCGCGGAAGCCGCCGATTTCCTGTGGATGGCCCGAGGCGACCTGGCCGAGGCCCAGGTCCCGCTCGATCGGGCCTTCCATGCCGGCTCACCGCCGGCGCCTTTATTGCTCGCCAAGGCGAAGCTGCTCGCGTCGGCGGGCGATCCCGATCGGGCCGCGGCCTTGCTCGACCGGGCGGCGGGGCATTTGCCGGACGATGTCCCCTTGCTCCTTGCCGCGGCCCAGTCGGGGCTGGAGGCGGGCCGACTCGCCGATGCCGAGCGCCATATGCTTCGCGCCCGATCGCTCGCGCCCGACGATCCCGCCGTGCTCGTCCAGTCGACGATCGTCGCCCTGGCGCTGGGTCGCGCCGGCGAAGCCCTGGCCGCGATCCGCAAGGCCCTGGATCGCGCGCCCCTGGACCAGTCGGTCCTGGCCTGGGCCGCGACCGCGGCCCGGGCGGCCGGAGATCCGCTCTACGGCGCGCTGTGCGACTATCAGGCCATGGTGCGGATCTACGATCTCGAGGCGCCGGCCGGCTGGGCGACGATGGCGACCTTCCTCGGCGACCTCTCGGCCGCCCTCGACCGGCACCACGTCATGGCCCAGCATCCGTCGGCGCAATCGCTCCGCCACGGCACCCAGACCACCTACCGGCTGTCGGGATCGGCGGATCCGGCGATCAGGGCCTTTTTCGAGGCGATCGACGGCCCGGTGCGCGAGCATATCGCGAGGCTCGGCGCCGGCGCCGATCCGCTGCGCCGGCGCAATGGCGGCGGCTACCGGTTCGCCGGGGCCTGGTCGGTCCGGCTCCGGCCCGGCGGTTTCCATCTCGATCACATGCACCACGAAGGCTGGATATCGTCGGCTTTCTACGTGGAAACGCCGGACGGCGCCCTCGATCGCGAAAGCCGCGAAGGCTGGCTCCGTCTCGGCAGGCCGCCCTTCCCGACGATTCCCGATCTTCCCGCCGAGCGCTTCATCCGCCCGGAGCCGGGACGGCTCGTCCTCTTCCCCTCCTACATGTGGCACGGGACGATGCCCTTCCACACCGGGGAGCGGCGGACGACGATCGCCTTCGATTTATTGCCGGGGTAAAGGGGAGGCCCGTCATCCCGGCGAACGCCGGGACCCCAGGACAAGAATTCTCGGCGGGTCTCCCCGAGGTCCCGGCTTTCGCCGGGATGACGGCTTCAGCGTAATCTCGCCTCGGCCTTCCGGTGCCGCTCGAGCTCGTCGCCGACGAGCCGCACGATATGGATGACGTTCGTCGATCCCGGAGTGCCGAACGGCACTCCGGCAATGATGACGATGCGGTCGCCGCCCTTCGCCACGCCGTGGCGGAGCGCCATCCTCTTGGCTTTGGCGATCATCTCCTCGAACGTGGCGATGTCGCGGGTCCTCACGCCATGCGCGCCCCACAATATGCCGAGCTTGCGCGCGGTCCGCAGCGACGGCGTCAGCACCAGCAAGGGCACCGCCGGCCGCTCGCGGGACAGCCGCCGGGCGGTCGAGCCCGAGCTGGTGAAGCAGACGATCGCCGCCGCGCCGACCGTCCCGACCATCGAGTTCGCCGCCTGGGCGATGGCGTCGGCGGTGGTCGGATCGGGCAGGGTCTGGGTGAAATGGACCCGCGCGGAATAGCTCGGATCGGCCTCGACGCTGGTCGCGATGCTGTTCATCATCGTCACCGCCTCGCACGGATATTGGCCCGAGGCGCTTTCCGCCGACAGCATCACCGCGTCCGCCCCGTCGTAGACGGCGGTGGCGACGTCGGAGACTTCGGCCCGGGTCGGGGACGGCGAGCTGATCATCGATTCGAGCATCTGGGTCGCCACGACCACCGGCCGGCCCATCCGCCGGGCCGCCTCGACGATCATCTTCTGCAAGGGCGGCACCGACTGCGGCGGAAGCTCGACTCCAAGGTCGCCGCGCGCCACCATCACCGCGTCGGCCAGCTCCAAAATGCCGTCGATCCGGTCGACCGCGGCCGGCTTCTCGATCTTGGCGAGGAGCGCCGCGCGTCCCGCGATCAGGCGACGGGCCTCGGCGACGTCCTCGGGCCGCTGGACGAAGGACAAGGCGATCCAGTCGACATGTTGGTCGAGCGCGAAGACGAGGTCGGCGCGGTCCTTGTCGGTCAGCGCCGCCAGCGGCAGGACGACGTCGGGGACGTTGACGCCCTTGTTGTTGGAAAGCCGCCCGCCGACTTCGACGATCGTCTCGATCCGGTCGGCGCTCGCGCTCACCACCCGCTGGACGAGCTTGCCGTCGTCGAGCAGCAGTCGGGTGCCTTTCTCGACCCCGCCGAAAATCTCCTTGTGGGGAAGCTCCACCCGCTGCGCCGTTCCGGGCGCCGGGTCGCGGTCGAAGACGAAGGTCTGGCCCTTGTTCAGCTCTACTGAGCCATCGCCGCCGAACTTGCCGACCCTGAGCTTGGGCCCCTGCAGATCGGCCAGGATCGTAGTCGGCCGGTCGAGCTCCTTCTCCAGCGCCCGGATCATCTCGATCAGCTGGGCGTGATCCTTGTGAGTGCCGTGACTCATATTCACCCGGAAGGCGTCGGCGCCCGCCTCGGCGAGCCTTCGGATCATCTCCGGCGTGTTGCTCGCCGGACCCAATGTGGCGAGGATCCGCACCTTGCGGGTGCGAGGCACGAACTTGCTGTGGAGCGTTTCGGAATTGACCATTGCCCGCCCGCATAGCCGCCCCTAAGCCCGCCGCTCAACCCCCGGATGGAAGAAGGATAAAATGGCGGAAGGCAGCATCGCGGCCGACGAACTGAGGCTGCTCATCGAGCGGATCGAGCGGCTCGAGGAGGAGAAGAAGGCGATCGCGGACGACGTCAAGGACGTCTACGGCGAGGCCAAGTCGCGCGGCTACGACACCAAGACGATCCGGACCATCGTCCGCCTGCGCAAGATGGAAACTCACGACCGCCAGGAAGCCGACGCTTTGCTGGAGACGTACAAGGCGGCGCTCGGTCTGGATTAAGGCGCGACCGGACCCCAACCTCGTCATCCCGGACTTGATCCGGGATCCATGAACACGGTCCGCGGAAATTCCGACCTGCGGTGTTCATGGATTCCGGCCTCCTCCGGAATGACGGGACGGGGAATTGCGGAAGGCCCCCCCTCCCGGTATCGCCTCCCCCACACCCAACAGCAGGATCGCGCGCGACCCATGGCCGGCCACAGCAAGTTCAAGAACATCATGTATCGCAAGGGCGCTCAGGACAAGAAGCGCTCCAACCTCTTCTCCAAGCTCTCGCGCGAGATCACGGTGGCGGCCAAGATGGGCCTGCCCGATCCGGACGCCAATGCGCGCCTTCGCGCCGCCGTCACCACGGCCCGCGCCCAATCCATGCCCAAGGACAATATCCAGCGGGCGATCGACAAGGCCTCCGGCGGCGACGCCGAAAATTACGAGGAGCTTCGCTACGAGGGCTTCGGCCCGGGCGGAGTGGCGCTGATCGTCGAGGCGCTGACCGACAACCGCAACCGCACCGCCACCAACATGCGCACCGCTTTTTCGAGGAACGGCGGCAATCTCGGCGCCTCGGGCTCGGTCAGCCACGGCTTCGAGCGCCTCGGCCTCGTCGCCTATCCCGCTTCGGCGGGAAGCGCCGACTCGGTGTTCGAGGCGGCGATCGAGGCGGGCGCCGAGGACGTCGAATCGGACGAGGACGGCCACCAGATCTGGACGGCTCAGGAGGATTTGCACGGGGTCGCCCGGGCCCTCGAAGAGGCCCTTGGCGCCCCCGAAAGCGTCAAGCTCGCCTGGCGCCCCGGAACCAAGGTCGAGGTCGGCGACGACGAGGCCGGCCAGCTCATGAAGTTGATCGACGCGCTCGAGGACGACGACGACGTTCAGACTGTCTGGGGCAATTACGAGGTCCCGGACGAGGTGATGGAGAGGCTTTCTTGATCCTCCGGGGAGGAATTTAGCCCTTGATCATCCTCGGTCTCGATCCCGGCCTCGGCTGCACGGGCTGGGGCGTGATCCGGGCCGACGGCAACCGCCTCAGCCATCTCGCCAACGGCCAGATCAGGACCGATCCCAAGGCCCAGCTCCCCGCGCGGCTGGTCGAGCTTCACGGCCGCCTTCTCGCCGTGCTCGCCGAGCACCGCCCGGACCGGGCCGCGGTCGAGGAGGTTTTCGTCAACGACAATCCACAGTCGACCCTCAAGCTCGGCCAGGCCCGCGGCGTCGTCCTGCTCGCGGCCGCCTCGGTTCCCGTCGGCGAATATGCCGCCCGGCTCGTCAAGAAGGCGATCGTGGGCACCGGCGCTGCGGAAAAGGCGCAGGTCCACGCAATGGTCCAGCGCCTGCTTCCGGGCGTGAAGATCGCCGGCGCGGATGCCGCCGACGCGCTGGCGGTGGCGATCACCCACGCGCATCACCTGGCGACGGCGCGGCGGGTGGGGTGACCGTCATCCCGGCGAAAGCCGGGACCTCGGGTCGAAAGGTCTCGGCGGGTCTCCCCGAGACCCCGGCTTCCGCCGGGGTGACGGGCCGAACACGAACGGATAGGTAGTCCGCATGGCAGACTCTCGCGTCCCCACCCTATGATCGCCAAGCTCCGCGGCCTCCTCGACAGCTTCGCCGCCGATCATGCGGTCGTCGACGTCGGCGGCGTCGGCTATCTCGTCTTCGCCTCGACCCGGACGCTCGCCTCGCTTGGCCCCGTGGGGGCGGAGATCGTGCTCCACACCGTCATGCAGGTCAGCGAGGACGACATCCGGCTGATCGGCTTCGCCTCGGGCGACGAGCGCGACTTGTTCCGGCTCCTGATTTCGGTCCAGGGCGTCGGCGCCAGGGTCGCGCTGGCCATCCTCTCGACCTTGCCGGGCGACGACCTCCACCGAGCGGTGGCGAGCGGCGATCACGCCATGATCGCCCGCTCCCCCGGAGTCGGCCCCAAGCTCGCCCAGCGGGTCGTCAACGAATTGAAGGACAAGGTGGGAAGCCTCGCCCTCGGCCCCGCGTCCGCGTCGGCCCCCGCTCCGGGCAGCGCCGCCGCCGACGCGGCTTCCGCCCTCCTCAACCTCGGCTTCCGCCCCGGCGAAGCGGCGGCCGCGGTCGGCAAGGCGGAAGCCGAGCTGGGGCCGGGAGCCGGCCTCGACGCCCTGGTCCGGACGGCGCTGAAAAAAGCCGCGCGCTGATTTTCCGTCAGCCGCCCCAGGCCTCGCCGAACAGGCGAACGAAATTGCCGCCCAGCACCTTGTCGATCCGCGCCGCCTTCCAGCCCCGGCCGGCGAGGTCGGCGGCCAGGTTCGAGTAGCGCGGGGCGTCGTTATAGCCTTCGACCATGTTGAACACGTCGGCCGCCTCGCCCGGCGCGGCGATCCCCCGCTTGCTCCGATCCTCGAAGAATTCGCGCTGGGCTTTGCGCGCGGCGTCGTCGATCGTGTAGCCGGTCAGCGGATTGTCGGTGCCGATGCCGACATGGTCCTCGCCGGCGACGTTCACCGCATGCTCGATATGGCGGATCAGATCCTCGCGTCCCGGCTGCCCCTTCGCCTTGAGGAACGGCATCAGGTAGATTCCGGCCACCCCGCCCTTGTCGGCCAGGGCGCGAAGCTCCCGGTCGTACTGGTTGCGCGGCAGATCGACGAGGTCGCGGCAGCCGGTGTGGGTGATGGCCGGCGGCCGTTTCGCTTCGGCGATGCCCTCGGCGGTGGTGCGCTGGCCCGAATGGCTGAGGTCGAGAAGCAATTTGTTGCGCTCGATCTCGGCGATGACCTGGCGGCCGAAATCGGAAAGGCCGGCATTGGCCCGCTCCAGGCAGCCGTCCCCCGCAAGATTGCGCTTGTTGTAGGTGAGCTGGAGCACCCGAAGGCCGAGCGCCTTGAACGTCGCCACCCGGCTCGGATCGCCTTCGAGCGGGGTCGTGTCCTGGAAATTGCAGACGATCGCGACCTTCCCGGCCGCCTTGGCCGAGCGCAGGTCGGCGGCGCTCAGCGCCTTGACGAACAGAGACGGCATCTCGGCGACGAAGCGGTCGATGAAGGCGAGGCCCTCGACCGCCGACCGGAACCGATCCGGCCCGGTGCCGACCTCGCCCACCGTCTGGCTGACGACGTTGATCCAGCCCGATTTCACCGCCTCGACCAGGCCCGCCGAGGGGATCAGCCGCCCGTCTTTCTCGTCATAGCCGTCGATCCCGCCCTGGGCGTCGACCCAGATCGCGCCGGGCCCGGATCCGCGCGGCCGGGCCGGGGCGGCAAAGGCGGGGAGGGGGAGGGTCGCGGCGGCGGCCGTGGCGATGAGAAACTGGCGGCGGTCCATGAGTCTCCTCCTTGGCAACCAACCTACGTCATTGCGAGGAGCGAAGCGACGCGGCAATCCCAGCTTCTGCGCTCGACGCCCCCGCCGCCCTGGATTGCTTCGCTGCGCTCGCAATGACGGGGCTCGACAGCAAGGCCGCTTCGGCTAATGCTCACCCCATGGAGCAGGAGCGGATCATAACCGGGGAGCGGCGTCCCGAGGATATCGACGCCGCCCTTCGGCCCAAGACGCTCGACGATTTCGTCGGCCAGAAAGCCGCCCGGGAGAATCTGCGAATCTTCATCGACGCCGCCAAAAGCCGCGGCGACGCGCTCGACCATGTCCTCTTCTTCGGCCCGCCCGGGCTCGGCAAGACCACGCTCGCCCAGATCATCGCCCGCGAGCTGGGGGTCGGCTTCAGGGCCACTTCGGGGCCGGTCATCGCCAAATCGGGCGATCTCGCCGCCCTGCTCACCAACCTCGAGGATGGCGACGTCCTGTTCATCGACGAGATCCATCGACTCGCGCCCGCGGTCGAGGAGATCCTCTATCCCGCGATGGAGGACCGCGCCCTCGACCTGATGATCGGCGAGGGACCGTCCGCCCGCTCGGTCCGCATCGACCTGCCTAAATTCACCCTGGTCGGCGCCACCACCCGCCAGGGCCTGATCACCACCCCCTTGCGCGATCGCTTCGGAATTCCCGTCCGCCTTACTTTCTACTCGGTCGAGGAACTCGAGCAGGTCGTTCGCCGGGCCGCCCGGCTGCTCGGCCTGGCGCTGACGGAGGACGGGGCGAGGGAGATCGCACGCCGCTCGCGCGGAACGCCCCGGATCGCCGGCCGCCTCCTCCGCCGGGTCCGCGATTTCGCCCAGGCCGAAGGCGGCGAGGTGGATGCCAAGGTCGCCGACGGCGCCCTCAACCGGATGGAGGTCGACCAGCTCGGCCTCGACGCGATGGACCGCCGCTATCTGACGATGATCGCCGATCTCTACAAAGGCGGTCCGGTCGGGGTCGAGACGCTCGCCGCCGGCCTCTCCGAGCCGCGCGACACGATCGAGGAGGTGATCGAGCCGTTCCTGATCCAGCTCGGCCTCGTCGCCCGCACCGCCCGCGGCCGCTGCCTCAACGGCAAGGCCTGGACCCATCTCGGCCTGCCTCAGCCCAAATCGGCTGAAGGCGGCCTGTTCGATTGATTTTGAAGGGGAAGACATGATTGCTATCCGCACCATCGCCGCCGCCGGGGCCCTTATGCTCTCGATCCCGGCTGTGCCCGCCGCCGCCCAGGATGGGCCGAATTACGCGAATGACAGTGCCTGGCTGTGCCTCCCCGGCCGCGGCGATGCCTGCGCGAGGCCGCTCGCCACCACCGCCCTAAACCCTAACGGCTACGGTTCGAACGGGCAGGTGGTGCCCGCCAGGGATCCGAAGATCGACTGCTTCTACGTCTACCCGACCGTGTCGCGCGATCCCGCCATCAACAGCGACCTCGCCCCCGGCCTCGAGGAAAACGGGACGGCCATGGTGCAGCTCGCCCGCTTCGGCGCCGTCTGCAAAACTTATGCCCCGATCTACCGGCAGCTGACGGCCGCGGGACTGGGGCACGCCATGGGCGGAGAAGATGTCCGTCCCGCTTTCGCGACGGCTTACGGGGACGTGCTGGCGGCCTGGCGCCAGTTCCTCGCCAGCCGCAACCAGGGCCGACCCTTCGTCCTCATCGGCCACAGCCAGGGCTCGATCCACCTCCTCAAGCTTCTTCAGGAGGAGATCGAGGGCAAGCCGGTGGCGAAGAAGATGCTCTCCGCCATCCTGCTCGGCTGGGCCGTCGAGGTTCCGGAGGGCAAATTGGTCGGCGGCAGCCTCAAATCGACGCCGCTCTGCACGAAGACGGGCCAGACCGGCTGCGTCATCACCTACATGAGCTTCCGGGCCTCGGCGCCGCCGCCCCCCAAATCCTTCCTCGGCCGGGCGTCGAAGAGCGGAATGACCGCGGGCTGCACCAACCCCGCTTCGCTTCGCGGCGGCCGCGCCGCCCTCGATTCCTACTGGTTCACCCACTCCCCGGTCGCGCCGGGCGCCCAGCCGGTGGCCTGGTCGAGCCAGGGCGAACCGCCCACGCCCTTCCTTCGCACCGAGGGTCTGGTCAGCGGCGAGTGCCGTCACGACGGCCAGGCCGGCTATCTCGCCGTCACCGAAAATGCGGACCCGGCGGACGCCCGCACCGACCGAATCCCGGGCGACGTCTACATCGGCGGCAAGCTCAACCCCGGCTGGGGCCTCCACCTCGTCGACATGAACGTCGGTCAGGGCGACCTCATCCGGCTGGTGGAGGCGCAGGCGGCGAAGAAGCGCTGAGGGCGCGGGCGAAGAGGCGCGGCGTCAGCGTAAAATCGTCACGGCCTGGCCCGGCCGGCGGCTTTGGGGTTGCTCCCGCGAATCCGCAGCCCCTAGAGCCTTCCCCATGGAAGGCGACGGACCGAGGCCGGCGGACGGAATCATGCGGGGGCGGACTCACCTCTTCCCGCTGCGCGTCTATTTCGAGGACACGGACGTCGCCGGGATCGTCTATTACGCCAATTACCTGCGCTTCAGCGAACGCGCCCGTTCCGACATGCTCCGGCAAATCGGGATCGACCAGCGCGCCGCGCTCGAGGCCGGGGAGGGCGTCTACGTCGTCGCCGAGGCCGGAATAAAGTATCGGGCGCCCGCCAAGCTCGCCGACGAGCTCGTCGTCGTCACCGAGATCGACGAGGTGCGCGCCGCGAGCGTGCTCATTCATCAGCGGGTCATGCGCGGGGATGAACTTCTGGCCGAAGTCAGGGTGACCGCGGCCTTCCTGACTCCGGAAGGCCGCCCCAGGCGCCATCCGCGCGCCTGGGTCGAGATGTTCGAGCGGTTGCGGGAGGAAGGAAGCGAGTGAGCGGCTTAGCGATGACGGGAAGCGACATGTCGCCCGTCGCCTTGTTCCTGCAGGCGGACATCGTCGTCAAGGCGGTGATCGTCGGACTGCTCCTCGCCAGCATCTGGACCTGGGCGATCATCGTCGGCCACGCCGTCAGGCTCTCCCGGGCCTCGCGCGGCTCGATCGTTTTCGAGCGCGATTTCTGGAAGGCCGACGATATCGACGCCTTCTACGAGGCGCGCGGAAAATCGGACCTGCCCAGCGCCAAGGTGGTCGCCGCCGGAATCGCGGAATGGCGCCGTTCGACCGGAGGCAAGACCGTCGACCGCGAGGGCGCCCGCTCGCGCCTTGCCCTGGTCATGAATTCGGCCCTGACCGAAGAGGTCGACCGGCTCGCCTTGCGCCTCAACGTCCTCGCCACGATCGGCTCGGTCGCCCCCTTCGTCGGACTGTTCGGGACCGTTTGGGGCATCATGCGAAGCTTCACGTCGATCGCCGGCGCCAACAATACCAGCCTCGCCGTCGTCGCCCCCGGAATCGCCGAGGCCCTGTTCGCCACCGCCCTGGGCCTGTTCGCCGCCATCCCGGCGGTGATCGCCTACAATCGCATGAGCTTCGGCATCAACCGCCTCGAAGCGCGCCTCCAGCGCTTCGCCGACACCTTCCACGCGACCCTCAGCCGCGAGCTGGAGCTGGAAGGATGAGGGCAAGCGGAGGCAATTCCTCCCCTGCATTTGCAGGGGAGGGGGACCGTCCGAAGGACGGTGGAGGGGCCTTTCTAACTCCGAAGAGCCCCTCCACCATGCTTCGCGCGACGGCTGCTGCGCAGCCGTTTCCGGCTCTCGGCATGCCCCCGGCATGCCGACCCGCCTACACCCCCCTCCCCCGGAAAACCGGGGGAGGAATTTAGATGGCCATGGGCCCGATCCTCGGTTCCCACCGCCGCGCCCGGCGCTCGCCGATGGCGGAGATCAACGTCACGCCGATGGTCGACGTGATGCTCGTCCTCCTGATCATCTTCATGGTCACCGCGCCCCTTCTGGTCGCCGGGGTCCCGGTCGACCTTCCCGACAGCAAGGCGGGAGCGCTCGACCAGGAGGCCAAGCCGGTTCAGATCTCGCTCGAGGCCGACGGCAGCCTCCATGTCGACGACCAGCCCCTGGCGCCCGCCGACCTCGCCCCCCACCTCGCCGCCATCGCCGCTTCTTCGCGCGAGCCCGGTGGCCCGCGCATCTTCCTTCGCGCCGACCGCGCCCTCGACTACGGCCGAGTGATGGCCGTGATGGGCGAGATCAACGCCGCCGGCCTGCGCAAGGTCGCCCTGGTCAGCACCCAGGGGCAGGAACGCTGATGGACCGGGCCGAAGCCGCGGGCCTCGGAGTGGCGACGGCGGGGCACGCTGCTTTGCTGGCCGCGCTGTCGCTCGGATTTGCCGCCACCCGGATGCCGATTCCCAAAAGCGATCCGATCGAAGTCTCCTTCGTCGAGGAGGTCGCGCCTCAAAGCACGTCCCCGACGCCGGCCGCCGCCGAGCCGGCCCCGCTCCTCGCTCCGGAAGAAGGGCCGCCCGAAGCCGTGATGCCGGCGCCCCCCGAAGTCGCGCCGGCGCCGCAGCCTCCCGCTCCCATGCCGAAGCCTTCGGCGGCACCAAAGGCGCCGCCGCCGAAGCCGGCCCCGGCCAGGCCCGCCGCCCCCGCGTCCGCGAAACCCGCCGCTGCCGCGCCTGCCAAACCGGCTCCGGCCAAGCCCGCGCCAGCCAGACCGGCCACGGCCAGGCCCACCGCCGCTCGTCCGACCGGGCGCTTGTCGGGCCTTCTGGCCGGCGTTTCCGATCGCGCTACGGAAAGCCGTCCCACGACGCCGCCGGCGGCGGCGGCCGGCCCCGCCGTCCAGGCTTCGCTCGGCGCCGAGGTCCGCCGCCAACTCAAGCCGCACTGGAAGGCGCCGACCGGCGCCGACGTCGAGCAGCTTCGGACCGAGGTCGTCATCTCGCTCGCCCCGGACGGGCGGGTGACCGACATCCGGATCGCCGGAACCAGCGGTCAGACGGCGAGCAACCGTCCCCAGGTTCCGCTTCACCGCGAGCAGGCGGAGCGCGCCGTCCGGCTCGCCTCGCCGTTTCGTCTTCCCGCCCAATATTACGACGCCTGGAAGTCGCTCCGGGTCACCTTCGACAAGAGGCTCTCGCAATGATGAAGCGCTTGCTCCCGCTCGTCCTGTTCGCGTTCGCGATGCCTGCCGCGGCTCAGTTGAGCGTCGACGTAACCGACGAAAGCGGCGACGATCTCGTCATCGCCGTCCCGGTCATGCCCACTCCCCAGACGACCGACACGCCCGCCGGAAGCACCGAGGCGCTGGGGCGGCAGGTTGCCGAAGTCGTCGCCGCCGATCTTCGCGGCAGCGGTCTCTTCCGCCCGGTCGGGCCCGCGGGGATCCGCGCCGTTCCCTTCGCCGAAGTGACCGCCCCTGCCTTCGCGGCCTGGGGCGGGGCAGGGGCCGCCGCCCTCGTCCAGGGCTTCGTCCGGGCGAATGCCGACGGCCAGCTCACCGTCGGCTGCTACCTCTACGACGTCGCGCTCCAGTCGGAGCTCACCCGCCAGGGCTATGTCGTCGCCCCCCGCGACTGGCGCCGGGCCGCGCACAAATGCGCGGACGCCATCTATTCGCGCCTCTCCGGCGAGAGCCCCTTCTTCGACAGCCGGATCGCCTATATCGCCGAAAGCGGCCCGAAGAATGCGCGGGTGAAGCGCCTCGCCATCATGGATTCGGACGGCGCCAACCACCGCTTCCTGACCAACGGCCAGTCGACCGTCCTGACCCCGCGCTTCTCGCCCGACTACAAGCAGATCGTCTATCTGAGCTATGTCGAGAAGCGGCCCCGGATCTACATTTACGACATCGGCACCGGTCGCCAGCGGATCGTCACCGAAAGCGCCAACCAGACCTTCGCTCCGCGCTTCTCCCCCGACGGACGCTGGATCGTCTATGCGATGTCGGTGGGGGGCAACACCGACGTCTACCGGGTCTCGGCGCAGGGCGGCACGCCGGTTCGACTGACCAACTCGCCCGGCATCGACGTCGGCGGTTCCTATTCCCCGGACGGAACGAAGATCGTCTTCGAAAGCGACCGCTCGGGCAAGCAGCAGCTCTACGTCATGAACGCCGACGGCAGCGGCCAGCGCCGGATCAGCTTCGGCGGCGGCGGCTATGCGACTCCGGAATGGAGCCCGCGCGGCGATCTCATCGCCTTCACCCGGATCGCCGGCAATTTCCGGGTCGGGGTGATGAGCCCCGACGGCTCGGGCGAGCAACTTCTGACCGACAGCTGGCAGGACGAGGCGCCGAGCTGGTCGCCTAACGGCCGCGTCCTCCAATTCTTCCGGACCAGCCAGGGCCGATCCGGCAAGTCGAGCGTCTGGCAGGTCGACCTCACCGGCCGCAACGAGCGCCGGATCCCGACGCCGCTCGACGGCTCGGACCCGGCCTGGGGCCCGATCCTCCCATGAGCATCCGACAAAGGAGAGCGTAAGATGAGAGCCACCCCCTGGAAAGCCGCCGCCCTCGCGGTCGCCTTGGCCTTGACCGCCGGCTGCGGCAAGAAGCCGCCCAAGCAGCTACCGCCGCCGCCCCAGCAGGAAGGCGACGCTTCTGCCGGCGATGCCGAAAATGCGTCGGACAGCGCGGGCGTCGGCACCGAGGCGCTGCCGGGCTCGCGCGAAGACTTCATCCGGGCGGTCGGGCTCGAGGGCGACCGCGTGTTCTTCGACACCGACCAATATGATCTCGACGACCGCGATCGGGCGACCCTCGATACCCAGGCCGCCTGGCTCCAGCGCAACTCGGCCGTCCGGGTCACCATCGAGGGCCATGCCGACGAGCGCGGCACCCGCGACTACAATTTGGCCCTGGGAGACCGCCGGGCCAACGCGGCCAAGAATTACCTGGAGGCGCGCGGCGTTTCGGCCGGCCGGATGACGGTGATCAGCTACGGCAAGGAGCGGCCCGAGGATCTGGGCTCGGACGAGAGCGCCTGGGCCCGGAACAGGCGTGCGGTGACGGTATTGCCGCAATAAAGAGAAATTCCTCCCCCGCATTTGCGGGGGAGGGGGACCGTCCGAAGGAGGGTGGAGGGGTCTGCTGACTCGGAAGAGCCCCTCCACCAGGCTTCGCCTGGTCCCCCTCCCCGCGAAATCGCGGGGAGGAATTTAGCGCTTACTCGTCGGCGAAGATCGCGACCGTCCGCCCTTCGGCCGAGGCCAGACCGCGATACATTCCAGGCGTGTTGAACGACCAGACGGCGTCGCCCCGCGGAGTCACCAGGATCACCCCGCCGCTTCCGCCGAGCGAGCCGATTTCGGCGATCGCCTTGTCGGCCGCGACCTGGGCGCTTTCGCCGAGCATCCGCAGGCGGGCGCAGATTTCATGGGCGACGGCGGCGCGGATGAAATATTCGCCGGCCCCGGTCGCCGAGACGGCGCCGGAGCGGTCGTCGGCATAGGTGCCCGCGCCGATCAGGGGCGTGTCGCCGATCCGACCCCAGCGCTTGCCGGTGAGCCCGCCGGTCGAGGTCGCGGCGGCGACGTGGCCGTGGATGTCGACGGCGACGGCGCCGATCGTCCCATATTTCAGCTGCTCGTCGAAATAATGCGAATCGTCCGCCCGCATCGCCTCCAGCTGGGCACGGCGTTCGTCGGTCGCGAACCATTCCGGCCCGACCTGCTCGAGCCCCTGCTCGCGCGAGAATTGGTCGGCGCCCTCGCGGCTGAGGAAGACGTGGGGGCTGTGCTCCATCACGGCGCGGGCGAGGCTGACCGGGTTCCTGGTGGCGGTCACTCCGGTGACGGCGCCGGCATTGCGGGTGCGGCCGTCCATCAGCGCCGCGTCGAGCTCGTTGGTGCCCTGATAGGTGAAGACGGCGCCCCGGCCGGCGTTGAAACTGGGATCGTCCTCGAGAACGCACGCGGCGTGCTCGACGGCGTCGAGCGCGGTTCCGCCTTCGGCCAGGATGGCCGCTCCCGCGCCCAGCGCCCGGTCGAGCGCATCGCGGCTGTCCTGCTCCTGCGCCTTCGTCCACTGGCCGCGCTCGAACACGCCCGAGCCGCCGTGGATGACGAGCTTCCAGGGAATTTGGGTCATTCGCTTGGCTCCGTTCGGAAGGGCAACGCACGGGAGGCCGTGCCCTATCCGTCGGGAGCGGGGCGGGGCAAGCCCGGGGAGGCAGTCCCCCGATCGTCGCCCCGGCGCAAGCCGGGGTCTCGGGGAGACCCACGGGGCCTTTCCGTCCCGAGGTCCCGGCTTCCGCCGGGATGACGGCGCTCCTCGCGAATTCTCTTGTCAAATCCACGACCATATAATTATGATATCATCATTACAGGAGGGAATGATGACCACCACCACCCACGGCACTTCCGGCAGCCAGGCGCTTCGGCTCTCGAGCGAGCGGCCGGCGAGCACCTATAACGGCTATGTCATGCTGCTCGTCCTGATCGGCGCGGTGGTCGCCTGCCCGATCGGTGCCGGGCTCGTGGTCGAGGGGGCGCTGATCCCCGGCTTCGCGCTCCTTGTCCTCGGAATCCTCGCGGCCTTGCTCGTGGCGAGCGGCTTCTACCTGCTCCAGCCCAACCAGGCGGCGGCCCTGCTCCTGTTCGGCGACTATAAGGGCAGCGACCGCAATTCCGGCTTAAGGTGGCGCTGGCCCTGGCTGACCCGGACCAAGATCTCGACCCGGGTCCATAACGTCACTTCCGAGCGGCTGAAGGTGAACGACCTTCGCGGCAATCCGATCGAGATCGCCACCAACGTCGTCTGGCGGGTCACCGACACCGCCCAGGCGCTGTTCGACGTCGACGATTACACCAAGTTCGTCTTCGTCCAGATCGAAAGCGCGGTGAGGGCGATCGCCGCCAAATATCCCTATGACGATATCGAGCATCAGGAGACGACCCTGCGCGGCCATGCCGAAGTGGTCAGCCACGAGCTCAAGGAGGAATTGCAGGAACGGGTCGGGGTGGCCGGGATCACCATCGACGAATGCCGGCTGACCCATCTCGCTTATGCCGCCGAGATCGCCCAGTCGATGCTTCGCCGGCAGCAGGCCGAGGCGGTGATCGCGGCCCGCCAGAAGATCGTGATCGGCGCCGTCTCGATGGTCGAGAACGCATTGCAGCTGCTGTCCGAGAAGAACGTCGTCGAGCTGGACGATGAGCGGCGGGCGGCGATGGTCTCGAACCTGATGGTGGTCCTCTGCTCGGAGCGCGACACCCAGCCGATCGTCAATACCGGCACACTTTACCAATAAAGCGGAAAGCGCGTGCCGCCGCCCCCGAAGAAAGCGTTCCCGCTGCGCATCGAGCCGGCCCTCTGGGCCGCGCTCGAGCGCGCCGCCGCGACGGATCTCAGGAGCGTCAACGCCGAGATCGAATGCCTGCTGCGCGAGGCGCTCTCCCGGCGCGGGGTCAAGCTTGCTCCGCCGGAGCGGCGCCGGCGCGGGCGGCCGCCCGCCGACGGCGGGAAGTAGAATGGTTCGTTTCGGATGCGAATCCCTCTCCGGGACAGATTTTGTTTCGGGGGAGGCGTAAAGTCTATCGCTCGGGGCCGCCTCCCGCGGCCCCCGGGCGAAGGGGCTCTGAAATGGCTATCATCAACGGCACGATCGGCAACGACACGCTTACCGGCACCAGCGGCAGCGATACGATCAACGGCCTTGGCGGCGACGACACCCTCTACGGCAACGGCGGCAGCGACACGCTCGACGGCGGCACCGGCGCCGACACGATGTACGGCGGCACCGGCAACGACACCTATATCGTCGACGACATCGGCGATCTGGTCGTCGAGAATAGCGGCGAAGGCAACGACACCGTGCGCACCAGCCTCGCCGCTTACGCGCTCACCGCCAATGTCGAGGATCTTCGCTATAGCGGAGCCGGCAATTTCACCGGCACCGGCAACGACCTCAACAATTATCTCTACGGAGGCGGCGGCAGCGACACGCTCTCCGGCGGGGACGGCAACGATACCCTGACCGGCAATGGCGGCGACGACTTCCTCTATGGCGGGGCCGGCCACGACACCCTGATCGGCGGCGCCGGCGCCGATTATATGGAAGGCAATGACGGCAACGACGTCTACATCGTCGACAATGCCGGCGACGTCGTCGTCGAGGCGAGCGGCGAGGGCACCGACGAGGTCTACGCCAATCTGTCGAGCTACACGCTGGGTGCGAACGTCGACAATCTGACCTCCAACCTGGGCGGCGGGGCGGCCTTTCACGGCATCGGCAACGGGCTCGACAACGTCCTCTACGGCCAAGGGGGCAACGACACGCTCGAGGGCCTCGGCGGCAACGACACGATCCGCGGCAATGTCGGCGACGACGTGCTCGACGGCGGGGCGGACAACGATCTCCTCATCGGCGGGTCGGGCGCCGACGTGCTGACCGGCGGCAGCGGCGCCGATAATTTCCGGATCGGCTATTACGAGAGCGGCACCGGATCGGGCGCCGACCGGATCACCGACTTCGCCCCCGGCAGCGACCTGGTCGATCTTTCGGGCTGGGACGCCAATACCGGGCTTGGCGGCGATCAGGCCTTCAGCTTCGTCGGCGGCGCGGCGTTCAGCGGCACGGCCGGCGAGCTGCGCACCTATTTCGACGGAACCGACACCTGGGTGCAGGGCGACATCAACGGCGATGCCGTCGCCGACTTCGACATCCGCTTCGACGGTTCCGTGACCTTGTCCGGCTCCGACTTCGTCCTCTAGCGCCGGCGAACCCGCCCTCCCCCGTATCGCGCGGGGGAGGGAAGGACCCCAGAAAATAATTAGTTCGTTTCCGATCTAACTCTTGGCCAGTGCAGGATTTTAGTAAGGTTCCCGCGTAACGTCCCCCTTTCGAAGGCCGTATCTTGCGGCAACCGACAGTGAAGGGGCTTACCATGTCATATATCGAAGGCACGATCGCAAACGAAACCCTGATCGGGACCAGCGGCGACGACGAGATTTACGCCCTCGACGGGCATGACGTGCTTTACGGGCTGGGCGGAGACGACTTACTCGTCGGCGGCTTGGGCGACGATATGCTCGACGGTGGAACCGGCGCCGACCGGATGGAGGGCGGCGAAGGCAACGATACCTATTACGTCGATAATGCCGACGATGCGGTGGTAGAAGTATGGGCCGGTTACGCCGATACCGACATCGTCTATGTGTCCATCGATTATTACGACGCCGGCGACGCTACCGTAGAGCAAATCTATTATTCTGGTAACGGCTCCGGAACGATGCTCGGCAGCGACAGCAACAATTTCATAAACACGAGCACCGGCGACGACTGGCTCGAAGGGCGCGGCGGCAACGACGTGCTCTTCTCCGGTGCCGGCAACGACCATCTCGACGGCGGCGCCGGCAATGACGAGCTCGACGGCTGGCAGGGCAACGACACGATGATCGGCGGCCCCGGGGACGACGTCTACAACGTCGATTCCGCAAGCGACGTCGTCGTCGAATATGCCAATGAGGGCATCGACACGGTCAAGGTCCGCAAGCCGAGCTACACCCTGCTGGCCAATTTCGAGAATGCGGACCTGCGCTATTATTCCGGGTCGATCTCGGTCACCGGCAATTCTGCCAGCAACGTCTTCATCATGGGGACCGGAGCCCAGTCGGTGTACGGCGGAAGCGGCACCGACACCATGTCCTACGCTTTCGCCTCGGGCGCGGTCGGCGTCGACCTCCTGACCTGGACTCTGAGCGGCGAGGCGGCCGACGATTATTTCAACAGCATCGAGAACCTCACCGGCAGCGCCTACGACGACGTCCTTCGCGCGCTCGGCACCGCCAGCATCATCGACGGCGGTGCGGGCGCCGACACGATGGAGGGCCGCAACGGCAGCGACATATATTATGTCGACAATGCGGGCGACGTCGTCATCGAAGCGGCCGGCGGCGGCATCGACGAGGTGCGCATCCGCAATCTCGCCGGCTACACGCTGCCCGGCTATGTCGAGAAGCTGACCAACGTCACCAATTACATGTTCACGGGCAGCGGCAACGGTCTCGACAACGAGATCAACGGCGGCACCACCACCGATTATCTGTTCGGAGCCGAAGGCAACGACATCCTCAATGGCGGTGCCGGCGACGACGAGCTTCACGGCGAGGGCGGGCACGACATATTGAACGGCGGCGCAGGCTCCGACGCTTTGTACGGCGGCGAGGGCAACGACATCTATTATGTCGACGAAAGTGGCGATTCCGTCACCGAGTTGGCGGGCGAGGGAACCGATCAGGTCTACACCCAGCTCACCACCTATACGCTCGGCGACCATGTCGAGAATGTCACCTTCACCGGCGCCGGCGATCCCGCCCTCAATTACACCGGCAGCAATGTCGGCAACATCCTGATCGGCCTGGGCGGCGCCGACATCTTCGACGGCCTCGGCGGCGCCGACGAGCTTCGCGGCGAAGGCGGCGACGACGTCCTCCACGGCGGCGACGGCGACGACCTGATCATTGGGGGAGCCGGCGTGGACATCCTCTGCGGCGGCGGCGGCGGCGACCTGTTCCGCTTCTTCGACGGCGACAGCGGCGCCGGCTACGCGGCCGACGGGATCACCGATTTCGTCCATGTCGTCGACAAGATCGACCTCCGCGATGTCGACGCCAATAGCGGCCTCGACGGCGACCAGGCGTTCAGCTTCATCGGCACGACGGACTTTTCGGGCACGGCCGGCGAGCTGCGCCTCGCCTTCGTGGGTGCCGATACCGTGCTTCAAGGCGACGTCACGGGGGACGGGGTCGCCGATTTCGAAATCGTCTTCTTCGGCAGCGTCACCCTGACCGCGACCGACTTCTACCTCTAGCGGCCGCTCCTGCACCGCCGCTCCACGACCAGGCCGCACCGCCTCCACGGCGGTGCGGCTTTCCCCTGAGCATCCAGATGATTATATGGGGGGGATGAGCATCCGCCCGTGGCGCGACATCGCGCGCCGTCCGTCCCGCCAGATCATGGTCGGCTCCGTTCCGGTCGGCGGCGACGCGCCCGTCACGGTCCAGACCATGACCAACACCGTTACCGCGGACGTTCGGGCCACCGTCGATCAGATAAGGCGCTGCGAGGAAGCGGGGGCGGATATCGTCCGGGTCTCCTGCCCGGACGAGGATTCGACCCGGGCCCTGAGGCAGATCGTGCGGGCCGCCCGGGTTCCGATCGTCGCCGACATCCATTTCCACTACAAGCGCGCGCTCGAAGCGGCCGACGCCGGCGCCGCCTGCCTGCGGATCAACCCGGGCAATATCGGCTCGGCCGACAGGGTCCGCGAGGTGGTGAACGCCGCCAAGGCCAATGGCTGCGCGATCCGCATCGGGGTCAATGCCGGAAGCCTCGAGCGCGATCTTCTCGAAAAATATGGCGAGCCCTGCCCGGAAGCCTTGGTCGAGAGCGCGCTCGACCATATCCGGCTGCTCGAGGACCATGATTTCCGCGAATATAAGGTCGCGGTCAAATCCTCCGACGTCTTCCTCGCCGTCGCCGCCTACCAGCAGCTCGCCGAAGCGGTCGACTGCCCGCTTCATCTCGGCATCACCGAGGCCGGCGGCCTGATCGGAGGCACCGTCAAGTCCTCGATCGGGATCGGCGCCCTGCTCTGGTTCGGGATCGGCGATACGATCCGGGTCTCCCTCTCGGCCGAGCCCGAGGAGGAGGTCAAGGTCGGCTTCGAGATCCTCAAGAGCCTCGGCATCCGCAACCGCGGCGTCCGGGTCGTCTCCTGCCCGAGCTGCGCCCGCCAGGGCTTCGACGTCATCCGCACCGTTCAGGCCCTGGAAGGGCGGCTTTCGCATATTCGCACCCCCATGTCGCTTTCCGTCCTCGGCTGCGTCGTCAACGGGCCGGGCGAGGCGCGCGAGACCGATATCGGCATCACCGGCGGCGGCAACGGCAAGCACATGGTCTATCTTTCCGGAATCACCGACCATCATGTGCGGGACGAAGGGATGGTCGACCACATCGTGCGGCTGGTCGAGGCCAAGGCGGCCGAGATCGAAGCGGCGACGATCGATACGCCGATCCCGGATGCGGCGGAATGAGCGCCCATTGCTGCCACGACAAGGGCCAGGAGCTCGAGCGCATCGCTCTCCACAAGGACATTCGCCGAGTCCTCGTCGTCGTCATGATGCTCAATCTGCTGATGTTCGTGCTCGAGTTCCTCGCCGGTCTCGTCGCCGATTCGGCGGCCTTGATGGCCGATTCGGTGGATATGCTCGGGGACGGCCTCGTCTACGGGATCAGCCTCTACGCGCTCAATCGAAGCCTCAAATGGCGGGCGGGCATGGCGCTGATCAAGGCCGGCTTCATCCTCGCTCTGGGTATCGGGGTGCTGGTCGAGATCGCCGTCAAGATCGCCTGGGGCCACCCGCCCGCGTCCGGAATCATGCTGGTCTTCGGCGGCATGGCCCTGGTCGCCAATCTGAGCTGCGTCGGCCTGCTATGGCCCTACCGGCGGCACGACGTGAACCTGTCGAGCACGTTCGAATGCTCGCGCAACGACGTCTTCGCCAATATCGGGGTGCTCGCCGCGGCGGTCCTGGTCTCGGCGACGGGCTCGCCCTGGCCGGACATCGCCATCGCCGGGATCATCGCCTTTCTCTTCTTCCGCTCCTCGCTGAAGGTCGGCCGCGACGCCTGGCCGCAATATCGCCACCCGCACGTCCATCCCGCGGAGTAGCTCGCAGGACGTCGGATATGTCCGTCAATGCGAGCGAAGCAAAGCGAAGCAATCCAGTCTAGCCTTGGAGGCCCGCTGGATTGCCGCGTCGCTTCGCTCCTCGCAATGACGGTTTGGGGCGATGAGCTGTTTTAGCCCTTCCTTCACCATCCCCGCGCTAGCCTGGGGTCCGTGCAGAAGATCTTCCTCCTCGTCGTCGCCGCCGGCGCCGGCCTCGGCCTGATGTGGCCGAGCGCGAAGGCGCCGTCCTACCCCGTCGCCCAGGCATCGGACGGCCAGCCCAAAGAGACCCTCGTCGAGCGCCGCGGCGACGGCCATTTCTACGTCGACGCGGAAGTGAATGGCGAGCTCGTCAACTTCGTCGTCGATACCGGGGCCTTTGGAGTGATCCTTCCGGTCGAAACGGCTCGTCGGCTCAACATCCCGTTCGACGAAGGGGAGTTCCAGGTGATCGGCTCCGGCGCCTCGGGGCCGGTCCGGGGCAAGACGATCACGCTCGACAAGGTCTCGGTCGACGGCAAGGAAGTGCGCCGGGTCGAAGGCGCGATCGCCGAGGGGCTGGACCAGCCCTTGCTCGGCCAGACCTATCTCTCTCGCCTCTCCTCGGTGGAGATGAGCGGCGACTATATGCGGCTCCAGTAGCGCCGCCCCCTCGCGCTCGCTATCGAACGCGCCATGAGCGCGTCCAACCTGCATCCCCGGCCAATCGTCCCGTTCGCCGTCGGTACCGCCGGGATCGCGCTCTTCTCGGTAATGGACGCCCTGATGAAGGGGCTCTCGCTCGCGATCGGCACCTATAACGCCTTGTTGTGGCGTACGGCCGCCGGCGCCCTGATCGGCGGCGCCGTCTACTTCCTGCGCCGCTCGCCGCGGCCGGGGCGCGCCGCGCTTCGGGTTCACCTCATCCGCGGCTCGATGGGAAGCGTCATGGCGGTCACCTTCTTCTGGGGGCTGGCGCGGGTGCCGCTGGCGCAGGCCATCGCCTTGGCCTTCGTCGCGCCGCTCATCGCCCTTTATCTCGCGGCGCTTCTGCTCAAGGAGCGGATCGAGCGAAGCGCGATCATCGCCTCCCTGCTCGGCTTCGCCGGGGTCGTCGTCATCCTGGCCGGCCAGGCGCAGGCCGAGATGGGCCGGGAGGCGCTTCTCGGCTCAATCTCGATCCTCGTCTCGGCCACCCTCTACGGCTGGAACATCATCCTCATGCGCCAGCAGGCGCAGCTCGCCGGCCCGGTCGAGATCGCCTTCTTCATGGCGCTGATCATGGCCTCCTGCTTCGCGCTCGGCGCCCCCTTCCTGGCCGAGCCGCCGCCGCTCTCTCAGCTTCCCGCCATCGTCGCCGCGGCTGCGCTCGCCTTCGGCTCTCTCCTCCTTCTTTCCTGGGCCTATGCCCGGGCGGAGGCGCAAAGGCTCGCGCCGGTCGAATATACCGGCTTCATCTGGGCCTCGATCTTCGGGTGGCTGATCTTCGCCGAGCCGGTCCGGCCCCTCACTTTGGCCGGCGCCGCCATGATCGTCGGCGCCTGCTGGGCCGCCACCCGCCCCAATGCCGCCCCGATGCCGGCGGTCGAGGCGGGCGCCTGATGGCCTGGCTTCTGCTCGTCGTCGGCGGCCTGTTCGAGGTCGGCTTCACCACCTGCCTGCGCTTCGTCGACGGCTTCAGGAGCCTGCCCTGGACTCTGGGCTTCCTCGCCTCGGTCACCTTGTCCATGGGGCTTCTCGAGCGGGCGGCCCGCGAAATCCCGATGGGCACCGCCTACGCCGTCTGGGGCGGGATCGGCGCGGCGGGGACTGTGCTGGTCGGGATCGTCTGGTTTGGAGAGCCCGCCACCTCGGTGCGGATCCTCCTTCTCCTCGCCCTCATCGCCTGCATCGTCGGGCTGAGGCTGACCGCGGCATAAACAACAATTATCTCACCGCCCGCATCAGCGGCGCGATCTCCGGGCTTTCCTCGATCGACGGGAGAAAGCGCGGCTCCACCCGCTTGTGGGACGCCTGCTCATAGGCATAGCCGAGCGACAGGATCATCTGGTCCGACCATTTCGGGCCGATGAAGCTCAGCCCGACCGGAAGGCCCTTCACCTGCCCCATCGGAACGGTGAGGTGGGGATAGCCGGCGACCGCGGCGAAGGCCCCGGCGCCGCCGCCGGAAATCTGGTCGCCGTTGACGGCGTCGATCGGCCAGGCCGGCGGCATGGTCGGCCCGACCAGGGCGACGACGTCATTGTCCCTGAGCATCTTGTCGACGCCTTCCGCGCCGGCGAGCCGAAGGCTGGTCTCCCGCGCCTTTTTGTAGTCGGGATCGTCGAGGCCCTTGGTCTTCTCCGCTTCCTCGAACGTTTCCTGGCCGAACAGCGCCAGCTCGCGGGTCGATCCCTTGTCGAAGGCGATGATCTCGGCGAGGGTCCGGGTCCGGACGCTCGGCGGAGTCGTGGCGAGATAGGCGTTGAGATCCGCCCTGAGCTCGGTGAGCAGCACCTTGAGCTCGCCAGATCCCATTTCGGGCTTGCGGTCGAACTTGGCGATCTCGACCAGGATCGCGCCCTGCGCCTTCAGGGTCTGAAGCGCCGCCTCGAACGGAGCGTCGGTTCCAAAGCCACTGGCGAAGCGCATCACCCCGATCCTCTTACCGCGCAGCGACCCGGCCGAAAGCCCCGCCGCATAATCGGCGCGGCGGGAGTCCGCCTCGCGCGTCTGCGGATCCGCCGGGTCGCTCCCGGCGATGGCGGCGAGGACCAGGGCCGCGTCGCGCACCGTCCGGGTCATCGGCCCCGGCGTGTCCTGGCTGTGGCTGATCGGGACGACATAGGTCCGGCTGACGAGGCCGACCGTCGGCTTGAAGCCGACGATCCCGTTGATCGCCGCCGGGCAGGTGATCGACCCGTCGGTCTCGGTGCCGATCGCCGCCGGAACCATCCCGGCCGCCACCGCCGAGCCGCTGCCGCTCGACGAGCCGCAGGCGTTGCGGTTCAAGGCGTGCGGGTTGCGGGTCTGGCCGCCGACCGCGCTCCAGCCCGAAATCGAGCTGTTCGAGCGGATGTTCGCCCATTCCGACAAATTGGTCTTGCCGACGATGACGGCGCCGGCCTGGCGGAGCCGGGCGACCAGCGGCGCATCCCGGTTGGTGACGTTCTGGGCCAGAGCGAGGCTTCCCGCGGTCGTGGGAAGAGGCCCGCGGCTCTCGATATTGTCCTTGATCAGGATCGGCATCCCGAACAGAGGCCCGCGCGCGCTTCGAACCCGGTCGAGGTTGCGCGCCTGGTCCATCGCGGTCGGATCGACGGCGATGACAGCGTTGATCCGCGGGTTGAGCGCCTTGATCCGCTTCAGCGCCGCCTTGGTGTTGGCCGTGGCCGACTCGGTGGAGCTGAACTGGGGCGTCCGTTCGGCGGCGACCGCGGCGGTCGATAGCAGAGCGGCGGCGAAGGTGAGGGCGGAACGGCGCATGGCGAATCCTCGTCTTAGGAGAGCGGCTGAAGCAAGGCGTCGAGAGATCCCTTGCCCCCGGCAGTGGGCTGGAGACGCGGATAGCGAAGGCCGCCGCGCCAATCGAGCTCGGCGGTGCGGAAGCTGTCGCCGCTCTGGACGAGCAGGCGCACCGGCGCCTTCGACTTGCCGGCGGCGGCGATCGACCGCTTGAGCGCGTCGCCGTCGAAGGTGCGGCCGTCGACGGCGACGATCTTCGAGCCGACGGTGAGCCCGGCGTCGAAGGCGGGGCTGTCCCACAGCACGGCGGTGACCGTCCCGTCCTTGGTGCTGACGCTGAACCCGCCCGAATAAGTGAGGTCGACGGCCTTCGACTTCTTCTCGCCCGATTTGAACCAGTCGGTCGGAGCGTCGGTGTAGACGAGCTTGTAGCCGCCCTGGTTGATCCCTTCGAGCGGGGCATGCTCGGTATAGGCGTTGAGCCGCCGGTCGAGATACGAGGCCCAGTCGTAGGGCTGGACCCGGTTCAGGAGCGCGGCGACGTCGGCCAGGGTGTAGGTGAGCTCGCCGTAATCGCGGTCGTTGACCCCGAAGAAGAGCTTGGCGAAATCGTTCAGCGAGCGGCGGCCCTTCGACTGCTCACGAAGGATCCGGTCGACGTCGAGCCAGATCAGAAGGCCCTCATTGTAATAATCCTCCGACCGCTGCCAGCCGCGCCACGGCTGCGGCGAGCGCTGGGCGATGATCGGATCGTTGGTGGTGTCGACCAGGGGCCGCCAGGTCCGGCCCGGCGTGGCGTCGTAGGTGGCGGCGATTCCGGCGAGCGCGTCGAGCGTCTCCTGCTTCGTCATCATCCCCGAGCGCGCGTCGAGCACATAGCCCCAGAATTGGGTCTGTCCCTCATAGACCCAGAGCAGGCTGTTCTGCATCGGCGTCCGGTAATCGGGCGTCCAAAGATCGGCGCCGCGGCGATATTTGCCGTTCCAGCTGTGGGTATATTCGTGCGGCAGCAGGTTGCGGTCGCGCTGCGCCGCCTTCCACTCGGTGAAATAGCCGGTCTTCACGCCGTTTTCGGAGCTTCTGTGATGCTCGAGGCCGATGCCGCCCAGATTGTTCGAGATCGACAGCAGGAAGTCGTA
>JAXDPE010000036.1:0-9452 GCA_034668565.1 Sphingomonadales bacterium | reverse complement strand
CGTTACGCCCGGCTCTACGGCGAAGCCATAAGGCGACCTGAAGCGTTGACGCGCGCCTCGACATGATTTTTGAGGCTTTTGCCCGAGAGGGGCGGTATAGGCGCTCTCGTTTTTTCCGGAGGAACATGTGTTCAAGGGTTTGAAGCCGATCCTGTACGGCGGCCGCGAAGTCTGGCCGCTGGTGGAGGGCGGGAAAGGCGTTTCGGCCACCAATCATGCCAGCTCGGGCGCCTGGGCGGCGGCCGGCGGCATCGGCACGGTCTCGGCGGTCAACGCGGACAGCTACGATCCCGAAGGCAAGATCATCCCGCAGATCTACCACGCCTTGACGCGGCGCGAGCGGCATGAGGAGCTGGTCCAATATGCGATCGACGGCGCCGTCGCCCAAGTCCAGAAGGCCTATGACATCGCCGGCGGCCAAGGCGCGATCAACATCAACGTCCTGTGGGAGATGGGCGGCGCCCAGCGCGTGCTTCACGGGGTGCTCGAGCGCACCAAGGGGCTGGTGGCGGGAGTCACCTGCGGCGCCGGAATGCCCTACAAGCTGTCCGAGATCGCCGCCTCCTACGGAGTCAGCTACCTGCCCATCATCAGCTCCGGCCGGGCCTTCCGCGCCCTGTGGAAGCGGGCTTATTCCAAGGCGGCCGAGTGGCTGGCCGCCGTCGTCTACGAGGACCCCTGGCTCGCCGGCGGCCATAACGGCCTTTCTAACGCCGAGGACCCGCTGAAGCCGCAGGATCCCTATCCGCGGGTCAAGGAGCTGAGGGAGACGATGCGCGAAGGCGGCATCCCCGACAGCGTTCCGATCGTCATGGCGGGCGGCGTCTGGAACCTGCGGGAATGGGAGAATTGGATCGACAATCCCGAGCTCGGCCAGATCGTCTTCCAGTTCGGAACTCGGCCGCTCCTGACCCGGGAGAGCCCGATTCCGGAAGGCTGGAAGCAGCGGCTGATGACGCTCGAGGAAGGCGACATCCTGCTCCACCGTTTCTCGCCCACCGGCTTCTACAGCTCGGCCGTCCGCAATCCGTTCCTGCGCAGCCTCGAAGCCCGCTCGCACCGCCAGATCGCCTTCACCAAGGAGGAGCTGGGCGACCATTGCTTCCAGCTCGACGTCGGGGTCGGCACCAAGAAGAATTTCTGGGTCACCCGCGGCGATCTGCTCCACGCCCGCGAATGGTTCGCCCAGGGCTTCACCGAGGCGCTGAAGACTCCGGACGAGACCCTGATCTTCGTCGCACCCGAGGAAAAGACCCAGATCCGCAAGGACCAGGCCGATTGCATGGGCTGCCTCAGCCAATGCTCCTTCTCCTCCTGGGCGGACAATGAGAAGAATACGACGGGCCGTCTCGCCGACCCGCGCAGCTTTTGCATCCAGAAGACTTTGCAGGATATCGCCCATGACGGGCCGGTCGACCGCAACCTGATGTTCGCCGGCCATGCGGCCTTCCGCTTCAAGAGCGATCCCTTCTATTCGAACGGCTTCGTGCCGACGGTGAAGCAGCTGGTCGACCGGATCATCACGGGCGACTGACCCTTACATCGTCATCCCGGCGAAAGCCGGGACCCTGGGACGAGAAGTCGTGGCGGGTCTCTCCGAGGTCCCGGCTTTCGCCGGGATGACGAAGGTCGCGCCATGCGTCCCGCTTGGGGATGGGGTGGGGCGGCGCCGAGGCAGATGGGCGTTGAACGAGGGGCCCCCTCCTGCCTATGAGGCGGGTTGAAGGAGGCTCGTGATGGCGAGAAAAGTCATGCTGGCGGCCGTGCTCGCGCTCGGCCTGACGGTGGGATCGGCGGAGGCCCAAAGCGAGCGCGCGACCCCCTATTGGGCGTCGATCAGCGCCGGCAAGGCGCTGATGCGCACCGGGCCGGGACGCAATTATCCGGCGACATGGCTGTACGTCCGCGCCGATCTGCCGATCCGGGTCGTCGCCACCTTTCCCAATTGGCGCAAGGTCAGCGACCGCGACGGCACCACCGGATGGATGCTCCAGCGGCTTCTGAGCGACCGGAGGACCGCCCTTGTCACCGGCGATACGGCTCGACCCCTGCACCAGGCTCCTTCCGAGGATTCGAGGGTCCGCTTCCTCGCCGAGCCCGGGGTCGTCGGTCGGCTTTCGAAATGCGCCGACGGCTGGTGCCGCCTTCAGGTCGGCGACCGCGAGGGCTATATCCGGGCCGACCATTTCTGGGGTCTCGACCCCGGCGGGACGCTGGAGTAGGCAGCCGGGATGCGGGAATTGAACCTCGAGGAATTCCGGGGCCGGGAAGGCCAGGCGTTCGACCTTTTGAATGGCGAGGAGCGCCTGCCTTTCACGCTCACCCGAGTGCAGGAGCTTCGGCCTTCCGGCCGGGCGGCGGGGGCGTTCACGCTCGACTGGCAGGGCCCTGCCGAGCCGGTGCTGCCGCAGGCCATCTACACCCTGCGCCAGGGCGAGGAGGATTTCGAGATGTTCATCGTCCCGTTGAAGCAGGAGCGCGACTGCGTCCGCTACGAAGCGGTGTTCAACTAGCCTCCGTCGCGCCCTCGGCCCTCGGCCGCCATTCCATGAGATCGTAGATCCCGTGCTCGTCGACCTTGGCGAAGCCGAGCCTCAGATAGAGGCTCATGGCGGGATTGTTGCGTTCGACGTGGATGCTCAGCGCCTTGCCGGCCGCCGCCGCCATCTCCTGAAGGTCGGCGAGGATGGCTCCGCCGACGCCAAAGCCGCGGCCTTCGGGCAGCAAGGCGATGTCGATCAGCCGGATCTGGCTCGGCCATTCCTCGATGTAGAGCCGTCCGATCGCTTGGCCGGAGCGCTCGATCACCAGCCATTCGGCGTTGGGATAATGAGCCCGGTAGTGACGATGCTGGGCGTCGGCCTGGTGGGCCAGGAACTGCATCTGCATCTCGAGCGGCCAGCCGGTGGAGGCGACCTCCTCGGTCCGGGTCGATGCGTAGACCGCGGCCACGAACGCCAGGTCGGCCTCGCTTGATTCCCGATAGGAAACGCCCAGCCGGGCGGCTGCGCGCAGCGGCGGAGGCATAAGCTTAGTTGAAGATCGCCTGCAGCCGTCGGCCGCCGCAGGAGTCGCCGCAGGCGCTGAAGTAGATCTTCATGGCGCCGGCTTCGGCATGGCTGACGTCGAGGATTCGGTCGCCGCCGGGAAGCGCGGCGCCGGCCGATTCGAAGACGAGGGCGAAGGCGCCGTCCCTAAGGCCCCGCGGGCGCCGCCCGGGCGAACGCAAAGGCTGGACCTCGGCCAGCCTGGCGGTCACTCCGCCGGCGAGCGCGAATTCGGCGCCGATCCGGCGGCTCCACTCGTCCGCCCCGGCGCTTTCCAGCGATGTGAACTGGCGATCCCACCAGCTCGCCTTCGCACCCGGCTTGCGGGTCCAGCTGAGCTGGAGGGCGGGCGACGCGATCGCCCCCACCGCCGCGGCGCCGAGGCCAAGGCCCGCCAGCAACGCGCGGCGGGACAGCCGCGATGAAGTCTCCCTGGTCATGATGGGCCCCCCCAGTGAAAAATCAGCTGCGCGGCGGGAACACTCCCTGCAGCGCGAGGATGTAGTTGAGCGTCAGATAGGGCTGCAGATTGTTGTGCGGCAGGCTCCCCCCCGCCGGCGGCAGGGCCTGAGGCGCCATCTGGGTGAGCGCGCCGTAGGGCGTCGGCACGTTCGCCTTATAAAAGGAGCCGCCGACGCTTCGGCCGAGCGACGTATTGCTCGCCGGCAACGTGGTCGTGGATGGGGAGGTCGTCGCGTTCATGGTGTGGGTGTGCACCGGCATTTCCGACACGAGCAGGGTAACGGATTGCTCGCCGCCCATTTCGCCGAGATCGCGAAGCGAAAGTCCCGGGCCCTGGCCCGGATGCATCGCCGCGGAGCCCTGCAGGTTGGGCAGGGCGAAGGTGCTCTTGCCGTCGCCGCCGTAAGTGGTGCCGAGCAGCGCGAACAGCGCCGTATTCTGCGACAGCGGCAGGAGCTGCCCGTCGCAAAAGGCCCAGCCCTTGGGGGCGAAGTTGAACGGGACGATGCGGATTTCAGCGACGAACGGATCCACTGCGATTCTCCTGAAAAAGTCGGGTCGGGATCATCCCGCACATGGAGATCAAGTCGGGCTCGGGAAAATCCCGAACAACGAGATGATGTGGTTGATGCAGAGGAAAGGCTGCATGTTGTCGTGCGGCTGGCTGCCGCCTTGCGGAGTGACCGCACCGGCGTTCATCGGGATGTTCGCGGGTTGATCGGGCCGATAGATGGTGATCCCCGTCGCCGGCATCGCGCCGCCGGCGTTGGACGCGGACCCGCTGTCCCCCGATACGAGGAACGGGTGGGTGTGGGACGGCATCTGCTGCGTGGTCAGGGTCACCGTCTCGGCACCGCCCGATTCGCCCAGAACATATGTGCCCCCGCCGCCCGAACCCATGTGAATGGGGATCCGGCTTTGTATCTGGGGCAGCGCGAAAGTCTCCTGCCCGTCACCGCCAAAGGTCGTGCCGATCAGCTGGAAGAGCGTCTCGTTTTCGGAGATCGGCAGCAACTGGCCGCTGCAGAAATCCCACCCGGCCGGGGCGAAGTTTCCCGCGAACATTCGAATTTCACCGACATATGGCTGAGCCATGATCTAGCCCCCTCAGTTTTGCGACGGGAAAATACCCTGCAGCGCGATGCAGAAGTTGATCGCGATGTAGGGCGACATATTGAGGTGCGCCTGGCTTCCGCCGGTGCTCGAGATCGTCGACGGATCGATGGCTATCAAATTGTTGCCGGGCGTCCGATAGGCGTTGTTGAACGCACCCATGTAATTGCCCGTCGGCACCGGCGTGTCGCCGTTGGATGTCGCGGCCTGCACGAAGTGCAGGTGCTGCGGCATCTCGCTCTGGGTCAGGGTATGGGCAATCTCGCCGCCGGCCTGGCCGAGCGTGAAACCCCCGCCCTCGTGCATGGCGCAGCGGCCCTGCAGATTGGGCAGAGCGAAGGTCGTCTGGCCGTTGCCGCCGTAGGTCGTGCCCAGCAGCGAGAACAAGGCCTGGTTTTGATTGATGGGCAGGAACTGCCCATTGCACTGCGCCCAACCTTTTGGAGCGAAGTTGAACGAAAACAGCCGGATTTCCGACAGAAACGGCTCAGCCATATGCAGCGTCCCCCCTGGTCCAAGGGATACATTGTTTTTTGCGGTCATCAACTGGCCGAAACGAAATTATTTTTCCCTTATTGGCATAGTTTATAGTCGAATATTTCCGTTAAAAGCGATGACACGCCATTGTGAATCGGGCGGCGACGCGCCAACCGGGCACGTGCCCGATTCTCCTCCGCCACCTTTGTCCCGGCTCGCGCCCGCAGCGCTTTTCCTCGACTTCGACGGGACCCTCGTCGAGCTCGCGGAGGCGCCCGACGCGATCGCTGTCCCGGTCGGGCTGACGCCGCTTCTCGACCGGCTGGCCGATCGACTCGAGGGCCGGCTGGCGATCGTCAGCGGGCGTGGGGTGGACGACCTTCGCCGGCATCTCGGCGATTTCGCGGCCGTGATGTCCGGGTCCCACGGGGCCGAGCTTCATTATGCCGACGGCCGCTCAATTCCGGTTTCCGTGCCTCCGGGCCTCGCTTCGGCGCGCGAATCGGTTCGCCGATTCGCGGCTGGCGCCGAGGGGCTGCTGGTCGAGGACAAGCCCGCCGGAATAGCCCTCCACTATCGGCTCGCGCCCGAGCGGGCCGCGGAAGCCGAAGCGTTTCTCGAGACGGTCGCCCGCCGCTCGGGCCTCGCGCTGCAGCTTGGCAAGATGGTGGCCGAGCTTCGGCCCGAAGGCTGCGACAAGGGCTCGGCGCTGACGCGGCTGATGGGGGAACCACCCTTTGCGGGCGCGCGTCCTGTCTTCGTGGGCGACGATCTGACCGACGAGGATGCCTTCTGCGCCGCCGCCGCCCTGGGCGGGGAGGGAGTTCTGGTCGGCCCCGACCGGCCTAGCGCGGCGCGGTGGCGCCTGGGCGGGGTGGCCGACGTGACCGGCTGGCTCGAGGCGGCGGCCCATGGCTGATCTGTCGCTGTGGCCGATCGGCAATTGCCAGGTCAGCGCCCTCGTCGACCGCGAGGCCGGATTCGTGTGGGGCTGCGCGCCCCGGGTGGACGGCGATCCGCTCTTCTGCTCGCTGCTCCAGCCGAAGGGCGAGAGCGCGCTCCCCCGGGGCGAGTGGCGAATCGCCGTCGAGAACCAGGTTTCGGCCGAGCAGAGCTATTTGCGCAACTCGGCGATCCTCACCACCCGGCTGACCGACGCCGACGGAGCGGTCGCGGAGATTTTCGATTTCTGTCCGCGCTTCGAACGGTCGGGGCGGATGTACCGGCCGGTCGCCTTCGCCCGGATCGTCAGGCCCCTGCAGGGCGCTCCGCGGGTCAGGGTGACCCTCAATCCCGCGACGGGCTGGGGCGACCGCGACGCCGAGCGGACCAGCGGCACCAACCATATCCGCTACCTGGTCGAGCCGCAGCCGCTCAGGCTCACCACCGACGCTCCGATCGGCCATCTGATCGAAGGGCGAAGCTTCCGGCTCGAGCAGAATCATCATTTCTTCCTCGGCCCGGACGAGCCGTTCGTCGGGCATGTCGGCCATAGCCTTGCCGCCATGCTCCACGAGACGGCCGAGGAATGGCGCGGCTGGGTGCGCGGCCTCGCCATCCCGCTCGAATGGCAGCGGGTCGTGATCCGGGCGGCGATCACCCTCAAGCTGTGCCAGCATGAGGAGACGGGGGCGATCGTCGCGGCGCTCACCACCTCCATCCCCGAAGCCGCGGGCAGCGGCCGCAACTGGGACTATCGCTATTGCTGGATCCGCGACGCTTATTACACGGTGCAGGCCCTCAACCGGCTCGGCGCGCTCGACGTGCTTGAGAAGTATCTGGGCTATCTGAGGAACATCGTCGACGATGCCGAAGGCGGCCATATCCAGCCGCTCTACGCCGTGTCGGGCGAGCCCAGGCTCGACGAGCGCGAGGCCGACGGGCTTGCCGGCTATCGCGGAATGGGCCCGGTCCGGGTCGGCAACGCCGCCTATGTCCAGGTCCAGCACGACGCCTACGGTCAGATCGTGCTCTCCAACGTCCAGGCCTTCATCGACGAGAGGCTGTTCCGAAAGGCGACCGAGGCGGACTTCCAAGCGCTCGAGCGGGTCGGCGAGCGGGCCTGGGAGGTTCACGACCAGCCCGATGCCGGCCTTTGGGAATATCGCACCCGGACGGCCGTCCACACCTACAGCTCGGTGATGAGCTGGGCCGCCTGCGACCGGCTCGCCAATGCCGCGCAGGTGCTCGGACTCGAAGACCGCTCGGCCTTGTGGCGCGACCGGGCGGCGGCGATCCGGACCCGGATCGAGGCGGCGGCCTGGTTCGCCCCGGAGCGCCGCTTCGCCGCGAGCTTCGGCGGCGACGAGCTCGACGCCAGCCTTCTCCAGCTCGTCGACATGCGCTTCCTCAGTCCCGACGATCCCCGCTTCCTCGCCACCTTCGAGGCGGTCGAGAAGGGCCTGAGGCGCGGCGAGCATATGCTCCGCTACGCCGCCGAGGACGATTTCGGGCTGCCCGAGACGGCGTTCAACTTCTGCACTTTCTGGCTGATCGAGGCGCTCCATCTCGCCGGTCGCGAGGCGGAAGCGCGCGAGCTTTACGAACATATGCTGGAGCGGCTGACCCCGGCCGGCCTGCTGTCCGAGGATACCGATTTCGAGACCGGCGAATTGTGGGGGAACTACCCGCAGACCTATTCGCTCGTCGGCCTGATCAATTGCGCCGTGCTCCTGTCGCGGCCGTGGAGCGCTGTTCGATGAGAAACCCGTCGTCCCAGCGAAGGCTGGGACCCCAGAGAGATAGGGGCTCCGCGCCTTTCACCCCCCGGGGCCCCAGCCAGCGCTGGGGCGACGAGCAACGATGAGCCGGCTCATCGTCATCTCCAACCGGGTGTCGAAGCCCCAGGGCGAGGGGCAGGGGGCCCAGGGCGGGCTCGCCGTCGCGCTCTCCGCGGCGCTGCGCGACCATCGCGGGCTCTGGTTCGGCTGGTCGGGTGAAATTGCCGAGGAGTTCACCGGCCATATCGACCTGCAGCGCCACGACGGGGTCACCACCGCGACGATCGACCTCGAGGAGCAGGACGTCGACGAATATTATAACGGCTACGCCAACCGCACCTTGTGGCCGCTCTTCCATTACCGGATCGACCTCGCCGAATATGACCGGAGCTTCGCCGGCGGCTACGAACGGGTGAACGAGCGCTTCGCCGAGACGGTGCAGCCGCTGATCGAGCCCGAAGACCTGATCTGGGTGCACGATTACCACCTCATCCCGCTCGGCCAGCAGCTTCGCGACCGCGGAGTCAGGAACCGGATCGGCTTCTTCCTCCACATACCCTGGCCGCCGGCCCGGCTGATGGTGTCGCTGCCCTTCCACGAGGGGCTGGTCCTGTCGATGCTCGCCTATGACGTGATCGGCTTCCAGACCGAGGAATGGCTGGAGAGCTTCCGCCATTATGTCGAGCATGAGCTCGGCGGCCAATGCGACGAGGACGGCACCATCCATGTCGGCGACCGCTCGGTCCATGCCGGCGCCTATCCGATCGGGATCGACTATGCCGAGTTCAAAAAGGCGGCGGCGAGCCCGACGGCTTTGGCCTCGTTCGAGCGGATGCGGGTCAGCGCGGCGGGGCGGCGGACGATCATCGGAGTCGACCGGCTCGATTATTCGAAGGGGCTGGAGGAGCGCTTCCTCGGCTATCGCCGATTCCTGGAGGAGCATGAGAATTGCCGGGGCGAGCTCTTCCTGCTCCAGATCGCCCCGCCCTCGCGCGGCGAGGTCGCAACCTATGAGGTGATCCGCGAGCGGCTCGACGAGCTGAGCGGACGGATCAACGGCGAGTTCGCTTCGGTCGACTGGGTGCCCATTCGCTACGTCAACCAGGGCTATCCGCGCGAAGACCTCGCCGGCTTCTACCGAGCCGCCGAAATCGGGCTGATCACGCCGCTGAGGGACGGGATGAATCTGGTCGCCAAGGAATATGTGGCGGCCCAGGACCCGGAGGATCCGGGAGTCCTGATCCTTTCGCGATTCGCCGGCGCGGCGCTCCAGCTCACCGAAGCCCTGCTGGTCAATCCCTACAGCAAGGAGGAGATTTCGGACGCCATATTGCAGGCGCTCGACATGCCGAAGGACGAGCGGATCCGGCGCTGGCGGGCGCTCAACGAGAGCGTCGAGCGCGACGACGTCCTCGCCTGGCGCAAGGCCTTCGTCGAAGCGCTGACGGCGAGCGGGGACTAGGCCGGGGGCCGGAATGACGGAGGCGGGAGATCTCGCCCACTGCCGTCACCCTTGTAACTTGGACGCCGCCCTTTGTAGCGTTGTTGCTGGGGCCGCGGCGGGAAGTCCGTTTCACCCTGGGGCGTTTGAGCCCGTAGTTCAGCTTGGTCCTCCCGCCGCGAGGTTGTCGAC
>JAXDPE010000035.1:0-57714 GCA_034668565.1 Sphingomonadales bacterium | reverse complement strand
ACGTGTCCTCGCCGCCGGCGTCGTAGACGGACAGATAGGGATAGGGGTTCTGGGCGAGATCGTAGACCGCGTTGCCGGCGTTGGAGTTGGAGAAATAATTGGTGTTGCCGGCCCGGGTCGTCGGATCGGCGCCGTAGATGGACTGGATCGTCAGGATGTCGTCGAGCAGGGGAGTCTGCGCATTGCCGACGAGGAACAGGGCCGCGTTGATCGGCTGAGCGCCGGTCTGCTGCGGCGAGAAGTAGGACATGATCGTATATTGCGTGCTGTCCTGCGCGTAGAAGGCGTTCGCGCCGTAGGTGATCGGATCGGGGATTCCATCGCCGTTGGTGTCGGCGCCGAAATTGTAGGCGCCGGGATGGCTGAGGCCGAGGGTGTGGCCGACTTCGTGGATCAGTGTGGTGCGGCCGTAGCCGTCATACTGAAGCCAGGCGTTGGTCCAGTTGACGCTCGGTGACGCCACCCAGACGTCGCCGTAGACCTTGAAGCCGTTGTCCGGGAAATAAGCGTTGCCCTGGGCCGGGCCGGTGGTGGTGTTGGCGAACTGGATGTCGGCGCCGTTGCCGTTCTTCTCGACGAACTTCTGGGGGATGAGGTCGTCCCAAAGGACCATCGTCTGGCGGGCGACGGCCTTTTGCTCCGCGCTGAATTCCGAATAGCCGAAATTCTCGGTGATCCCGATCGCCTGGTATTTCGGGCTGTTGTAGAGGCCGATGGCGGTCGGGCCGTCGAGAAAGGTGAAGGTGATCGTGCCGTTGTGGGCGGCCTGCCGGTTGCCGCTGTCGATCTGGTTGATCACCTGCTGCTGGGTGAAGATCGGTTTGCCTTTGTAGGTCGCGATGCCGGCATAGTCGGTTAGCCGGAATGGCGCGGTGTCGCCGACGAGGACGCCGTCCGAGCTCAGGGCGCGGTCGCTCATCAGGACTCCGTCGCTGACGAGAACGCCGTCGCTGACCAGGACGCCGTCGCCGACGAGCACGCCGTCTTGCGGGCCGCCGAAGCGCACGCTGAGTTTATGGACTGCCACGTTAGTCTCCCTCCGGATGAGCGCATAGAATAGCTGCCGGTTCGACTCGTGATCCAGGCAGCGCAGGCACGAAAGTTCGGCGGAATAGAGCTGTCTGTCAAATCCATTCCGGCGCGATCTTGGCCTTCTATTGGTTCCAAACGCCTGAATTGGCAGGCGGAATGCCCCAGGCTACGAGAGACGACTGACGCCGACTTGCCATGTCCAACAAATTGGTCCGTTTCGGAGGTGTTTTAGGCGGCGGGCGGCAGCGTCACCGCTCGAACAGCTCCGACTCGACCTCGCCCGAAAGGCTTCCCGCGAGCACCGCCTCCTGGGCCCAGCGCAATTCGTCGGCCAGATAGCGGTCGGCTTCGTAATGGGCGACGTGCTCCCGGATCCGGCCGCGCGCCGCCTCCAGTGGGGGCGAGCTTTTCAGCGGCGCATGGAAGTCGCAGCCCTGGGCGGCGGCGAGCAGTTCGATCCCGATCACGCCCGCGGCATTGCCGGCGATCCGCCTCGCCTTGGTCCCGGCATGGGTGGCCATCGAGACATGGTCCTCCTGGTTGCCCGAGGTCGGCACCGTGTCGACGCTGGCCGGCCAGGCCAGGCTCTTATTCTCGGAAACCAGGGCTGCTGCCGTCACCTGGGCGATCATGAAGCCGGAATTCACGCCGCTGTCCCGCACCAGGAAGGGCGGCAGGCCGCTCATCTTCGGGTCAACGAGGACGGCGGTTCGCCGCTCCGAGATGCTCGCGACCTCGCACAACGCCATCGCTAGGGTGTCGGCCGCGAACGCCACCGGTTCCGCATGGAAGTTGCCGCCCGACAGCGAATCGCCGCTTTCCGGGAACAGCAGGGGGTTGTCGGTGACCGCATTCGCTTCGATCCGGAGCGTTTCCGTCACATGTTTCAACAGGTCCAGGCAGGCCCCCATCACCTGCGGCTGGCAGCGGAAGCTGTAGGGATCCTGGACCCGAGCGCAATCGTCGTGGGAATGGCGGATGTCGCTGCCCTCGATCAGCCGCCTCAGCGCCGCCGCCACCGCGATCTGGCCGGGTTGGCCGCGCGCCGCGTGGATCCGGGGATCGAAGGCGGCGTCGGTGCCCTTCAGGGCGTCCAGCGATAACGCCCCTGAAATCAGCGCCGTGGCGAATACCCGCTCGGCCGCGAACAGGGTATCGAGGGCGACCGCGGTCGACACCTGGGTGCCGTTGATCAGCGCCAGCCCTTCCTTCGGGCCCAGCACCAGCGGCTCCAGCCCGAGCGCGCGCAGGGCCTCGCCGGCCGGCATGATCACGCCCCCGAGCGCGATCCGCCCCTCGCCGAGCATCGCCGCGCCGAGATGGCCGAGCGGGGCGAGGTCGCCCGAGGCTCCGACCGAGCCCTGGCTCGGGATGCAGGGCAGGGCGTCGGCCTCGAGCAGGGCGAGCAGCCGCTCGACGACCTCGCGTCTCACCCCCGAATGGCCGCGCGCCAGCCCGATCACCTTGGTCGCCATCGCCAGCCGAACCACCGGCCGGCGGAAATCCTCGCCCAGCCCGCAGCTGTGCGACATCACCAGGTTGCGCTGAAGCTCGGCCAGCCGGTCGCCCGGAATCCGGGTCTGCGCGAGCAGCCCGAAGCCGGTATTGATCCCATAGACGGTCCTCCCGCTCGCCACGATCGTGCCGACGCAGGCCGCGGCGGAATCGACGGCGCTCCAGGCTTCCGAGGCGAGCTCGACGGGAGCGCCGGCCCAGACGGCGCGAAGATCGGCCAGGGTGACGGCGCCGGGGCGGAGGGTGATCATGATGCCGTCATCCCGGCGAAAGCCGGGACCTCATGTCGAGAAGTCTCGGCGGGTCTCCCCGAGGTCCCGGCTTGCGCCGGGATGACGCTCACAGCCCCACCATCGGCAGGTCCAGCCCCTGCTCGCGCGCGCAGTCGATCGCTTCCTGATACCCCGCGTCGGCATGGCGCATGACACCGGTTCCGGGGTCGTTCCAGAGCACCCGCTCCAGGCGCCGCGCCGCGGCCTCGCTGCCGTCGGCGACGATCACCATCCCGGCATGTTGGGAATAACCCATTCCGACTCCGCCGCCATGGTGGAGCGACACCCAGGTCGCGCCCGAGGCGGTGTTGAGGAGGGCGTTGAGCAGGGGCCAGTCCGAGACCGCGTCGGAGCCGTCCCTCATCGCCTCGGTTTCGCGGTTCGGGCTCGCGACCGAGCCCGAATCGAGATGGTCGCGGCCGATGACGATCGGGGCCTTCAATTCTCCGGACGCGACCATCTCGTTGAAAGCCATTCCGAGCCGGTGGCGCTGGCCGAGGCCGACCCAGCAGATCCGCGCCGGAAGCCCCTGAAAGGCGATCCGCTCCCGAGCCATGTCGAGCCAGCGGTGGAGGTTGGGATCGTCGGGGATCAGTTCCTTCACCTTGGCGTCGGTCCGGTAGATATCCTCCGGATCTCCGGAGAGCGCCACCCAGCGGAACGGGCCGATGCCGCGGCAGAAGAGCGGCCGGACGTAGGCCGGGACGAATCCGGGGAAATCGAAGGCGTGGGCGACGCCCTCGTCCCTCGCGACCTGGCGGATGTTGTTGCCATAGTCGAAGGTCGGAACGCCCATCGCCCGGAAGGCCAGCATTGCATGAACATGCACCGCCATGGATTCTTTTGCAGCGGCCTCCACCTGAGCGGGGTCGCGCTCGCGCATATTTATCCATTTTTCGACGGTCCAGCCGATCGGCAGATAGCCGTTCACCGGGTCGTGCGCCGAAGTCTGGTCGGTCACCGCGTCCGGCCGGATCCCCCGCCGGACCATCTCCGGAAGCACCACCGCCGCATTGCCGAGAAGCCCCACCGAAGTGGGAACAGTAGCCGACGCAATGATCTCCAGCGCCTCGTCGATCGAACCGGCGCGGCGGTCGAGATAGCGGGTCTCGAGCCGCTTCTCGATCCGGCTCTCCTGGCATTCGATCGCCAGGCAATGGGCGCCGGCCATCACCGCCGCCAGCGGCTGGGCCCCGCCCATCCCGCCGAGGCCCGCGGTGAGGATCCAGCGGCCCTTCAGGTCGCCGCCATAATGCTGCCGGCCCATCTCGGCGAAAGTCTCGAAGGTGCCCTGAACGATGCCCTGGGTGCCGATGTAGATCCACGATCCGGCCGTCATCTGGCCGTACATCATCAGCCCCTTGCGATCGAGCTCGTGGAAATGGTCCCAGGTCGCCCATTTCGGCACCAGGTTGGAATTGGCGATCAGCACCCGCGGCGCGTCGCCATGGGTTCGGAACACCCCGACCGGCTTGCCCGACTGGACGAGCAGGGTCTCGTCTTCCTCCAGCCGCTCGAGGGCCTCGACGATCTTGTCGAAGCTCGCCCAGTCCCGCGCCGCCCGGCCGATCCCGCCATAGACGACCAGCTCCTCGGGAGCCTCGGCGACGGCGGGGTCGAGATTGTTCTGAAGCATCCGGACTGCGGCTTCGGTGGCCCAGCTTTTCGCGACGAGGCCGGGCCCGGTGCGGGCGCGGATCGAGCGGCTGTTGTCGCGGCGGGGGTTCATGGACCCGTCATTGCGAGGAGCGAAGCGACGAAGCAATCCAGTTCTGCGTCGGAGGCCGAACTGGATTGCTTCGCTGCGCTCGCAATGACGGACTTCACGAATCCACCCCCGCCACGATCCGCCGCTCCGGCCCGGGCAGCCCGATCCAGTAAGCCAGCTCGGCGGGACGGCTCACCCGCCAGACGCACAGGTCGGCCGCCTTGCCGGTCGAGACCGTGCCCACCTCCTTCTCCAGCCCGAGGGCCTTCGCCGCATGGATCGTCATCCCGGCCAGCGCCTCTTCAGGGGTAAGGCCGAACAGGGTGCAGGCCATGCTGAGCATCAGCGTCGGCGAGAGAACGGGGGAGGTGCCGGGATTGCAGTCGGTCGCCACCGCCATCGGCACTTTCTGGCGGCGAAGCAGGTCGACCGGCGGCTTCCTGGTTTCGCGAAGCGCATAGAAAGCGCCCGGAAGGAGCACCGCGACCATCCCGGCGCCCGCCATCGCCTCGATCCCGGCCTCGTCGGCATGTTCGAGATGGTCGGCGGAGAGGGCACCGTATCTCGCGGCCAGCGCGGCGCCGTGGAGGTTGGAGAGTTGCTCGGCGTGGAGCTTGACCCTGAGGCCATGCTCGTCCGCCGCCTCGAACAGCCTGCGCACCTCATCGGCGGAGAAGCCGATCCCCTCGCAAAAGGCATCGACTGCCCGCGCCAGTCCGGCCTCGGCCACTGCCGGGATCATCTCCTCGATGGCGAGCCGGACGAAATCCTCCCGGCTTTCCGTATGCTCCGGCGGAAGCGCGTGGAGTGCGAGCAGGGTCGGCACGACCCGGATCGCCTCGCTGGTCCCCAACGCCCGGGCCGCCTCCAGCATCTTGATCTCGCTGGGAACGTCGAGGCCGTAGCCCGACTTGATCTCCACCGTGGTGCAGCCCCCCGCCATCAGCGCCCGGAGCCGCGGCCGCGCCTGCTCGACCAGCTCTTCGAGCGACGCGAATCGGGTCGCCTTGACCGAGGAGACGATGCCGCCGCCGGCCAAGGCGATCTCCTCGTAGCTCGCGCCATTCAGCCTCTGCTCGAACTCGGCCGAGCGGTTGCCGCCGAAGACCAGGTGGGTGTGGCAGTCGATCAGGCCCGGAGTGACCCAGGCGCCGGCCAGCGGCTCGACCGTCCGTGCGCGGTAGCCGGCCAGGTCGATGCGCCGGCCGACGCGGACGATCCGGCCGTCCTGGATCCCGATCGCTCCGTCGAGAATCGCCCCGAAGGCCCCGGGCACGGCCGGGTCCATCGTCGCGATATGGCAGTCGGTGATGAGGCGATCCCACATGGCTCGCTTCTTAACCTTTGCCCGACTAAGGGCAAATCATGAGCTGGAAATCCATCGCTGACTTGATCGGCAGCGAGGGCCAGGTCGCGATCCTTGGAGCGCCCATGGAGGCGGGTTCGGTGACCCCGGGCCGCTGCGACCTCGCCCCCGAAACCCTTCGCCGCGCCCTTCGGCGCTTCAGCACCTACAATGTCGAGACCGGGGCGGAGCTTTTCTTCCCGATCCGCGACCTCGGCGACGTTCCCGTCCAGGGCGTCAGCCCCGCCGACGGCTTCGCCCCGATCCGCGATTCGGCGGCGGCCGCGGTCGCCCAGCACCGCCTCACCCTCCTCATTGGAGGCAATAATGCGGTGACCCGTCCGGCAGTCCACGCGCTCGGACTGCCGCTGGCCAAGGTCGGCCTGATCACCCTCGACGCCCATTTCGACCTTCGCGACACTTCCGCCGGGCCGATGAACGGCAATCCGGTGCGCTGCCTCATCGAGGACGGCCTGCCCGGCGCCAATATCTGCCAGATCGGCCTCGCCCCCTACGCCAACACGGCGAGGATGCACGCCGACGCCGTCGCCTTCGGGATCGGCGTCTACACGATGGCGCACTGTATCGAGCGCGGGATGCTCGCCGTGCTCAACCATGTCCTCGCCCGTTTCGTCCATCTCGAGGCCCTGGTCGTCGATTTCGACATCGACGTAGTCGACCGAAGCCAGTGTCCCGGCGCTCCCGGCGCACGCCCCGGCGGGATGCCGGTCTCGATGTTCTTCGCCGCCGCCCGGCGGCTTGCGGCGGAACCGAAAGTGAAGCTCGTCGACCTGACCGAGTTCGATCCCAGCCTCGACGTCAGCGACATCACCGCGCTGACGGCCGGGCGCTGGGTATGCGAGGTGCTGGCGGGGTTCGCGGGGCGCTAAGGTAAATTCCTCCCTCGGTTTTCCGGGGGAGGGGGACCAGGCGAAGCCTGGTGGAGGGGCCCTACGGACTCCGAAGAGCCCCTCCACCGCGCTTCACGCGGTCCCCCTCCCCGGCAAATGCCGGGGAGGAATTTCGGCTTAAATCCCCTTCAGCGGCACCTCCGTGTCGGCTAACCGCTCCGGCTCGATCACTCGCCCGTCCAGAACGAGCTTGCGCCCCTGCACATAATCGCGGGTCGAATTGACGCAGTCGAGGGCGATGATCCGGCCGCCGAGGAGGTACAGCACGGAAAAGCTCCGCTCCTCCGGCCGGCCGCGAACCACCGTCCGGTCGTGGCCGACCGACAGGCCGACCGTTTGCAGACGGAGATCGTATTGATTGGACCAGAACCAGGGCACGGCGTCGTAGGGCAAAGCGTCTCCGGCGATCGCTTTGGCGGCGGTCGTCGCCTGATCATGGGCGTTCTGGACCGATTCGAGGCGGATGCGCAGGCCGCCGGCGAAGCGGTTCTCATGGGCGGCGCAATCGCCGATCGCATAGACGTCGGGAAGGCTCGTCCGGCAAAAGGCGTCGACGTCGACTCCGTTCGCGCCCGCGGCGCCGGCGGCGAGCAAGGGCGCAACCGCCGCGTCGACTCCAATGCCGACGATCGCCATCTCCGCGTCGATCGAGCCGCCGTCCTGAAGCCGGACCGCCGCCACCCGGCCGGACTCGCCGAGGATCGAGGCGACCGCCGCGCCGAGGCGGACGTCTACCCCCCGGGCCCGGTGCTCGGCCGCATAGAATTGCGAGATCTCCGTCCCGGCAACGCGCGCCAGCACCCGGTCGAGCGCCTCGAGCAGCACCACTTCCTTGCCGAGCTTGCGAAGCACCGCCGCCGTCTCGAGCCCGATATAGCCGCCGCCCACCACGGCGACCCGCCGGACCGCGCCCAGCTCCGAGCGGATCGAATCGACGTCGGATTTGCGGCGGACGAGATGGATTCCGGCGAGGTCGCCGCCTTCGCAGCCGAGGCGGCGCGGAACGCCCCCCGCCGCCCAGATCAGGGCGCCGTAGCCGAAGCGGCCGCCCTCCAGCACTTTCGCGACCGGATCCACCGAGGCGATGCTGGTTCCGAGCACCAGCTCGACTCCGCGCTCCGCCCAGAAGCTTTCCGGCCGGACCAGCATCCGCTCGAAATCTTTCTCGCCGGCGAGATATTCCTTGGAAAGCGGCGGCCGCTCGTAGGGCGGCTCGGGCTCGGCGCCGATCAGGGCGATCGAGCCGGCGAAACCGAGCTGCCGGAGCTGGATCGCGGCCTGGGCCCCGGCATGGCCGGCGCCGACGATGACGATGTCGAATCGCTTCACGCTATTGTCACCCGCCTCTCGAAGCGCCACTGGCAAAGGCCATGGCCAGCGCCGACCTTACCCAGGACTTCAGGCAGGCGATGCGCCGCGTCGCGTCCACCGTCAACGTCATCACGGTCTGCGTCGGCGGCGAGCCGATGGGGATCACCGCCACCGCTATGTCGTCGCTTTCGCTCGACCCGCCGAGCCTGCTCATCTGCATCAACCGGACGGCCTCGCTCCATAGCCCGCTCGAGGACGTCTCCCATTTCTGCGTCAACGTCCTTCATCGAAGCCAGGAGAATATCGCCCAGATGTTCGCCGACCGAAGCCAGCAGGCGATGCGCTTCGCCAGCGGCTGGGAAGTCGATTGCGACCGGCCGCCGAGGCTGGCGGACGCCCAGGCGGCGATAATGTGCCGGAGGATCCGCCACTTCCCCTACGGGACCCATTCCATCTTCATCGGCGAGGTCGAGGAGGTGACGGTGAAGGCCGACGTCGATCCGCTCGTCTATGTGGACGGGCGATACGGGGGGGCGATCTAGCCCGTCATTGCGAGGAGCGCAGCGACGCGGACATCCAGCGCGGCGCCTGCGTCACGCGCCCGACTGGATTGCTTCGCCTCGCTCGCAATGACTGAACCAGACGTCACCCCCGGATGAATCGCTCCAGCGCCTCATGGGCTTCGTCGTCGGTGGTCTGGACCGGCGGATGCTTGCAGAAATAGGCGGCGGCGGGGTGGACCGGGCCCGACAGCCCGCGATCCTTGGCGATCTTGGCGCAGCGGATCATGTCGATGGCAACCCCGGCCGAATTCGGGCTGTCCTCGACCGACAGGCGCATCTCGAGGTTCATCGGAACGCCTCCGAACATCGAGCCTTCCATCCTCAGGAAGCAGACCTTGTTGTCGTTCTGCCAGGCGACATAGTCGGACGGGCCGACATGGATATTGTCGTCGTCGATCCGCCGCTCGGCCACCGACTGGACGGCTTCAGTCTTGGAGATCTTCTTGGACGCGAGCCGCTTGCGGTTCGACATATTGAGGAAGTCGGTATTGCCGCCGGTGTTGAGCTGATAGGTGCGCTCGAGCCGGACCCCGCGCTTCCTGAACAGATCGGTGAGGACCCGGTGGACGATGGTGGCGCCGAGCTGCGCCTTGATGTCGTCGCCGATGATCGGCACTCCGGCCGCCCGGAAGCGCTCCGCCCAGGCGGCGTCGCTGGCGATGAACACCGGGATGTTGTTGACGAAGGCGACTCCGGCCTCGAGCGCGCATTCGGCGTAGAATTCGGTCGCCTCCTGGCTGCCCACGGGCAGGTAGTTGAGGAGGACGTCGGTCTCCGTCTCCTTCAGCCGTCGGACGACATCCGCTTTCTCGGGCTGGGGAAGGTCGGCCGGAAGGAAGGTGCGATCGTCGGCCCACTCCGCCATATGTTCGGAAAAGCCGTCTAGGATCCGGCCCATCTCGACCGTCACCCCGCTCTGCGGGACATGGTCGCAGAATATGGCGGTGCAATTGGGCTTCTCGAAGATCGCTCCGGCGACCTCCTTGCCGACCTTGCGGCGGTCGATATCCCAGGCGGCGACGACCTTGATGTCCTTGGGCCGGTAGCCGCCCAGGTCCCAGTGCATCAGGCCAATCTGGTCGTTGGCGCCGCCATTTTGATAATAAGCGAGGCCCTGAACGAGCGAGCTCGCGCAATTGCCGACGCCGATGATGGCGACGTTGATCGCCTTGGGGTCATGGAGGCTCATCGGGCTGCGGCCGAGTCGAGGTCGAACCGGGTGAAGGCGAAGCGCGCGCTGCTGCGGGCGCAGAAGACTGAAAAATGCATAGGTTTTCACCATACTCCGAGGCGCCGGACGATGTCCATGCGCGGCCGCGTGCCTGGCCGAAAACCTTTCGGCGCAAACTACAGCGCGCCGCCTACGCCAATTAACACGCTGAAGGAATGGCAATAAATATCGCCTGGTCGCGGCCCGCGCGCGGCGCTCGTATCTGGCGCACGAATCGGGTGCGGGCGAGGAACAAGTCGGGGTCCGGAGGGTTGGCATAAGGCAGCTGGGGAACCTTCGATCTTGACCAAATATTCGACCAAGGGCTCCGCCGGGCTCGACCGCCGCAGTGGCGCGGCGCTTCGGATCCTGATCACCGCAGACGCCGTCTCCAGCCTCTGGCAATATTCCCTCGATCTCGCCCGCGGGCTCTCGCGGCTGGGCCATGGGACTGTGATCGCCCTGACCGGCCCGGCCGCGAGGGCCGACCAGGTCGCGGCCGCCGCGGCGATCCGCGGCCTGCGTCTCGTTGAAACGGGGCTTCCGCTCGACCGGGCCGCCGAGCACGAGGCCCTCCTGGCTCGAACCGCGGAAGCGATCGCAGACTTAGCCGCCGAGAGCGAAGCGGATGTCGTCCAGCTGAACACGCCAGCGCTCGCCGCGCTTGCCGATTTCGGCCGGCCGGTGATCGCCGTGCTCCACAATTGCCTGGCGAGCTGGTGGGAGGCCGTCCAGGGCGACCGGCTGCCCGCCGATTTCGCCTGGCGCGCGGAGCTGACCGGCCAGGGACTGCGCGCCGCCGCGGCCGTCGTCACTCCGACCGGCGCCTTCGGCGCCGCCGTTCAACGCCATTACGATCTCCCGGTGGCCCCCCGCAGCGTCCATCACGGCCGTTCCCCGCTGGCCGCTCCGGACGGACTGCCTCGCGATTTCGTCTTCACCTCAGGCAGGCTCTGGGACGAAGGCAAGAATCTGGGGATGCTCGACGCCGCCGCCGGCCGGATCGCAGTGCCCCTGCGCGCCGCGGGTCCCGTCGCCGGACCGAATGGCGGTGCGGTGATATTCGACAATATCGACTGCCTCGGCACGCTCGACGAGGCGGCGCTGGGCCGCTGGCTCTCCGCTCGCCCGGTCTTCGTCTCCGCGGCTTTATACGAGCCGTTCGGGCACGCCGTCCTCGAAGCGGCGTCGGCGGGCTGCGCGCTCATTCTTTCCGACATCCCCACCTATCGCGAGCTGTGGGACGAGGTCGCGATCTTCGTCGATCCGCGCGACGAGGACGGCTTCGCCCGGGCGATCGGCGATCTGGTCGGCGACGATTTCGAGCGGGCGGTGCTTGGCCGCGCGGCGCGGGAACGGGCGGGGCGCTACACGCCCGACGCCATGGCCGCGCAGATGGCCAGCCACTATCGCGGCCTTCTCCCTGCCGTTCGCGGGCCGGTGCTGGCGGCGGCCAGGGCGGCGGCGTAAATCAGCCCGTCATTTCGCGAACAGATTTTTCGGATTCGCCATCGCCTTGATTTCGAGGGCGTTGCCCGACGGGTCGAGGAAGAACATCGTCGCCTGCTCGCCCGGCTGCCCTCGGAAACGGACGGTGGGCTCGATGACGAACTCGGCGCCGGCGGCCTTCAGCCTATCGGCCATCCTCTCCCACTCGGCCATGTCGAGGACGGCGCCGAAATGCGGCACCGGGACGTCGTGGCCGTCGACCGGATTGTGGTGGGGGCGGGGCTCCATCCGCGGATCCAGGTGGGCGACGATCTGGTGGCCGAAGAAATCGAAGTCGATCCACTCCTCGGCGCTCCGGCCCTCCGCGCAGCCGAGCAGGCCACCGTAGAAAGCGCGAGCGGCTTCGAGGTCGTGGACGGGAAAGGCGAGGTGGAAGGGGGGGAGGGCCATGGCGCCTCCAATGTCATCGCGAGCGGGCCGAGGCAATCCGGGCCCATTACATATTCGTTACCTGAACTTGTTTCAGGGTCCAGCTCTCCGCCCGCGAGGCGGCTTGAAACTGGATGCTGAAACAAGTTCAGCATGACGTCCTTCCTTTGACTGCCCGGCACTGTTTCCGGATTGCGTCATCGCCCCGCTCCCCCCAAATGACGGCGTCGTGAAGTTCCTCGCTGTCTCCTTCCTCGCCGGCCTGGTGGCCGCCTGCGGCTTCGAGCCGATCGGGCTTTGGCCGCTGACGCCTCTGGCCCTGGCCGTGCTGCTGTGGCTGGTGCGGTCGGCGCCGGGCCTTCGAAGCGCGCTCGCGCGGGGCTGGTGGTTCGGGGCCGGCCATTTCATCCTCGGCCTCCACTGGATCGCGACCGCCTTCACCTATCAGGCGGCGATGCCGGCCTGGCTCGGCTATCTGGCGGTGGTCCTGGTCTCGCTCTACCTCGCCGTCTATCCGGCCGTCGCGGCCGGCCTCGCCTGGCGCTGGGGACGCAAAGACGATCTTCGTCTCGTCCTCGTCTTCGCCGCCGCCTGGATCGTCACGGAGTGGCTTCGAGCTACCTTGTTCACCGGCTTCGCCTGGAACCCGGTCGGCGTCACCCTCATCGCCACCCCTGTGTCTTATGCGGCTCGTCTGATCGGGACCTACGGCCTTTCCGGCGCCGTCGCCCTGCTCGCCGGCATCTTGCTCCTTCTCGGCCTGCGCTGCTGGCGGTCGGCCGGGGCGGCCGCGACGGGACTCGCCGCTTTGGCGCTTGCCGGCTTCCTCGCCGGAGGCCCGGCACCCGGGCCCGGTGGACTCTCGCTGCGCATCGTCCAGCCCAATATCGGCCAGCAGGACAAATGGCGGGAGGGGTTCCAGCGGGAGAATATGGCACGGCTTCGGCGCCTGTCGGCTTCGGCCGCCGGCGGGCCGCGGCTGCTGCTCTGGCCCGAAGCGGCGGTGACCCGGCCGCTCGAGAACGGCCTCAACGATCCGGGCTACGTCATCGAGATGCTCGAGCTTCGCCGCGACGTCGCCGCCATGCTCGGTGACAAGGACCTGCTCCTCACCGGCGGAGTCACCTGGCGCTCCCGCGACGGGCGCGACGTGACCAGCGCCACCAACAGCGTCTTCGCGATCGACCGGTCCGGCCGGATCCTCGGCCGCTACGACAAGTCGCACCTCGTCCCCTACGGGGAATATCTGCCGATGCGGCCGATCCTTTCGGCGCTCGGGCTGTCGCGACTCGCGCCCGGCGACGTCGACTTCGATCCCGGTCCGGGGGCCCGGACGTTCGATCTGCCGATCGCCGGCAAAGTCGGCTTCCAGCTTTGCTACGAGATCATCTTCTCGGGCCAGGTGGTCGATCCCAACAACCGCCCGGACTTCCTGTTCAACCCGTCCAACGACGCCTGGTTCGGCGCCTGGGGGCCGCCCCAGCACCTCGCCCAGGCGCGGCTTCGGGCCCTGGAAGAGGGCCTGCCGGTGCTGAGATCGACCCCGACCGGGATCTCGGCCGTGATCGATTCCGACGGAAGGGTGCTGAGCCGCCTGAAGTGGCGGACCGCCGGGATCATCGATTCCCGGCTTCCGGCGGCGAAACCGCCGACTCCGTTCGCCCGGCTGGGCAATATCCTGCCCCTGCTCTTCGCGCTGCTTCTGGCTGCGCTGGCGCTGGGCGCGCAGCGCATTGCAGGGCGGCGTAAAGGCGGCTAGGGAGCGCACATATAAGGATATCTTTATATCCTGCTCTCCCGCAGATTTCAGGAAGGCCGGTCTCCCCCGATGCGCAGCAATTACCTCTTCACGTCCGAGTCGGTGTCCGAAGGCCATCCGGACAAGGTGTCCGATCAGATTTCCGACGCCGTCGTCGACCTCTTCCTCGCCAAGGACCCGGAGGCGCGAGTCGCCTGCGAGACCTTGACGACGACCCAGAAGGTCGTCCTCGCCGGCGAGATCCGGGGCCTCGGGATCATGGACGAGGAGGGCAATTGGGCTCCCGGCGTCCGCGAAGAGATCGAGGCGGTCGTCCGAAAGACGGTGAGAAGCATCGGCTACGAGCAGGACGGCTTCCACTGGCAGACCCTGGACTTTTCGAACAATCTCCATCCCCAGTCCGCCGACATCGCCCAGGGCGTCGACGCTTCGGGCAACAAGGACGAGGGCGCCGGCGACCAGGGCATCATGTTCGGCTTCGCCTGCGACGAGACCCCGGACCTGATGCCCGCCACCCTCTATTACAGCCACAAGATCCTCGAGCGCATGGCCGCCGACCGCCATTCGGGCGCGGCGCCCTTCCTCGAGCCCGACGCCAAGAGCCAGGTCACCTTGCGCTTCGAGAATGGCGAGCCGGCCGCGGCGACCGCGATCGTCGTCTCCACCCAGCACGGCAAGGGCTATGACGAAGGGGACAAGGAGGCCGAGCTCAAGGCCTATGTCCGCAAGGTCGTCGCCGAGGTGCTTCCGGCTCACCTCCTCTCCGACGAGACCGTCTACCACATCAACCCGACCGGAAGCTTCGAGATCGGCGGGCCGGACGGCGACGCCGGCCTCACCGGCCGCAAGATCATCGTCGACACCTATGGCGGCGCGGCGCCGCACGGCGGCGGCGCCTTCTCCGGCAAGGATCCGACCAAGGTCGATCGCTCGGCCGCCTATATCGCCCGCTATCTCGCCAAGAATATCGTCGCCGCCGGGCTTGCCCGTCGCTGCACGATCCAGCTCGCCTACGCGATCGGCGTGTCGGCGCCGCTGTCGCTCTACGTCGACACCCACGGCACCGGCAACGGCGCCGACGACGCCGCGATCGAGCGCGCGATCATGTCGATCCAGGAGCTTGGCGGCCTCACCCCGCGCGCGATCCGGACCCATCTCAGCCTCAACAAGCCGATCTACCAGCGCACCGCCGCCTACGGCCATTTCGGCCGAACCGCGGAAGGCGACTTCTTCCCCTGGGAGAAGACCGACCTGGCCGACAAGCTGAAGGCGGCGCTCTAGGCTTCAAGCCGCGGTCGGCCACCGCGAGATTCGTCGAGGAGATTGTCATGCGGTTGCCGGTTGCGTTTCTGCTCGCTCTGACCGGGCTGTCGACGGCTTGCGCGCCCGCGGCGGCCAAGCCGAAGCTCACCCCGGCGGAGGCCTCCGCGACCCGCTTGGCGTTCGAGCGGGGCCGGCTGATCTACGCTTACGATCGCGCCGCCTGGCAGGGCAGCGACGATCTGGTGGCGAAGCTGCCGGATTATACCGCGAAGGTCGGCGGGTGGATCGTCGACGGGCCGGCCGATGCGCCGACGCTGGTCTTCTACGACCAGGACGAAGCCGCTCCCCATGCCGTCTACATCGCCAGCTTCAAAGGCGGTCGAATCCAGTCGTCGAGGGTCCTGGGCTCCTCCGACGACCGCAGTCTCGGCGCTGGCCGCAAGTCGATGATCGCCGCCCGAACCGCGGCCGTCGCCCGGCTCGAGGCGGCCAGTCCGGTGCGCTGCAAGGAACAGCCTTTCAACACGGTGGTGCTGCCGCCGGAAAAGCCGGGAGCTCAGACCCTCGTCTATTTCCTGACCCCGCAAAGCGATTCGAAGGCGATTCCGATGGGTGGCCATTACCGGGTCGAAGTCGCCGCCGACGGAAGCGCCGCCAAGCCCAAGTCCCTTACCGAGACCTGCCTGGAGATGCCCTTCGCGGATTCGAAGGGCGGCCGGCCCGCCGCACTGACGGTCAGCGATCTGCTCGATCCCGTGCCGACCGAGGTCCACGTCTTCTCGGCGCTGGCCGCGGGCCTGCCGGTCCGGGTCATGACCCGGAACGAGCGCGTCTGGGCGGTGGACGGGACCGGGATCAAGCCGGTGGCGGGCAAGCGCCGCTAGGACGTATCGACAGAGGGTAAGTTCACGAAGTTCATTGGGTGGAGCGCCTTTTTCGTGAACTTCCCGCTCGACGCGGCGGGCGAGTGCATTGCCTGTCTTCACGGTGTCAAGTTCGTCTGGAACATAGCACGAACACGTCTTTTTCTCAAGCGGGCAGAGCCCGCGCCGAGTGAAGCGGCGAGCGCACGGCCTCTTGGTTCCGGAGCCAAGGCGCATTAGGCGCCGGACGGTGAACGATCCCACGACCATCCGCCGGCTCTACGGCCGCCGCTCCGGCCACAAGCTGCGCCAGGGCCAGGAGGCCTTGCTCGAGCGGCTGCTGCCCGCGGTGAGCGTGCCGGACGAGGGGCCGGTGACTTCGGAAGCGCTGTTCGGCGATTCGCGGCCGCTCCATTTCGAGATCGGCTTCGGCTCGGGCGAGCATCTCGCCTATCGGGCGGACCTGCTCCCCGACCACGGCTTCATCGGCGCCGAGCCCTTCCTCAACGGAGTCGTGGGCGCACTCCAGCATGTCCGCGACGGGCGGCTCGCCAACGTCCGCCTCCACATGGGCAATGCGCTCGAAGTGCTCGAGAGGATCCCGGACGGGGCCCTGAATATGGTCTACCTGCTTCACCCGGATCCTTGGCCGAAGGCGCGCCACGCCAAGCGACGGATGGTCAATCCCGGCCCGCTCGACCTCATCGCCGCCAAGCTGAAGCCGGGCGGCGAGTTCCGCCTCGGGACCGACGATCCGACCTATTGCCGCTGGTCGATGATGGTGATGAACGGCCGCCGCGACTTCGAGTGGCTGGCCGAGAGCGCCAGGGACTTCCTCACCCGCCCCGGCGGCTGGCCGGAGACCCGCTACGAGGCCAAGGCGCGGCGCAAGGGGCACGAGGTCTGGTACTTCAGGTACAGGCGGGCTTAGCCCTCATCGCGGGCGCAACGAAGCATTCCAGATGCGGCGCGGAAACCGCCCTTTTATTCTTTGTTAACCAAGCGGGCCTAGCTCTTTTTCGGAAGGAGAGGCGCCCGCGTGACCTATCAACCGCTTCGATCGATGCACCCCGCGCCGCGACCTTTCCCGCTTCGGAACGCCGAGCCGGCGGAGCTTTGGCCACTGCTTTCGGTAATCGTTCCGGTCAAGGACGAGCAGGACGCCGTGCTCCCGTTCATCGCCAGGGTCGGGCGCATTCTCGACTCGGTGACCGCGGGGGAGGGCTGGGAGATCCTGTTCATCGACGACGGCAGCAGCGACGCCACGCTTGCCGTCATCGCCGTGGCCAACGCCGAAGACCCGCGCATCCGGGCCCTTTCCTTGTCCCGCAACTTCGGCAAGGAAGCGGCGCTGTCTGCCGGCCTCGACCATGCCGCCGGGCGGGCGGTGGTGCCGATGGACGTCGATCTGCAGGACCCTCCCGAGGTGCTCGGGGAGATGCTCGAGAAATGGCGCGGCGGCTTCGAGGTCGTTTACGGGGTCAGGCGGAATCGCGGATCCGATCAGCTGTCCAAGCGGCTCACCGCCGCCCTTTACTATCGCACCCACAATTGGCTTTCGGCCGACAAGATTCCCGAACATGCCGGCGATTTCCGGCTGCTCGACCGCAAAGTCGTCGACATCATCCGCAAGCTGCCCGAACGCAACCGCTTCATGAAGGGGCTGTTCGCCTGGTCGGGGTTCCGGCAGGCGGCCGTCGAATATGACCGCGCGGAGCGGACCGTCGGCAAGACCAAGTTCAGCTACTGGAAGCTGTGGGCGCTGGCGATCGACGGCATCACCTCTGCCTCGACGGTGCCGCTTCGGGTGTGGAGCTACGTCGGCGCCGCGATCGCCCTCTTCGCCCTTGGCTACGCCGGCTTCGTCGCGGCCGGCACCCTGATCTTCGGCGCTCGAGTTCCCGGCTACGCCTCGATCATGGTGTCGGTGCTGTTCCTCGGCGGCGTCCAGCTCATTTCGCTCGGGGTGCTGGGCGAATATGTCGGACGCATCCTCATCGAGACCAAGCAACGGCCAATCTACGTGGTGCGCGACCAGATCGGCCTGGAGGGCTGAAATGGACCGCAGCGTCTACGACCGGATGGAGGAGATTGACGGAACCCACTGGTGGTTCGTCGCGCGGCGGCGGATCGTCTCCAAGTTGCTGGCCCGCCAGCTTGCCGGGCGGACGGGCCTGCGCATCCTCGAGGTCGGCTGCGGCACCGGTTCGAACCTTGCGATGCTGGGCCAATTCGGCAGCGTCGACGCGATCGAACCCGACGACCGGGCGCGGGCGGTGGCGGTGCGCCGTACCGGCGTCGCCGCTCAGGGCGGCTACCTTCCCGACGGCGTATCGCTCGACGACGGGGCCTATGATGTCATCGTCCTGCTCGACGTGCTTGAACATATCCCTGCCGATGTCGCGGCGCTCGCCGCGCTCAGGCCGAAGCTCGCTCGGGGCGGCAAGCTGCTCCTGACGGTGCCGGCGATGCCGTGGCTGTGGAGCGCGCACGATCTCGCCCACCACCATCACCGCCGCTATACCAGGCGCAAGCTGGAGGCGGTACTCGCCGCGGCGGGCTTTGCGCTTCGCCACAGATCCTATTTCAACTCCCTGCTGTTCCCGCTCATCGCCGCGGCGCGGGCGGCCGGAAAGATCAGCGGGCGCCAGGGCGGCGACGATGCGATGCCGGGGCCGCGGATGAACAGGCTTCTGGAAAGGATATTCAGCGCCGAGCGCCTCTGGATCGGCCGCGTGTCGCCGCCGTTCGGGGTTTCGCTGGCGGCCGTGGCCGTCCCTTCGGCAGGGTAGAGGCCGCCGAACGGATTATTCGAGACGATGCTGGTGCGGGGACAGGCCTTAGCGGCTCCGGATCGCGTCCGAATAAGTCGCGCCGGCAAGCCCGGCGAACCGTCCGATCCGCTTAACATCGGACCACAGCATCTGGCCGAGCAGCCGAACCGCCCAATAGGGAAGGGCCAGGGCGAGGAAGGCGATCCCCACGATAAGGCGGCCCTGCGGCTCGGGCTTAATCACCTCGAGCGCCGTACGGGTTTCAATCCTGCCCATATACATTTTGCCGTCTCCCTTCGAAAAGGGACACTGCGCCGACTTGCTTAACGGGCGGTAAACGCTGTCCCTCCAAGGGGAGCTTCTCGCAGTGACGGCTATTTGGCCGGAGTGAGCTTGAGCAGCTTTCCGCCTTTCTTGTCCTCGAGCAAATAGATCGCGCCGTCGGGGCCCTGCTCGACCTCGCGGATCCGTTCGCCCATGTCCCATTGGTCGGCCTTGCGGGCGGACGTGCCGTCGAGGGCGATCCGGATCAGGGCCTTGCCGGAAAGGGCGCCGACGAAGGCGCTGCCGCGCCATTGCGGGAAGAGCGAGCCGGAATAGATCACCAGGCTCGACGGCGAGATGGACGGGTTCCACCAAACCTTGGGCGCCTGGAATTCCGGCCGGGTGGGATGGTCCGGGATCGGCGTGCCGTCGTAATTGTCGCCGTTGGAGACGACGGGCCAGCCGTAATTCCGGCCCTTTTCGATCAGGTTGACCTCGTCGCCGCCCTTGGGCCCCATCTCGTCCTCCCACAGCCGGCCTTGGGCGTCGAAGGCGAGGCCGAGCAGGTTGCGGTGGCCGTAGCTCCACACCGTCGCGGCAATGCCGCCGCGGGAGGCGAAAGGGTTGTCGGCCGGCACCGAGCCGTCGTCGTCGAGGCGGATCACCTTGCCGAGGCTGGAAACGAGGTCCTGCGCGGGGGTGAACTTCATCCGCTCGCCGCTGGTGATGAAAAGCTTGCCGTCCGGGCCGAAGGCGATGCGGTGGCTGTGATGGAAGCGGCCGTCGGTCTTCTCGGCCCGCCAGATCACCTGCAGGCCCTCGAGCCGTGGCGCCTCGGAGCCGGCGGTGAGCTTCGCCCGACCGACGACCGGCCCGCGGGTCCCGCCCGGCCCCGGCTCCGACCAGCTCAGATAGACGAGGCGGTTGCGGGCGAAGTCGGGGTGGAGGACGACGTCGCCAAGGCCGAGCTGGCCGCCATAATCGACCCGCGGCGCTCCGGCGACCTCGGACACCCGGCCGGTGTCGCTCCACAGCAATTTGAGCTTGCCCGCTTTCTCCGTGACCAACGCCTGGCCGCCGCCGGGCAGGAAGGCCATGGCCCAAGGCTCGTCGAAGGTCGCGATCGGGCGGACCTGGAAGGGACGGGCGGCGCTCGCCCGGGCCGCCGCACCGGCCTTGCCCTGGGCCGCCTCGCCGCCGGCGCCGCACGCGGCCAGAAGGAGCAAGGGGATGAAGCTGCGCATCGATCGTCTCCCGAAGTTGCGCCTGCCCTAGCCCTCGGACGCGAGGGGTGGAAGGGGACAGTCACGGGGGACCGTCCCCTTTGAATTCACGGATTGCGGCGGGCGTCGACGTGGATGTCGCGCTCGCGCTTCTTGAGGCCGGCAAGGCCGGCGAGGCCGAGCAGGCCGAGCAGGCCCCAGGGGAAATCGTGGTCGTCGTCATCCCGGACCGGCGCGGTATAGGCGGTGTCGGTAGTCGCCGTGGTGCCGGTCGTGGAATCGTTCTGGGCGAGGGCCGCTGCCGGGCTCAGGACCAGCGCCGTCGCCAGGGCCGCCTGCTTCAGTACCGAATGTCGCATCTCATTTCCTCCTGTTCGACTGACCCGATAAGCAACGGGCGGTGCCGCAAACGGACCGAAACGCGCCCTGTTCCGCACTTTGTCCTACACTTATGTTAAGCGATTCGGCTGGCCGCATATCTGTGCAACCTCCTGCCGAATATTGAAAAACCACCGGAACGACTGCGGTCGCAGGAGGTTCTGCCGCTCGATGTAAGCGTCGAGGCGAACCTTATGGAACAGGCTGAAGAAGTCGCGGCGATTCCGCTCGTCGAGGAGCGGCTGGAGGTCGGCAAAAGGCAGGTCGAGAGCGGCCGGATCAAGGTGCGGGTCGCAGTCGATTCCCGCGAGGAAACGGTCGCGGCCGAGCTCGCCCGCGACGAGGTCGAGATCAGGCGGGTGCCGCGCAACGTCGCGGTGGCCGATCTTCCGGGAGTCCGTCTCGAAGGCGACACCACGATCATCCCCGTCGTCGAGGAGCAGCTCGTCGTCGAAAAGCGGCTGGTGCTGGTCGAGGAGATTTATGTCGTCCGACGCACTCGGACGGAGGTGGAGGAGATACCGGTGCTGCTGCGCTCCGAGCGCGCCGAGGTCGAACGCGAGGAGCGCGGGACTGGCGAAGGGGCCGAGCGATGAGCGCGAGCGAGAAATCCGGCGGCGGCGTCGACGCTCCGCGCCAGCGCGCCGCCTGGATCGACGGTGACGCTGCCGCCGAACAAAGCCGCATCGGCGAGGCGCGGTGGGTCAAGGGCGGTTCGAAGGTCGTCTTCGCGGAGGATGCGCCGGCGGCGCAGCGGGCGCGGCCACAGGGCCGAAGCATCAGCGAGGAGGAGATCGCGCGGAGCGGGCTGCTCCAGGAAAGGGTGATCGAGATCGGAGAGATGCGCGAGGAGGCGGTCGTTTCCAAGGAGGCGATCGTTCGCGAGGAGCTGGTAGTGCGCCGGGACGTCGAGCAGCGCACCGAACGGATCGCCGATACGCTGCGCCGGACCGAGGTAGACGTCGAACCGCTGGAGCCGAAGGACGCCGTGGAGCGCGAGGCAGGCGACCCGTCGGCGCGCTGAGCCGACCGGAGCCGGAAAAATGTCGCGGCGGGAGGTCCGCCGCGCGTCGAACGAGTGGGGAAACACCGAAGGAGAGTAGCTTATGTCCCGTACCGTCACCGCCCTTTACGATACCCGCCAGGAAGCCGAAGCGGCGCGCCAGCGCCTGTCCTCGGCCGTCGATATCGAGTGCGTCAGGATCATCGACCAGACTTCGGGAAGCGGCGGCGGCGGCCGGTCCCTGGGCAGCCTGTATCTGTCGAATGACGATCGCCACGCTTATGGCGAAGGCCTTCGCCGCGGCGGCTTCCTGCTTTGCGCCGAGGTGGAGAGCGGCAAGGATCACGACCGCATCGTCCAGCTTCTCGAGGAATCGTCGAGCGTCGATCTCGACGAGCGCCAGCAGAGCTGGAAGAGCGAAGGCTGGCAGCCCTTTTCGGGCGCCGGCGGTTCGTCCGCCCAAGCCGGCACCGCGGCCGGGACCTCGACCGGCAGCGGGACGACGGCGAGCGGCAACGTCGTCGAGGAACAGCGCATCCCGATCGTCGAGGAGGAGCTGCGCGTCGGCAAGCGCGAGGTGACCCGCGGCGGCGCGCGGATTCGCTCCTACGTCCGCGAGGTGCCGGTCGAGCAGCAGGTCACCCTTCGCGAGGAGCATGTCTCGGTCGAGCGGCGCCCGGTCGAGGACGGGCAGGGCGCCCAGGCGACCGGCAATGCCGACGACCTGCTCCAGGACCGCGAGATCGAGATGCGCGAAACCGCCGAGGAAGCGGTGGTCCAGAAGGTCGCCAACGTCCGAGAGGAGCTGGTCGTCCGCAAGACCGCCGAGGAGCGCACGGAGCAGATCAGCGACACCGTCCGCCGCACCGAGGTCGACGTCGAGGAAGGCGCCGGCGATCGCTCCGCCTTCGGAAGCTTCGGCAGCGGCGAGGCCGGGACCGCGGGCTCCGATACCCAGAAGGCCGATTTCGAGCGCGACCGCTCGAACTAGACCGCGGAACGGGCCGGGGCTTTGGAGCCCCGGCCCTATTTTTCCGGAAAGCTACCATTTGTCTCGATGCTTGCCTTGCGGCATGGGCCGGTGAAAGCGGCCGAGGCAAGGATGACCGACACGAGCGACGAAACGCCCGAGATCCGCGGCGCGAGGCTGGAATCGCTTCAGCGCTTCGCCGAGGCGGCCGAGGCTTATGATTCGGCGCTCGCTCTGGATCCGGACAATCAGGCGGCCTTGGACGGCCGGGCCCGGGTAGCGATTCGGCGGAAGGAAGCCGACGCCGTCGCCCATTGCCGTCGCGCTTTGGCCCTTCGGGAGGACGATCCCGACCTTCAGCTGCAGATGATCATCAGCGCGGCGGTCGAGCTCGGCGAGCCGGCCATTCCATTGCTTCACGATTTCGCGCGGCGTCATCCCGAGGTGACGAGCGCGCAGGAGCGGCTGGCGGAAATGCGCGCCGAGGCCGGCGAAGGCGGCGCCTTCGCCGATGCCTTTGTCGATGCGCTTCGCGAACGGCCCAGGGACAAGGCGCTTCGGCTTTCCTATTGCCGGAGCCTTGCGCGGGCGGGGCGCCAGGAGCAGGCCCTGGCCGCGATCGAGGCCGCACGCGGGATCTTCGGAAACGATCGCGACTTCCTCCTCCTGGAATTTTTCGTCGCGAGCCATTCGGGTCTGACCGAGCGCGCCGGATCGCTTCTCGACAGGCTCGACGACGGCGCCGAGGCCCGGCTCGCCCGAGGCCAGCATCGCCTCCAGACCGGCGAACCGCGGGAAGCGAAGCGGTTCCTCGAGCTGGCCGTGCGCGCGAATCCGGACAATCTCACCGCCTGGGCCCTGCTCGATGTGGCCTGGCGGCTGGTTGGCGACCCCCGGCATCATTGGCTTTGCCAACAGCGCGGCCTTTACAGCAGCTGCGACCTCCCTTTGGGGGCGGCGGAGCTGGCGAAGCTCGGCGGAGTGCTGCGGACGTTGCACAGCGCGCGCTTTCATCCCGTCGGCCAGTCGCTGCGCGGCGGCACCCAGACCCGCGGAAATCTGCTGGCACGATCCGAGCCGGAGATCGTCGCGCTCGGCGCCGTACTCGCGGAAGCGGTTCGCGCGCACGTCGCCAGCCTTCCTCCGGCGGATCCGAACCATCCCCTGCTTCGCTTTCGCAACGCCGGCCTGACCTTCGGCGGAAGCTGGTCGGTCAGGCTTGCCGGCGCAGGTTTCCACGTCGCCCATGTCCATCCCGGCGGCGTGATCAGCTCGGCCTGCTACATAGCGGTGCCGGAGGGACTAAGCGGGGGCGAGGCGCAGGAGGGCTGGCTCGAGGTCGGCCGTCCCCCTCCGGAGCTGGGCGTCGATCTCCCGCCGCTCGCGACGATCGAGCCTCGCCCCGGAAGGCTGGTCCTGTTTCCAAGCTATGTCTTCCACGGCACCCGGCCTTTCCGGGCCGGCGAACGGCTCTCGGTCGCTTTCGACGTGGTCGTCGCGGGCTAAGGGCGAGGCGGGCTTTTTGCGCTCCGCATCGGCTTGCTACTTTCAGACTCGCGGCCTATATGCGCTTCACCTTCCTCGACATCGTTAGACGTTGAGGCTGGTCCCGGGGACGGGGCCGGCGGCGGAAGGTTTTGGTTTTCGCGGGAGAGCGTGTGGCGGATATCGCTGAAGTGACCCGATTGATCGAACCGGCGGCCCAGGCCGAAGGGCTGGCGCTGGTGCGCGTCAAGATGGTCGGAGGCACTTCGGACCCGACTTTGCAGGTGATGGCGGAGCGGCCCGATACGCGGCAGCTGACCCTCGAGGATTGCGCCCGGCTGTCGCGGCGTTTGTCGGAGCTGCTCGACGAAGCGGAGGCCGCCGGCCGCGATCCGATCCCCCATGCCTACCGGCTCGAAGTGAGCTCGCCCGGGATCGACCGGCCGCTCACCCGCCTCAAGGATTATGACGACTGGAAGGGGCACGAGGCGCGGATCGTGCTCGCCGAGAAGCTCGATGGCCGCAAGGTGTTCAGCGGCGAGATTTCGGGAACTGAAGGAGACAAGGTCCTCGTCGACGTGCAGGGGCTCGGGCCGACCGGGCTGCCGTTCGCGGCGATCCAGTCCGCCAAGCTCGTCATGACCGACAGGCTCATCAAGGCGACCGCTCCGCTCAGCGCGGAAGGCGCCGACGAAATCGAACCGATCGAAGAAACAGAAGAAACAGAGGAAGACTGACCATGGCCACCACCGCCCCGGGCGCTCCCGGCGCCGTTTCCGCCAACAAGGCCGAATTGCTCGCCATCGCCGACGCCGTCGCGCGCGAGAAATTGATCGACAAGGCGATCGTCATCGAGGCGATGGAGGACGCGATCCAGCGCGCCGCCCGCGCCCGCTACGGCGCCGAGAACGACATCCGAGCCAAGCTCGACGCCACCAGCGGCGACCTTCGCCTGTGGCGGGTGGTCGAGGTGGTCGACGCGGTCGACGACTATTTCAAGCAGGTCAGCCTCGACGATGCCCAGAAGCTTCAGCCGGGCGCGGTGATCGGCGACTATATCGTCGATCCGCTTCCCCCGATCGAGTTCGGCCGGATCGCCGCCCAGGCCGCCAAGCAGGTCATCTTCCAGAAGGTCCGCGACGCCGAGCGCGAGCGTCAATATGAAGAGTTCAAGGAGCGGGCCGGCGAGATCATCACCGGAGTCGTCAAGCGCGTCGAATTCGGCCACGTCGTCGTCGACCTCGGCCGGGCCGAGGGCGTCATCCGCCGCGACCAGCAGATCCCGCGCGAGGTCGTCCGCGTCGGCGACCGCGTCCGCTCGCTGATCCTCTCGGTGCGCCGCGAGAACCGGGGCCCGCAGATTTTCCTCAGCCGGGCTCATCCGGACTTCATGAAGAAGCTGTTCGCGCAGGAAGTCCCCGAGATCTACGACGGGATCATCGAGATCAAGGCGGCGGCGCGCGATCCGGGCAGCCGCGCCAAGATCGGCGTGATCAGCTACGACAGCTCGATCGATCCGGTCGGCGCCTGCGTCGGAATGAAGGGCTCGCGGGTCCAGGCCGTCGTCCAGGAGCTCCAGGGCGAGAAGATCGACATCATTCCCTGGTCCGAAGACCTCGCCACCTTCGTCGTCAACGGCCTCCAGCCGGCGACGGTCAGCCGAGTCGTGATCGACGAGGAGGAGGGCCGGATCGAAGTGGTGGTCCCCGACGACCAGCTCAGCCTCGCCATCGGCCGGCGTGGCCAGAATGTCAGGCTCGCCTCGCAGCTCACCGGCTCGGCGATCGACATCATGACCGAGGCCGACGCCAGCGAGAAGCGCCAGCGCGAGTTCATCGAGCGCTCCGAGCTGTTCCAGAAGGAGCTCGACGTCGACGAGACGCTTGCCCAGCTGCTCGTCGCCGAGGGCTTCGGTGCGCTCGAGGAAGTGGCTTATGTCGAGCTCGACGAGCTCGCCTCGATCGAAGGCTTCGACGACGAGCTCGCCACCGAGCTCCAGAGCCGGGCCGCCGAGGCGCTCGAGCGGCGCGAGGAAGCCTCGCGCGAGGAGCGCCGAGGCCTCGGCGTGTCGGACGAGCTGGCCGAGATGCCCTATCTCACCGAGCAGATGCTGGTGACGCTCGGCAAGGCCAACATCAAGACCCTCGACGACCTCGCCGACCTCGCCACCGACGAGCTCGTCCAGAAGAAGCGGCCCGAGCAGCGCCGCCAGCGCGAGAGCAACCGGCCCGAGGACAAAGGCGGGATCCTCGCCGAATACGGCCTCACCGACGAGCAGGGCAACGAGATCATCATGGCCGCCCGGGCGCATTGGTTCGAGGATGAAGAGCCCAAGGGGGAGGACGCGGTTGCGGAATCCTCCCAATGAGACCCCTGCACGGGTAAACGAGCCCGTTCGCCCCGAGCGAAGTCGAGGGGCCCTGCCGAGCGAAGCCGAGGCCCAAGTCTCGGCTCCGCTCGACGGGGTGTCTCGACTTCGCTCGACACGAACGGATTCGCACACCCCGGAACGCAAGTGCATCCTTTCGGGGGATCACGGCGCTCGGGACTCGCTGATCCGGCTCGCCCTCTCCCCCGATGGCGAATTGCTTCCCGACGTCCGCGCCAAGGCTCCCGGCCGGGGCGCCTGGATCGGGGTCGATCGCCAGACCCTCGAAGCGGCCCGGACCAAAGGCAAGCTGCGAGGCGCGCTCGCCCGCGCCTTCAAGGGGGCGGCGATTTCCATTCCCGACGATCTGGCCGACCGGATCGAGCTCGCCCTGAGGCAGTCGGCACTCGACCGTCTCGGCCTCGAAGCCCGGTCGGGAACCCTGCTCACCGGCTCCGAACGGATCGAAAATGCCGCGCGCAAGGGCGACGTCCACCTCCTCCTCCACGCCGCCGACGCGGGCGAGGACGGCAATCGCAAGCTGGACCAGGCCTGGCGGGTCGGCGAAGGCCGTGCCCAAGGTCTGGTGATTCCAGCCGAAAGGGCCATATTGTCATTGGCGCTCGGACGCCAGAATGTGGTACATATCGCAATAATTGATCGTGCCGCCGCCGCGCGTGTCGAGCATGCGCTCGGGCGCTGGCGCGCTTTTATCGGATCTGAAGCTGGGCTAAGCGCCGCCGCGGCGGGCATGCCGGACGCGTCGGCTGGGAATGTGAGCGAAGGAAAGTAATGAGCGAGACGACAGATAAGCCGACACTTGGCCCGCGCGCGCCCCTCGGGCTGAAGCGCACCGTCGAGACCGGCAAGGTCAAGCAGAGCTTCAGCCACGGCCGCTCGAACACGGTCGTGGTCGAGGTCAAGAAGCGCCGGATCCTGGGGCCGCAGTCCGCCGCCCCGGAAGCCGTGCCCGCGCCGGTCGTGGAAGCGCCCAAGCCGGCCGCTCCGGTCGCCGCGCCCGCCCCTGCCGCCCCGCGGCCGGCGCCGCCGCAGCGCCCCGCCAACGACGCCACCACCCGCCGCGAGCTTCAGGATCGCCTGCTCCGCGAGGCCGAGGAATCGCGCCTTCAGCAGCTCGAGGAAGCGCGCCGGCGCGAGGACAAGCAGGCGCTCGAGGCGACCGAGGAAGAGAAGCGCCGCGCCGAGGAGAATCGCCGGGCCGAGGAGGAGCGGGTCGAAGCCGCCCGCCTCGCCGCCGAGGAAGAGGCGCGTCGCCCCGCCGAGGAGCCGGTCCGACCGGCCGAGACCGCCCCGGCGGCCGTGGCCGACGACGACGAGGACCGCCGCCCGGCCCACGCCCGTCCCAAGGGCCATTCGCCCGCGCCCAAGCCCCCGGCCCGCCCGGTCCGCGGCCGCGACGATCGCCGTCACGCCGGCAAGCTCACCGTCACGCGCGCCCTTTCGGGCGAGGACGACAGCCGCGCCCGGAGCCTCGCCGCGCTTCGCCGTTCGCGCGAGAAGGAGAAAAGGGCCCACCAGCAGTCCGGCCCGTCCGCCAAGCAGGTCCGCGACGTCGTCGTCCCCGAGGCGATTACCGTCCAGGAGCTCGCCAATCGTATGGCCGAGCGCGGCGCCGATCTCGTCAAGGCGCTGTTCAAGATGGGCACCCCGGTGACGATCACCGAGACGATCGACCAGGATACGGCGGAGCTTCTGATCGAGGAATTCGGCCATCGCATGGTCCGGGTCTCCGAAAGCGACGCCGACATCCAGACCGAGACCGACGTCGACGCCGACGAGACCCTTCAGCCGCGTCCGCCGGTGGTGACGATCATGGGCCATGTCGACCACGGCAAGACCAGCCTGCTCGACGCGATCCGCGGCGCCAACGTCGTTTCCGGCGAGGCGGGCGGGATCACCCAGCATATCGGCGCCTATCAGGTCGCCTTGCCCGACAAGTCGAAGATCACCTTCCTCGACACGCCGGGCCACGAAGCCTTCACCGAGATGCGTCAGCGCGGCGCCAACGTCACCGACATCGTCGTTCTGGTGGTCGCGGCCGACGACGGCCTCAAGCCGCAGACGGTGGAGGCGATCAACCACACCAAGGCGGCCGGCGTGCCGATGATCGTCGCGATCAACAAGATCGACAAGCCCGGCGCCAATGCCCAGAAGGTCCGCGAGGAGCTGCTCCAGCACGAGATCCTGGTCGAGGATATGGGCGGCGAGGTTCAGGATGTCGAAGTCTCGGCCCTCAAGAAGACCAATCTCGACGGCCTTCTCGAAGCCATCTCGCTCCAGGCCGAATTGCTCGAGCTCAGGGCCAATCCCGACCGCGCCGCCGAAGGCGCCGTGGTCGAGGCCAAGCTCGACAAGGGCCGCGGTCCGCTCGCCACCGTGCTCGTCCAGCGCGGCACTCTGCGGGTCGGCGACATCTTCGTGGTCGGCGCCGTCCCGGGCAAGGTCCGGGCGATGATCGACGACAAGGGCAAGCAGGTGAAGGAAGCGGGTCCGTCCGTGCCCGTCGAGGTGCTCGGCCTGTCCGGGGTTCCGTCCGCCGGCGACACCCTCACCGTCGTCGAGAACGAGGCCCGCGCCCGCGAGGTCGCCGCCTATCGGCAGAGCGTTCTCGACCGGAAGCGGACGACTTCGGCGCCGGTCAACCTCGAGAACATGTTCGCCTCCAAGGCCAATCTGGCGATCGAATTCCCGCTCGTCGTCAAGGGCGACGTCCAGGGCTCGGTCGAGGCGATCGCGAGCGCCATCAACCGGATCTCCACCGAGGACATCAAGGCCCGGATCCTGCACGCCGGCGTCGGCGCGATCACCGAGAGCGACGTCATCCTGGCGAGCGCGTCGGGCGCTCCGATCATCGGCTTCAACGTCCGTCCGAACGCCAAGGCGCGCGAAGTCGCCGAGCGCAACAAGGTCGAGTTCCGCTATTACGACGTCATCTACCACCTCACCGACTGGGTGAAGCAGGCGATGGCGGGCGAGCTCGGCCCCGAGATCATCGAGACCGTGGTCGGCCGCGCCGAGGTCAAGGAGGTGTTCCCGGCCGGCAAGAAGGACAAGGCCGCCGGCCTGCTCGTCCTCGAGGGAATCATCCGCAAGGGCCTCAATGCCCGCCTCACCCGCGACGACGTCATCGTCTCCAAGACCACGATCTCGTCGCTCCGCCGGTTCAAGGACGATGTCGCCGAGGTCCGGGCGGGCCTCGAATGCGGCGTGCTGCTGGCCGACACGAACGACATCAAGCCGGGCGACCATCTCGAAGTCTTCGAGGTCGCGGAGCGCGCCCGGACCTTATAGTGATGGAACGTCGCCCCAGCGAAGGCTGGGGCCCCGGCGGGTGAGGTGCGCCAGCGCATTTCACCCGCCGGGATCCCAGCCTTCGCTGGGATGACGGAGGGAAAGATGAAACACACCGAATCCACCGAAGGCCGCTCCGTCCGGCTGCTCCGGGTCGGCGAGCAGGTGCGCCATGCACTGTCCGACGTGTTGATGCGCGGCGACGTCCATGACGAGACGCTCGCCAGCCATCTCGTCTCGGTCACCGAAGTGCGGATGTCGCCCGATTTGCGTCACGCCACCGCGTTCGTGATCCCCCTGCTCGGCGCCAATGCCCAGGCCGTGCTCAAGGCGCTGCGCACGAACACCGCCTATCTGCAGAGCGAAGTGGCCCGGCGGGTGAACACCAAATATGCGGCGAAGCTGAAGTTCCTGCTCGACGAGAGCTTCGACGAAGGCAGCCATATCGACAAGCTGCTGCGAGCGCCGAAAGTGGCGCAGGACCTTGGCGGGGACGAATAGGTGGGGGCCGCTCGCGGCGCCGTGTTGAATCCCCTGGTCGTGGGCCTGTCCTGGCTTGCCCTGCTCGCGCCGGCGGCCGTTGCGGCGCAGGATATCCCACCGGTCTCCTACCCGTCGCTCCCCGCCGAAGCCGCCGCCGAGCGGGGCTTCGTCCCGGCGGGCTGGCGGATCGAGGCTCGGGCGAGCGGCGACCTCGACGGGGACGGCCAGGCGGATTCGGCGCTCGTCCTTCGGGAAACGGACCCTCGCAACATCATCCCGCAGCCGATGTGCGAGGAGAAATTCGATACCAACCCGCGCATCCTCGCCGTCCTGCTTGCACAGCCTGGGGGCGGCTATCGCCGTGTCGCTCAGAATCACGAGCTGATCCCGCGCCGCGACGACGCCTGCCAGGTCGATCCCTTCTCCGAGATAGCGATCGAGCGGGGCGCTTTGCGCATCGAATTCGAACGGATGATGAGCGCCGGCGGTTGGGATTCGGGAAGAACCGCGTTCCAATGGCGCTGGCGGGACGGGGCGCTGAGGCTGATCGGGTTCGACTATTCGAACGTCCAGAGGAACAGCGGGGCGATGGGGCTGCTCAGCATCAACTATCCGACCGGCCGGGTGAAGATCAGCACCGGCAATATCGAAAAGGACCGCGAGAAAGTCCGCTGGAAGGCTCTGCGCAACCGGCGCGCGCCGACGATCGACGAAGTCGGCGACGGCCTGATGTTCGACCCCGAAGGCCTGGTGGGAAACTTGCCGTGATCACCTTCCCTGCCCCGTCATTCCGGCGAAGGCCGGAATCCATGAACGCGAAAGGGCCCGTCCTTCAGACCAGGGTGTTCATGGATCCCGGATCAAGTCCGGGATGACGGGTCGCTCCGGCCTGGACCTGGCGCTCCTGGGCGCGCCGATGCACGAGGGTGACCTCAGCCTGGAGCCGATGGCCGAGGTCCATCGCCAGGCTCTGAAGGCCGCCTGTGCGCAGGACCGCGACATCTGGACGATCTATTCGACATCCTACGATCCCGATCATTTCGACTCCGCCTTCGACCTGCTGCGGTCGCGGCCGAACTGGCGCTGCTTCTCTATCTTCCTCGCTGGGGAGATGGCGGGGATGAGCTGCTACCTCGGGATCGACCCGGATCGCGCCGTGCTGGAGATCGGCAGCACCTATTACCTGCCGAAGCTGCGGGGAAGCGGCCTCAATCGTCGGGTCAAGCACTTGATGCTGGCGCGCGCCTTCGGCTGCGGCTTTCGCCGCGTGGAATTCCGGGTCGACGCCCGCAACGGCCGCTCCCAGGCCGCCATGGCCAAGATCGGCGGCGTGCGCGAAGGGGTGCTCCGCCAGGATCGGATCACCTGGACCGGCTATGTGCGCGACACGGTGCTCTTCTCCATCCTCGCCGACGAATGGAAGGCCGGCGCCGATGGGGCCTGACAATATCGTCTTCCGGGTCGCGACCTGGCTGATCCCGCTGATCGCCGCGATCGTCCTTCATGAAATTTCGCATGGCTGGGTCGCGAGCGCGTTCGGCGACCCGACGGCGCGAGAGCAGGGGCGGCTAAGTCCGAACCCGCTGCGTCATGTCGATCCGATCGGAACCGTCGTCCTGCCGCTGGTGCTGGCGGTGAGCGGCGCGCCGGTCTTCGGCTGGGCGAAGCCGGTGCCGGTGGTCGCGGCCAGGATGCGCAATCCGCGCCTGCATATGATGATCGTCGCCCTCGCCGGGCCGGGAATGAACCTGCTTCTCGCGATGCTGGGCGGGATCGTGCTGGCGCTGGTTGGGCCGGACGGGGCCCCGGCCGGCGCCGGCTCGCTGTTCCTGTTGGCCAATCTGGTCAACTTCATCGCGATCAACCTCTTCCTGGCCATCTTCAACCTTCTCCCCATCCCGCCATTCGACGGCGGCCACGTCGTCGAGGGGCTGCTTCCGCGCCGGCTCGCGCGCCATTGGGCGAAGCTGGGCCGGTTCGGCTTCCCGCTGCTCGTCTTCCTCCTCCTGATCCTGCCGAGGCTGGTGCCTGGAGCGGACGTGGTGGGGCGGGTCGTCCGTCCGCCCGTCGAATGGCTGCTTCGGCTGTTCCTGGGCGCCTAGCTGGCGCTCCCTGTCCGCCGCGCTAAAAGACCTCATGGCCAAGCTCTATTTCTACTATGCTTCTATGAACGCCGGTAAATCGACGGTGCTTCTGCAGACCGCGTTCAACTATCGCGAGCGGGGGATGGAGGCGATGCTGTGGACCGCGGCGGTCCACGACCGCTCCGGCTTCGGAATCATCGACTCGCGGATCGGGATCACCGCCCAGGCCAATGCCTATGAGCCGGCGACGGACCTTCGCCGCGAGGTCGAGGCCGAGCTGGAGAAAAGGGAGGTCCACTGCATCCTGGTCGACGAGGCGCAATTCCTCAGCCGGGCGCAGGTCATGCAGCTCGCCTCGATCTGCGACGAGCTCGATATTCCGGTCCTCGCTTACGGGCTAAGGACCGACTTCCAGGCCAATCTGTTCGAAGGCAGCGCCACCTTGCTCGCGCTCGCCGACAAGCTCGTCGAATTGAAGGCGATCTGCGAGTGCGGGCGCAAGGCGACGATGAACCTTCGCGTCGACCAGGCCGGCCGGGCGGTGGCGAGCGGGGCGCAGACCGAGATCGGCGGCAACGACCGTTATCTGGCCTTGTGCCGGCGTCACTTCATGGAGCGGATCGCGCAGGCGGAGGCGACGCAGCTGCGGTTCAGCCTCGCCGGCGGCTGAACGGTGCACGGCTGGCTGATCGTCGACAAGCCGGTCGGGCCGGGGTCGACCGACATCGTCTCGAAGGTGAAGCGGGCCCTTCGCGACGGCGGCTATCCGAAGCTGAAAGTGGGCCACGGCGGCACTCTCGATCCGCTGGCGAGTGGAGTGCTTCCGGTGGCGCTGGGCGAGGCGACCAAGCTCGCCGGGCGGATGCTGGATTCGGACAAGGTCTATGCGTTCACGATCCGCTTCGGGGAGGAGACCGATACGCTCGACGCCGAGGGGGTGGTGGTGGCGACATCCGAGATTCGCCCGACCTTGGCGCAGATCGAGGCGGCGCTGAAGCGCTTCACCGGGGAGATCGAGCAGGTGCCGCCGGCCTATTCGGCGCTGAAGGTGGACGGGAAACGGGCTTACGCCCTGGCGCGGGCGGGGGCGGAGGTCGAGCTGAAGAGCCGGACGGTGACGGTGCACAGCCTCACCCATCATCCCCGCGAAAGCGGGGATCCCGCTGTTTCCTTCATTCCGACCCCCGGCGAAGGGGAGAAGCGGGATTCCCGCTTTCGCGGGAATGACGGATTGGGCGAAGTGACTCTTGTCGCCCATGTCTCGAAGGGCACCTACATCCGCTCGCTCGCTCGGGACATCGCCGTGGCCCTGGGAAGCGTCGGGCACGTCACCCTGCTGCGAAGACTCAGGGCCGGGCCGTTCACCCTCGCTTCCGCGATTTCTCTGGACAAAATGGGGGAACTCGCTAAGGCGCGGCAGCTTGAACAGGCACTCTTGCCGCTGACGGCGGGGCTGGACGACATCCCGGCTCTTTCCGTCACTCCCGACCAGGCAAGGGCGCTCCGTGAGGGGCGCAGATTGGCCGGGATCGCCGCAAAGCCAGGGCTTCATCTAGCAACCGAAGGATCTGTTCCGGTTGCGCTTGTGGAGCTTTCCGAAGGCGAACTTCGGGTGGTGCGCGGTTTCAACATCTAGACGAAGGAGTTTGACGATGTCGGTTACCGCCGAGCGCAAGCAGGAAATCATCAACGACAACGCCCGGGACAAGGGCGACACCGGATCCCCCGAGGTCCAGGTCGCGATCCTCACCGAGCGAATCCAGAACCTGACCCAGCATTTCAAGACCCACGCGAAGGACAATCACTCGCGCCGCGGCCTTCTGATGATGGTCAACAAGCGCCGCTCCCTGCTGGATTATATCCGCAAGGAAGACCACGAGCGCTATCTCGCACTCATCGCGAAGCTCGGGCTTCGCAAGTAAAAGCCGGAGCGGCCCCCAACGGGGCCGCTTCGCGTATCGGGCTCCCGCAATAAGGCGGCGCCCGGTGCAGGGTCATATGGACCCGACTGCCGGGCAAGGAGCCCGGATATAGGCCCCCTCGGCATCGGGCCCTGGGCGTTGAAGGAAACAATATGTTCGACATGAAGAAAGTGGAAATCGAGTGGGGCGGCAAGACCCTGACTCTCGAGACGGGCCGAGTCGCCCGCCAGGCCGACGGCGCGGTGCTCGCGACCCTTGGCGAAACCGTCGTCCTGTGCGCCGTCACGGCCGCGAAGAACGTCAAGCCGGGGCAGGATTTCTTCCCGCTCACCGTTCACTATCAGGAAAAATTCTCGGCCGCTGGGCGAATTCCGGGCGGCTTCTTCAAGCGCGAGCGCGGCGCCACCGAGAAGGAGACCCTCACCAGCCGTCTCATCGACCGGCCGATACGGCCGCTGTTCCCGGAAGGGTTTTATAACGAGGTTTTGGTCATCGCTCATGTGATGTCCTATGACGGCGAGAACGAGCCCGACGTGGTGGCGATGATCGCCGCTTCGGCCGCCCTCACCCTCTCCGGAATCCCGTTCATGGGCCCGATCGCGGCCGCCCGGGTCGGCTATGCCGAGGGCGAATATATCCTCAACCCGACCCAGGACCAGTTCAAGGACGGCGAATTGGACCTCGTCGTCGCCGGCACCCACAACGCCGTGATGATGGTCGAATCGGAGGCCAAGGAGCTTTCCGAGGACATCATGCTCGGCGCCGTCATGTTCGCCCACCGCGCGATCCAGCCGGTCATCCAGGGCATTATCAGCCTCGCCGAGAAAGCCGCCAAGGATCCCTGGGAACTGGCCGAGCCGGCCGACACCAAGGCGATCAAGGAAAAGCTTCGCGGGATCATCGGCGAGGACCTCGCCGCCGCCTACAAGCTCACCGACAAGCAGCAGCGCCAGACCGCGATCAACGACGCCCGCGGCAAAGCCCGCGAGGGCCTCGCCGACATGGAGGCCAGCGACCCCGCCGGCTATCTCGGCGCCTTGAAGCTGGTCAAGAAGCTCGAGGCCGAGATCGTCCGCGGCGCCATCCTCAAGGAAGGCGTGCGAATCGACGGCCGCGATACCAAGACGGTCCGTCCGATCGAGGCGATGGTCGGCTTCCTGCCGCGCACCCACGGCTCGGCTTTGTTCACCCGCGGCGAGACCCAGGCGATCTGCACGACCACGCTCGGCACCAAGGACGCCGAGCAGATGATCGACGGGCTCGAGGGGCTCAGCTACTCGCGCTTCATGCTTCACTACAACTTCCCGCCTTATTCGGTCGGAGAGGTCGGCCGCTTCGGCGCTCCGTCGCGGCGCGAGACCGGCCACGGCAAGCTCGCCTGGCGGGCGCTCCACCCGGTGCTTCCGAGCCACGAGGACTTCCCCTACACGATCCGGATCCTGTCCGACATCACCGAGAGCAACGGCTCCTCGTCGATGGCGACGGTGTGCGGCGGCTGCCTCGCCCTCATGGACGCCGGCGTCCCGATCACCCGTCCGGTCTCCGGCATCGCGATGGGCCTGATCCTCGAAGGCAAGGATTTCGCCGTGATCAGCGACATCCTCGGCGACGAGGATCATTTGGGCGACATGGACTTCAAGGTGGCGGGGACCGAGAACGGCATCACCTCGCTCCAGATGGACATCAAGATCGCCGGCATCACCGAGGAGATCATGCGGATCGCCCTCGACCAGGCCAATGAGGGCCGGGCCCACATCCTTCGCGAAATGGCGAAGGCGATGGGCGAAGTCCGCGGCGAGCTTTCGGCCCACGCGCCGAGGATCGAGACGATGCAGGTCGACAAGACCAAGATCCGCGACATCATCGGCACCGGCGGCAAGATCATCCGCGAGATCGTCGCCACCACCGGCGCCAAGGTCGACATCGACGACGAGGGCATCGTCAAGATCAGCTCGTCCGACGTCAGCCAGATCGAAGCGGCCCGCCGCTGGATCCAGGGCATCGTCGAGGAGCCCGAGGTCGGCAAGGTCTATACCGGCAAGGTCGTCAACCTCGTCGATTTCGGCGCCTTCGTGAACTTCATGGGCGGCAAGGACGGCCTCGTCCACGTCTCGGAGATCAAGAACGAGCGCGTCGAGCGGGTGGCCGACGCGCTCAGCGAGGGCCAGGAAGTCAAGGTCAAGGTCCTCGAGATCGACCCGCGCGGCAAGGTCCGCCTGTCGATGCGCGTCGTCGACCAGGAAACCGGCGCCGAGCTGGAGGACACCCGTCCTCCGCGCGAAGGCGGCGATCGTGACCGCGGCCCGCGTAGCGGCGGCGGCGACCGAGGCCCCAGGCGCGACGGCGAAGGCCGCGGCGACCGGGGCGGCGGTGGCGGCGGGCGTGACCGGGGCCCCAGGCGTGACGGCGGCGGCCGTGACGGCGGAGGCGGCGGTCGTGACCGCGGCCCCCGCGGCGAAGGCGGCGGCGACCGTGGTCCCCGCGGCGAGGGCGGCGGCGATCGCAGCGAGGGCGGCGATCGGGGCCCGAGGCGCGAAGGCGGCGACCGCCCCGAGCGCAACGACGGCCCCGAGCCGGAGTTCGCCCCGGCCTTCCTGACCCGCGACGACGATTAAAGGGTTCGTCTCCATCGGAGATGGAGCCGGGTTTAGAGAAGAGGCCTCGCGGGCGACCGCGGGGCCTTTTGTTACGCAAAGGTGTGAAGCCACGAACGCGTAGCGACCGTGGGCTGGGCGCAGTGCCTAGTCTTGAATGGCTTCTGGCCTTACTGAGATGACTTCACAACAGATGCGAGGAACGGAGATACACATGGGACGCGCGAAACCAGTCATTCTTTCTACCCGTACGTTCGCAACACAGGGCGCGGCTCAGACGTATTTTAGCGAGATGCTGGCTCGCTACACCCCCGGAGATCGCGTGTTACCTGAGGATGCGGCAGACCTGGAGCAGTTACTCCAGCGTCATCCCAAGGCAGCCTCAAAAATTGGCGTCGGCATCGACCACTTTGAGCTGCAGGAAGCGGAGTACGAGACGCAATGTTTTCGAGTGGTGCGGGTAGATGATACTTGGGAAAGCTTCTCGTACCATCCTTGCGTCGCACCAGACCGCAAGTGGGACTAGGTGCCGAAATTAAGGATCGCGCGCTCCGCCTCAGCACGCATGATACCTAGAGGAATCAGAGTTTCTAAATTTTGTTCGCGGAGCCACGCCAAGGCTCTCGCCTCGTCCATGTCCTTGTCCATAGCGCTATCGGTCAGGGTGCGAGCCGTAACGCGCGATATACCCAGCCCCACGAAACTCACCATAGTCGGGTCTGCTGCTCCCACTTCTAAGTAGCTGGGTAAGTTGGGTATGCTCGAAACGAGTTCGCCATGGCCGCTCTCGCGAAGCACGTGTCCGAGCACAGCATTGTAGCAGGTTGTGAGCCGAAGGTACTTAAAGCGAATTTCCTGCTCTATATCTTTGAGTGTTTCCCGAATGCTCGCAGCCAAATCTGTCCCTTTCGAGCGTCGATGATTTTCATCGACGATCTCTGGAATAGGATCTCCCCTCATCCATTTGATGGCGATGGCTGCCATTCGAAGGTGCAATCGCGGCGCGTCCAAACTTAGGAGCTTTCGATGGCAAACTTTGAAAACCTCAGAGAGCGTTGCCCAAGCGTCATCGTCTCTTGGGTGTCTCGGCATAAGCTGCGAGATGCGCTTAGTACCGCCGCCTCTAATCTCTGAGGCTAGGTAGTCAGCAAGGCGTTGCTGCCGTAGTGCGGAAACCGTGGGGGAGGACGCAATAGCATCGATAGGGAGGGACACCTTCCCGCGGGCAGCATCAAGAGCCCTGATGAGGTCATCACGATTCTGCCCAACGACTTGGCAGCGGTCCAATGTGCCTTCCAGACGGCCATTGATCCGATCGGTCAGCAAGCGGGCAAAGGTCGCTTCGAGCGAGAGCCTTTTGTCAGTTTCTAGCGGGGGGTCGGTCTCCGTGGCGCAGGCTAACACACCGGCAAAATCCGCCCCTAAGGTTCGGGCTAAGGAGCTTTTGACCTCAATCTCACTTCCGTGGTCGGCATGCTTCACATCCCAATCTTGGTAGTCAATTAGAAATATATTCCCTTGAAACTCCTTGCCAAGGCGGCCCGCGCGGCCCGCCAAGTTCCAGAATTCCGCAGGCTCGAGCTGAAGGTTGTTGCCTTTCTTTGGCTTGCAAACGAAGAGGTTGGCCGCAGGAAAGTTTACGCCTTGAATAAGCGTGCTTGTAGTGACGAGATATTGAATTTCGCCGTCCGCGAATGCCGCTTCGACCCCTCTCCGGACGATCGCGGGTATTCGACCATAGTGAAAACCAATGCCATGTGCCAAACATGAAGCCAGATCGTATTGACTGTGAACCGCCGACCTCGAAAGAGCCATAAGTTCCCGAATTCGATCGCTAGGTTCTTGAAGCTCAGAAACATCGGCTAACCCTTTGGCCACCCCTTCAGCGTCAGCCGGTCCGTTTGCGTAAACGATCGAGGGCTTGGCCTTGCCAAATTTTTCTGCGACCCGGACCAAGCGTTCTTTAATAGAGGGGAGGAGCCGTTCCACCCCTGCATCGCCTAAGGCCGTTCCAATCCCTCCAGCGTATCGCTCTAGCGTAAGATGACCCTTTTTGAGAGATCGCGTGTTCACAAGTATGAGATTCTGGACCACGCTGGGTGATCGGCTCTCCACCTCGCGAACGAGCTTGATGTTGAAAATCGCACCGAACGCAGAAAGATTTCGAATGTTGGGGCCGGCGAAGATTGCTTGCGCAGCAGGAGTTCGCCTCAGCAGCTGATCAACGACGTTTTGGAGCAGCACGCCCCGGGCACCGTCCTCGACTCCCTGAGCTTCGTCGCAGACGATGAGGTCAGCAGCGAATTCCGGATGCGACGTAAGAATCGCTTGTAGACGCTCTTGCGTCAAAACGTAGATGGCAGGGCTTCGGAGGTCTGACCCTGCCGGGAGCGGAACTGTTATCAATGCTAAATCGCGGAGATCGTCATCGCGGCGCCACTGCGCAATCTCGTCACTCACCTGAGCAATCAATGCGCGACTTGGCACCAAATAACAGGCCGTCATAAGCGAGCCAGCACGTGCTCTCGACCTTAAATAGGCCTGCAGGACAAATGACTTGCCTGCGGAAGTGGGTGCTGAAATAGCAACATTTTCTCCCGCCTCGAGTACAGACCAAAGGGCACGTTGAAAGTCCGTTAGCTCGAGTTGTAATTTACCTAGCGGTACCGTGTTGCCTTCTCTCCGCAACTCCTCAGCCAGCGCAACCTGGATCGGAAGACGGGCGAAGCTTTCTACCACCGGCGAGGTTTGGACCGCTGGAAAGTTGCCCATTCGCGTCAGCACGATCCTTAGGGCGCCATCGAGGCCGGGCAGGCGATCCCGCGCGAGATCCGCAGCGCAAGCAGCTACTGCGAATGCAGCCCTGCGACGCTCGGGGTCCTCACTGCCGGCAAGAATAGTAGCGGCCTGCACGGCCTGCATGAGTTCGGCATCGGGTGGCGCAGTGCCCATTTCAAGTCCAAGCTCCCGCTGCAGCCAAGCCGTACTCAAGGCTGCACGCTGACTGTGAAACGCGGCGGTCGCCCAAACTTGCTCGGCTAAACGGTCGATCACGTTGTCCAGCCGATCCGGTTTTGGAAGTGCTCTCGCATATCGATAACCGAGGGCAGCGGCAAAAAAAACACTTCGAGATCATGTTGAGGGACGTGATGCTTTTCTAATTCGCCGTCCAAGCGCGCAGCGAGCTTTTCTAATTCCGCTCCCAGCCGCTCTTCGAATTCGGCTTCGACGCTTTCTGGAGCGAGCCCCTCGACCTCGGCGAAGGCATCGAAATCAAATACGATTAGCATTACCGAAGTATCGATCCTGAGGTTAAAACTCTCACTGTAAGGATCCAAAAACTCCATAAGTGCTTCTTCAACCTCGGTTGGTAGACCAGAGAGGTCGGCATGTTGTTCAATGAGGAAAAGCTCGTGCCCCATCTTGTTGTGCTCAAGATTCTCAGCGACAGACTTAGCTGCTTCAGCCAACGCTTTATTTACTGCCTGGTAGCATTTCGATTCGCCCCAAAACAATCGAAGTTTTTTACCGCCGCTTTCAAACTTACAGTGAATGCCATCAGATCCATGCACTGGCATTTGAGGACTTGTCTTCAAGCTCATTTTGGCGACAAGCTGGGGCGCTTGCAAAACCGACTCAATTAGCAGGTAGGCGATTAATTCTCCAAACTCTCCATTCCTATTCGTTGCCTTATTGGCTTTTTTGAAAAGATCCAAAGCTCGATTATGTAGCGAAATCGCGCTCTCCGTGACTTTGTTGGGAGGAAGGTCTTTCCAGTCGGACTGAACCTTTTTTATGTGTCGCCGAGGGAGGCAGAAGCTCACTAGCTTCGTGGACAGTATCTCCACGAACTGCTCCATGGTCGGCTTGCTGCCTCTGAATGCGAAATAGTGGGCGTGAAGTCGGACTCCGCTTCGGCTGCTCTGCGCCGGGTTGGCAACCGTTCGAAGCCGAGGTTTTAGATCATCGTGATCAATAGCTAGGGAAGCGACGAGAGCGTCGAGCTTTCCGGTGTCGAACTCCTCGCCGCTCACCTTCCGGTTCTCTCCTCAGCCGTGACCAAATCGTGGGCCTGAACCTCGATTATGGTCTGCTGAGAACAAGGAGGCAACGGTTTACGCGATACTGGCTTTGCACACTCGATTACGAGCCGGCCCTTAATCCAACCGCCTCAATAACTCCACTGGCTCCACCCCCATCGCCCGGCACACCAGGATGAGATCCGGCAGATCGAGCCGCCTCTGAGCCCGCTCATAATTGGAGACGAAGCTCTGCGATCGACCGACGGCCTTGCCAAGCTCGGTCTGGTTGAGGCCGGCACTCTCGCGGGCCTCGATGAGGAGCTGGCAGAGCTTGCGCTCCAGACGGTCGCGTTCGTCGTTGTAGCCCGCCATGGCGACGACGTAGGGAGCGGGTAATTCAATTCAAACTTGGCATAGTTTCGGATCGATGTTGCGGTAACCGTATCCGTCATCCCCGCGAAAGCGGGGATCCCGCTTCTTTCTCGCTCCGACCGGGCTTCGACAAGAAGCCGGCCGCCCAATTCCTCTCCTGCCTTTGCAGGGGAGGGGGACCGGGCGAAGCCTGGTGGAGGGGCCTTTCTAGCGCCGAAGAACCCCTCCACCGCGCTTCGCGCGGTCCCCCTCCCCGAGAAATCTCGGGGAGGAATTCGGAGGGGGCTCACACGATTGGCGAGCCGATCTCCAGCGCGGCCGTCAGGTACGAGCGGATGCGCTCGGCGGCGGGGGCGGTGAGGGTGAGGAGGAGCTTGCGGCCGTCGCTCGGGTCCGGCCTGGTCGCGAAGATCCCGGCTTCGAGCAGGCGTCGGGTGGCTTGGACGGTGGTGCTTTGGGGCACGCCGGCGGCGACCGAGAGGCCGGTCTGGTGGACCTGGCGGCCGTCGAGGCGGGCCGAGTAGAGCTCCAGCATCAGGCTCCATTCGGGGTCGCCGGCGTCGAAGCCGAGGAAATCGCGGCGGAGCCAGCGGGCGGCGATGATCGACCGCACAATGCTTGCGGTGACCGGCATCGGCGCCTCGGCCGGGCGCCTGAGCGGCGGATCGTCGGCCAGCGCCCAGTCGTGAGCATGCGCGCCGTCTCCTCGAGCACGCGGCTGATCGCCAGCAGGCTGGCCTGCTCGGGCACATAGGCTTCCCGGTCCTCGGTCACGTCGCGTCCATGCCCCACATGGTTGAATTCATCGGTTAGCGCATTATGCCAACCTCGAATAGACGCTTTTCGATGGTCGCGCTGAATTGCTTGCTGTTGCGTTCGAGTCAGGAGGCGGCAAAGCTGCGAATAGCGATCCGGGGCGTGGAATCCCGCGGATCGCCGAAGGAGTGGGGCATGGGCGTTTATCTGGTGACCTGGAAGCTGAGCGCGCAGCTGGAGCGGGAGGAGGGCGCGATCGAGGCGCTCGAGGCGGCTTTGACGGCGCGGCTGGAGGCCTATGATTTTCTTCATCACGAGGATTTCGAGCGGGTCTATTTCGTGGCGACGCCCTTGTCGGCGGGGCAGCTCAACGGCGATCTCCACGCGGGGCTGGAGCCCGACGACATGGTGATCATCGCCCGGCTGACGGCGCATGCTTATTGCGGCTGGCTTCCCCAGGTGATGTGGGACTGGATCGAGGAACGGCTCGATCCGCCGCCGGGCGTCGCCGCTGAAGGCGCGCCCGATCCTTCCGCGGATTGAAGGATACGCCCGCCCGATCGGCCTGATATCCTCGTTCCTTCTCATCGGGAGGGGCGGGGCGATGACGGCCAGGATGTCCGACAAAAGGCGCGGCGCGTTCCTGAAGGCGCTGGAGGTGTGCGGGAACCAGACGGTGGCGGCGGAGCGGGTGTGCGTTTCGCGATCGTGGGTCTGCAAGGAGCGGGCGCTCAGTCCGGCGTTCGATGCGAAGTGCCGGGAGGTGATCGCCGCGGCCGGCGAGCGGCTGGGCAAGGCGGAGGGGAACCGGCCGCCGGAGGGGTGGGGGCATCTCGACGGGGTGGAGCTGGTGGTGAGGGGCACCGGGGGCAGCGGCGGCGGGCGGCGGGTGCAGATCGCCCGGGCGCGGGCGGGCCAGTGGACGGCGGCGAGCGAGGACCGGTTCCTGGAGGTGTTCGCGGCGACGTGCAACGCCAAGGCGGCTTATTCGGCGGCGGGGAAGTCTAAGGGTTCGGCTTATTCGCACCGGCGGCGCTGGCCGGGGTTCGACCGGCGCTGGTCGGCGGCGGAGGCGATGGGCTATGACCGGCTCGAGGAAGCCTTGTGCGAGCGCGGGGAGAATATCTTCTCCTCCGCCGAGCTTCCGGCCGCGGTGCCGATGCCGCAGCTGCCGCCGATGACGATCGCCGAGGCGCTGTCGCTGATCAAGCTCCACCAATATCAGGTGCGCGAGATCGGCCGGGCGCCGGGGCGGTGGCGGCGGCCGCGCAACCTGGAGGAGGTGCGCGGGAGCATCCTCAGGAAATTCTCGGCGGTGGCGCGAAAGCGGGGATTGATTTGAGCGGGAGCAAGCGGGAAGCGCAGCCCGCGCCCTGTTCCAGCAAGCCCTATTGCGGCGGTTCGCCGACCGGGGTGCCGTCGGGGCGGAGGGTGACGGTGGTGGTCGTCGTCGGGACGATCGTCAGAGCGTGCTCGCGGATCTCGTCGACGCGGTGGATGATGTGCGGGGTGATGACGATGTAAAGCTCGGTCTTGGACTGGGTCTTGCGATTGGTGCTGAACGCCTGGCCGAGGAGCGGGATGTCGCCGAGGCCGGGGATCTTCGACCGGGTCCGGATCGAATCCTCCTGGCTGAGGCCGCCGATGATGAAGCTGTCGCCGTCCTTGACCGTCGCCGAAGTCTCCGCCTCGCGCTGGCTGATCGTGGGATAGCCCTGGCTGAAGCCGGTGACGCTGGAGACGACGCAGAAGACGTGGCTCGAGACATAGCCGTCGCTGCTCACCCGGGGGGCGATCTGGAGGGTGACTCCGACGTTGACGTACTGGACCTGCTGGCTGACGCCGTTCACTCCGGACAGGGTGATCGCGGTCAGGATCGGCAGCGCGTCGCCGGTGATGATCTTGGCGGTCGAGCCCGATTGCGCGGCGATCCGCGGCTTGGAGACGATCCGGCCGTTGCCCTTCTGGACCTGGGCGTAGATGGCGGCCTGGATCTGGGCGCTGAACAGGCGCGGCGCGTCGCCCCGTCCGAAGCCGGGCGGGATGAACTGGCCGGCCTGCCCGGTGATGACGGCGATCTGGCCGTTCGAATTGGCGAAATCGATGCCGACCGCCTTGGCGCCGGTCTCGGTCAGCTCGACGAACTGGGTTTCGAGGACGACGCTGTCGAGCGGCACGTCGATGGCCGCGATCATCAGCTTCATCCGCGCGATATATTCGGGCGAGCCGCGCAGCCAGACGGCGTTGAGGCGGCGGTCGACGGCCATGCCGGCGTCGATCGACTGGCCGAGCGGCGAATCGTCGCTCCCGGGCGACTGGGTGGTCGGGCCGGGATTGTAGGTGTTGCCGGTGAGGCTGTTCGATCCGAAAGCCGGCTCGCGCGGCACGAACAGATCGTTGGACTTGACGCTCGCGCCCTGGCTCAAGAGCCCGACGATCTCGCTGACGTCGGCATATTTGAGCTGGACCAGCTCGAACGTCTCGCCGGGCGCGTAGCCGAGGGACGGCGGGACGTCGCTGGCGACGGTTCCCGGCTCCTCGGCCTCGACCTTGACCGCCGGGGCGCCGGTCGAGACGGTGACGTCGATGGTGGTCGGGCCGCTCGCGGTGGCGCTGACGCTGGCGGCCGAAGTGACCTGGAAGCGAAGGATGAGGATGGTCTCGACCTGCTCGAAGCTGATCCCTCGAACCAGCCCTTTGAGGTTCGGCGGAGTGGTCGCGCCGCCGCCGCGAATGGTCAAAGCGAGGCCGAGCGCGGGCCGGTTGACGTCGTTGCCGACCGGGGCGAAGCCGTGGGCGCTCGGCTCGATGCTGAGCTGAAGCCGGGTCTCGGCGGGCGAATCGCTGAGCAGGGTGACCTTGGAAAGGACCGACGGGCTCTGCGCGGCGGCCGGGGCGGCGCCGAAGGCGAGCAACAGCAAGAAGAAGGCAAGAAGGCGCGCGAAAGGCGTCGGCCCAAACGAGCGGATCATTGCCTGTAAGTCTGTTCGTGCAAGGTTTCGATCTCGACTGCGTAAGGAAAGGAGCGGGTCGCGGCAAGCCACGACCCGCTCCGTCCTGTCCGCTTAGAAGGGACCGGTGCCGTTCGGCGTGCCGAGGCCCGTCGGGCCGTCATAGCCGGCGCCGGCGGTGCAGAAGTAGGTGCCTCCGCAGGTGCCGTTGGTGCCGCTGGTCACGTCGTTGAGCAGGCCGGCATTGGCGTAGAGGTTCGCCGCGCCGTTGGCCGCTCCGTGGCCCGTAACGCCGTAGATGCCGGCGATGATCGGCGCCGAGACGCTGGTTCCGCCGAAGACGAGCCAACCCGAAGCCCTGCGGCTGGTGGGACCGTAGACGGCAACGCCGGTGTTGGGATCACCGACCGCCGAGACGTCGGCTTCCATGCGCTTGGTGCACAAAGCGTCGGTCTGGAAGCTCGGCTTCGCATAGACGGTGCTGCAGCCGCTTCCGCCCGAGCTCCACGCCGTCTCGGCCCAGCCGCGGGTGTTGGCCGCGCGGACGAGATGGGTGCCGCCGACCGCGATGACGTGCGGCGAGGTGGCGGGGAACTCGACTCCGTAGCCCGAGTCGCCGGACGAGACGGTGACCGCCTTGCCGGGCTGGTTGTACGCGGATTCGTAGGTGCTCGAGCCGGTTTCGCTGCCGCCGTAGCTGTTGGAGATCGCCACCACGCCGGGCATCGCAGCCGCGGTGCGGACCGCCGCGGCGAGGTTGGCCAAGGTCGCCGAGGTCGCCTGGACGAGCACGATCTTGCAGCCCGGGCACATGGCGCTGGCCATGTCGATGTCGAGCGCCTGCTCCTGCGACCAGCCGGTGTCGGTGGCCGGGTAGCTGCCCTGGACGCCGCTCTGGTTGACCTTCTTGAAGCAGCCGTTCGCGGTGGTGCAGGCCGGAAGCCCGTACTGAGCGCGATAGACCGCAAGGTCGGACTCGGCGTTCGGATAGCCGTAGGCGTCGACGATCGCGATCGTCGCCGTGCCGTTGGTGGTGATGTTGTAGGCCGAGCGCAGGTCGTTCGGACCGAAGCCCGACGGGACCACGTTCGGGCTCACCTGGCCGTCGGTCTCTTCGCCGCGGGCGTCGGTGATGACATGGGCGTAGCAGCGCGCCGTGCCATGCGGATTGCCGCGCTCGCAGGCGGCCTTATGAAAGGTGTTGCCGCTCTTTTCGAGCGGCTGATTGGCACTGGCCACGGTGCCGGCCGTGGCGCAGACGACGAGCGCCAGGGCGGTTAGCCCCCACTTTTTCAGATGCATTTTTCTCTCCCAGTGCGGTCAGGACGACCACGACCGGGATGCTGACATCGATTTTTCCAGTTACAACATACACTTAGTCCGGAACCGGACCTATCGGCCGATTCCAGCCATAAATAGCGACGAACCGTTCTAAGTAACGGACGATTAGCTGGAGAGTCGTGAAACCTTCACGCGCGGAACGGAACTTCCAGAAAAACGACACTCGTAGGAATACCTAATATTCAGAACATGGTGAGTCGCCATCTCGCCCGGCTTGACCGGCGGCCGCTGCAGAACGCTCATTTGTCCATTCAGCAGAATCTCCCCACCTGACTTGCGGAATTTCACAACCGAAACGTTATCCACGTCGCCTTTTACTTTGCCCGCCAAAGCCGGTTTGCAGCGCTGCACGGCATCGCGCCGCTCCGGGTCGGTAATTGCGGGCGGCGCTGCGACGGCTATCACCGCGGTCCAAAGAAGCGTGATCATAGGTCCCTCCTGGCCGGGAATGAGAAGCGATGCTTCGCTCGTCCGACCCAGTGTAGCAACGGAGACAGTGCAACCTGTGTTCCCTGGCGGACGAACCCTGCGCTCGGTCACGGCTCAGAAGTTCATCCGAGCCTCCACGCCGAACGTGCGCGGCGCGTTGAAATTACCGTAGTCGCCGAGGATGTTGTTGATGCTGCCGGTCGTCACGCTGGTCGTGGGGGCGCCCGGAAGGCTGTTCGACGGGTCGCGGCGATAGACGTGCTGCTCGTCGAACAGGTTGCGCGCCCAGAGGCTGACCGTGACCTTATCGCCGTTGTCCGACATGGGGATGTCGGCGAGCGCGAGGCGGGCGTTGACGATGAAGGACGAGTCGGCCTTGGTCGCGAACTGGTCGAAGGCCTGTGTGGCCTGGGCATAATTGGCGTCGACGTGGAACCTCAGCGCCGCACCGGCGCCGCCGACCGGCAGATCGTAATCGATCGAGCCGCTCGCCGCGTTGCGCGGCGTGAAGACGATATAGAAGTTCTGGAGGACGTTCGTGCTCAGCCCGCCGGCCGTCGCCGTGATCAGCACCGGCGGGATTTTCGTGTAGGTGTAGGCGTAGGAGGCGTTGAGGGTCAGGCCGTCGACCGGGCGAAGCGTCAGATCGGCTTCGATGCCGCGAATCTTGGTCGTGCCCGAGGCGTTGATCGTCACCAGGTTGTTGAAGCTGCCGGTCGCGGTCGGCTGGATCGAGCTGATGTCGACCTGACTGTTCTTCCGGTCCATGATGTAGCCCGCGAGGTTGAGCCGGGCGCGGTGATCCCAGAAGTCGGATTTGACGCCGACCTCGTACGACTTGATGTCCTCGGGATCGAACGGCTGGTAGTTGGCCGTTCGCGAGCTGGCGCCGCCGGCGCGGTAGCCGGTCGCATATTTGGCATAGAGATGGATGTCGGAGGTCGCGTCGAAGGCCAGGGTGACCATCGGGTTGAAGCGGTTCCAGGTCTTGTCGAGCGGGTGGTAGCCGTTGGTCGCCGCGGCCGCCGAATTGACGGCGAACGGCAGGTTCTGCGCGTAGATCGACCGCGCGAAGTCCGTGTCGGCATAGACGATGTTGCGCGAGATCACGAGCTCGCCCTTTTTCTTGTCGTGCGTGTAACGGGCGCCGACGGTGAGGTGGATCGCGTCCGTCGCGTTCCAGGTCATCTGGCCGTATGCGGCGTAGCTCTTCGAGACGACCTGGGACGCGCGGTCGATCGACCGGCAGCCCGGCTGCGAGCCGAAGCCGGCCGAACCGGTGCACGGATCGAGGACGACGAACTGGTAGCCGCTCGTCTGCCCCGCCGTGGTGTAGCCGGTGATGGCGTTCGAGTTGGGCGTGGCGGCGTCGTCGCGGACATGCTCGTTGAAATAATAGAGGCCGGCGACGTAATCGACCGACGCCACCGTTCCCACCGCCTGGAATTCCTGGCTGAACTGGTTCTGGTAGAGGTCGGCGAGGCTGTAGCGGCTGAAGTTGCAGCCGCTGCCCGTGCAGCCGGGGCTGATGACGGGGACTCGGTGGGCGCCGCCCGAATTGTCCCACTGGGTGGCGGTCACGCCGCGCCACGCCGTGATCGAGCGAAGCTCGAGCTCGGGCGACGCGGTCCAGCGCAGGGTGTTGGTGAAGCCGTGGGTGTCGTCGACGCTCGGCTGCTGCGGAACGCCGATGTCGGCCATTTTCATCCGGGTCGTGCCGTTGACGACGACCCCGGGGAGGAGCCGCTTCACCGTCCCGCTGAGATTGGCATAGGCCGTGCCCGGCAATTGGCAGGCCGGAGCGCTCGCCTGCGGCCCGGCGACGCAGCCGTTGGGATTGTAGTTGAGCAGCTGGCTGTAGAAAGGCGAGTTCTTGTCGCGCGCTATGTCGAAGGCGAAATCGTCGGTGATGGCGTCCGTCGGCCGCCAGCGGCCCGAGATCCGAAGCCCCTGACGGTCGTAATAATTCCAGCCGGTCTGGCCTGCGAGCGGGTTCCTGGTGGTCGCGCCCTGATATTGCTTGACCGCGTCGAACTTGAGGGAAAGCCCGGCGAATTCCGGGAGGTTGACGTGCGCTTCGCCCGTATAGGCGCCGTAATTGCCGACGCCGACGCTTAGTCGTCCGCCGAACTTCCCGGTGGGCGGCGCGGCGACGATGCTGAGCGCGCCGCCTTCGGTGTTGCGGCCGAACAAGGTGCCCTGCGGGCCTTTCAGAACCTCGATCCGCTGAATGTCGAACAAGGCCGCGTTGAGGCCGTGCTGACGGCCCAGATAGACGCCGTCGATGTAGATCCCGACGCCCTGCTCGCGCGCCGGCTGGTTGGCGTCGAGCGGGACGATGCCGCGGATGCCCACCGTCAGGGCCGACTGGCGCGCCTCGAACGTCGCCACGCGAAGCGACGGGACCCCGCCGTCGGCCAGGTCGTAGAGGCTCTGGACGTGACGGTCCTCGAGGTTCTGCTCGCCGAGGACGGAGATGGCGATCGGGGTTTCCTGAAGATTGGTCTCGCGCTTGGTGGCGGTGACGACGATGTCGTTGAGGCCTTCGGTTTCGTCGGCCGATTCGGTGGTCTCGGTGTCGGCGTCGGTCGCGGTCACCGCGGTGGCGGAAAGCGTTGCCGCTGGATCGGCTTCGGGCTCTTCGGCCAAAGCCGGGCAGACGGCGAGGACAGCGGCCGCGCCGAGAAAGGCAATCCGCAGCGCCTTCGGGCCAGTCCTGGAGGCCGCGCGACGATTCGGCCCTGCGGACGCGATCTCAAGAATATTCGACATGGAAACCCCCTCGGAGAGACAGGAACGGCGAATCGTTTCAAGAACTCGCCGCTTCAGGGCCGTCTGCTAGGAGGTGCTTATGATCGTTCCATGACAAAGCCCCAGATATCCACAGTAATTAATCTGTCATTCTGAGGCCGGTAAACTGTATCAATATTGTAATATACTATTCATCAATCGCGAGTCTCGGAATTATTCATCCTCATCAAGCGCATAGCCGGCGGAGCGGACGGTGCGCAGCAGATCGCGCATGCCCTCGCGGTTGATCGCCTTGCGCAGGCGGCGGATATAGACGTCCACGGTCCTCGCTTCGACGTCGCTGTCGTGCCCCCAGACGGAATCGAGCAGCCGCTCCCGGGAAAAAACATGGCCGGGATGCTCGAGAAAATGGCGAAGCAGCCGGAATTCGGTAGGTCCCAGGTCGACGGGAGCGCCGCCGCGGCGGACCCGGTGCCGCTGGACGTCCATTTCCAGGTCGCGATAGCTCAGCAGGCCCGTGCCCAAAGCCGGCCGCACCCGCCTCAGCACCGCGCGGACGCGGGCTACTAGTTCGGGGCCGCTGAAGGGCTTGGTGACATAATCGTCGGCGCCGAGGTCGAGCGCGCGGACCCGATCGAACTCCTCGACCCGGGCGGTCAGCATGATCACCGGAACGTTGGCGGTTTCCGGAGCTCGGCGAAGCCGGCGGCACACTTCGATGCCGCTCAGCTCCTCCAGCATCCAGTCAAGGATGACGACGTCGGGCGGCGCCTCGGTGGCGAGCAGCAGCGCTTCCTCGCCGCTGGCGGTGTGGCGGATATGGAAGCCCTCGCGCTCGAATATCCAGCGCAGCAGCTCGACCATGGCCGGATCGTCCTCCGCCAGCAGGAGCTCGATCCTGTTCACCGCTGTTCGCCTCGGGCATCCACGCCACGCTGATGCGATAGTTTCGTGACAGCCGTGTGAATGCTTCCGGGCAGCGGCTTATCGGCGTTACGTATAATTCCGTACTAAATAGTCATAGTCAGATCGTTGTTCGCCTATAAGATGAGGCGGCGCCGACTCGTGGTGGGCGGCGCAAAACGTGGAGAGGGATGATGGTCAAGCGCAAGATCTTCGGGGCCTTGCTGGTCGCGAGCCTGTTTTCGATGGCGGGGCCGGCGTTCGCCAATCATGGCGAGCCCGTCTACGACACGGTTTATTACAGCGATGCGACTTGGACGCAGCAGGTCGGGTACGATTATGGCGACTGTTTCTATTTCGGAGCAGGCACTTCGACTCATACCGGCCAGTCTTCGAACTACATCGAATATCGCCTTGTCGGCTATTGCGCCAATGACGGCCACGGCTCCTACTGGGAGCCGATCTAGGCGAGACTGAATCGCGCGGGGGCGGCCGCTTCGGCCGTCCCCGCCTGCTCAGTCCTTCGTCAGGGCCTCGGGCTTGTGCGCGGCCTCCTTGCCCTCCTTCGTCTCGACGATGAATTGGGGATTCTCCGCCGTCGCCGCGACCTTGTGGCCCTTGATCCGGGTCGGCTCGGTCTGCTTGCGGACCACCTTGCCATGGGCTTCGCCGCCGTGGCTCTTCCAGCTTACCTTTTCGCCCTTCGAGAATGTTTCGGTCATTCGTGATCTCCTCGCCGGCACAGCGCTTCGGGCGGGCCGAGGTTTCGCGACGACCGCAAGCCCTTTTTGTAACGCGGGCGGAACATCCCCTCTTATCGCAGGTTAGGAAGCCGTATCTTATCAGGAGGCATTATGAAGAAGATCGCTATTTTGCTCGCCGCGGCGAGCGGTCTCGGCCTCGCGGCCTGCGACGTCGACCAGACGAAGAACGGATCGTTGCCGGACGTCGACGTGAACGTCGCCGGCGGCCAGCTGCCCGAATATAATGTCACCGGCCCCGAGGTGAATGTCGGGACCGAGAACAAGACGGTCCAGGTCCCCACCGTCGACGTCAAGGTTCCGGCCGAAAACGCCCAGTAAGGCGGACGGCGGCCGCGCTCGCGAGAGCGCCTGTCCGGCCTGTTTCGAGAAGGAAGGGCTCCGCGGCGACGCGGGGCCCTTTTCGCGTCCGTTTATTGCGAATTTACGGGGCCGGCGCCGTTCCGCTCCACGACATTGGCCGCGATGCTGTTGAGCAGGGCGTCGGCTTCGTTGTCGAGGGGGGCGGCCTGGGCCTCGACTCCGTTCTCGGCCTCCGCCCGGATCTGGTTCGCGCGCTCCACCAGCTGGCGCGACATCGTCTCGGCCTTCGCCTGGATGTTCTCGGGCTCGGGCTCGCAGGCGGCGAGGAGGAGGAGGGGGGCTAGGAGGAGGGCGCGCATCGGGCGGTCATACGCCAATCGCACCGGGGCGGGAATCGTCATTCGTCATCCCGGACTTGATCCGGGATCCATGAACACGGCCTCGTCCAAGCTGCGCGGTCCGTGTTCATGGGTTCCGGCCTTCGCCGGAATGACGCGCCGCGCCGACGGAAGGAAAAGTGGGGAGCTTCTGTTGCCCGGTGCTCCCCGTACCGCTGGAACCGCTTCTGTTGCCCGGTGCGGCCCGAACCGCGCTTTTGGCCTACTTAATCTTATCCGTGAGGATTGGGATTAAGCAGCAATCGCGAGCGCCTCGTTATCGTTGGCACTTGTGGTTATGAACGGTTTTACGGCGCATTCAGGCCGGGCAAAAACAACGCTTTTCAACACACGTCGATCCTAGTTCGGCCCCATCAGCTGCCCTGCTCCGCCATAGGCTTCGCAGGGTAATTGGTGGAGCCGCCGGGTACCGCCCCCGGGTCCGCTGCGCCTATTGCACGCTGCAATTTATCGCCATAGCCGGGCAAGCCCGGCACCGACCCATATAGTGGATGTTCGCTGAATTTAAAGTCACATCGACCAGGCGTGTTGCGGGAGGGCGGCGGAGTCCCTACGTCCTTGCCCACAGATGAACGAGGGGCTCGATATGAAGCGCACTTCCCTGATGAACGCCTTCCTGCTGCCGGTCGGCGTGGTTTCCCTGGCCGGCTGCGGTGTCAATTCGATTCCGACCGCGGAGGAGGAGGCCAAGGCGAAATGGGCCAACGTCCAGGCCGCCTATCAACGCCGCGCCAGCCTGATCCCCAATCTGGTGGCGACCGTGAAGGGCGCTGCGGCGTCGGAGGAGCGGATCCTGGTCGGGGTCACCGAGGCCCGGGCGGCGGCGACCAAGGTCACCGTCACCGGCGACCAGCTCACCGACCCCAAGGCGATGGCGAGCTATGCCGACGTCCAGAACCGGCTGACCCTGTCGCTCCAGCGGCTTCAGGAGGCCTATCCGCAGCTTCAGAGCCAGGGCAATTTCAAGACCCTGATGGACCAGGTCGAGGGCACCGAGAACCGGATCAACATCGCCATCATCGATTATAACGGCGCGGTTCAGCAATATAATACCCGGATCCGCACCTTCCCCGACGCGATCGGCGCCAAGGTCATCTACGGCGCCAAGCCGATGGCGACCTTCCAGGCGACGACCCCCAATGCGGACGTCGCGCCCGAAGTGAATTTCGACACGAATACGAGCCGCTGACGCGGGCCTCGGTGACGAAGGCGCTCCTTCTTTCGCTGCTCCTGCTCGGCGGCCCCGGCTGCGGGCGGGCGCCGCCCGTCGTCCAGGACATTTCGGGGTTGCCGGCGCTCAGCGGCCGGGTCGTCGACGGCGCCGACCTGCTCACCCCGGCCCAGGAGGCTCGGCTCAGCGCCGAATCCGAGGCGATCGAGAAGGAAGTCGGAGCGCAATATGTCGTCGCCACCGTGCCTTCGCTGAACGGCAGGCCGATCGAGGATTATTCGATCGCGCTCGCGCGCCATTGGGGCCTGGGCGGCAAGAAACGCAATGACGGCCTCCTGCTCCTCGTCGCGCCGGCGGAACGGAAGGTTCGGATCGAGGTGGGCTATGGACTGGAGCGCCGAGTGACCGATCCGTTTGCCGGACGAGTGATCAGGGAGCGGGCGCTGCCCCGTTTCAAAGAGGGTAATTTTCCGGGAGGCATCGAGGCCGCGAGCGATGCGCTCTTCGCCAGGCTTCGATCCGGGGCCAGCGATTCGGAAATCGCGCGTCGGGACGGAGTCGTCGCATGAGCCTGTTACGGCCCCTGATCCTGCTCTTCATCCTGATCGCCGCGCCGGCCGCGGCGCAGACCTTTCCAAAGCTCAGCGGCCGGGTGGTCGACGCCGCCAGCATCATCCCCGATGCGGACGAGGCGGCGCTGACCCAGAAGCTGGCGGCGGTCGAGGCGGCGAGCAGCCGGCAGCTGGTCGTCGCCACGGTTCCAAGCCTCGAGGGCCGTCCGATCGAGGATTACGGCTATCAGCTCGGCCGTGCGTGGGGGCTGGGCCAGAAGGGCGCGAACAACGGAATCATCCTCCTCGTCGCTCCCAACGACAAGAAGGTGCGGATCGAGGTCGGCTACGGGCTCGAGCCGATCATGACCGACGCCTTGTCGGGCGATATCATCAGGGAGCAGATCCTGCCCCGGTTCAAGGCCGGCGACTTCCCCGGCGGGATCAACGCCGGCGCCGACGCGATCATCGAGCAGCTTCAGGCGCCGCCCGAGCAGGCCGAGCAGAAGGCGCTCGCGGCCCAGCAGAAGCAGCGGCAGCGCGGCAGCTCCGGCGGCGGCGGAGGCTCGATCTTTACCCTCGTCTTCTGGGGGATCGTCTTCCTTTTCGTCATCCTGCCGATGCTTCGCGGCGGCCGGCGCGGACGGCGCCACCGCTCGGGCGTCTGGGTCTGGGGGCCGGGGCTCGGCGGCGGCTGGGGCGGCGGATCGAGCGGCGGCGGCTTCGGTGGCTTTGGCGGCGGCGGCGGTGGCTTCGGCGGTGGCGGGGGCTTCGGCGGCGGCGGCGGCTCGTTCGGCGGTGGCGGCGCTTCGGGAGGATGGTGATGCCGAGGTTCAGCGAGGCCGAGCATCAGCGGGTCAGCGACGCGGTGGCGCAAGCGGAGCGCTCCAGCGACGGCGAGATCGTCACCATCGTCGCCCCGAGGTCCGACGCCTATCACGACGTCGGGCTCCATTACGCGATCCTCGCCATGCTGCTGGTGCCGACGGCCGCGGCCATGATCCCGCAATCCTGGATCGACTGGGGCCTGGCCCTGATCTTCGGCTGGAACGCCTCGCTCAGCTTCCGGCTGCTGATGCTGCTGATCGTCGTCAAGATGGCGATCGTCTTCCTGATCGTCCGCTTCGCCTTCGCCTGGATGCCGCTTCGGATGGCGCTGACTCCGGCGAGCACCAAGACCCGCCGGGTGCGGCGCCGGGCCGTCGAGCTGTTCCGGGCCGGGACGGAAAGGCGGACCAAGGGCCGCACCGGAATCCTTCTCTACCTCTCGCTGCTCGAGCGCCGGGCCGAGATCGTCGCCGACGAGGCGATCCACAGTCGGGTCGAGCCCGAAATCTGGGGCGAAGCGATGGCGGCCCTGGTTGACGGCGTGAAAGCGGGGCGGCCGGGCGAAGGCATGGCACTGGCCGTCGAGAAGATCGGCGAGGTTCTGGCCCAGTGCCTGCCGCCGACCCTCGACAATCCCAACGAGCTTCCCGACCGGCTGATCGAGTTGTGAGCCAGGAGCCGGAGATCGTCTGGAGCGGCCGCTTCATCGAGGTGAAGACGCTCGGCAAATGGGAATATGTCTCCCGCACTCGCGGAGTCAGCGCGGCGGTGATCCTTGCCGTCGACGACGGCCATGTCATCCTGGTCGAACAATATCGGGTCCCGATCGGAGCGCCCTGCCTGGAGCTCCCCGCCGGCCTGGTCGGGGACGAGCAGGAAGGCGAGGAGGCGGCCGTGGCGGCGATCCGCGAGCTCGAGGAGGAGACCGGCTACCGGGCCGAGCGGGCGGTGGACCTGGGGCGTTATTACGCTTCTCCGGGAATGTCGTCGGAGGGCTTCACCCTGCTTCGGGCCGAGGGGCTGAGCCGGGTGGGCGGAGGCGGCGGCGTGGCCGGCGAGGATATTGTCGTCCACCGGGTGAAGCTCGACGAGCTGGCGGACTTTGTCGCGGCGCGGCGCGCCGAAGGGGTGGCGGCCGATTCGAAATTGCTGTTGCTGCTCGGGGCGGGGATGCTCCTCTAATTCCTCCCCCGGAAAGCCGGGGGAGGAATGCTTCAGCCGGCGCCGAAATCGATGCGGTGCTCCAGCAAATTGCCCCGGCAGGTGAATTGCTCGGTCTGGCTGTCGGAAATGCCCGACTCCGGGTCGCCGGCGCCGAGATCGACCCGCTCCGCGTAGGAAAGCTGCTCGCCGCCGTCGCGCTTGAGCGGGGTCACCTTGTTCCCGCCCTTCCGGTCGAGCGCCGCGAGCCGCGACAGCGCCGCCGAATGGCGTTGCTCCAGCGCCTGCTCGCAGGCGGCGCGGCTGGCGAAGGCTTCGGTCCTCGGCTCGATCTCGACGGTGGGGCCGGCCCGGGCGGCTCCGGCCGCGGCGAGCGCAAGCAGGATGGCCGCGGCCCTCATGCCCGCTCGGTCACTTGAAATTGTCGGCATAAGCCTGAAGCTTGAGCTTGCGCTCCGCCAGCGGGACGAGATGGCAGGAAATGCCGTTCTTCTCGGCATAGGCCTGGGCCGCCTCCAGCGTTGGAAAGGCGATCGTGACCTGCTCCTGGGTGTCGCCGCCGCCCGACCAGCCGGTGAGCGGATCGGGCACGTGCGGGCGATGCGATTCGAACTGGAGCACCCATTCGCCGGTGCGGGCGTTGCCCGACTGCATCGCATTCTTGGGTCGCTGGAAGATCCGCGCCGCGGTCATGATCGAAGCTCCTTCTCTCTCCGGTGGTGCCCGGCTTTGGCCACGGAATCAACTGGCTGCCTCGTCATCCCGGCGAAAGCCGGGACCTCGTGGAGACCCGCAGAGACTTCTTGTCGTGGGGTCCCGGCTTTCGCCGGGATGACGGTCAGGGGCGGCGGGCCGTCGCCTTCTTCGTCCTCAGGGTCGGGTCCGCCGAGGCCGGGTCGTCGGGCCAGGGGTGCCGGGGGTAGCGGCCGCGCATCTCCTTCGCCACGGCCGACCAGCTGCCCTTCCAGAAGCCGGGAAGGTCGCGCGTGGTCTGGATCGGGCGGCCGGCGGGGGAGGTCAGGCTGAGGACGAGCGGGGCCCGCCCTCCGGCGACGCTGGGATGGCTCGCCAGTCCGTAAAGCGCCTGCACCCGCACCGTGACGGTCGGTCCGGCTTCGGCCTCATAGTCGATGGCGTGGCGGCTTCCCGCCGGCGTTTCGAAGGCGGGCGGGGCGAGCCGGTCGACGGCCTTGCGCCCTTCCCAGCCCAGCCGAGCGTCGAGCATCCCGGACAGGGCCTCCGGATCGACGTCGCGAAGGCTGCGCCGGCCGGCGACGAGCAGAGGCAGCCAATCGTCGAGCGTGGCGTGCAGCGCCTCGTCGGAGAAATCGGGCAAAGACGGGTCGTGCTCCCTGGCGAAAGCGGCCCGGCGGCGGAGCGAGGCAGCGGCCTCGCTCCAGGGCAGCAGGCCGAGGCCGTGCGCCCGGACGCCCTCGACTAGGGCTATGGCGGTCCTCTCGGGCGAAGCCTGGGAATCCTGGCCTTCGGAGAGGGTGATCGCTCCGAGTCGGCGGCCGCGCCGGGCCCGGACGGCGCCGGTGGCGGGATCGAAGATGAGCCGGGCGCCGCTTTCGATGCGATCGCCGAACAAGGCTTCGATTTGGGCTTCCTCGATCGCGGCCGCCGACAGGATGCGGGCGCCGGCGGCGCTGCCGCTGACCTCGCCCACGGCGAGCCAGGTTTCCCGTGCGAGAGGCGAATGGGGATCGAGCCGGAAGCCGCGCCCGCCGGCGCTGATCCAATTCTCGCCGGAAGAATCGCGGCGCCGGGCGAGGCGGTCGGGGAAGGCGAGGGCGAGGCAGGGGCCTGCCGCGTCGTCCCGGCGAAAGCCGGGATCTCGGGGAGGCCCGCCGAGACTTTTCATCCTGAGGTCCCGGCTTTCGCCGGGATGACGAATGAGTTGCGACCACCGTCTCGCCAGCCCCCGTGCCGCCTCGGCGCGTTGCCCCTTCTCCCCCCGCCAGCGCCTCAGCCTCGTCTCCAGATCGACGTCGTTGCCGCCGAGCCCGCGCTCGGACAGGAGGACGGCGACCTCGGCGGCGGTCCGGTCCCAGCCGCGACTCCCAGCTTCGACCAGCATGTGCGCGAGCCGCGGCGGCAACGGCAAAGCGGCGATGGCCTTGCCGTGGGCGGTGGAACGGCCGTCCTGGCCGAGGGCGCCCAGCGACACGAGCCGCCGCCGCGCCTCGTCGACCGCGGCCGCGGGCGGCGGGTCGAGCCAGCGAAGCGCCCGGGGATCGGCCACGCCCCACAGCGCGCAGTCGAGCAGCAAGGCGCTGAGATCGGCTTCGAGGATTTCGGGCGGATCGAAGCGCGGAAGGCTCGCCGTCGCCGCCTCTTCCCAGAGCCTGTAGACGATGCCGGGCCCCTGTCGCCCGGCGCGGCCCGCCCGCTGGGTGGCGGCGGCGCGACTCGCGCGCTCGGTGACCAGGCGGGTGATTCCAGCCGAACGGTCGTAGCGCGGGCGGCGGGCCAGCCCGGAATCGACGACGATGCGCACGCCGTCCAGGGTAAGGCTGGTCTCGG
>JAXDPE010000034.1:0-9171 GCA_034668565.1 Sphingomonadales bacterium | reverse complement strand
GTGAAGGGCGAGATTCTCGAGCTGAAGAACACGATCAACACCATGGTGGACCAGCTCAAATCCTTCGCCTCGGAGGTGAGCCGCGTGGCCCGCGAGGTCGGCTCCGAGGGCAAGCTCGGCGGCCAGGCCAAGGTCGAGGGCGTCGGCGGCACCTGGAAGGATCTCACCAACAACGTGAACGAGCTGGCCGCCAACCTCACCGGCCAGGTCCGCAACATCGCCGAAGTCACCACCGCGGTGGCGCTGGGCGACCTTTCCAAGAATATCACCGTCGACGTTCGCGGCGAGATCCTCGAGCTGAAGAACACGATCAACGTCATGGTCGACCAGCTCAACGGCTTCGCCTCGGAGGTGACCCGCGTGGCGAGGGAAGTCGGAACCGAGGGCAAGCTGGGTGGTCAGGCCCAGGTGCCGGGTGTCGCCGGCACGTGGAAGGATCTCACGGACAACGTCAACCTGATGGCCGAGAACCTGACCGGCCAGGTGCGCAACATCGCCGACGTCACCACCGCCGTGGCGAGGGGCGACCTTTCCAAGAAGATCACGGTCGACGTGAAGGGCGAGATCCTTGCGCTGAAGGACACGATCAACGTCATGGTCGACCAGCTCAACGGCTTCGCCTCGGAGGTGACCCGCGTCGCCCGCGAGGTCGGCACCGAGGGCAAATTGGGCGGCCAGGCCCAGGTGCCGGGCGTCGGCGGAACCTGGAAGGACCTCACCGACAACGTCAACCTGATGGCCACCAACCTCACGAACCAGGTGCGCGGCATCGCCGACGTCGTCACCGCGGTCGCCCAGGGCAACCTCAAGCGCAAGCTGACGGTGGACGCCAAGGGCGAGATCGCGGCGCTGGCCGAGACGATCAACTTCATGATCGAGACCCTCGCCACCTTCGCCGATCAGGTCACCAACATGGCCCGCGAGGTCGGCATCGAAGGCAAATTGGGCGGCCAGGCGCGCGTTCCGGGCGCCGCCGGCCTGTGGCGCGATCTCACCGATAACGTCAATCAGCTCGCGGCCAACCTCACCAACCAGGTTCGCTCGATCGCCGACGTGGCGACTGCCGTGACCAAGGGCGACCTTACCCGATCGATCGCCGTGGAAGCCTCGGGCGAGATGGCCGCCCTGAAGGACAATATCAACGAGATGATCCGCAACCTCAAGGAACAGACCTTGAAGAATGCGGAACAGGATTGGCTCAAGACCAACCTCGCCCGCTTCTCGCGGATGCTCCAGGGCGAGCGCGATCTCGCTACCGTCTCCAACCTGATCATGTCCGAGCTCGCGCCGCTGGTGAACGCCCAATATGGCGTCTTCTACGTCACCAAGCGCGACGAAGAGGAAACCAAGCTCGAGCTCGTCGCCAGCTACGGCGCCGAGAGCCACGACACGCTGAAGCGCGAGTTCAACCTGCGCGAGGGCCTGGTCGGCCAGGCCGCCGCGGACAAGCGCCCGATCCTTCTCCAGAACGTGCCCGGGGACTTCATCCGCATCGGCTCCGGCCTCGGCCACGCCGCCCCGGCGAACATCAACATCCTGCCCGCTCTGTTCGAGGACGACGTCAAGGCGGTGATCGAGCTCGCCTCGTTCAGCAGCTTCAACGAAACCCACCAGAGCTTCCTCGACCAGCTCATGGAATCGGTGGGCATCGTGCTCAACACGATCGCCGCGACGATGCGCACCGAGGGCCTGCTCAAGCAGTCGCAGCTGCTCACTCAGGAGCTTCAGGCCCGCCAGACGGAGCTCACCACCAAGCAGGAGGAGCTTCACAACACGAACGAGGAGCTTCAGGAGAAAGCCCAGCTCCTCGAGAACGAGAAGAAGCAGGTCGAGGCCAAGAACCTCGAGATCGACATGGCTCGCCGCGCCGTCGAGGAGAAAGCCGAGCAGCTGGCCCTGACGTCGAAATACAAGTCCGAGTTTCTCGCCAACATGTCGCACGAGCTTCGCACCCCGCTCAACTCGCTGCTCATCCTCTCGAAGCTGCTCGCCGACAACCCGCAGGGCAATTTGAACGAGAAGCAGACCGAATTCGCCCGGACCATCAACTCCGCCGGCTCGGATTTGCTCAGCCTGATCAACGACATCCTCGATCTGTCCAAGATCGAATCGGGCACCGTCTCGATCGAATTGGGCGACATGCGGATGCGCAGCCTCAGGCAGCATATGGAGCGCACCTTCCGCCAGCTCGCCGCCGACAAGGGCCTGGAGTTCGACGTCGAGTTCGACGAGAATCTCCCGGCCTCGATCCGCACCGACGAGAAGAGGCTCCAGCAGGTCGTGCTCAACCTCCTCTCCAACGCCTTCAAGTTCACCGCCCACGGCGGCGTCACCCTGGCGGTGCGCAGCGCCGACAGCGGCTGGAGCACCAACCATCCGGTGCTTCGCGGAGCCGACCATGCGATCGAGATCGCCGTCACCGACACCGGCATCGGCATTCCCGAGGACAAGCAGAAACTGATCTTCGAGGCCTTCCAGCAGGCGGACGGAACCACCAGCCGCAAATATGGCGGCACCGGTCTCGGCCTTTCGATCAGCCGCGAGATCGCGCGGCTTCTGGGCGGCGAGCTGCAGGTCCGCTCGAAGCCGGGCGAAGGCTCCACCTTCACCCTCTTCGTTCCGCTCGAAGCCGCCGCAGTGGCCGCCCCGGAAGGCGCTCCGACCACCACCGCGCGCTATGAGAATAGCGGCGCAAGCGTCCCGACCGCCCTGCCCGCGACGCTCGAGGTCACCGACGATCGCGACAACCTATGCGGTGAGCCCTTCGTCCTGATCGTCGAGGACGACGTGACTTTCGCCTCGATCCTCCTCGACCTCGCCCGCGATTCGGGTCTCAAGGGGGTGATCTCGCCCGCGGGCTCAGGCACGCTGGCGATGGCCCGCAAGCTCCGGCCGGATGCGATCACGCTCGATCTCGGCCTCGACGACATCAACGGCTTCGTCCTGCTCGACCTCCTCAAGCACGATGCCGATACCAGCGGGATCCCGATCCATGTCATTTCGGGTGCCGAGGAAGTCTCGTCCGTCACCAAGATGGGCGCCTTCGGAGTGACCGCGAAGCCGGCCGCCCATGAGGAGCTGGCCGGCGTGTTCAGCCGAATCCAGGCGGAAGCGAAGACCCGCCGTCGCGCCCGTCCCCGCACCCGAAGCGAGGATTTGCCGGCCAAGCCGCGCGCCGTTCCCGAGCTGGCCGGAACCAAGATCCTGATCGTCGACGACGATATTCGAAACATCTACTCGCTGACCAGCGTGCTCGAAAGCTATGACGTTGAGGTCCTCCACGCCGAACGCGGGCGCGACGGCATCGACATATTGGAGCGGACGCCCGGGATCGATGCCGCGCTGATCGACATCATGATGCCCGAGATGGACGGATACGAGACCATGCAGAAGATCAGGGAAAAGCCGGCGCTGGCCGGCCTGCCCCTCGTCGCCGTCACCGCCAAGGCGATGAAAGGAGACCGGCAGAAGTGTCTTGACGCCGGCGCGTCGGATTATATCGCCAAGCCGGTCGACATCGAGCTGCTTCTCGCCCTGCTGCGGGTGTGGATCGGCAAGACCCGAAGCCGGGGCGCCCGGCCTGTGGCGAGCGCCCGGCCGATGCAGACGGCGGCGGAGTGACGGCATGACCGACACCCGACCGGCTCCGCCGGCCGCCCCGGCGGATCCCGACGACGCCGCCGATCCTTCCGGGGCGCAGGCGCCCCGCGCCCGGGTCCTCGTCGTCGACGACGACGATCACAACCTTCTCGCCATCCGCACCGTGCTCGAGGATCTGGCCGAGGTCGAGGTCGCCTCGTCCGGCGACGAGGCGCTGCGCCATCTGCTGAAGGGCGATTTCGCGGTGATCCTGCTCGACGTCTACATGCCCGGCATGGACGGCTACGAGACCGCGCAGATCATCCGCGGCCGGGAGCAGACCAAGCGCATCCCGATCGTCTTCCTCTCCGCCGTCAACAAGGAGAAGGAGCACCTCATCCGCGGCTATTCGATGGGCGCGGTCGATTACGTCTTCAAGCCGGTCGAGCCGGTCGTGCTCCGGTCGAAGGTCGCGGTGTTCGTCGATCTGTTCCTGATGACCCAGGAAATCCAGCGCAAGGCGGCGCAGGAGCAGAAATTGCTCGACGCCAATCTGCGGGCCAATGCCGAGCGGCTCAGGGTCGAGCAGGAGCTCCGCCTCGCCGAGCAGCGCCAGGCCGCGATCATCGCGTCGCTTCCGATCGTGCTTTACATCGAGGCCGACGGCCCCTGCCCCCGGGTGCCGCAATTCGTCGGTGGCAATTTCACCGCCGTCACCGGCTTCGACTTCGACGCGGTCGAGGCCCAGCCGACGATCTGGGCTGACCGACTCCACCCCGAGGACCGTGATCGCGCCCTCGGCGCGATCCGAGACCGCCAGCGCACCGGCGCGATGAACATCGAATATCGGTGGCAATGCGCCGACGGCCAGTACAAGCATTTCCTCGACCAGGCGGTCCTGCTCCGGGCGGAGGAGGGCGACGCGGCGCAATATGCCGGCACCCTGCTCGACGTCACCGACCGCAAGGACCTGGAAAAGCAGCTTCTCGAGGCGCGCAAGATGGACGCCATCGGCAAATTGACCGGCGGCATCGCCCACGATTTCAACAATCTGCTCGCCGCCGTGCTCGGCGGCCTCGGCCTCATCGAGCGGAGGCTGCCGCTCGAGGAGGAGCATAAGAAGATCATCGGGATGACCCGCCGCGCCGCCGAGCAGGGCTCGGAGCTGGTCAAGCGCCTGCTCGCCTTCGCGCGGCGCCAGACGCTTCAGCCGGACGCGGTCGACATCGGCCGGCTGTCGGCCACCGTCACCGACCTCCTCGCCCATACGCTCGGCGGCCTGGTCCAGCTCGAATGGCGCTCCGACGAAGAGGTCTGGCGCGCTTATGCCGACAGCACCCAGCTCGAGCTGGCGCTGATGAACCTCATCATCAACGCCCGCGACGCCATGCCCCAGGGCGGCACGATCCTCGTCGCCGGCCGCAACGCCGAGGCGGTCGCGGGCAACTCGCTCGGCCTGCCCGCCGGCGAATATGTCGTGCTCGCGGTCTCCGACGACGGCAGCGGAATTCCGGCCGGGATATTGGAGCAGGTCACCGAGCCTTTCTTCACCACCAAGGCGGTCGGCAAGGGCACCGGCCTCGGCCTGTCGATGGTCTACGGCTTCGCCCACCAATCGGGCGGAGCGATCGCCATCGACAGCCAGGAGGGCGAGGGGACGACGGTCCAGATCTGGCTTCCGCGCGCGCCGGAGCCGGAGGCCGAGAAAGTGCAGCCGCCCGCCGCCGCTCCCGAAGCGGTCAACGAAAGCCGGCCGCTGCGAATCCTGCTCGTCGACGATCACGACGCCGTCCGCGAGACCACGGCCGGAATGCTCTGCGACATGGGCCACGCGGTTGAGTGCGCCAGCGACGGACCCGGTTTGCTTCGCAAGCTGAGCGCGGCGCCGTCCGATTACGACCTCATCATCACCGACTACGCCATGCCTCTGCTGTCCGGCGCCGACGTGCTCAAGCAGGCCCGCGAGATCCGGCCCGGAATGCCCGGCATAATCATCTCGGGCTATGCCGACAGCCGCGCGATCACCCGCCAGGGCCACGAATCGGTGGTGCTGACGAAGCCGTTCACGTTGGACCAGATGAAGACTGCGATCGGGGCGATCGGCAAAGGCGTCTGGGAGCCGATCCCCGCGGCCTGACACCTTTGCCGGCCGCCCTTGGACGGAGCGAACGCCGCGCCGCCACGCCGATCCACGCTGCCCGCCTGGAGACGAATACGGGCTAAATCCCGTAGGAACCGGCCAAACGGCCAGGGGGTTGGTCTTTCAAATCGAAAGGACCCGGCCATGGACAGCAGCCACGACATTTCAGTGCTGAATTCGCTGATCGCGACCACCATCGACAGCGCCAACGGCTTCGAACGCTCAGCCGAGAACGTGAAGGGCGGCGCGCTCGAGGAGATGTTCAGCGACTTTGCCGAGCAGCGGCGAAACAATGTCGGCCTGCTCCAGCAACGCGTCCGGGCGCTCGGCGGCGAGCCGCAGGACGACGGTTCGCTCAAGGCCGATCTTCACCGCCGCTTCGAGGACCTCCGCAAGGCGTTCGGCGGCGGCGACTCGGCGGTCATCGAGGAGGTCGAGCGCGGCGAGGATTATATAAAAAGCAAATACGAGGCGGCCCTCAAGGACGAGCGGCTCGCGGCCGATACCCGCTCCGTCATCGAGCAGGCCTACCGATCGGTCAGGATGGGCCACGACCGCGCGAGCGCGCTCAAGCATGCGCAGGACGGGGACGGCGGAGCGCTCGCCGGCCAGTATCAGCAGGCGCTCGAAAGCGACGAGGACGGCTTGGGCGCCGCCAGCGCCGCCGGCCCCTCGATCTAGGTCGCCCACGCCGTGGGACCGGATCTGGACATGGCGGACAGGGAGGGCTGCGTTACCTGAGGGGAATGAGGCCGGATCGTGAAGTCTTCCCTCGTTCACTCTCCAATCTGCGCAGTTACGGTCGACTTCGACTTCCGCCCTCAGCGATCCTCCACCGGCACCGCCCGCCAATCCTCGAAGGTCGCGTAAATCTGAGTGTCCGGGTAGCGAAGGTCGGCTTCCGGTCGTCGGGTCAGGTGGACTTGAGCCAACCGACCATCGCAGAGCCGAAACAGAACATCGTCACGCCGCCGGCGTCTGCCCACTGCCGTCGCCTCGAGCCCAACCAGGATGTGCCCCTGACAAAGCTCCCCCCGAAGCTCATCCTCCGCCCATTTCCTTTCCGTGGCGCTATCGACGGCATACCAATCGTCATCCCATGATGGGCCCTGTCGCATCTCGGCAATCTCCATTTGACACCCATGTTCGCAACCGGTCGAAAGCAGGCATTGCGTGTCGCGGGTTCGGGACAGCCTCGACCGCTCACTCTCGGCGACGATCAGAAGGATTCGCAGGCCCACCCGGCCCCTCACAGGGTCGGGTAATTTCGGCAGTTCCGTCGGTAAACCGGAATTGCATCTCGAAACGCCACCCTCGGTTTCGGAACATCACCAGATTCGGCGCATCACAGAAATCCGGATGGCTGAACGACTCGACGATGAGGCGGTCCAGGCGAGGGTCGAGAACGGTTATAGTGATCCGCAGCACGCGAGCTTCGCAATCCACCTCCCATGCCCCAAAGTTTATGAGGGGAACGTCCGACACCTTGGAAGTCGGAGCTTGAGCCGCCTGGTGAGCCGCTTCGCACATCTGCGCGTCGTTCAGCTCCCACATGGGCCGTTTGGAAAGCGGGGGCGCAAGGGACAGGAAGAGAGCTGCGGCAGTGAAAATCATGGAGCCCCCTTGTCGACCGACATAGCCTCATACGCAATGTCCACGATGGGTGGAAAGCGGACGCTCGCCTGGCAATTTCGCCCGGCCGCATGGGGAGTTCGTTGAGCGATCGACAGCGCCACGAACGCTGTTCACAATCTGACGGGCTCCACTGCTCGGTTCTCGAACGCCTCGCCTTGAACTAACCCCAAATGGACGAAATCGCCGCGCCAGCCGACGCTCACCGAGTAGTCGCCTGGATCGACCGAAATGAAATAGCCGCTGGCACTGCCGTCGGGTTGATAACCGCCGCCGGAAACCGCCTCGCCCGGCCCGACAAAGATAATGCCGCTCGGTGCGCGAAGTGAAAAAACTGGCGCATCGGCGACCTGCTCAGCGGTGACTTCGACTTTATAGCCGCCGTCGTCGACCAGCCCGACGATCAGAAGATTGCGGGCTCGAAGCTCCTCGAGCTCGTCGCCGGGATCGGCCCACCAATCGCAGTCATCATCGACTCGATGATCGACCGCGGCCGGATCGAACACTGCCAGGGACGCCGTAGCAGTTGCGAACTCGCCTGTGACGGGAAGAGGCTGCGGCGCAACCGGCACATCGGGCAAATAGCGGCTTTCCTCCACATACTCATCCGCTTCCTCAACCTCGGTAGCCTGACGGGAACGACCACCAAACAACCAGCGTAACATGGCGATCCCCTCGACCCGCGATCATGGGAGGACGATGCTTGCTTTCGTGAAAGTCCGCAATGGGTCGAGAGCCCACTGCACCGAACCAGCCGCGCCGGCTCAACCGGTTCCTGACGGCTGCAGTACGGAGAGCGGGAACAGAACCTGGTGAGACGGCGTATCCGATGCCGACCCGCGCGCAGCCCCGTTGGCGCGCGGTCAGGGCGGCCGGAAAGCCTTATTGCCGCGCTCCTTGTGTCTTGAGCGCCCCAACACCCCTCATCGGCGGAACAGGCTTTGGTTCACAGACGCACTGAGATTGGGAAAATGGCGGAGAGGGAGGGATTCGAACCCTCGGAACGCTTACGCGCTCAACGGTTTTCGAGACCGCCCCGATCGACCACTCCGGCACCTCTCCGCATTGGGGGATTCGCTCCCGCAAGATGCGGAAAGCCGGTCGACAGGCGGGGCGCTTAGCCCAAGCGTTCCGGCTTGCCAAGATGTCGGTCTCCCTCGCCTTGCTTGCTTGCCGCGCTCCAGGCCCTACATAGGGTCATGATGGAAAGGCCCGAAAAATACCTGGGCGGCAGCTCGGCCGCGCCGCCGCTGGCCCCGCCGGTCGCCCATGCCCGATTCGCCATCGGCGAGGTGGTCCGGCATCGCCTGTTCGACTTTCGCGGCGTGATCTTCGACGTCGACCCGGTCTTCGCCAACAGCGAGGAATGGTATGAGGCGATCCCGGAGGACATCCGGCCGCCCAAGGACCAGCCTTTCTACCATCTCCTCGCCGAAAACGGGGAATCCTCCTACACCGCCTATGTCAGCCAGCAGAATTTGCTCGCCGACGAGAGCGACGAGCCGGTCGACCACCCGGCCATCTCCGGCCTCTTCGACACGGTGTCGAAGGGGCGCTACCAGCTCAAGCGCGAGCACCGGCATTAGCGGGCCCCTTCCGGGAGCTTCCAATGTTGACTTTGGCCGCCCCCCGGCCTAGCTGCGCGCTTCCTCCCGCGGGGGTCTTCCCCGGCGGGCACATGCATTTGAGTTGAGAAAAAGCCATGTTCGCAGTCGTGCGCACGGGCGGCAAGCAGTATCGCGTCGCCGCCGGAGACAAGATCGTCGTCGAGAAGCTCGCCGGAGAGGCGGGCGACACCATCCAGCTGGGCGACATCCTGC
>JAXDPE010000033.1:0-36975 GCA_034668565.1 Sphingomonadales bacterium | reverse complement strand
TGAGTCCGCAAGAGCCCCTCCACCGCGCTTCGCGCGGTCCCCCTCCCCTGCAAATGCGGGGGAGGAATGAAGAGGGAGATGCCCTAGATCACCCATTCCGCTTCTCCCCCCTGGTCGAGATCGGCGCGGTCGATCTGGCGGCCGGGCCAGGCCTCGGCGGTGGGAACGTCCACCGCGACGAGGACGTGGAGGCCGGCCCGGCTCATCAGCCCGACGACGGCGCGCACCCGGCGGATATGCTCCGCCAGGTCGGCGGGGTCGCCGCCGAGATCGGCGTTGAGGCTCTCCCGAAGTGAGGCCTCGTCGAGGATGAAGCTCATCCGGCCCATCGCCTGGAGCTTCTGCTGGGCCTTGGCGGCGACCTCGGCCCGCTCTTCCGGAGCGACTCCGTTCAGCCAGACGATCCGATCAGCCTCGCTGGCTCCGCGGTCGAGCGCGGCGCGGCGGGGGAAGCCGTCGATCATCCCGGCGGCGGCCGTGGCGTGGCTGAGCTTGTCGATCAGGATGAAGGCGCCGAGCTCCCGGCCGCGGGCATAGGGGATCGCCGCGACCTCGCGGTCGAGCCTCAATTCGCAGCGGGCGATGTCGTTGAGGGCGAGCAGGCGCGCGGCGGCGGGGCGGCCGGTATCGACCTCGACGATATGCTCGATCTTGCTCACCGTCGCCGAAACCATGCTGGCGCCGATCTTCAGCCAGTAGGCGCGGCCGGGGGCGAGCGGCTCGTCCCCCATCCAGACGAGATTGGCGACGAAGCCGTCCGCGACCTGGGCCGGGGCGGCGATCGAGGCGATGACCTCGCCGCGCGAGCAATCGACCTCGTCGGCCAGCGTCAGTGTGACCGACTGGCCGTCGACGGCGCGGTCGAGGGCGCCGTCGAAGGTGACGATCCGCTCGATGCGCGAGCGGCGGCCGGAGGGCAGGATGACGATCTCGTCGCCCGGCCGGACGCTTCCGCCGGCGATCCGGCCGGCATAGCCGCGGAACCGGCTGTCCGGGCGGTTCACCCACTGGACGGCCATGTGGAAGGCGCCGGAATCGGGCCGGGCGGCGGCGAGAGGCACCGTCTCGAGATGCTCGAGCAGGGGCGGGCCTTCATACCAGGGCATGGCCGGGCTGGGCGCGGCGATATTGTCGCCGGCCAGAGCGGCGATCGGAATGGCGGTAAAGGCGCCGATGCCGATCTCGTCCGCGAAGGCGCGATAATCGGCCACGATCGTCTCGAACCGCTCCCGGCCGTAATCGACCATGTCCATCTTGTTGACGGCGAGGACGACGTGGCGGATCCCGAGCAGGTGGACGAGGTGGCTGTGCCGCCTCGTCTGGGTGAGCACGCCCTTGCGCGCGTCAATGAGGATGATGGCGAGGTCGGCCGTCGAGGCGCCGGTCACCATGTTGCGCGTATATTGCTCGTGGCCGGGAGTGTCGGCGACGATGAACTTGCGCCGGTCGGTCGCGAAGAAGCGGTAGGCGACGTCGATGGTGATGCCCTGCTCGCGCTCGGCGCTGAGGCCGTCGACGAGAAGCGCGAAATCGAGATCCTGGCCCTGGGTGCCGGACCTTCGGCTGTCCGCCTCGAGGGCCGCGAGCTGGTCCTCGAACAGCATCTTGCTGTCGTAGAGAAGCCGGCCGAGCAGGGTCGACTTACCGTCGTCGACCGAGCCGCAGGTCAGGAGACGGAGGAGGGATTTGTTCTGGCCGGCGATAACCGGATCCTCGTCCGTCATCCCGGCGTAAGCCGGGACCTCGGGGAGACTCGCCGTGTCTTCTTGTCCTGAGGTCCCGGCTTTCGCCGGGATGACGGCCTCCATCAGAAATAGCCTTCCTGCTTCTTGCGCTCCATGCTGGAGGCGCCGTCATGGTCGATGGCGCGGTTTTGGCGCTCGGAAGTGTTGGCCAGGAGCATCTCGCGGATGACCTGCGGCAGGGTCGCCGCCCGGCTCTCGACGGCGCCCGTAAGGGGATAGCAGCCCAGGGTCCGGAACCGCACGGAGCGCTGCACCGGAACCTCGCCCTCGCGAAGCGGGAAGCGGTCGTCGTCGACCATCAGGATCATTCCGTCGCGAACGACGGTGGGCCGGGGCGCCGCCAGATAGAGCGGCACGATCGGGATGCTCTCGGCATAGATATATTGCCAGATGTCGAGCTCGGTCCAGTTGGAGAGCGGGAAGACGCGCATCGTCTCGCCCCGCGACTTGCGGCTGTTGTAGAGCGACCAGAGCTCCGGCCGCTGGTTCTTCGGATCCCAGCGATGCTGCGCGGAGCGGAAGCTGAAGATGCGCTCCTTGGCGCGGCTCTTGTCCTCGTCGCGGCGGGCGCCGCCGAAGGCCGCGTCGAAGCCGTGGAGGTCGAGCGCCTGGCGCAGCCCTTCCGTCTTCCAGAGGTCGGTGTGTAGGCTGCCATGGTCGAACGGGTTGATTCCGCGGCGCTCGGCTTCGGGATTGCGGTGGACGATCAGCTCTACCCCCGCTTCGCGGGCGACCCGGTCGCGGAGCGCGTACATGTCGCGGAACTTCCAGGTCGTGTCGACGTGGAGGAGTGGGAAGGGCGGCGGCGCCGGGAAGAAGGCCTTGCGGGCGAGATGGAGCATCACCGCGCTGTCCTTGCCGACCGAATAGAGCATCACCGGCCGCTCCGCCTCGGCCACCACTTCGCGAAGGATGTGGATGGCTTCCGACTCGAGCTGCTCGAGATGGGTGAGGCCCCGGTGGAGGAAGGTGGCGGGCGCGTTCATGCCGCGGCCCGGAGCTCGATCGGAGAGCGTTCGCGGGCGACCCGGCCGATGACGACCGTCACCGGCGCCGCCGGGGGAAGCATCCCGGCAAGACCGGCGACGGTCGCGATGGTGCCGCTCACCTGGGCCTGCGCGGGAAGGGTCGCGGAGGCGATGGCGAGGGCGGGGGTGTCGGGCGAAAGGCCGGCGGCGATGGCTGAGCGGGCGAACTCGGCGAGCGTCGCTCTCGGCATGTAGACGATGGTGGTGGCGGCCGGATCGGCGATCGCGCCCCAATCGAGGTCGCCCGGCAGCCGGCCGTCGGCCCCGTGGCCGGTGACGAACTGGATCCGCCGGGCTTCCCGCCGCTCGGTGAGCGAGAAGCCGAGCGAAGCGGCGGCGCCCTGGGCGGCCGAGATTCCGGGGACGATCATGACCTCGATCCCGGCGGCCCGGCAGGCGTCGATCTCTTCGGTGGCCCGGCCGAAGACGAGCGGGTCGCCGCCCTTCAGGCGCACCACATTCTCGCCCGCCAAAGCGAGGGCGACCATCTCGGCGTTGATGTCCGACTGGCGGCAAGAGGGGCCGCGGCCGGTCTTGCCGACCGCGACCCGCTTCGCCTCGCGGCGGGCGAGCTCCAATATCTCAGGCCCGACCAGATCGTCGTAGAGGATGATCGTCGCGGACTGGAGGGCGCGAACCGCCTTCAGGGTCAGCAATTCCGGGTCGCCCGGTCCGGCGCCGACCAGGGTGACCCGGCCCTCGCGGCGGGACCGCGGCTCGAACCGGGTGTCGGCGCCGTCCGGCTCGCCGCCGGCCCAGGCGCGCTCGACGAAGCCCTCCCAGAAGGCCCGGCGGTCGGCGAAGCTCTTCACCTTTTCCTTGAGGCGCGGCCGCAAGGCCTGGGCCGCCTTCGCCCAGGCGGAGAGGCGGAGCGGAAGAACGGCCTCGATCCGGGCGCGGATCGACTGGCCCAGCATCGGCGCCGCGCCGCCGGTCGAGATGGCGAGGAGGATGGGCGAGCGGTTGACGATGGTCCCGAACTGGACGTCGCAAAGCTCGGTCCGGTCGATGAGGTTGACCGGCACCCCGGCGCTCCGAGCGGCGGCGGCGAAGCGCTCGGCCTCTTGCGCGCCGCCGGGATCGGCGACGGCCAGAGCGGCGCCGTCGAGGTCGGCAGCGGTCCAGCAGCGCCGCTCGACGGTGAGCGACGGAAGCGCCTCGAACCTCTCCACATCCCCTTCCTCGCCGACGAGGACCAGGACTTGGGCGCCGGCGGCGGCGAGCAGCTCGGCCTTCCACAGAGCGCCGTCGGAGCTCCCGGCGACGATCGCCTTGCGGCCGGCGAGCCGGTGGAAGAGCGGGAGAGTGGCAAGCGGTGCGATCCGGGCCGGGACGGCTTCGGGGCGGCGCTGCGGCGCCTGGAGGGTAGTGGCGCGGCTCATGCCGCCTTGCTCCGCACCAGCCGGCCGTCGGGGCCGACATGGAGGCCGCATTCTTTCGCCTCGTCGCTCTCCCACCACCAGCGGCCGGAGCGCTCCGGTTCGCCCGGGGCGACGGCGCGCGTGCAGGGCTCGCAGCCGATCGACGGATAGCCCGAAGCGTGGAGCGCATTCACCGGCACGCCCTCAGCCTCGCAGAAATCGGCGACCTGGTCGCGGGTCCAGTCGTACAGAGGCGCGAACTTGATCAGCTCGCGCTCCGGGTCCCAGGCGGAAAGCTCGACGGCGGCGCGTCCAAACGACTGGTCGGCCCTCAGCCCGGTCACCCAGGCGGACGCGCCGGCGAGGGCCCGGCCCAGCGGCTCGACCTTGCGGACCTGGCAGCAGCCCAGCCGGGCGTCCTTCGATTCATAGAAGCCGTTGATGCCGGAAGCGGCGACGAAGGCGGCCAAAGCCGACGAGTCCGGATGCCAGGAGCGGATCCGGATGCCGTAGCGGCGCTCGGTTTCCTCCCAGACCTTGTAGGTCGACGGGAAGAGCCGGCCGGTGTCGAGGGTCGACACTTCGATGTCGAGCGCGCGGGTGAAGATGAGATGGGCGACGGCCTGGTCCTCGAGGCCGAAGCTGGTGGTGAAGACGATGCGGCCATCGATCCTCGCCCGAAGGCGTTCGAGCCGGTCGCCCGGGTCCACGGCCGGCGCTTGCGCGGAGAGAGGCGCGAAGGCGTTCATGCCAAGGCGCGGAGCGCCGAGCTCAGGTTGGACGTAAAGGCTAGGGAGGACGTCACTATTAGAAAATCCTTCTAATCCAATCCGGGAAGCTGCAACTTCCTTTCCGGCTGGACTTGGCTTATCCTTGCTTGAGAAAGCCAAGTTATCCGCCAAAAACCGGGGTTACAATGGGCCCCGGCAAAAGACGCTATTATTGCCGGGCTATTCCGCTTATTAGAATAATATACTCATTTTGGGATTGAGATTAGATGGACGCCACCGACCTCAAGATCCTCGCCATCCTCCAGGAGGACGCGTCCGTATCGGTCGGCGAGATTGCCGGGCGGGTCGGGCTGTCGCAGACGCCCTGCTGGCGCCGGATTCAGCGACTCGAGGAAAGCGGCGTGATCCGCCGCCGGGTCGCCCTTCTCGATCCCAAAGCGATCGGCCTCGGCCTCACCGTCTTCGTCGAAATCGAGACCGGCGACCATAGCAAGGAATGGCTCGACCGCTTCGCCGCCTCCGTTCTGGCGATGCCGGAGGTGATGGAGGTGCATCGAATGGCGGGGGACGTGGACTATCTTCTCCGGGTCGCCGTCGCCGACATGAGCGCCTATGACGATTTCTACCGCCGGCTGATCGCCGCCCTGCCGATCAAGAACGTCACCTCCCGCTTCGCTATGGAGCTGGTCAAGGGCACCACCGCCTTCCCGCTTTCGGACGATTCCCTCTCCGCGCGGGGGCGTCGACCGCCGGAGTGAGGCTTGCGCCGGGTCGAGGGTTGAACCATTGCGGTCTCGGGCCCCTCCACTCTTGCGGAGCGTTCAAGGCGAATGCCTCGTTACTATTTCAACATATCCTGCGACGGCTACGAATCGACGGACGTCGTCGGTGAATGCTGCTCGAATGACGTCGCCGCCCTGACTGGCGCGCTTCGGGTGGCGAGCAAGGTCCTTCAAAAAAGGCTGCGCTCCGAGGATCTCAGCGGCGACGGCTGGGTCGAGGTGGAGGACGAAAGGCACCGGCCGGTGCTTCGACTGCCGCTCCGGGCGGCGGCTTATTAGGTCGCCCGTCATTCCGGCGAAGGCCGGAATCCATGAACACGGCCGGTCGGAACCTCTATGCGGCGGTGTTCATGGATCCCGGGTCAAGCCCGGGATGACGAATGGCCGCCACTTGATCGGCCGCGTGCATCGGCCCACATCGGGCAGATGCTGATCCACACCGAGTCCACCCCCAATCCCTCGACCCTGAAGTTCCTTCCCGGGCGCCGGGTGATCGAGGCGGGGACGCGCGATTTCGCGAGCCCCGAGGACGCCGAAGCGTCGCCGCTCGCCTCGGCGATCTTCTCGACCGGCGAGGTCGAAGGGGTGTTCTACGGCCGCGACTTCATTTCCGTCACCGCCGCGCCGGGCGTGGAATGGCTCGACCTCAAGCCCGAGATATTGAGCATCCTGCTCGACCATTTCTCAAGCGACGCGCCCCTTTTCCGGGCCGCTTCGGCGGCCGGGATCGAAGTGGCGGGGGACGAGGATTATGGCGAGGACCCGGCCGACGCGCCGCTCGTCGCCGAGATCCGCGAGCTGATCGAGACCCGGGTGCGGCCCGCGGTCGCCCAGGACGGCGGCGACATCGTCTACCGCGGCTTTCGCAACGGCACCGTCTATCTCGCCCTCCAGGGCGCATGCGCCGGCTGTCCATCCTCGACGATGACCTTGAAGCAGGGGATCGAGAGCCTGCTCAAACATTATGTGCCCGAGGTCGAGGCGGTCGAGGCGGTTTGATTTGTCGTCATCCCCGCTTTCGTCATGCTGAACTTGTTTCAGCATCCAGTTTCGAGCAGCGATGCGGGCGGAGACCTGGACCCTGAAACGAGTTCAGGGTGACGACAGCGAAACTCACGGACGGCCGCGCCCTTTACCCATGATCCTCGTCATCGATACCGCCACCGCCGCCTGCTCGGTCGCGCTCGTCGAGGGCGAAGCACTGGTGGACGAGCGCTATGAGAAGGTCGGTCGCGGCCATGCCGAGCGGCTCGTGCCGATGATCGAGGCGCTGCTGGCCGGGCGCAAGCCGGATTCGATCCTTATCGATTGCGGTCCGGGCAGCTTCACCGGGATCCGAGTCGGCCTGGCGGCGGCGCACGGATTGGCGATCGGCTGGGGGGTTCCCCTTGCCGGCTATTCCTCGATGGCCGCGGTGGCGGCCGCCGCACTGGCCGGGGGCCGCGGTGAGATCGCGGTTGCGCTCGAAGGCGGACACGGGCAGCTTTTCGTCCAGACTTTCGGCGAGGAAGCCATGCGGCCGCTCGACACGCTCCGCTCTTTGTCCCCCGCGGAGGCGGGAGCGGCCATCCGCGGCCCGCGGGTCGCCGGGTCGGGGGCCGCCGCTCTGGTCGAGGCGCGAGGCTCGGGCGAGGCGCTCGACGCTTTGCCTCGGGCCGCCGACGCCCGGCTCCTGCCCGCCGCCCTGCGCTCGCTCGATCCCCGTCCCATCTATGGCCGCGCGCCCGACGCGAAGCCGATGGCATGAGCGCCGGAATCGTCCTCGAAGAAGGCGGGGCCGTCGACCTGGCGGCGGTGATGCGGGTGATGGACGGCAGCTTCGATCCCGTTTTCGGCGAGGCCTGGACCGCGCCGCAATGCGCCGGGCTGCTGCCGATGGCCGGCGTCTGGCTGTCGTTGGCCCGCGACGAAGAGGCGGTGGTCGGCTTCGCCCTCAGCCGGATCGTCGGCGACGAAGCCGAACTGCTGTTGCTTGCGGTCCACCGGTCCTCGCAAGGCAAAGGCGTCGGCCAAATGCTGCTGGATCGCTTCGCCGCCGTTGCCGCCAGTAAAGGAGCCGAACAACTCCACCTCGAGGTGCGCGAGGGAAATCATGCAGTTAGCCTCTACAGCCGAAACGGCTATCGGGAGGTGGGACGGCGTCCGAATTATTATCGCGGCCGGGACGGCCAGCTTTTCGACGCCCTCACCCTCGCCAAAAAGTCGAGCGAATAAACTCAATTTGTATTCGGTTTAATTTTCGCTTGTAAAAACCACCAAAACGGATCATTCGCGGCTTGGGGGGCCAAGTCCAACCATCCGTGGGTAGAAAGTTTAGTAGGCGAAAGCATGGCTGAGAGCAACGAACTCACTGAAACCTTGATCACCCTCACTGCGGACATCGTTTCCGCGCATGTCAGCAACAACAGCGTGGCGGTCAACGACCTGCCGCAGCTAATCGCTAATGTGCACAATGCGCTTAACGGTCTGGGCGCCAAGCCCGAGGAAGCTCCGGTTCGGCCCGAACCTGCGGTGTCGGTCCGCTCGTCGATCAAGCCGGACTATATCGTCTGCCTCGAAGACGGTAAGAAGCTGAAGATGCTCAAGCGGCATCTGATGACCCACTATCAGATGACTCCCGACGAATATCGGCAGAAGTGGGGCCTGAACGGCGACTATCCGATGGTTGCGCCCAACTATGCCGAGCAGCGCCGGACCCTGGCCAAGAAGATCGGCCTCGGCACCAAGCGCCGCCGGACCGGCCGCCCCGCCGCCAAATAAGGCCAAGGCCGAATAAGTCGAAAGGACGCCGGGGCGAAGGCCCCGGCGGCCTTTACCGCGACGCCGATTCCGCTAAAGCGGGTGAGGCATGACCCGCAGGATCGACATCGAAGCGCTGTGCGCGGAGAAGGGGCTGCGGATCACCGAGCAGCGGCGGGTCATCGCCCGGGTCCTTTCGGAAGCCGAGGACCATCCCGACGTCGAGGCTTTGCACGCCCGCGCGTCCGCGATCGACAGCGGCATTTCCATCGCCACGGTCTACCGGACGGTGCGCCTGTTCGAGGAAGCCGGGATCCTCGAGCGCCACGATTTCGGCGACGGTCGCGCCCGCTACGAGGCCGCCGACGCCACCCATCACGACCATCTGATCGACGTCGAAACCGGCAAGGTCATCGAGTTCGTCGACGAAGAGCTCGAGGCTTTGCAGCGCCGGATCGCCGAAAAACTGGGTTTTCGTCTCGTCGACCATCGGATGGAGCTTTACGGCGTCGCGCTCGGGCGCAAGCGCTGAATGCTCGGCGCAGGCCGTGACGGGCAATAAAGGCTGATGACTTCACTTCGCATCGTCTTCCGAGTCGCCTGGATGGCCGGGCTGCTGATCCTGTGCGTGCCGCTCCATTATTCCTGGCGCCTGTTCGGCCTCCGCTCCCCCTGGCCGCGGCGCTTCCTGCGCTGGGTGGGGCGGGCGGCCGGAATGCGGGCCCGGATCATCGGCCAGCCGCAACAGCGCGACGTCCTCTTCCTCGCCAATCACCTCAGCTGGCTCGACATCCTCGTCCTCGCCGGGGCGAGCGGGACGGCCTTCGTCGCCAAGGCGGAAGTGGCGGAAACGCCGGTGGTCGGCTGGCTGGCCGGGCTCAACAACACCGTCTTCGTCGCCCGGGCCGAACGCCACGCCGTGCGCAACCAGGCGGACGCCCTGCGCCAAGCGCTTGCGAGCGGGCAGCCGGTGGCGCTGTTTCCGGAAGGAACGACCGAGGGCGGATCTGCCATACTGCCCTTCCGGGCCAGCCTGCTTGCCGCCCTGTTCCCGCCCCTGCCCGGAATCCGGGTCCAGCCCGTGGCGCTCGATTACGGTCCGGCGGCGCACGATCTCGCCTGGATCGGCGAGGAAAGCGGCCTCGCCAACGTCAAAAAGGTGCTTGCACGGCGTGACACGACCGTCGTGACCCTCGCTTTCCTCGCGCCCGTTGACCCGGCCGACGGCGATCGCAAGACCCTGGCCAATTCGGCGCGCGAAGAGATCGTCGCCGCCTTGGGCGCTTCCGCCACCGGCGCGGATCGCCTATAGGCGCGCGATGAAAGCCAACCCCCGGACCTTCCACGTCAAATCCTACGGCTGCCAGATGAACGTCTACGACGGCGAGCGCATGGGCGAGCTGCTCGAGGCGCAGGGGATGACCGCCGCGACCGCGGCGGGCGACGCCGATCTGGTCGTCCTCAATACCTGCCACATCCGGGAGAAAGCGGCGGAGAAGGTCTATTCGGAGATCGGCCGGCTCAAGCGCGAGGATGGGTCGCGCCCGATGATCGCCGTCGCCGGCTGCGTCGCCCAGGCCGAGGGCGCCGAGATCCCGCGGCGGGCGCCGAGCGTCGACATCGTCGTCGGCCCGCAGGCCTATCACCGCCTTCCCGGATTGGTCGCCGAGGCCGTTCGAGGCGGCCGCGGCATGGATACCGACATGCCCTTATTGTCCAAGTTCGGGGCGCTGCCGGAGCGTCGCCGGCCGGGGCCGTCGGCCTTCCTTACCGTCCAGGAGGGCTGCGACAAATTCTGCACCTATTGCGTCGTCCCTTATACGAGGGGCGCGGAAGTCTCGCGGCCCTGGGCGGAGGTGGTCGACGAGGCGCGCTCGCTGGTCGAGGCCGGCGCCCGCGAGATCACCCTGCTCGGCCAGAACGTCAACGCCTGGTCCGGCGAGGACGAATCGGGCCGGACGCAGGGGCTGGACGGCCTGGTGCGGGCGCTCGACCGGCTGCCGGGGCTGAAGCGGATCCGCTATACGACCAGTCATCCGAACGACATGACCGAGGGCCTGATCCGGGCCCATGCCGAAGTGGCTTCGCTGATGCCGTTCCTCCATCTGCCGGTGCAGTCGGGAAGCGACCGGGTCCTCAAGGCGATGAACCGAAGCCACTCGTCGCAAAGCTATCTGCGCCTCATCGAGCGGGTCCGGGCGGCCCGGCCCGATATCGCCGTCTCCGGCGACTTTATCGTCGGTTTCCCGGGCGAGACCGACGCCGAATTCGAAGCGACGCTCGAAATCGTCCGCTCGGTGAACTACGCCCAGGCTTACTCGTTCAAATATTCGCCGCGTCCGGGCACCCCCGCGGCCGCCATGGAGGATCAACTGCCCCGCTCAGTGATGGACGAAAGGCTGCAGCGCCTGCAGGCCCTGCTCAACGAACAGCAGCTCGAGTTCAACCAAGCGAGCGTGGGAGGGCGGACCGAATTGTTGATCGAGCGGTTCGGCAAGCGGCCCGGGCAGAAAATCGGTAAATCGCCCTGGCTTCAGTCGGTGCATGTCGAGACGGAGGCGGAGATCGGGGATTTGATCGAAGTGGAAATCATGTCGGCGGGGCCGAACAGCCTGGCGGGGACCGTCATCCCGGCGAAAGCCGGGACCCCAGGTCGAGAAGTTTCGGCGGGTCTCCCCGAGGTCCCGGCTTTCGCCGGGATGACGAACTAATGCCTCAGAAGAAAGCCGCCGAGGCCGCCGCGGCCCCCCGCGCCCGGCTCGAGCTCGAATTCGAGCAGCCGCATCTGCTCGGGCCTCTGTTCGGCGAGTTCGACCGGAACCTGGTCGCCATCGAGGACCGGCTCGGAGTCTATATCGCGGCGCGCGGATCGAAGGTGCAGATCGAGGGCGAGCCGGAGAATGCGGCGCGGGCCCGCGACGTCCTGCTCGGCCTCTACAACCGGCTCGACGAAGGGCAGGACATCGACGCCGGAATGGTCGACGCGATCATCGCCATGTCGGGTCAGCCGACCCTGGACGGGATCATCACGGCCGACGTCGCCGAGCCGCCCAAGGTGATGATCCGAACCCGCAAGAAGACCATCGTCCCGCGTTCCAAGATGCAGGCGGTCTACATGGAGGCTCTGGGCCGAGACGAGATGATCTTCGCCTTGGGGCCCGCCGGCACCGGCAAGACCTATCTCGCCGTCGCCCAGGCGGTCCAGCAGCTGATCGGCGGCTCAGTCGACCGATTGATCCTGTCGAGGCCGGCGGTCGAAGCCGGCGAGCGTTTGGGCTTCCTTCCCGGCGACATGAAGGAGAAGGTCGATCCCTATCTGCGTCCGCTCTACGACGCGCTCTACGACATGCTTCCGGCCGAGCAGGTGGAACGGCGGATCGCGAGCGGGGAGATCGAGATCGCGCCCATCGCCTTCATGCGCGGCCGGACCTTGAACGACGCCTTCATCATCCTCGACGAGGCCCAGAACACCACGCCGGCGCAGATGAAGATGTTCCTGACCCGCTTCGGAATGCGCAGCCGGATGGTGATCTGCGGCGATCCGCTCCAGGTCGACCTTCCCGAGCCCGGCAAATCGGGCCTCGCCGACGCGGTCGCCAAGGTCGAGGGCATCCCCAAGATCGCGACGATCCGGTTCACCGCCGGCGACGTCGTGCGCCACCCGCTGGTGGGCAAGATCGTCGAGGCTTACGAGGGCAAGGCGGCATGAGCGGTCCGGCTCCCGTCATCCCGGCGAAAGCCGGGACCCCCGGACCAGAAGTCTCGGCGGGTCTCCCTGGGGTCCCGGCTTTCGCCGGGATGACGAAATCATGATCCTCGTCGAGGCCGACAGCTCCGAGGACTGGGACAGTAAGACCGACTGGGCGCAGCTGGCCAAGGCGGCGGTGCGCGCCGCTGTCGCCGAAAGCGACGTCGCCGGGCTGCTCGAAAGCGGCCTTGCCGCCGAAGTCTCGGTCCGGTTCACGAGCGACGACGAGGTTAAGGCCCTGAACGCCGCCTGGCGGGGCAAGGACAAGGCCACCAACGTCCTCTCCTTCCCGATGGTCGAGCCCGGGCAGCTCGCCTCGCTGGAGCGGAGCAAGGGCGGCGAAACCCTGCTCGGCGATATCGTCCTCGCCCGCGGGATCTGCGGCGCCGAGGCGCGGGCCAAGGGCATCGACGCCTGCACCCACGCCGCCCACCTGGTGGTGCACGGCACGCTTCATCTGCTAGGCTGCGACCATGAGCGGGGCGAGGGCGAGGCGGAAGCGATGGAAGCGGCCGAGCGGCGCGCGCTCGCCCGCCTCGGCATCGCCGACCCCTATGAGATCCACCCTTGATGGCTGACGACGCGAACGGCGAGCGCAGCATCTGGCGCGGAATCAGGACCCTGCTGTTCGGCGACGACAGCGAGGCGACGCTCCGCGAGGAGATCGAGGAGGCGATCGAGAGTCACGAGGGCGAGGCGCCGATCGTCGGGGATCTGTCTCCGATCGAGCGTCAGATGCTCCGCAACCTGCTCCATTTCGGCGAGAGCACGGTCGCGGACATCGCGGTGCCGCGCGGCGACATCATCGCCGTGCCCTCGACGATCACCTTCCACGGCCTCGTCGCCGCCTTCGCCGAGGCGGGGCACAGCCGGCTGCCCGTCTACGAAGAGAGCCTCGACAGCGTCATCGGCATGGCCCACATCAAGGACGTCTTCACCGTCGAAGTGTCCGGCGCCGAGCCGCCCGACGGCATTTCCGGACTTCTCCGCAAGCCGCTCTACGTGCCCGAATCGATGGGCGTTCTCGATCTCCTCGCGCGGATGCGCGCCGAGCGGGTCCATCTCGCCATCGTCGTCGACGAGTTCGGCGGCACCGAGGGCCTGGTGACGATCGAGGACGTGGTCGAGGAGATCGTCGGCGAGATCGAGGACGAGCATGACGAGGAAGCGCCCGGAATGCTGATCGCGCTCGCGGACGGCATCTGGGACGCCGACGCGCGCGCCGAGCTGGAAGACGTCGCCGAGACGATCGACGCCCGCCTGGGCGCCGTCGAGGAGGACGTCGACACCCTGGGCGGCCTCGCGACCGTCCTCGCCGGCCACGTCCCCCAGGCCGGCGAGATCGTCCTGCATCCGTCGGGCTGGAGGCTGGAGGTCACTGAGAGCGACACCCGGCGGGTCACCCGCCTCAGGCTCCACGCGCCCGAAGACGGGGTGCTGTCGGACTAGCCCAACCGTCATTGCGAGCGTAGCGAAGCAATCCAGCGGCGCGGACGCTGCGAAGCTGGATTGCTTCGTCGCTTCGCTCCTCGCAATGACGGGAGGGTCATGACCTACGAACATATCCGGCTCGAGATGAGCCCCGCCGCGGTCGCGACGATCGCGATCGCCCGGCCCGACCGGCTCAACGCCCTTTCCAGCCAGACCGTCGACGAACTCCGGGCGGCTGTGGAGGAAGCGGGGCGCTCCGGCGCCCGCTGCCTGCTGATGACCGGCCAGGGACGGGGCTTTTCCAGCGGCGCCGATCTCGCCGCGGGCGGCGGGCTGCCCGACGATGTCGGCGCTTCTCTGGAGAAGCATTTCAACCCGCTGCTCGAAGCCTTGTTTGCGATTCCGATTCCCGTCGTCGCGGCCGTCAACGGGCCCTGCGCGGGGGCGGGCTGCTCGCTCGCCCTCGCCGCGGACATCGTGATCGCGGCACGCTCGGCCTATTTCCTCCAGGCCTTCGTCAATATCGGCCTCATCCCCGACGCCGGCGCGACCTGGCTGCTGCCGCGCCTCGCGGGCCGGGCCCGGGCGATGGAGATGATGATGCTCGGCGAGCGTATTCCGGCGGAGAAGGCGCTCGAATGGGGCCTGATCTCGCGGATGGTGGAGGACGAGGCGCTCGAGTCCGAGGCCGTCGCGCTGGCCACCCGCCTGGCCCAGGGGCCGACAGTAGCGCTGGGCCTGATCCGCAAGCTGGGTCGGGAAGCGGGGCATGTATCCTTGAGCGAGGCGCTGGCAGCGGAGCGGGCTGCGCAGCGCGAGGCTGGTCGCAGCGATGACTTCAAGGCGGGGGTCGCGGGGTTCCTGCAGAAGAGGCCGCCGCGGTTCGAGGGGCGCTAGGCCAGCTTGGTTTTGTTCTTCTTCTGTGCTAAGTTGACAGATGCTGGCTTCCGTCGCCCGAATCGCCTGTCCGCCTTACCGGCGAAGCGTGCCGAGTGTCGAAGTTCACGAATCCGCTCGACATCATGAACTTCGTGAACTTGGCGTTCGCGCAGCCCGCCGTCGCTGGGGGTGACGCAAAGCGGGGATCGTCTTAAAGCACGGCCATGGCCACCACGATCGAAGAGCTCGAATCCCGCCGACGCCGCGCCGAGCAGGGCGGGGGAGAAGCGCGCATCGCCGCGCAGCACAAGAAGGGCCGGCTGACGGCTCGGGAGCGGCTGACGGTCCTGCTCGATCAGGGCAGCTTCGAAGAATATGACATGTTCGTCGAGCATAATTGCGCCGACTTCGGTATGGCCGAGCAGAAGTTCCCCGGCGACGGAGTCGTCACTGGCTCGGGCACGATCAACGGCCGCCTCGTCTTCGTCTTCGCCCAGGATTTCACCGTCTTCGGCGGCTCGCTCTCCGAGCGCCACGCGCAGAAGATCTGCAAGGTGATGGACATGGCGATGAAGGTCGGAGCGCCCGTCATCGGCCTCAACGACAGCGGCGGGGCGCGGATCCAGGAAGGCGTCGCCAGCCTCGCCGGCTATGCCGAGGTGTTCCAGAGGAACGTGCTGGCGAGCGGCGTCGTGCCCCAGCTCAGCCTGATCATGGGGCCCTGCGCGGGCGGGGCGGTCTATTCGCCGGCGATGACCGACTTCATCTTCATGGTGAAGGATTCGAGCTACATGTTCGTCACCGGGCCGGACGTCGTCAAGACGGTGACCAACGAGGTCGTGACGCAGGAGGAACTGGGCGGCGCCGTCACCCACACGACTAAATCGGGAGTCGCCGACGTCGCCTTCGAGAACGACATCGAGGCGCTTCTGGCGACCCGCGACTTCTTCGACTTCCTGCCGCTCTCCAACCGCCACGACGGGCCCGAGCGGCCGACGAGCGATCCGTGGGACCGTGCCGAGCCGAGCCTCGACACGCTCATTCCGGACAGCGCGGCCAGGCCCTACGACATGCACGAGCTGATCCGCAAAGTGCTCGACGAGGGCGATTTCTTCGAAATCCAGCCCAATCACGCGGCCAACATCATCGTCGGCTTCGGCCGGGTCGAGGGTCGGACCGTCGGCGTGGTGGCCAACCAGCCGATGGTGCTTGCCGGCGTGCTCGACATCGCTTCGTCCAAGAAGGCGGCCCGTTTCGTCCGCTTCTGCGACGCCTTCGAAATCCCGATCCTCACGTTCGTCGACGTTCCCGGCTTCCTTCCGGGCGTGGCGCAAGAGCATGGCGGGATCATCAAGAACGGCGCGAAATTGCTCTTCGCCTACGCCGAGGCGACGGTGCCCAAGATCACCGTGATCACCCGCAAGGCCTATGGCGGCGCCTATGACGTCATGGCGTCCAAGCATCTGCGCGGCGACCTCAATTACGCCTGGCCGACCGCAGAGATTGCGGTGATGGGCGCCAAGGGCGCGGTCGAGATCATCTTCCGCAAGGACATTGGCGATCCGGAGAAGATTGCCGAGCGCACCCGCGACTATGAGGAGCGTTTCGCCAACCCGTTCGTGGCGGCATCGAAGGGTTTCATCGACGAGGTGATCATGCCCCACTCGACCCGGCGGCGGATCGCTCTGGGGCTGCGCAAGCTGCGCGACAAGCAGCTCGAAAATCCCTGGAAGAAGCATGACAATATCCCGCTCTGACGCCGGGACGGCGCGATGAGCTCGCGCTACGACGAGCTCGAGCGGTTGCAGCGGCTTCGCGAGAGCGGAGCGCTGACCGACGAGGAGTTCCGGGCGGAGAAAAGGCGGCTGCTGGGGCATGAGACGGTCGCGCCGCCGGCGGCGGAAGCGATCGAAGTCGGCGGGTCGCCGCCCTCGCGGCGCCGGCTCTGGATCGTTCTCGGAGGGACGGCGCTCATCGTCGCCATCGCCGCGGGGATCTTCTGGGGGAAAATGTCGGGCGGCGGCGACGACGGGATCATCGATCTTCCGATGCCGCAGGGAAATGCCGCCGCGGACGACAATCTGGTCGAGGCCAAGGCCGCTCCCGACCTGCGGACCCTTCCGGCCGCCGAGCAGGTCGCGCGCGCCTTCGAGGCGGCGTTCGGAAGCCGGGGCGAGGCGGTGCTGGCGGTCGCGGGAGAGGGCGCCGACGAGGATGTGCGCTATTCGCCGGCGCGGCTGTTGTGGTCTTCGTTCGGGCCGGTGCTGATCAGCGAAGGCAAGGTGCAGGATCCAGCCCATGCCAGCGCGGGCAAGCTCGCCGTGCACTATCTGAGGCTTGCCGGCGACCGGTTCGAGGTCGTGCGGGCCTTTCCGGCCGCGATCGACACCGGTTCCAACGGCCAGATCGCCCGCTGGAGTCTCAATCCGCGCTTTTCCAACTGGCCGGTTGTCGCGGCGGAGGGCGGCGGCACCTGGCAGGGCTATACCTGCTCCTGGCTGACCCTGACCGAGCTTCGCCCCGACGGTCCCGCCAAGGTCGCCACAATCCCCCTCGTCTATGACGACAGCGGCGCGAAGGCGGATTCCGGCGGGGCTCAGATAATCGAAGGCAAGATCCTCAACATCGCCAGGAATGAGTCGTTCGACATCGTCTATTCCGGCTCGCGCCGGTTCAGCGAACATTATGTGCGCGGCGCGAACGGCTATGCCGTGGCCGGCGGCAAGTCGCTCATGGAGACCTGCTGAGATGGGCGCCCTGCGCAGCGCGGACGGGCTGATGGGGCTGCTCTCCCTCGGCGCGGCGCTTTGGGCGCTGTGGACCTTGCGGCGGGGGCTGAGGGACGGGCGGCTCCCGATAGGCCGCACCTACGTCGAGCGGGCGGAAAGGCCCGGTCCCTTCCGGCTGCTCGCCATTCTCTACCCGGCGCTGGCCCTCCTCCTCGCGGCGATGGGCGCCGACCTCCTCTTCAACCTCGGCCTCCGGGAGAGTTTATGAAGCTCGGGCGATTGAATCACGTCGGAGTCGCCACTCCGTCGATCGAGAAAGCCATCGCTCATTATCGCGACGTGATGGGCGCGACGAAGATCCACGCGCCGTTCGACCTTCCGGCCCAGGGCGTGAAGGTGTGCTTCGTCGATACGCCCAACACCCAGATCGAGCTGATCGAGCCGCTCGGCGAGGCGAGCCCCATCCACGCCTTCCTCGCCAGGAACCCGGCGGGCGGCCAGCATCACCTTTGCTACGAGGTGCCGGACATCCATGAGGCCAAGGCCTGGTTCGAGGGCAAGGGCGCCAAGGTGCTGGGCGAGCCGCGCATCGGGGCGCATGGGACGCTTATCTTCTTCGTCCATCCCAAGGACATGGCGGGCGTCCTGACCGAGATCATGGAGAGCCCGGAGGCGCAGCCATAAGCGGATTTTGAGTCCGCGGGCTCTAGGAGTAGGTTGGCGCGATGAGCGAGAAAGTGACCATCGAGATTGCCGACGCCGATCTGGCCGACCTGAGGGAGTGGGCGCGTAATCGCGAGGAGACGCTCGACGTGCTGCTCCAGGAGGCGCTGCAGCAGTATCTTCGTTACACCCGTGACGACATCGCCGATCTAGAAGAACGGATGAAGGGTCCTTTCTATTCTATGGAAGAGGTGGAGGCCCGGCTCGCCGAACGTCGGCGGCGACCGCGATCCGAAGCAGCCGAGTAGTGCGGGTAGAGCTGTCGGCGAAGGCCGAAGAGGATCTCGCTCGTATCTACGACTTCAATCTCCAACGGAGCGTGGGGTGGGCCCAGCGAGTGAATCGGCGGCTGTTGGAGCGCTTGCGCGCGCTCGCAGCTGCGCCGTTCGTGGGTCGGCCTCACCGACCGGCGGATGTACGACAGATGTCGGTGACTGACATTCAATACGTGATCGATTATCGGCCGCGTACAACCGTCGTAGAAATCTTGCGTATTCGCCACAGCCGGGAAATTCGATGACCTCCGACAAACCCACCCGCGCCGACTGGCAGGCCGCCGCCTCGAAGGAGGTGAAGGGCAAGGACATCGTCTGGCACACGCCCGAGGGGATCGAGGTCCGGCCGCTCTACACGAGCGAGGACGTCGAGGGCCTCGACCCGGGACTTCCCGGCTTCGCGCCCTATACGCGCGGGCCCTATGCCTCGATGTATACCGGGCGGCCGTGGACGATCCGGCAATATGCCGGCTTCTCGACCGCCGAGGATTCGAACGCCTTCTACCGGCGCAACCTCGCGGCGGGGCAGAAAGGGCTCAGCGTCGCCTTCGATCTCGCCACCCATCGCGGCTACGACAGCGACCATCCCCGGGTGACCGGCGACGTCGGCAAGGCCGGAGTGGCGATCGACTCGATCGAGGACATGAAGATCCTCTTCGACGGCATTCCGCTCGATACGATGTCGGTATCGATGACGATGAACGGGGCGGTGCTTCCCGTCCTGGCCTTCTATATCGTCGCGGCCGAGGAGCAGGGCGTCGGCCAGGAGAAGCTTTCCGGCACCATCCAGAACGACATCCTCAAGGAGTTCGCGGTCCGCAACACCTATATCTATCCGCCGGCGCCCTCGATGCGGATCGTCGCCGACATCATCGCCTACACTTCGCGAAACATGCCGCGGTTCAACTCGATCTCGATCAGCGGCTATCACATGCTCGAGGCCGGGGCGACGGCGGTGCAGGAGCTTGCCTTCACGCTTGCCGACGGCATGGAATATGTCCGCGCGGCGAAGGCCAAGGGCCTCGACGTCGACGCGTTCGCGCCCCGCCTTTCCTTCTTTTTCGGCATCGGCATGAACTTCTTCATGGAAGTCGCCAAGCTGCGCGCGGCGCGCACGCTCTGGCACCGGATCATGGACGGTTTCGGCGCGAAGGATCCCAAATCGCTGATGCTGCGCACGCACTGCCAGACCAGCGGCGTCTCCCTGACGGAGCAGGATCCCTATAACAATATCGTCCGAACGACGATCGAGGCGATGGCCGCGGTGCTCGGCGGCACCCAGTCGCTCCACACCAACAGCTTCGACGAGGCGATGGCGCTCCCAACCGATTTCTCCGCCCGCATCGCCCGCAACACCCAGCTCATCCTTGCCGAGGAAAGCGGCATCGCCAACGTCGCCGATCCGCTCGGCGGTTCCTATTTCATCGAAAGCCTGACCAACGAGCTGGCCGACAAGGCCTGGGCGATGATCGAGGAGGTCGAGGCGATGGGCGGGATGACCGCAGCGGTCGCCGAGGGGCTTCCCAAGCGGCGGATCGAGGAAGCGGCGGCGGCCCGGGCGGCCCGGACGGACCGCGGCGAGGACGTGATCGTCGGGGTCAATCGCTACCGGCTCGCTGACGAAGCGCCTCTCGACATCCTCCAGATCGACAATGACAAGGTCCGCGCCGGCCAGGTGGCCCGGCTCGAGAAGGTCCGAGCGGAGCGGGACGAGGCGGCCACCCGGGCGGCGCTGGACGCATTGCGAGCGGGCGCGAAGGGGGACTCGAACCTCCTCGCCCTCGCCATCGAGGCGGCCCGGGCGCGGGCGACCTTGGGCGAGATCAGCCAGGCCCTGGAGGACGCGTTCGGCCGCTACGGAACCAGTCCCGAGCCGGTGAAGGGGATTTACGGCGGCGCCTATGACGGCGACCCGCGCTGGGAGCGAGCGGGGGCGGGGGTCGCCGCGATCGAGCGGCGGCTGGGGCGCAGGCCCAGGATGCTGGTCGCCAAGATGGGCCAGGACGGCCATGACCGCGGCGCCAACCTCGTCTCCTCCGCTTTTTCCGACCTTGGCTTCGAAGTGGTGCCGGGACCCCTTTTCCAGACTCCGGAAGAGAGCGCCCGGCTTGCCGTTGACGAAGAGGTCGACGTGGTCGGCGCCTCGAGCCTCGCCGCAGGGCACAAGACCCTGGTGCCCGAGCTGATCGGGCATCTGCGTGACCTGGGCCGTCCCGACATCAAGGTCGTGGTCGGCGGGGTCATTCCGGCCCAGGATTACGAAATGTTGCGCGAGGCCGGGGTTCAGGCGATTTTCGGCCCGGGCACCAACCTGGTGGATGCGGCGGGGGAAGTGCTCAAGCTGCTCGGCCACAACATGCCGCCGATCGAGGAGGCCGCCCAATGATCGTCGCCATGCTCCTGGCCGTCGCGCTGCACGCCTCCCTGGACGCTGAGTCCCGGGAACATCATTGCGCCGATCCGCAAAACCAGATGGACATGAATGCCTGCGCCGGCATCGATTTCGCTCGGGCGGACGCGGAGCTCAACGCGCTCTGGCGGGGCGCGATAGCTGAGGCGCGGTCAGTCGATCGGGAGTTCAGGACGTTCCCGGGCCATGACGATCGGCCGGGCAGCGAAACCGTGCTTCGCAATGCCCAGCGGGCCTGGCTGATCTTCCGTGACGCGCATTGCACGTTCGAGGGCTATGAGGCGCGGGGCGGAAGCATGGAGCCGATGCTCTACAACGGCTGCCGAGCGCGGATCACGCGCGACCGGATCGCCCAGCTCCGGCCGGCTCCGTCCGAGCGATAGGCGATATGGTCCACAAACCGATGACGATCGTCAGCGTCGGGCTTTTATTCGCCCTCGCCGGCTGCCAGCCTCAGGCGAAACTTAGAGACGCAAATGTTTTCAGTGTCGAATTGCTGATGGACACTCCGAAAGGACCGGCGCGCGTGGTCGGCGACATGATGGTCTTCGCCTATGCTATCGATGCCGATCGCGAACAGGATTGTCATATCGCCTGGATCGGCCTGTGCTCGGGAAGGACGGAGGTGGGAGGTGAAGCGCTTGCTTTGTCCCTCCCGAACGGGGACGTGTTGGCGATGTTGCTGACTTCGAGCAGCGACAGACACTGGGCACTTTACGCCTCGCAGCTGCTCGGGGAGCATTTCGACGCCTCGTGCGCGCGCAGGCAAAGGCCGGGTTGCGAGGTGCCTCGCGACAAGCTGCCTTTCATGATGCTGTTCAAAAACCGCGCCGGGGCGGCGTCCGCCGTTCAAGTCCAACCCGATCAGTTCGCGCGGCGCCTCGGGGCGGGCTACGGGTTCGAGAGCATAAGAGTGCTTCCGGGAGGCCTGGCAGCCTTTTCCGCCGCCTGCGTCGCGCCTCGCGGAGAGGCTTCGCGGATCGAGAGGCTGTTGCCCTTCGTGTCGGCCCTCAAGCCCCACCGCGACAGCTCCAGCGACCCTTCGGGTTACGGCCCGGCCGAGGCTGTCCAAGACGCAACAGCTATATTCTGGGACCGTTAGATTGTGAGCAGACCCGTGCCCTTTAGCAAAATCCTGATAGCCAATCGCGGCGAGATCGCCTGCCGGGTCATCCGCACGGCCCGGAAGATGGGGATCGCCACCGTCGCCGTCTATTCGGACGCCGACGCCCGGGCGCCGCACGTCAAACTGGCCGATGAGAGCGTTAGGCTTGGGCCTCCGCCGGCGAGCGAGAGCTATCTCAACGCCGAGTTGATCATCATGGCTTGCAGGGAGACCGGGGCCGAGGCGGTCCATCCGGGCTACGGCTTCCTCTCCGAGCGCGAGAGCTTCGCCCGAGCGCTGGAGGAAGCCGGGATCGCGTTCATCGGTCCGCCGCCGGGCGCGATCGCGGCAATGGGGGACAAGATCGAATCGAAGAAGCTGGCGCTGGCGGCCGGGGTCAGCGTGGTGCCCGGCTTCGTCGGCGAGATCGACGATACCGAGCATGCGGTAAGGATCGCCGGCGAAATCGGCTATCCGGTGATGATGAAGGCCTCGGCCGGCGGCGGCGGCAAGGGGATGCGGCTCGCTTATTCGGAGAAGGACGTCCGCGAGGGCTTCGAGGCGACCCGGCGCGAGGGGTTGGCGAGCTTCGGCGACGACCGGGTGTTCATCGAGAAGTTCGTCGAGAATCCCCGCCACATCGAGATCCAGCTGATCGGCGACAAGGCCGGCAACCTCCTCTACCTGGGCGAGCGCGAATGCTCGGTGCAAAGGCGCCACCAGAAGGTGGTCGAGGAAGCGCCCTCGCCCTTCGTCACGCCCGAGATGCGCAGGGCGATGGGCGAGCAGGCGGTCGCCCTGGCGCGCGCCGTCGGCTATTTCAGCGCCGGCACGGTCGAGTTCATCGCCGGGGCCGACCGAAGCTTCTACTTCCTCGAGATGAACACCCGGCTCCAGGTCGAGCATCCGGTGACCGAGGAGGTGACCGGCCTCGACCTCGTCGAGCTGATGATCCGGGTCGCGGCGGGCGAGGACCTGCCGTTCGGCCAGGAGGACGTGAAGCTGAGCGGCTGGGCGATCGAGAACCGGGTCTATGCGGAGGATCCGTATCGGGGGTTCCTTCCGTCGACGGGAAGGCTGGTTCGGTATCGGGCGCCTCGGGAGGTCCTTCGATACGCCGGTTCGACAAGCTCGCCGGCTACTCAGGATGAGCGGGAAGAGGCAAAGCCGCTCATCCTGAGTAGCGGACTGAGCGAATTCGAAGGCCGCGTATCGAAGGACGGCGAAGCCTCCGGCGTTACCCGCATCGACGACGGGGTCGAGGAAGGCGGCGAGGTCTCGATCTTCTACGACCCGATGATCGCCAAGCTGATCACCTGGGCGCCGACCCGGGAGGAAGCGATCGACCGTCAGGTCGACGCGCTCGATTCGTTCGTGATCGAGGGGATCGGCCACAATGTCGACTTCCTCTCGGCGCTTATGCAGCATCCGCGCTTCCGCGAGGGGCGGCTGACCACCGGCTTCATCGCCGAGGAATATCCCGAGGGCTTCGAGGGCGCGCCTTCGGACGACCGGCTGATCGAGGACCTGGCGGCGATCGGCGCCATGCTCGGGATGGAGACCGAAGGCCGCGCCTGCGAGGTGAGCGGCCAGCTCGGCGCTCCGGTGGCGCCCCCCGAGGAGAGGGTGGTCCGGATCGGCGGCCGAAGCTTCGCCATCCGCTTCGACGGTTTCGAGGGCGGTCTTCTCGCTTATCTCGACGAGGGAGAGGGGCGCGAGCTGATCGGGCGCTGGGTGCCGGGGCAGCAATTGTTCAAAGGCGTGATCGACGGCCGGAGCCGGATCGTTCAGGTGGGACGCCGCGGCCGGCAGTGGCGGCTGACGACCCGCGGGGCCTCCCATTTCGTCGACGTGCTTCCCGCCCATGTCGCCGAGCTCAGCCGCCACATGATCGAGAAGGTCCCGCCCGACCTCTCCAGATATCTGCTCTGCCCGATGCCGGGCCTGCTGACCGCCCTCAACGTCGGCGAAGGGGACGAGGTGGAGGCCGGGCAGCCGCTCGCCATCGTCGAGGCGATGAAGATGGAGAATATCCTTCGCGCCGAGAAAGCGGGAAGGGTCAAGTCGGTTTCGGCCAAGCCGGGGGACAGCCTCGCGGTGGACGCGGTGATCCTGGAGTTCGAGTAAGAACCTAATTCCTCCCCGGTTTTTACCGGGGAGGGGGACCGCGCGAAGCGCGGTGGAGGGGTTCTTTCAGACTCGGAAGGTCCCCTCCACCATGCTTCGCATGGTCCCCCTCCCCGAGAAACCTCGGGGAGGAATTAGGGGCCTAAGCCACCGCCGCCGCCTTCGTGACCAGGCTGCCGACCGCCGAGACCACCGCGGAGACCGCGGTGATCCGTTCGGCGAGGGCCTTACCCTGGGCGTAGGCCTTGTCGACCGCCGCAGTCGCCGACTGCGCCGCCTGGTAGCAGGCCTCGATGTCGGGGCCGGTCGCATCGAGCGACTTGCGCGCGGCGTCGAGATAGCTGCCTTCAAGCGCGTCGACATTGTTCATGACGGCCTGGATCTGCTCCGTGGTCGTCGCCTGCTTGAGGTCGTCGGCGCGGCGGGCGAAGGCCGATTTGTAGGCCTTGTAGATGACGGTCAGCCGGTCGTTGGCGCTACTGCTGGGCATTGGGCTTGTCCCCCTGCTTGGTCGCATATTTGGCGAGCGAGGCGTTGAGCTGGTCGATGATCCGCTCGACGTCGCCGACGGTCACGCCGCCCTTGGTCTCGAGCTCGCGATGCTGGCGAAGCAGGGCGTCGAGCCCGGCGATGCCGGCCCGGTAGCGGCCCTGCGCCTCGAGCACCTCGACCCTCGAATTGGCCTCCATCGTCGCCCTCAACGCGGTTCGGAGCGCCGGCGAGTTGGCGATCATGCTCTCCGCGCCGGGGACCAGGGTGACGTCGAGCTGGTCGGCGAGCGGAGTCATGACCGTCATCGGCGAGGTCAGCTGAGCGTCGTAGAAGACGAGGCGCGCGGCGGTGCGCTTGCCGACCAGATAATCGGTGAGGGTGAGGAAGACCTCGAGCTCGTTCTGCATTCCGTTGCGCAGCTGGAGGACCGCCTGGGCGATCTCGCGATTGGCGCGAAGGATGCGCTTGCGCTGAAGCCGGTCGCCGAGGACCCCGAAGCCGAAGTCGAGCAGCGCCCCGACCTCGCCCGGAACCGCCGGGATGAAGCGTTTGCCCCCGTTCAGCGAGGCGGCGGCCTGGCCGAAGCTGTTCGCCGAATCGATCGCCGACTTGGTGGCGCCCTGAAGGTCGGTGCTCTGGTCGTAGGCGGCTTCCTGCTTGAGGGCCGAATAAGCGGCGCCGAGCTGGTCGATCGCATTGGCCCTGAGATCGACGACGTCGGCGAGGCCGTTGCGCTGGATCGACAGGCGTTCCGGAGTGACGGAGGGGGCGCAGGCCTCGGCCACCGGGCTCTGGCACAGCTCCCAGGTTCGGGTGAAGCTGTCCGCCGCGTCGGCTTCGCGAAGCTGGGTGGCGAGGTTGCGGACCTCGGTGCTGAAGCTTCCGGTGGCCTTGAGGCCGGCTTCAGCCAGAGTCGTCGCGGGCGCCCGAGGCGCAGCGGCGCATCCCCCGAGCGCGGCCATCGCGCCGAGCGCGAGGCAAAGGAACGGACGAATAGACATGACCCGGAACCCCCCGATTCGAGCGGGCAGTATCCGATGGGCGGATACGCAAGTCGAGTGGGAAGCGGGGGTGGGCGCGTCGCTAATTCCTCCCCTGCATTTGCAGGGGAGGGGGACCATGCGAAGCATGGTGGAGGGGCCTTGCTGATTCCGAAGAACCCCTCCACCGCGCTTCGCGCGGTCCCCCTCCCCCGGAAAGCCGGGGGAGGATTTAAGCGATCGGGAGACAGAGCTCGAAGTGGGCGCCGGTGGCGCTCGGGTTGACGCTGATCGTTCCGCCGCAGGCGGTGAGGAGGGAGCGGGCGATGGAGAGGCCGAGGCCGGATCCGCCCTCGCCGCGGCGGCTGGTGTGGAAGGGATCGAAGATGCGCTCGCGGTCGGCCTCGGCGATGCCGTGGCCGTCGTCCGCGACGGTGAGCCGGACCTTGTTGCGATCCGACCGGCCGGCGATGGCGACCCGCTTCGCGCCGGCCTGACGGCTGTTTTCGATCAAGGTCTCGAGCACGGCTTCGAGCAGCTCCGCCGGGGCGGCGACGGCCGGCAACTCGGCGAGCGCGATTTCCACCGCGAAATCGGTTCGGCGATGGGCGTCGGCTACCTTGATCGCCGCTCCTTCCAGATGGGTAGCCGAATCCTCGGGCGCCACCGCCATGTCGGCGCGGGCGAGGTCGAGAAGCCGGCGGAGCAGATGCGAAAGCCGGTCGGCGCCGGCGCCGGCATTGGAAAGGAAGCGCCGGCGCTCCTCCTCGCTCATTTCCGGATGCTCGGCGAGCAGCTCGAGCGCGCCCTTGATTCCGGCGATCGGGGTCTTGAGCTCGTGGCTGACGGAGGCGGCGAAGTCCTTGAGATAGCGCGAGCGCCGTTCGATCCGCTCGGCCATCGCGGCGAAGGCGACATAGAGGTTGCGGATCTCGACCGCGGCGGTGGGCGGCGGCTCCGGCACCGCGACCGAACCCCTCGCGACGTTCCGGGTCGCTTCGCTCAGCATTTCGATGGGCCTCGATATGCCCCGCGACAGCAGGCCGGCGAGAAGCAGCAGCGCCGCGAAGATGAGGGCCACCCCGAGCGCGATCTTGCCGCGATCCTGGTAGATTCCGAGGAACAGGCCGCGCGGGCTTCGGCTGAGCATCAGGATCCCGACGACCTTGCCTCCGGCGAGGATCGGACGGGCATAATGGACGCGGATGCTGGACGCCCGGCTCAGCCATTCGAGCGCGTAGCGCGGCCGATAGTCGCCGCGCTCGCGAAGCGCCGTCCGGGTCTGGCCGAGCGCCGCGGCGGCGACCTCGGGAAGGTGAAGGTAGGTCCGGCCGACGTCGCCGCGTCCGAGCACCACGGTTCCGCGCGAGTCCATCAGCCGGATCGAGGCCAGGGTCGACCGGGCGGTGTCGATCACCACCGGCTTCAGAGCGGCGGCGGCGCGGACGGCGGCGGGATCGGCATGCCGAAGCGACGGCCGGGCGTCGGGCTGGGCGGCGAGGACGGGCATCGAGCGAAGGTCGATTGTGGGTCGCTCGGGGCGCAGCGGGCCCGGCGGCGGATCCCTGTACGGCTCCGGCCAGGCGGCCCGGTAGGCCCCGGCCAGGGCCGCGCCCTGGGCGATGAGCTCGGCCTCGGTCTGCTGGACGAGCGTGTTCTCGTAGACCCGGAGGAAGACGGCGCCGATCCCGGGCAAAGCGGCGACCAGTAGCAAGGTGAGGAAGAGCAGGGTGCGAAGCCTGAGCGCCGGCCACTGGCGCTTGGCATAGTCCTTCAGCGCTCGGATCAAGCGGGATCCTTACCGAGGCAAAGGCCGATGCGGTAGCCGATCCCGGCCCGGGTCTCGATGAGGTCGCCGCCGCCCAATGCGGCGAACTTGGCCCGGAGGTTGCGGATATGGCTGTCTATGGTCCGGTCGGTGATGGCGAAGCCGGGGCCGTGCAGCCGGTCGATGATCGAATCCCGGCTGAACACCTTGGACGGCAGGCTGGCGAGAAGCTGGAGGAGCTGGAACTCGGTGACGGTAACCGGCACCGGGGCGGAGTCCCAATGCGCTTCCCAGGCTTCGGGATCGAGGCGAAGCCGGTTGTGGACGAGCGCGCTCTTCGCACCGGCCTCCGCCAGTGCGCGGCCGCCGCGCTTTAGGATGGCGCTGACGCGGGCGACCACTTCCCTTGGGGAGAAGGGCTTTACCACGTAGTCGTCGCCGCCCAGCTCGAGGCCGAGGACCCGGTCGATCTCGTCGTCGCGGGAGGAGAGGAAAAGGATCGGGAGATCGCCTTCCCCTCTAAGCCGGCGGCAGACTTCGAGGCCGTCCATCCGCGGCATGTTGATGTCGAGGACGACGAGATCGGGCCGCTCGCGCTCGACTTCCCTGAGCGCCGCCTCGCCGTCGCCGGCCTCGATGGTCTTCATCCCCGCCTTGCCGAGCGCGAAGGCAAGCAGCTGGCGGATATGGGCGTCGTCGTCGACGAGGAGGATCTTGTGGCTCATCGCGTACATGTCACATCTCCGCTCGCCGGCTGTCAAAGGCTGAGAGGGCGACCTTGCGACCGTCGCAGCCGCGAATGTCCGCCGAGAAGCGTGGCAGCCGGCGCTCGGCGATAAGGCGCTCCGCCTCCGCGGAGCGGCGGGCGTTGCGCATCGTCCAGCCGTGCCAGTCGCCCTGGGTGGTGCCGAGCCGATCCATGACGAGGTTGCGGGTCCAGCCCACCCGCTCGCGGAAGCGAGGGCCGATCGGCCGACTCTCGAGCTCGATCAGGGGCAGGAGGGCCGATGGACCGAGCGCGTTCAGGTAGCACAGATCGAGCGGGACCCCGGTGCCGCCGACCTCGCGCGCATGGCGGACGTTCCAGCGCGCGGCGACGGCGCCGAGATCGACGGCCGAGCAGGCGGTGAGAGCGATCAAGGCGGCGGCGAGATTGGCGTTGATCAGCCAGGGCGCGCTCTTGCGCCGCCAGAGGCGGACGCAGATGACGACCAGCCCGACCGCGACCAGGGCCATCCAGACAAGGGCGCAGATCCTGAGGCGAGTGAGCGAATAGGCCTCGATATAGTCGAGGGTGCGAAGCATGGTCGAGGCGACTAGGATGACGTTCTGGGCGATCCAGACATAGACCAGCCGGCGGACCAGCAGGCTTTCGCCGGTGGGGGTGCCGGGGCGAAGGGTGACGAGGACGAACAAGGCCGCGAGGAGGGCGGTGGCGATCAGCGGATAGGCGCCGCGATGGGCGTAGGCCGCGAGCGTCATGGCGCCGGGCAGCGGCGCCCCGCTCCACAGGAAGGCGATGTCGAGGCCGTTCTGGAGCGCGAAGACGAGGTTGAAGGCGGCCAGCGACAGCGCGATCGAGGCCGGGGTCACGCCGGGCAGGACGCGCTGCGGCTCGTCGGCCGAGCGCGGCGCGAGCAGGATCCGCGGCGGCCGAAGCAGGCTCCAGACAAGGACGGCGATCGCCGCCCAGAAAGCGAGGCGGGCGATCGACAGTCCGCCGATCACCAGCATCAGGTCAACCCGGGCGAAGGCGTCGGCAATGAGCGGGTTGGCGGCGCTGAACAGAGCGAGGAAGAGGGCGGTGCCGAGGACGGGCAAGGCGAGCAGGGGCAGGGCCGCGGCAAGGCGGGCAGGGCCGCGGCGGCGGCGGACGGAGCGCAACCGGAACAAGTCGAACACCGGCGCGATTGGGGTGACGAAGGCGTGGATGAAGAGCCGCTTCGCCCAGCGCCAGCCGTCGTCGAAGGCGGCGGTCCGGGGGAGGAGCACGGCGAGGCCGGCGGCGGCGAGGAACAGCAAAGCGGCAAGCGGGGAGGGGTCGTCGCCGAGCAGCGCGACGAAGAGCAATGCGGCGGCGGCGGCGGCGAGCGCAGGCTTGCTCCGGCCGATGGCGGGCGTCGCCACGAGGATCGCGACGAGCAACGCCGCCGCGAACAGGCCGAGGGTGGATCCGGCCCGCTGGAAGAAGAAGAAATGGTCGGCCATCGCGACGAGCGCGAAAGCGAGCACGATCTTCTGAACGAAGCTGAAGCGGCGGAGGCGCGAAGGCGCGGCGGCGGGGGTGGGGGCGGTGAGTTCCATCCGGCCTTGATGGACGAGGCGTATCGAAGCGGGATGCGCCGGGCTTCGATTCGCGGCGCGAAGGCTGTGCAGATTCGGTGCAGAGATGTCGTCATGCCGGGCTTGACCCGGCATCTATGAACACGGCTCTTCGAAGCTTCGTACGTCGGTGTTCATGGATTCCGGCTTTCGCCGGAATGACGAGGGTTACTTCCCGCCCAGCACCGCGTCGACGCTGTGCACGACTCCGTTCGAGGCAAGCTGCTCCGGGCCGGTGACCCGCGCCCGCCCGCCCGCGGCGTCGGTGATGACGATGGCATCGCGGTCCCGGCTCAAGCCCAGATGGCTTCCGCCGACGGTGGCGAGCTGGGCCTTGCCCTTGCCTCGCTCGATCGCCCGCTTGAGGTCCGCGTCGGTGACCACGCCCGGCACGATATGGCCGGTGAGAAGCGCGACCAGCCGGCCCTTGGCGTCCGGGGCGAGGAGGCCCGCGCTGCCGCCGGGCAGCTTGGCGAACGCCGCCTCGCCGGGCGCGAACAGCGTATAAGGCTGGGCTCCCGACAGAGTTTCGGAGAGGCCCGCCGCCTTCACCGCCTCGGCGAGACTCTTGTGATCGGCCGAGCCGTTCAGCGCCTGAAGGAGATTGGTCTTGGGCTGCTCGCCCTTCGCGGCGGCGCGGGGAGCCGCCGAGTTCGAATCGGCGCCACCCCCGCCGGCTCCCTGGTGGCAGGCGGCGAGAAGCATGGCGGCGGCGAACAGGGCTTTCTTCATCGGCTGCGGCTCCTTCAGGCGAGCATCTTGACGATCGCCTGGATGATCTGGGTCTTGGCGTCGACCTGATAGATGTTTCCGTCGGCGTAACGATAGTTGTAATCGTCGCCATCCTGATATTCGTCGCGATAGTCCATCGGGAGATTATAGGCGTCATAGCCGTCGGGAAGTTGCTGGCCGACGTTGAGCCCGCCGCCGAGCAAGGCGACGATGCCTTCGATCATGTTGGACTTGGGATCGACCCGATAGATGGCGTTGTCGCCGTAGCGGTAAAGCGAATCGTCGGTGTCGTAATAATCGTCGCGATACTGGACGGGCAGGTTGTAGGCGTCGTAGCCGGCCGGGAGCGCCTGGCCGATCCCGAAGCCGCCGCCGAACAGCGGGATGATCGCGCTCACTAGATCGCTGCCGCGGTCGGCGCGGTAGATGTAGCCGCTGTCGTCGTAATTGTAATAATAATCCGGCGTGTCCTGGTAGAAGCCGCGATAGGCAACTGGCACTCGATAGCCCTCGAACCGGTCGCGATCGATCCGTTCGCCGCGCGCGAAGAGCTTCTTCGCCTGGCCCGGCGGCAGGCAGCCATTGTGCTTTTTGGCGAGGCCCGGCGGGCAGGCGCCGTCGAAGCCCGCGAAGCGGCGCTCATCCGGGCGATAATCGGGCCGTTGCTCGACATCCCGGCCGATCCGGCGGAAGTCGCGTCGCTCCTCGCCGCCGCGGCGGACGAAGACGTCGTCGCGGCGCTCGTCGCGGATCGCGCGCCTCACCTCCCGCTCGGGTCGCGCTTCGGCCCGAAACGCGCGGCGCTCGGCCTGAAAGGCGTGCCCTTCCGCCTGGACCGGCCTTGCGGCCTCGGCCTGACGACCGCGGCCATGCTCCATTTTGGCGGGCTTGCCACCGCCGCCTTCACCGTGACCGCCGCCGCCGCCCTGGCCATGGCCGCCGCCGCCATGGCCGCCGCCGCCTTTGTCGGCCACGGCCGGGGCGGCAAGGGCAAGCATGGCGGTGCCCGCGAGCAGGATGAGATTACGCATGACGAAGCTCCCGTGGTTCGGGAGAAGAACGGCCGGCCGGCCGCGCTCGTTCCGCCTGCGAAAGCACGTCTCGACCGCCGGGACGCTCCAACCGTCCCGCCAAGCTGAACCTCGCCTGTCAGCGCCTGAACGCCCGATGTCCTGCGATGCTTAGCGAATTTTAACCGGCGCGCCCTAGACCGCCGTCCGGAGGGAAAACGCCGCGACATGATCAGCCGTTTCTCCAGAAAGGGGAGCGAAACCGCATCGCCCGCCGAAGCGCCCGCTTCGGAGGACAGCTCTCGCTTCGCCCAGATGTTCGAGGATAGCGGCAAGGGCTGGTTCTGGGAGGTCGGAAGCGACGGCCGGCTGAGCTATTTTTCGGGCTTCGGCGGCGATTCGGCGCAATCGGACTCGGTCGTCGGCCGAAGGCTGGCCGACCTCGCGGTCGACTGCCGGGACGAAGGCGGCGAGGGCATTGGCGGCGAGCGGACTTTGGGTTTCTATCTTTCGCGGGCGCTTCCGTTCACCGATTTGACGGTGCGCAGCGCCGAAAATCCGGACGTGCTCTGGGCGCTGACCGGAAGGCCGATCCTTTCCGAATCCGGCGAGTTGACCGGCTTTCGCGGCTTCGGCTCCGATCTTTCGGAAAAAACCCGGGCTGAAGCCGAGCTAAGGCGCGCGGCGCGCTACGATTCGCTGACCGGCCTGCCCAACCGCGCCACGATCCTTAAATGCCTCGAAGACGCGCTTCGCGTCGCCAGCCGAACCGAATGCGCCCTGCTGATCGTCGACCTCGACCGGTTCAAGGACGTCAACGACACGCTCGGCCACCTGGTCGGCGACGACATCCTCAGGCAGGCGGCGACCCGCATCGAGCAGATATTCGGCCGGCACGGCACCGTCGGCCGGCTCGGGGGAGACGAGTTCGAGGTCGTCATTTCCGTCAACACCCGCCGCGAGTCGGTCGAGGAGCTTGCGCGGCGGTGCATCGTCTACCTGTCGCAGGCCTTCAAGGCCGGCGAGCGAAGCATCTCGATCGGAGCGTCGGTGGGGATCGCTTATGCCTTTCCCCAGGCCGAAGACGCCGAATCCCTGTTCCGAAAGGCCGATCTGGCGCTCTATTCGGCCAAGACCGAGCGCGGGATGCTGAGGGTGTTCGAACCCGAGATGGAGATGATCTCGGCGAACCGCCAGGCGCTCGAGCATGACCTCCGGCTGGCCATGGCCGCCGGCGACCTCGAAGTCTATTTCCAGCCGGTCGTGTCCGGAACCTCGGAAAACCTCGCCGGGTTCGAGGCCCTGGTCCGCTGGGACCATAGCGAACAGGGCTTCATCTCACCTCAGTCGTTCATCCAGATCGCCGAGGATACCGGGCTGATCAACCAGCTCGGCGAATGGGTGCTGAGGGCCGCCTGCCGGGAGGCGGCGAAATGGCCGGAGAATCTGTTCGTCGCCGTCAACGTCTCGCCCACCCAGTTCGCAAGCAAGGGCTTCTCGTCGCTGGTCGTTCAGGCGCTCGCCGGCGCCGGGCTTCCCGCCGGCCGGCTCGAGCTCGAGATCACCGAGGCGGTGTTCCTCGCCGACGATCCGAAGATCGACGAGACCTTCGCCTCCCTCAAGAGGATCGGCGTCAGGCTCGCTCTGGACGATTTCGGCACCGGCTATTCGAGCCTGGCCTATCTGGAGCGGGCGCCGTTCGACAAGATCAAGATCGACCGCGCCTTCGTCAAAGGCGCCTCGCTGCCGGGAAGCCGCAACCTGCCCATCCTCGAGGCGATCGTCGGCCTCGCTCACAAGCTTCAGATGCAGACGACGGCGGAAGGGGCGGAGACCCATCAGGAGCTCGACCTCATCCGCTCGCTCGACTGCACCTATATCCAAGGCTTCATCTTCGGCCGGGCGATGCCGCCCGAACAGGCCCTCGACATGGCCGGGAAAAGCTGCCCGCTCGACGCTGAAGGGTTCGCGGTCAGCCGGGCGCCGCGCCACCGGCTGATCAAGCGCGCCGCCCTTCACGCGGGCGGCCAGAGCCTGCCGGTCAGCATCCGCAACCTGTCGGCCGGAGGCGCTTTGCTCGAAGGCCCGCGGGATCTCGAGCCGGGTACGAGCGCGAAGCTCGAAATGGCGGGCTTCAACCTCCTCGAAGTCGAAGTGAAATGGTGCCGCGACCGCAAGATCGGAGTGCGCTTCATCAGCGAGTTCGACCTGCGCGGAGTGATCGGCGTCGGCGCCGGGAGAGCCGCGGCCTAGGGCGGGACCGGATTAGTCGAGACGCTCCTCACCGTCACCCCAGCGGAAGCTGGGGTCCATGCTGACGCAGAGGATTTTCGCGAATTCGGAATGGATGCCAGCCTTCGCTGGCATGACGAGGATGATACAACCAGGGGCGATCACGCTCTGGAGCTTGTGCTTTTGAGGTGAGCCGAGGCGTTTCGTCATGCCGGACTTGATCCGGCATCCACCTTCTACCCCGCTCGTGGTGCAAAGCAGGTGGACCCCGGATCAAGTCCGGGGTGACGAATTTACTCCGACAGGACCAGCACCCGACGGATTACAGGCGCGCCGCGCGCGATACCGGTCGCCCCGCTCCGCCTTCGGCTGCGCGTGCGCTCCGTTAAAAAGCATCCCCCGGATGCCTCATGGGTCGCCCCGCTCCGCCTTCGGCTGCGCGTGCGCTCCATCAAAAGCATCCCCCGGATGCTTTTTGATGGAGCGGGTGAAGGGAATCGAACCCTCGTCGTAAGCTTGGAAGGCTTCTGCTCTACCATTGAGCTACACCCGCCTTCGCTCCCGCCTAGCGGCGCGAGCCTCGGCGGGCAAGCCCGCCTGTGATCCCTCGCCGCATGGCTTGCCAGCCGAAGCTCCGACAGGAGCGAAGGCTGGTGGACAGGGCTGGATTCGAACCAGCGTACGGGAAACCCGGGCAGATTTACAGTCTGCTGCCTTTAACCACTCGGCCACCTGTCCAGGAGGCACCCAGCTAGGGAGGGCGTCCCATTGGCGAAAGGGGCGGGGGCTGTCAACGAGGCAAGGGTCAGCGCTTGGGGTCAGCGCTTGGGGTCAGCGCTTGGGCTCAGCGCTTCGCCACCGCCTCGGGCCGAAGCCATTCCATCAGCTCGTGGAAGGGGATGAGCTGGTTGAAGGCGATTCCGGCCAGGCCGCCCTGGCACCAGCGGACGACTCCGGTCACCGGCCGGAACTTGTCCATGGTGAGGACGACCTCGCAGCCGAGCTCGAGCGGCTGGTCGGTCTCGACCTTCACCCCGCCCTGGCTGATGTCGCGCGTATTGGCTCCATAGAGCCGGGCGCCGCAGCGCAGGGTCGCGAGCCGGTCGACTTCGACCCTGGGCAGGCGCGGCCGCCAGCCCGATTCCAGTGCGGACTGGCTGGACAGCATCTCCTCGACGTCGATCGGCGTGGCGAACTCGATGCCGAGGTTGGACTGGTCGGCCCAGACCACGGTCCCCGGCACCGGCTGGTTGCTCTTCAGCTCGATCGTTACCTCGGAACCCAAGGAATGGCTCGAATAGACATGGGCCATCAAGCCGCCGGCCGAGATGTTTCGGATGAGGCACAGCTCGCGCCCGTTCGGGCCGATCAGGGCCCCCACGCGCAGGATGGTGAGATGCCGGGTCGCGCGCCGGCGGTCGGGCGGCCGCGGTGCCTGGCGCGAGAAGGAGAAGGTCGTCTCCTCATGGCATTCGTTCGACAGCATCGTCCCTCCCGGCCATCGCCGCTTGGCGGGCAAGCCCCACTGTCCGCCGATGAAAAGACATAGCGGCGCAGACGTTTAAGAACTGCTTACGGGCGCAGGAAGGGATTGAGCCGTAATGGATCAATGTCCGCGCGGCGAAAGCTTCACGGCTTGCTTACCATTCCCGGTTAAGGCCGGTGCCATGAACGCCGAGGTAAAGATTGCCACCGAAACCCAGGCCGATCCGCGGCCCCCCTCCGCGGTCAGCCCGGGCGTCGGCCTGGCCGGCCTTGCCGGGCTGTTCGCCTGGGTGGCGATCGCCCGGACGCTCGAGATTTCCGGCCGTGAAGGTGCGCTTCTGGCCCTGCTCGCCTGCGGAACGCCGATGGTGCTCTGGTCGCTCCTCGTCGACAAGGTCCACCGGCGGCCCACCACCGGGATCGACTGGCAGGGGCCGCCGCGGCGGCTGTCACAAGCGCTCGACTTCAGCCTGGTCAAGATCGCCGGCCTGTGGGCGACCTGGGCGGCGATCGGTTTCCTCTATTGCGCCGGCCGCTGGTATTGGGACGGCAATTATCTGTTCTCGATGGAAGTGCTGGGTTACGCCGCCGGGCCCCTCCTCGCTTTGTCGGTCCCCTACGTGCTCTGGCTCGACCGCCGGCTCGTCGAGCCGCGCGACGGCGCCTGGCATTTCGGCCAGTTGCTGATCGGCAAATCGAGCCTGGTCGAGCGCGAAAGGGTTTACGAGCATCTGCGCAGCTGGGCGGTCAAAGGCTTCTTCATGGCCTTCATGATCGCCATCGTCCCGGGCAATTGGCACGACACGGTCGCTCCGACGGGTGCGGAGATCGGCGCGAACCTGGTCAGCCTGACGCGCTGGCTGATCGTCGCCATGTTCATGATCGACACCGTCTTCGCCACCGTCGGCTACGCCCTGACAATGAAGCCGCTCGACGCCCATATCCGTTCGGCCAATCCCTATGCGGCGGGCTGGACGGCGGCGCTGATCTGCTATCCGCCCTTCGTCCTGATGGGCGACGGCGGCCCGCTCAATTATCATCCCGGCACGGTCGGCGAGAACGGCTGGAATTATTGGCTCGACGGCCATCCGCTGCTGATGACGCTCGTCGCGACGGCCATGGTGACGCTGACCGGGATCTACGCCTGGGCGACGGTCGCCTTCGGGATCCGCTTCTCGAACCTCACCCACCGGGGCATCCTCACCCACGGCCCCTATGCCTGGACCAAGCACCCCGCCTATGTGTCGAAAAATATGTTCTGGTGGCTCGCCACTTTGCCCTTCTTCGCGACCACCGGAAACATGACCGACATGATCCGCAACAGCTTCATCATGGCCGTGGTCGCCGGAATCTATTATTGGCGGGCGCGGACCGAGGAGCGGCATCTGTCGGCCGACCCGGCCTATCGCGAATATGCCGAGTGGATGGAACGCAACGCGCCGTTGCCCCGCCTCCTCCGGCGGATCGCCGGCCGCCCCGCCGCCGTCCCCGCGGATTAGAAGCCGGCGCCGCCCTTGACCCGCGGGAGGGTGGGTCCTATTTCGCGGCCCGCACTGCCCGATCGTCTAATGGTAAGACTACGGACTCTGACTCCGTCAATCGAGGTTCGAATCCTCGTCGGGCATCCAGCGGCAGCCGTGCCATCGATCGAGGCTTTGGGGCTTGCCGGCGCGCAGGCTGGCCGCCTTGGTGGGCGCGCCTTTGACGACGATCACGTCGAGGCCGGTCTCTCGGCTCCATCGCGACAGGAACAACAGCCTCGAGGCGAGCGAGATTATGGGGACCGGAGCGCCCGTGGTCCTGCGATCCGGCCCCCGCCCCCGCCTCGCAGAGGAAGCCATTCTGCTCATGGGCGGGGGTAACGCAGGCTAGTGCCAGCCGCCGGACCAGGTCCGGAAGCCGACGATGAGGGTGACGACGAACAGCGCCCAGGCCGCTCCGACCAGCAGGATCTCAGCCCGGGTGGGCTTGGTGGATTTCGATTTTGCGGGCTCTTCGGCCTCGTCTTGCATAAGCTTCCCCTGCGTCACCGCTGCGCCCGACAAGCCGGGCGGTTGATCGCGCGTGAACACAGGGAACCGCGCCCTGCGTGTTCCCCGAAGGTCTTGTATTCCGCAGGCCACCCGACCGAAGCCGGTGCC
>JAXDPE010000032.1:0-31328 GCA_034668565.1 Sphingomonadales bacterium | reverse complement strand
CACCGGATGGGTGCGCCAGGCGGGATCGGCGCCGATGAGCAGGTCGCCATGTCCCCCGGACATGGCTACCAACGTCCGGGGGACGTTGGTCCCTGCTCATGGTCGATGACGATCGGGTGCCCGCATTTGCGGATGTCGTCGCAGATCGTCTTCTTGATCTCCAGCTCGTCGCCCGGATCGAGGCCGAACTCAATCCGGTCGAGCATCTGGCAGGCGATCCAGCGCTCCTCGGTCACGCGCGCGACCGCGGCGAAGCCCATCCGGGTGACCTCGCAGACCTGCTCGAGTATCGCCCTGATTTCGTCATTCTCGCCCTGCGCCGCCACGTCGGCCGCGAACTCGTCTTTCATCGATCGTCCCTTCGAAACGTTTATGCCCGAGCCGGCGGGCTCTGGGCAATGGTTCGCCGAACGATCGGGAACGTTGGCGAAGCTCGAGCCTTTTGAACGAAAACAGGCAGGGAGGTACGCATGCGCTATCGCAGGCTCGGATCAAGCGATCTGGAAGTTTCGGAAATCTCGCTGGGCTCCTGGCTGACCTTCGGGGTCGGGGTCGAACGCGCCCGTGCCGCGGCGGTGGTCGACGAGAGCTTCAGGCTGGGAATCAATTTCATCGACACCGCCAACATCTACGGGCGTGGGGCGGCGGAGAGCTTCCTCGGTGAGGTTCTGGAGGGCCGGCCGCGCGATTCCTATGTGCTGGCGACGAAATTGTTCTTCCCGATGACCGAGACGGATCGCGGCCTGTCTCGATCCCAGGTCACGAAGCAGCTCGACGCCTCGCTGAAGCGGCTCAGGACCGACTATGTCGATCTCTACCAATGTCATCGCTACGACGAGGAAACCCCCCTCGGGGAGACAATGGAAGCTCTCACCGAGGCCGTCCGCTCCGGCAAAGCCCGCTATATCGGCTTCTCGGAGTGGCCGGCGGACAAGATCAGCGCCGCCGTCGAAATGGCGGGAGTCGAGAAGTTCGTGTCCAGCCAGCCGCAATATAGCCTGCTCTGGCGCCAGCCCGAAAAAGAGGTGATCCCGCTGAGCGCCGCCAACGGAATCTCGCAGATCGTCTGGTCGCCGCTCGCCCAGGGCGTGCTCACCGGCAAGTACCAGCCGGGCGATGCGCCGCCCCAGGGCAGCCGGGCGACGAGCGAGGAGATGGGCGGCTGGATGGACCGGCTGCTCCAGCGGCCAGTGCTGGAGGCGGTGCAGCGGCTCCAGCCGATCGCCGCCGAAGCCGGCCTCAGCCTCGCGCAGTTCGCCTTGGCCTGGGTGCTTCGCGAGCCCAACGTCGCCTCGGCCATAGTCGGTGCCTCCCGGCCCGAGCAGCTGGCGGAGAATGCCGCGGCTTCAGGGGCCAAGGTCGATCCCGCGCTGTTCGCGAAGGCCGAAGCGATCGTCGCCGAGGCCACCCGGCGCTAGCCTTCCGCCGGAAGCTCCAATGTCGCCGCGAGGCCGCCGTCCGGCAGGTTGGCCAGCCTGAGCTCGCCGCCGTGATTCTCCGCCACGGCGCGGACGATGGCGAGGCCTATGCCCGCGCCGCCGGTCTCGCGGCTGCGCGATTCCTCGCCGCGGTAGAAAGCTTCGCCGGCCCTCGCCAGCATCGCTTCGGAAAGGCCGGCGCCGCTATCGCGGACCTCGATCGCCACCCGTGCGCCCGCGGCGTGGACGGCGATCCGAACCGAACCGCCGCCATGGGCGAGTCCGTTGTCGACGAGGTTACGGATCGCTCGCCTCAGCAGATTGGGCTGGACGGCGGCGACGTGCCGGCCTCCCGGCACCAGCTCGACGTCGCGGCCGAGCGCTCGATAGTCCTCGACGAGGGCGTCGACCAGCGCCGGGATGTCCACCGACCTTTTCTCCTCGCGGGCCCGGCCGGTGCGGGCGAGGACGAGGATGTCCTCTAGGGTCGCGGCCATCTCGTCGATCTTGGCGACGAGCCGCTCGCGCTCATCGGCCGGTTCGACGCTCTCGACCCGGATCCGAAGCGACGCGAGCGGGGTGCGCAGGTCATGGCCGATGGCGCCGAGCATCCTGTCCTTCTCGTCGAGCAGCGAGACGACCCGGCGGTTCATGGCGTTGAAGGCATGGATCGCCCGCCTGAGATCCAGCGGGCCGCGCTCGGCCACGGCCGGGGCCGGCTCGCGCCCGCCAAAGCCTTCGGCCGCGCCGGTCAGGTCGCGAAGCGGCCTCGCCAGCCGGGCGACGAGCAACAGGCTGGCGCTGAGCACGATGAGATAGAGAAAAAGGGTGGCGACGGCGAGCCGGCCGGCCAGCCACGGGTCCGGCCGCGGCGTAAACAGGCGCGCGTTCAGCCAATCGCCCGCCGGGAGCCTGGCCGAGAGGAGCAGGGTCTGAGCCGGCCCGCCCCCGTTCCGGCGAACGGCACTGCCGAACGCGGCCCGGGTTTCGGGCGACCGAATCCCAGCTTCGGAAAGGGCCTGGGCCAGACCGGCCTCGATCCCGGCCTCGCGCGGGTCGGTCGTGGCCGGCCGCGCCTCGATCCGGAACTGGGCCCCCCGCCTCGAGGCGTCCTCGATCACGGCGAAGCGCAAATCCGGCGGCGCCTGCTGGAGATCGGCGGCGACGGCCGCGAAGCGGGTGATGGCGGGACCTTGATTCTGGGCGAGGCTTAGCTTCTGACGCTCGTTGAGGATGAGCGCGAAGTTGATCAGCTGGGCGACGAGCAGGGCCAGGCCGAGCAGCAGCGCCATCTGCCCGACGAGGCTCCTGGGAAACGCGCTCATCACAGGCGGCGAACATCGGCGGAGAGCGTGTAGCCGCCCCCCCACACGGTCTTGAAGCTTCGGATCGGCGGGATCCTCCTCGATCTTGCGCCGGAGACGGCTGATATGATTGTCGATGCTCCGCTCGAAAGCGGCGAGCTCCCGGCCCTGGCTGAGGTCGAGCAGCTGGTCGCGGGTGAGGACGCGCTTGGGATGAGTGACGAAGGCGAGCAGCAGATTATATTCGCCGGTCGACAAGGGCACCGAGACCTTCCTTTCGTCGACCAGCTCGCGCTCGCCGGTCCGCAATATCCAGGGACCGAAGGCATAAGCGTCGGCATCGGGGGCGTGTACCGCCGTCCCCTGCCCCTCCGAGCGACGAAGGACGGCCTTGATCCGGGCGAGCAGCTCGCGGGGACTGAAGGGCTTGGTGACATAATCGTCGGCGCCGAGCTCGAGGCCGACGATCCTGTCCGTCTCCTCGGCCTTGGCGGTGAGCAATATGATCGGGGTTCCGGTCGTGGCACGAACGAAACCGGCCAGCGAGAGGCCGTCCTCGCCGGGCATCATGACGTCGAGAAGGACCAGGTCGATGGCGTAGGCGGCCAAATGCTGACGGGCGGCGGCGGCATCCTCGGCGCGGGTGACGCGCAGTCCGTTCTTGGCGAGATAAGCCGCGAGCGGCTCGCGGATGTCGCGCTCGTCGTCGACGAGGAGGATGTGGGGCTGCGTCATGATTGCTCGAACGGTGAAGGCCCCGGAACGTGCCGTCCCGGGGCCCTCTCGTCGTTTTAGAAAGCGTTGGCGAGCACCGCGCCGATCAGGCCGCTGGCGACCGCAACAAGCACGGCGTCGTTGTCCGAGCGGACCCAGCGATAGCCGCGGGGCGCATCGTGGAGGCGATAGGCCCGGGGGTTGCTGATCACCCGGTAGTTGCGGGCATAGCGGCTGTCGAAGCGCTGGCCGCGGGCCCATTTGCGAGGCTGGACCTGCCGGACGGTGACGACCTTGCGGCCGTTGTTGTTGCGCTTGACGATCTTGGTGGTCTGCACCCGCTCGATCCGGCCGCGATCATTGCGTCCGAAATCGGCGGCGGCGGCCGGAGCGACCGCGACGGAGGCCGCGACGGTGCCCAGGATGAGGCTCTTGAGGATCTTCATTTTTCATCTCCTTGGTGACGCCGTTCGATCCGGCGTTGAGATGTAGATGGACCCCAGCTGTCGCTCAGCTATGTCGGCGGCGGCACGAAATTGTCGCTAAATGTGTCGGTTCCACGCCGCGCCAGCGGCCGGCCCGCTCAGCCCGCAAGGCGAGCACTCTCCACGATGCGCTCGAACTCCGGCAGGCCGGCGTCGAAATAATGCATCCGGGTGGCGTCGAAGAGGGCGAGGTAGAAGCGCCCGTTGACGATCGCCCCGACCGCCCTGCCCTTGCGCTCGACCTCGTCGCCGCCGAGATGGACATAGTCGAACTGGAAGCCGGGACGGCCCAGGAAGTCGCGCGGCTTCAATCCCGTCATTTCGAATCGGGTCGAGCCGGCGCGAATCCGGTAGAAGCTTTCAATCATCGCCGCGATCTCGGTCGGGTTCATGTCGGCGCGGAAATTGGGGACCTTGCGGTCGGCCTTGCGCCTCTGCTGAACGATGCGCTTGTCGTGCTCCAGGCCGCCGATGAAGGTGAGCCCGTCGAGCAGCGGGCCGTTGAGCGTCCAATTCTCCTCGCGATCGATGTCGCTGGGCCCACGCGGCGCCTTGTTCCAGCGCAGGGTGGGCGTGACGATCATCGTATGGCGGGCGACGTCCTCCGGGCCGGGCGTCACCAGCTTGTAATAATGGAACAGGCCGGGCCCGCCGACTCCGACCCCGACGCAACCGGCGGTAAGCAGCAGGGCCGCGAGCGCCGCCAGGATGCCTGCAGAGCGCATCGCATATCCTCCCTTCACTGGCCGGCCATTTGCCGGACCATCGCCGCGTCCGGCGCCCGCGGCGCCAAAGCGAGATAGCGGTTTAGCGCCGCTTTCCCCTCCTCGCGTCGCCCGTCCTTGAGCAATTGATAGCCGTGCGCCCGCCAGGCTTCCGGCGGAGCGTCCGGAAATGCGGTCGCGGCGGCATAGCTTCGGCCGGCCAGGGCCGAATCGCCCTTGCCGCCTTTCAGCCGCCAAATTTCGCCTTCATAATAACGGAGCAGTCCGTTCCAGCCGTCCTTGGCCAGGGTCTGGATGACGTAGAGGCTGGCGCCCGGGTCGTTGAGCTTGACCTGGTCGTCGAGCAGGGTCTTGCGGTGATCGCCGAGGGCGCGGAGATAGCGGTCGCGGCCCCGCTCCGTGGTGCGCGCCGTCGTCACCTCCCTGGCGGAAATCCGAAGGTCGACCATTCGGGTTTCCGGAGCGGGATGGGTTTCGAGGAGCGAATAGCGGCGCCGGTACGGCTTTCGGCGCATCGCGGCGCTGGCTCTGCCTTCCTCGATCAGCTGCTGCCAGGTCTCCGGCATCGCGGCCGGATCGTAGCCGGCCTCGCTGATCTGGAGGATTCCGATCGCGTCCGCCTCCGATTCAAGCTCGCGGCTGTAGGACAGCAGGGACAATATGGTCCCGAACTGGGCGAGCTGGACGAGATCGCCGGCGTAGAAGCCGCCCGCCGCTCCGCCGACGCCCGCGCCCATGGCGAGGAAATTCAGGGCCGTCGTCTTGCGCTTCATGTCGCGCCACATCCGGATCTGGTGGCGGCGAAGGAAATGGCCGGCCTCGTGGGCGATCACTCCCGCCAGCTGCGCCTCGTCGCGCATCCGGAGCAGAAGCCCGCTGAAGACGACCATGAACCCGGTCGGCGCCATGAAGGCGTTGAACTCGGGAACGCGCGCGATATAGACCCGTAGGTCCTTCGCGGCTGGACCGCCGACCCGCCCGGCGAGGCCGCCGAGATAGGAAGCGAGCCCGGGATCGTCGAGCAGCAGGTTGGATCCGGCAATCTCCTGCTCCACCCGTTCATATTGCTGCCACATGCCGAGCTCGTCCTTGGCGGTGGGACGATGGCCCGGGCCGATCAGCGGCTTCATCGAGCGCGGCGAAATCCGAGCGTCGGCGGCGCCGACGGTTCCAAGGCAGCAGGCGCATCCGAACGCCCCGAGCAGCGAGCGCCGGGTGAGCGCGACGCTCATTGCCGGGCCCTGACGGAACGGCCGGCCCTCATCCGACCCAGCAGGCGCTCGACCATCTGGGCGGCGCCCTCGGGGGTGCGGATGTCGCCGAAGCCGACACCCGGCATCATGCTCTGGGTTTGGAGGACGTTGAACCAGGCGACCTCGCCGGTCCTCAGATCGACGAGCGACGCGTAGGCCGACTGGCCTCCGCCGCCTTGGGGCGCACAGAAGCCGACGAAGCAGCCGGCGATCCCGAGGACTTGGAGGGCGACCCGACCGCTCGACGCGAAGCTGTCCTCGGCGTGGAGGAAGAGGGCGTAATCCATGCCGGTCGCCTTGCCGAACTTCACCGCATCCTCGCCCAGGGTCCAGTCGACTCCCTGGCGGCGCTTGGTCGGGAGGTCGGCGCCGAGATATTTGTGGAGCGCGATCGAGTTGCCGACGGCTGCATGAAGGCGTTCGAGGTCCGCCACGTCCTGCTCGGCCACTCCGGGGATGCCGGCGCGGCTCTCGAGGATCCGGGTCCGTCCACCGCGGCCGGCCTGCTGCTCGGCCAGCGCCCTGAGGAGGTTCGTCCGCGCTTTTTCGGTCCAGTCGGCCCTGGGCTCGACGAGGCCGCCCGCCGTCACCAGGCCGACGGTGACGTCGGGTCGCATCACGATCAGGCTGTAATCGCCCTGCGGAGGCTCGAACTCGACGTCGGCGATCTGCCGGGTCTGGACGCAGGCGGAAAGCGCCAAGGAGCCGGCGATCAGGGCAATGAGCAGGCCGCGAAGCATATACTTGCTCCTCGAAGCGGGACGGCATGACGGAAAAACCGCCGTTCCCTGAACGACTTGCCGCCAACGCATCGGTTGCGCCGGCGTTCCGACCAGGCCCGCGCGTTGACAGCGGGACCGGCCGCGCGGAGACAGGCGCAATGACTCTGACCCTTTATTACCACCCCTTCTCCTCGTTCTGCCAGAAGGTGCTGGTCGCCCTCTACGAGCGCGAAGTGCCCTTCGAACCCGTGATGGTGGACCTCTCGGATCCGGAGCAGAAAGCGGCGCTGGAGCGGCTGTGGCCGATCGGCAAGTTCCCGGTCCTTCGAGACGAGACATGCGGCGTCACCATGCCCGAATCCAGCCTGATCGTCGAATATCTCGACCGGGCGCATCCCGGCCCACCGCCCCTGGTGCCAACGGACCCGGACGCCGCGCTCGAGGCTCGTCGCTGGGACCGCTTCTTCGACCAATATGTCGAGGCGCCGCTGCAAAAGGTTGTAGGCGACTCCTTCAGGCCTGAAGGGGCGAAGGACGCGCATGGCGTGACCGAGGCCAAGGCCATGCTCCGGCGCGCATACGATGTCCTCGAAGGATCGCTGGCGTCCGGCCGGGCCTGGGTGGGCGGCGAGGCCTTCACCCTCGCCGAGTGCGGAGCGGCCCCCGCCCTCTTTTATGCAAATATGGTGGAGCCTTTCGCCGGCCGACCCGGGCTCGAGGCTTATTATTCGAGGCTTAGGGCCCGCCCCTCCTTCGCCCGGACGGTGGATGAGGCCCGGCCCTTCCGGCCCTTCTTCCCCCTCCCCTGGCCCGAAGCCTGGGACTGAGGCCGCGGCGCATGCTGATCTTCCGCTACCTGCTCTATCTGGCCTACATATTCGTGGCGATCATGTTCTGGCTGATCGGCGGCGCGCTGTTCCTGGATTTCTCGATGGGCGACCCGGTTTGCCTTGCCGAGGGGGTTCCGTGCCCGGTGCCGAGCGCCTGGGAGCAAGGCGTCGGCACGCTTTTCATCTTCAGCGTTATGCCGCTCACGGCACTCGGCTTCGTCTTCTACCGACGCGCCGTGAGAGGGATGATGGGGCTGGAGTGACCGCCTGACAGGCGCGTGGACGCCGCGGTTCTAGGCTGCGACGTCCCACTCGTCGAAGCGGGCGGGGTGAGCGGAGCGGAACAGGCCGGCGCCGGTGCGCGCGGTCTCGGCGAGCGCGAGGGCGGTGCCGCAGAAGCCGCATTCGGCGGAAAGGCGACCGATATACCAATGGCTGCGCCCGCAGGCCGGGCAGCGATTGGCCTCGCCCGGATGGTAAAGGACCTGGAACCCGCGCAGAGCCGGATCGTGGGGGAAGCTCCGCCCGCCTTCGATACTCGTCAACATCGTCTTGCCTTCCTCGACTCACCGCAGCGACCGCTGCGATGAACCGTTCTTTTCCATCGACCGGTTGAACGCAACATTAATGTTGCGGGTTCGACACAATCGAGACCATTTAGTGGTGCTCCGGTGACACAGTCGACACATGGAGGGCGGTTGACACCCTTGCGTCATCCCGGCGAAAGCCGGGACCTCATGGGCCAAGGTCGAGCAGGTCTCGACGAGGTCCCGGCATTCGCCGGGATGACGAGGATCGGCAAATGATCTATTTCGAGGATATCGAGATTGGGCGCGAAACCGAGTTCGGGCGCTACGAGGTGACCCGCGAGGAAGTGCTCGAATTCGCCCGCAAATATGATCCGCAGCCCTTCCACCTGTCCGACGAGGAAGCGGCCAAGACCCATTTCGGGCGCCTCGCGGCGAGCGGCTGGCATACCTGCGCGATGACGATGGCGGTCATCGCCCGGCGGGTCATGGAGGAGGAGCAGGCCGGGCTGGGCTCGCCCGGGATCGACGAGCTCCGGTGGCTGAAACCCGTTTATCCGGGCGACACGCTCATCGTGAAGGGCCGCATCCTCGACAAGACGCCGTCCCGCTCAAAGCCGGACATCGGTTCCTTCCGTACCCAGACGGAAGTCACCAACCAGGACGGAGTAGCGGTGATGCGCTTCACCTCGATCGTATTGATGCGGCGGCGGCCGCCGGCCTGATCCCGTTCAGTGACGGCCTCGCCGTCCGCGCCACTCGCCCGACGGGCGGGTGCCGGTGTCGCGACCGCGCCACTCACCGCGCGGGCGAAGGCTGTCGTCGCGCACCGAGCCGTCGGAACGGACCCGGGTATCGCCTTGGACTCCGGATTCGGACCGGACGCCCGGGCGGCGATAGCCCTGATAACCCTGGTTCTGGTTCCAGTCCTGCCGGCCGGACCGGTCCTGCCAAGCGCTGCGACCGTCGCGGCGCTGGCCGCCGTTGCGGTCCCAGCTGTCCCAGCGCTCCCAGCGCCGGTCGTTCCAGTTGCGCTCGCCATAGCGGCTCCGCCGGCCTTCCCAATAACGCCGATCACTGTCGCTCCAGCGGTGCGGGCGGCGATAGCTATCATAGACGTAGATACCGTAGCCGGGATAATAATAATCGCCGTACCAGCCGTACCATGGCTCGTAATAGGCGCTGCGGCCGCCATAATAGCAATCGCCGTAATAGGGATCGCAATAGCCTCCGTTGCCATAGCCCAGCGACACTCCGCCATAGCCGTAGCCATAGCCGTCGTCATAAGCGCAGGCCGACAGGCCGATTCCGGCGCCGGCGATGAGAGCGAGGGTGCGAAGACGAAGCAGGGACATGAGCGACTCTCCCGATACAGGCCGACGGCCTGAAGGTCCGCCTTTCGGCGCGAGCCGTCGATGAAGCGTTAACCTTTTGGAAAGGATGAAGTTCCGGGCTGCACCAGGGCGATCGTTCGCCATCGCCCGTCATCCCGGCGAAAGCCGCGACCTCAGGGAAAGGCAGGCACAGCGTTCATCACCCAACGAGGTCCCGGCTTCGCCGGGATGACGGCCTAGCCGGCGATCCCCGCGTCGCGCTTGGCCTCGTCGCTCTTCGCCATATTCTCCGGATCGAGCGGCCCCGTCGTCCGGACCCGACGGCTGGCGCCGCCGTGCCAGATGTTCTGATAGGCCATGTAAGCGAGGATCGTTCCGAGGAGCAGGAAGGCCAAAGCGGCGAGGCCCGTCCGACGGCGATTCTCGAGCCTGGGCTCTGCGGTCCAGGCGAGGAAGGCGCTGACGTCCCTGGCCATGTGGTCGACGTCCGAGGGGTTGCCGTCGGCGAAGGTCACCTGCCCGTCGCGAAGCGGCGGCGGCATGGCGATGTTGAGATTGGCGAACCAGGGATTGAAATGCGTGGTCGCGCTCGGCCGGTTATCGGCGGGGAGCGCCTCGCCCTTCTCGTTCCGATAGGTCTGGGGGTCGCGATAGCCGGTCAGGATCGACGCCACGTAGGCCGGGCCGCCCTCGCGTGCCTTGGTGATCAGCGACAAATCGGGCGGAAGCGCATTGTTGTTGGCGGCGCGCGCCGCGACCTCGTTGGGATAGGGGCTTGGGAACGCGTCCGCGGGGATCGCCTTGCGGGTGCTGGCCTCGCCGGTCTTCGGATCGACCGAGGGCACCGGGATCTGCCACTTGTCGGCGACCGCCTTGATCTCCTCCTCGTGATAGCCGAGCTCCTCGAGGTTGCGGAAGGAGACGAAGCTCAGGCCGTGGCAGGACGAGCAGACTTCCTTGTAGATCTGGAAGCCGCGCTGGAGCTGGGCCTGATCATATTTGCCGAACGGACCGTCGAACGAGTAAGCGATGTCGCGCGGCTCGACGTGAAAGCGACGCTCGACGCTGACCTCGTGCGGATCGGAGACATAGGCGGCCACGCCCCAGGCGAGCGACCAGCCGGCGACCAGGACGAAGCCGAGACCAACGAGAATGCCGAGCAGGCGGACCATTTGTCGTCTTTCCCTTATTCAGCCGCGGTGGCCGGCCGGATGCCGGAGAGGTCGGCCGGCGCCGCCTCGCGCTCTTCCCCGTGGAGCACCGATTCCGAGATGGAGTTGGGCAGCGGCAGAGTCCGCTCGGTCCAGCTCAGGATGGGAAGAATTATGAGAAAATGGGCGAAGTAATACATCGTCGCGACCTGGCTGATCATGACGTAGGGCTCCTCCGCCGGCCGGCCGCCGACGAAGCCCAGGACCACGAGGTCGGCCATCAGGATCCAGAAGAACTGCTTGAACCGCGGCCGGTAATTGCCCGAGCGGACCGGCGAGGGATCGAGCCAGGGCAGGAAGAACAGCAGGATGATCGCTCCGAACATCGCGAGCACGCCCCACAGCTTCGCCGGGAGGATGAAATCCACCGTGAAGGCGCGAAGGATCGCGTAGAAGGGCCAGAAATACCATTCGGGCACGATGTGCGCCGGCGTCGAGAGCGGGTTGGCCTGGATGTAATTGTCGGCATGTCCCAGATAATTGGGCGCGAAGAAGGTCACCGCGACGAGCAGGATGAGGAAGACGCCGAGCCCGAAGCCGTCCTTGGCCGTGTAGAAAGGATGAAAGGGCACGGTGTCCTGCGGGCCCTTCACGTCCACCCCGGTCGGATTGCTCGAGCCCGGGATGTGAAGCGCCCAGATATGGAGGATGATCACCCCCGCGATCACGAACGGCAGCAGGTAATGGAGCGAGAAGAAGCGGTTGAGGGTCGCCTGGTCGGGCGCGTAGCCGCCGAGCAGCCAATGCTGCACCGGCTCGCCGACCAGCGGTATCGCTCCGAACAGGCCGGTGATCACCTTGGCGCCCCAGAAGCTCATCTGCCCCCAGGGCAGGACATAGCCCATGAAGGCGGTCGCCATCATCAGAAGCAGGATGACCAGGCCGAGCATCCAGACGAGCTCGCGCGGCGCCTTGTAGGAGCCGTAATAGAGGCCCCGGAAGATATGGATGTAGGTGACGATGAAGAAGAAGCTGGCGCCGTTGGCGTGGAGATAGCGGAGCAGCCAGCCCTGGTTGACGTCGCGCATGATATGCTCGACCGACCGGAAGGCCTGGGCGTCGGACGCGACGAAATGCATCGCTAGGATGATCCCGGTGACGATCTGGATCGTCAGCGCGACCCCGGCGAGGACCCCGAAATTCCAGAAATAATTGAGGTTGCGCGGCACCGGATAGCCGCCGCCCACGGCCCCGTAGACGAGGCGCGGAAGCGGCAGGCGCTGGTCGACCCAGCGCATCAAGCCGCTCTTGGGACGATATTCTTCTGCCCAGGGGAAGCTCATCTCATGCCTCTTCTTCGCCGATGGTGACGACGGTGTCCGATTTGAACGCATAGGCCGGCACTTCGAGATTCTTGGGCGCGGGCCCTTTGCGGATTCGGGCGGCGGTGTCGTAGGACGAGCCGTGGCAGGGGCAGAAATAGCCTCCGAAGGCGCCCCGGGTCTCGCCCTCCCCGGCGCCGAGCGGGACGCAGCCCAGATGGGTGCACACGCCCATCGTGATCAGCCATTGCGATTTGCCGGGCTTGGTCCGCTCCGCGAGCGACTGCGGGTCGCGGAGCGACGAGACGTCGACGGCGTTCGCGGCCTGGATCTCGGCGGGCGTGAGGTGGCGGATGAAGAGCGGCTGCTTGCGGAAGATGGTCTTGACCGCCTGGCCCGGCTGGATGGCCGCAAGGTCGACCTCGATCGAGGCTAAAGCGAGCACGTCCGCCGACGGGTTCATCTGGTTGATGAGCGGATAGAGCGTGGCCGCCGCGCCGACTCCGGCGACGCTGACCGCCGCGATGTTGATGAAGTCGCGCCGCCTGAGGTGGGCCTCCGAGCCGGAATCCGGGCTCGCGGCCAGGGTCCCGTCGCTATGTTCAACCGTCGCCATAATGTCCTTCAGCGCTTCGAACAGGGATGCGCGGGAAGGAAGAGCCCGCGCAGCGCCGCGCCGAAGGGAGCGAGAAGCCTCCCCTGAGCGGCTTGGCGCGCCTGATAGACGCGTGGGCGGCGCTTTGCCAACCGTCATTTTGAATCCTCCCGAGCGAACTCCGGGGGGGGGCGCTCAAAGCGCGGCGGAGGGCAATGGCGCGGTTGAGGTTCGTTCCCGCCAGGTCGGGCGCCCGCGAAGTCAGGATTTTGCGCGCGCGAACCCGCGAAGGCACGAAAGGTCGGGGCGGCTCGGAAAAACCGGGACAGTATACATTTTCTGGTGGGTGCCGGTTTCTCGACATAAAGGTATACTATCCAGGTTTCCTTCCCCGGGCCGAGGCCGAATGATGCGTCAGGCTAGTGACGATCCCCTTCGACAGGGCCGACTCTCACGCCGCGGCCGCAGGCCCTGAATCCTTGCAATAGACGGCGCGAAGGCTCGACGTAGAAGCGGAAATCTCTACGTCGCGCCGTCTCTTTAAAAAAACCGGTGCCGAAGCGCCGGGGAAAAGTTCGGTGACAGTGCATTTATTAAGCCGATAGCGCCCTCAGACGGGCGCCAGGGAAATTAGTGCACTGTCACCGAATTGCTGTCACCTCGGATGACGGTGCCGATGCAGAAGGACCGCCCCTAGGCGACCACCACCCAGTAATCGGCGACTGGGCAAGGGGCGAGCTCGACGCCCGCTTCACGACGGAGATCCGAGGGCGAGTCGACGGCGCCGCCGCCGAGCGTGATCCGATTCCCTGGCCGATAGGCCTTGCCGGCCAGACGCAGGGTCTGCGACCGTTCGTCCCAGGCCGCCCGGCCGGCGGGGAAGACGGGATGGACGGCGCGGCCGTTGCCGGGCGTGACGACGAGGCAGCCGCCCAGCCTCGACAGGATCCCGTCGAGCCGCGCGGCGGCTCCGCCCACCGGTCCCTCGCCCGCCGGCGCTCCGAGGCCCCAGAAAGACAGGCGCGTTCCGGCCGTCGGCGGCTCCGGTTCGGACATGGCTTCGCGCCCCTGAGAGGCAGTGGCCTGGGGAAAATTCCCCAGGCCCTGCTCGGGTTGCTGACAGACTTGCGCAAGGATCGCGAGGGCGGCGATGGTCAAATTACGGGACAATGATCGAGGCTCCGGTCGGGTGAAATTATCTGTGCTCATATACACCGAACGGGCCGCCTGGTTGCGCAGCGGCGCCAGAGGTGCGCACCAATGGAATATTCTGCCCTTCGCGCGCGGCTCAGTCACGATTGCTTCGGCGCCGCTCACCTCGCATGACGAACCCCATGCGTCTCGCCCTCCACCAGCCGGACCAGGCCGGCAATGTCGGAACCATCCTGCGCCTCGCCGCCTGCCTCGCGGTGCCGGTGGACATCATCGAGCCGTGCGGCTTTCCCTTTTCAGATCGGGCCTTGAAGCGCGCCGGGATGGATTATGCGGAGATGGCGGCTGTGACCCGGCATTCGGGATGGGCGGCGTTCGAGAAAGGCCTGGAGGGGCGGCTCGTGCTCTTCACCACCAACGCCGGCACCCGCCTCCCCGACGCGCGCTTTGAGCCGGGCGACACCCTTCTCTTCGGCTCCGAAAGCCGGGGTGCGCCGGAGGCGGTCCACGCCCGCGCCGATTTCAGGGTGCGTATCCCGCAGGTGACGCAAACGCGCTCTCTCAACCTCGCCGTGGCGGCGGGGATCGGCCTTGCCGAGGCGCTCCGGCAGACCGGGCTTTGGCCTTCATGAGCCAATCGCGGGCTGAGGCGTTGGAGCAAGGATGAGCGACGAGATTGGCGATCTTCACCGTCGGATGGCGGAAGCGGCGGCGGCGATGGACTTCGAGGAGGCGAAGCGCCTTCGCGACCGGATCGCGCTGATTCGCGGCGGCGCGAGCCGGCAGGAGGCGGAGAGCGTGGACTCTTCCGGCCTTACCCGGCAGCAGCCGGGGCGGATGGGCCTCGGCACCAGCCAGCAGCGGGTCACCCCACCCGAAGGCTGGACTCCTCCCCCGAAGCCCGACCCGATGACCAGAGGACGCTCACGCCGCAGGGGACGGCACCAGGCTTAGCCTTCCACGAAAGGCTGCCTCGGTTTTCCGGTCTTGCGCGCAAGGGCGTCCAGCGCCTTGTCGAGGCGGACGATGGCGGCCTCGAAGGTCCAGGCCTGGCGGCGGCCGCCCGGCTTGAACCGGCTCTGGGGACGATGGGGCTTGCGGTCGAAGCGGGCGAGGAGCTTCATGATTCGGTCGAACTCGGCGCCTTCCTCTTCGAGCAGGGCCAAAGGCGGCGAATTGCCGGCGGCCTCGCGGGCCGTGCGCAGGCGGGCCTGGGCGGCCAGGTTCAGGCGCACCTCCTGCTCGAGCCGGACATAGCAATCGTCCAGCGCCTCCCGGTGGACTTGAGCAAAAACCGGGTCGTTGCGGATGTGCAGATCGACCGTGGAAGTCGAAACCCCCACCTCAGCAGCCGCCGCGCCCTTGTCGCCGGTGGCGATAAGATGCGCGATGTAGATTTCGCGTCGCTCAGCGGTGAAGCGCACGTTGCGGCGTCGGCGGCGCTGGAGGAGGCAGCGGTTGGCCCCTGCGATGCGGACCTCGCCGCGCTCGGCATAAGCGCAAGCGCGGCGCAGGGCAGCGGGCGGGTCGCGAGCGCATCCTTTCAGTCGAAGGCGAAAGCCGGATCGCGGGCGCGCACATTGTAAAAGCCCATCAAGCTGAAGCCGGCGGCGGCCGCAGCGTCCTCCCGGCGCAGGCCGTCGCGAAGCCCGGCCAGGAACCGGGGCGTGGCCGCGGCATCGATTCGCCGCTGCCCTTCCCTGTCCGCATCGCCGTCTATCGGAGCATTGGGAACATAGAAAGAACGTGCAGGAAAATGGTTTTGGCCCGGAGTGGAGCAAGCGTCATCGTCCTGCCCGGCGCCTGGATGTCGTCGGCCGCCGGCCCGAATTTCAAGAGGCGGTGCAAAGGCACGAGGAATAAAATAATGGGCCTTCTACGTCGCGCCTTTGAGCCGTCTCTTTGAAAAATCGAACCCGGCAGGCCGGGATGGATGACACTTGGCCCATGTCCAACGCTGGAGCAGGCGATGGGCTGGACCCCGAAACGAGTTCAGGGTGACGGTGGGACGGCTACGCGACCGTCCCGCGCCGCCTTGCTATCTCTCGAGCAGCTGCTTCAGCCGGTCGAGGTCCTGGCGCGCTTGTACTCCGGGCTCCCTCTGGAACAGCTTGGCGACGATCCGGCCGAAGGCGCCCGCCGGCGGATCGTAGGAAATGGTCGTTCGGACGTTGGTGCCGGTGCCCGAGGAGGTTTCGATGAACTCGACCCGGCCGCGGTTGGGGACGCTCGCCCCCTCCTCCGACTTCCAGGCGATGAGTCGTCCAGGAATGTCCTCGGTGACGAGGCTGTTGAATTCGACGCTGGTCCCGGCCGGCGCCTTGATCACCCAGTGCGAGCGAACCTCGCTGATCTTCGTCACCGATTCGATATTGTCCATGAATTGCGGGAGGTTGGTGAAATCCCTCCAGAAGTCGTAAATCTGCCGCGGCGAGCGATCGATGATCACCGATTCCTCGACGGTCGTGCTGTCCTGCCGGGTTGCGCCCGAGCCGCGGCCCGCGAACATGAAAGGCACCGCCGCGCCGACGATGGCTCCCGCCAGCGCCGCTCCGGCGACGACCGCCACGCTCGGCCGGGCGCTGTCCTCGACGATCGCGACCTCCCGGTGCGGAGAGCGGTAGGAATAGCGCTGCTCGCCGGAGGGATCGTTGCCGCCGGTGGTGGCGCCGGCGCCTTCGGGAAGGGAAGCGGATTCTCGAACCATGAATAATCTCCGTATGGCGATCGATTGGGACGCGGCCGGGGATGACCGCTTTCGAGCCGCAGAACCGCGGTCGCCGGTCCGTGTTCCCGGGTGCGCCGGCGAATTGCGCCGGACGGGTTCGCTTGCAAGCCGCGCCGTCAGGAGGCATCGGGCGGACATGATCGAGCTCGACGAAGAACAGAGGCGCGCCCGCATTTGGTTCGAGAGCCTGCGCGACCGGATCTGCGCCGAGTTCGAGGCGATCGAGCACGAGGCCGGCAGCGGGGCGGCATTCGAATATACCCCCTGGGACCGGACCGACCCGGACGGCTCGCCCGGCGGCGGCGGGGTGCGCGGGCTTATGAAGGGCCGTGTGTTCGAGAAGGTCGGAGTCAACGTCTCGACCGTCGGCGGCCGCTTCAGCGAGGATTTCGCCGCCACCATCCACGGCGCTTCGGAGGATCCGCGCTTCTTCGCCACCGGCATCAGCCTCGTCGCCCACATGGCCAACCCGCACGTTCCGGCCGTCCACATGAACACCCGCTTCCTCGTCACCACCAGGCGCTGGTTCGGCGGCGGCGCCGATCTCAATCCGCCCATTCCCTATGACGAGGACACGGCCGACTTCCACGCCCGGCTGCGCGCCGCCTGCGCCGCCCACGACCAGACCTTCTACGAACGCTTCCGCAAATGGGCCGACGATTATTTCTACATTCCCCATCGCGGCGTTCACCGCGGGGTCGGCGGCATCTTCTACGACCATCTCGAAGGCCCGTTCGAGCCGAGCTTCGCCTTCACCCGCGACGTCGGCGAGGCCCTGCTCGACGTTTTTCCAAGGCTCGTCCGGCGAAGAATGGCCCAGCCCTTCACCGAGGCGGACAAAGCGAGGCAGCTGGAATGGCGCGGGCGCTACGCCGAATTCAACCTCGTCTACGACCGGGGCACCCTGTTCGGCCTCAGGACCGGGGGCAATGTCGACGCGATATTGATGAGCCTTCCCCCGCTCGCGACCTGGAGCTGACAGCGGATCTGGAGCCAAGCCGGCGGTCCCGCGTTACCCCGGCATAAGAAACGGAGGAATTCCATGCGCAAATCTGCACTGGCCGCTATGGCCCTGGCCCTTTCCCTCTCCGCCTGCGGCGGGGGCAACAAGAGCGCGGACGACGCCAACGCCCTTGGCGCCGACAATATGATGACCGACGACAGCAACCTGATGATGGACTCGAACAGCGCCGTGAACCAGGCGATGGACGCGCAGGCCAACGGCTCGGTCAACGCAAGCACGGCGAATATGATGGTGAAGGACGCCACGACCAACGACGCCGACACCAACCTCGCCAACGGCCTCTAGACCGGGGAGTTCGAGCTGCCCCCGCGCAGCCGCGAAAAGAGGAGCGCCCGCCAGCAAAGCGGGCGCTCCTTTCGTTGGGCGGGGCCCTCTCCCGCCGCCCGGCCCCGGGAAATCCCGGGCGCGTGAAAATTCCGCGGTCGCTTTCGCGCCCGTGCCGATGCAAAAGCCTGTAAATCCCATCGCCAGGAGCTGAGCAAGATGAGTTCATTCAAGGATCCCTCCTTCCAGGATCGGATCGGAAGCGCCGCAGAAGCCAAGCGCAAGGCGCTCGACAAGCTGCGCTCCAAGGCGCCGCCCGACGAAAAGCTGGTCGAGGAGCGCAAGGCCGCCGCCCTCAGGCGCGAAGCCGCCGCCGCCGCGAAGCGCGAAGCCCGCAAGGCCGCCGATCAGGCCGCCCGCGACGAGAAAGCCGCCGCCCAGCAGGCGAAGGCCGCCGCCGTCGCCGAGCAGCCGACCGAAGCGGAGCGCAAGGCCGCCCGCGACGCCCGCTACGCGGCGCGCAAAAGCCGCAAATAAGCCCGCGCTTCGCCCGGGCGGTCGCGACGTCGGTCCGTCGCGTTAAATCCATTGCGGAACATAACAGGAACTCATAAGAAGCATGATGTCCGGAAGCTTCCGGACTTGCGCGCCGACGGCGAGCGGGGCGCGACGCACGTCACGGACTGGAGCCCGGCTTTATCTGCATAGAGCGGCGCGGGCGGACTGCAGGTCATCTTTCGAGGGAGTCGGGCATGCCTGAGGGTCTCGCGGCGATAACGACGGTGCTTCCGGCGCTTTGCATGGGCATGGTCGGCGCTCGAGTGTTCATGTGGCAGTCCTTCCTGCGCGGACGGGGCTTCGATCCGGGCCCTCTCGACGGACAATTCGGCGAAAAGACCCGGGACTCCACGATCGCCTATCAGACCCGCTTCGGCCTTGCCGCCGACGGCGTGGCCGGGCAACGCACCTTGTTGAAGGCCGCGTCGCAGGGGTTCGAGCTCGTCGAGCAGGCGCGCGACGACGACAGGGGATCGAACTTCCCGCCGCCGCCCGGCTTCGAGCCCCTGGTGACCAATTCCCAGCGCGCGCAGCTGTTCGGCCATTTCGATTTCGTCCCGGCCCCGACGGCGGAGGACAGGGACGCCGTCCGGATCCTCGGCAATTGGGAACGCGACAACATCGTCAAGGTGCCGGTTCCCCAGATCCGCGCAGTCCAGGGCGCGCGGGGACGGGATTATATCTGGTTCCACCGGCTCGGCGCCGGCCAGCTTCGGGCGCTGTGGAGCGCCTGGGAGGCGGCGGGGCTGCTGGACCGGGTGCTGACCTGTGAAGGTTCGTTCAATCCGCGCTTCGTCAGGGGCAGTACCGTCAATCTCAGCAATCACGCCTTCGGCAGCAGCTTCGACATCAATTATGCCTGGAACCGGCTCGGTCAGCGACCGGCGCTGGTCGGCGAAAGGGGCAGCGTGAGGGAGCTGGTCCCGATCGCAAACCGGCACGGCTTCTACTGGGGCGGTCATTATTCCGGCCGAAAGGACGGGATGCACTTCGAACTCGCTTACCTTCGGGCAGGCTGACCGACTTGGATCCGGACGGTAGCGCGCCCGCTATTCACGCCGCTTCGGCAAGCCCTTCCGAGGCGAGGAAGCGCTCGTAGCCGGCGAAGTCGAAAGCGGCGAGATATTCGGCCTGCATCTGCGGAGTCAGCACCTCGACCAGGAAGCCTTCTTCGACCCAGACCTCGATCACTCGAAACGGGCCGCGCGAGCAGATTTTCGACGGAGCGCCGAAGCGATTCGCGATCTTCTTCACCTCGTCCGAATCGAGCCGGGTGGCGATCGCCACGTGGACGGGTCCGTTGCGCGCCGCCCGCCCCGGCAGCGACCGGGCCCCCGCTTCGCCATCGCCCGGGTGAAGCTCGGTGCCGATCGGATAGACCTCGATCGCGCTGCCGCGGTCGTCGCCCGCCATTGCGATCCAGCTTCCCTCCGCGACCGGGGGAAACGGATAGGCCCGGCCGCCCCAAAGCTCCGCGAAGAGCCGAGCCGCCTGCTTGGGCCGCTCGGCGGCCATCGAGATATGAAACAGCATCGAAAAAATCCTCCGGGGAGCCTCGCGCTCCCGATCGTTGCGCCAGGGCCGGTCCTGCACCGGCCTCGTTTCGGAAGGATGTCGGGCGAGCCGGCGTTCGGTGTCGATTGTTGCAATCCCGTCGGCGTTCACCGGCCGTGAAGCCGCCTTCCACCCACAAGGCCGAACTGCTAGCCGAGCCTCATGACCCTTGCCGTCGCGCTGGCGATCATCGCCTTCGCCGCTTCCTTCCATGTTTACGGGGCGCTCGGAGGCCGGACCGGCCATTCGGTGTCGCTGCCGCAGCGGCCCGACGGCGTCCCGGTCATGGCCCACAGGCTGCCCTGGTGGCGCCCGGCCGCCGCGGGTGTCGCCCTGGGCCTCGTCGCCCTCGCCGCGCTCCTGCTGGCGCATTCGGGATTCCTGCCGCTGCCCCTGCCGGGCGGCCCGGCGAAGGCGGCCCTGCTCGCCGCCGGCCTCGCCTTCGTCGCCCGGGCGCTGGTGCCCAACCGCTATGTCGGCTTCTTCAAGACGCTCAGGACGACGCGCTGGGCGCGCTATGACACCCGCCTCTACAGCCCGCTCTTCCTCCTGCTCGGCCTGCTCCTGGTCGCTCGGGCCTGGGGGCGCTGAGATGCTGACCCCACTGCCTCCCGGCCATGTCGGCGCCGTCGTCACCTATCTCGAGATGAGAGGCCGCCCCAGGCCGCGCCCTTTGCCCGATTCGCCGCTTCGCCTCGAACGGTGGCGCGATCCCGACCCGGCCCGCTATCGCCTCCTCTTCGAGCGGGTCGGCGCCCGCTGGCTCTGGTATTCCCGGCTGCTGATGGACGACGAGCGCCTTCGTGCCGAGATGGCCGAGGTCCACGCCGTCGTCGACCGGGCCGGGGTGGAGGTCGGGATGATCGAGCTCGACCCGCGCACCCCCGGCGAATGCCTGATCCGCTTCCTCGGCCTCGTCCCCGAGCTCGCCGGCAAGGGCCACGGCGCCTGGCTCCTCGCCCGGACCCTGGCCCTGGCCTGGCGGCCGGGGGTGGAACGGGTTGCGGTCAACACCTGCACGCTCGACCATCCGGCCGCGCTCAAGGCCTATCTCAACGCCGGCTTCACCGCTTATAGGCGGGCGTTCGAGAGCTTCGCGGACCCGAGGCTCGGGGGCCTTCTGCCGGCCGGCTCGGCGCCCCAGATCCCGTTACTCGAAGACCCGCGCGGTTGAATCCGCGTCGCCGGCGAGCTGGACGTAGACCCGGGCGACGAGGGTCCCGAAGACGGCGCTGAAGACGGCGTTGACCAGCCCGCCCAGAAGCAGGTTCAAAAGCGCCGCCAGGCTTCCCGGCTCGGGCGGGCCGGCGATCGCCGCGATGAGCAGCCCGACGAGGATCGACACCACCATCATGATCACGGCGGCGGCCAGCGCGATCAGCAGGACGAAGCCGAGCAGCTTCCAGAAATGGCCCCGGGTCAAGTCCCAGCTGCGCCGGAGGATCTCGACGGGCCCGGCCCGCTCAGCGGCGGCGACCGGGGTCATCAGCATCAGCCGGACCGCAAAATAGAGGATTATGGCGAGGAAGAGCAGGACGAGGAGCAAGAGCTTGCCGACGGTCGCCGGGCTCGGGTTCATGAGGGCCTCCGGACGGAGTCCGACCGCGAGGGCGAGGACGGAGATGAGGACGACCATCGGGACGAGGAGGATGAGCAGCGCTCCGAACATCGCCGGCACCCGGCGGAAGCCGTGGGCGATGGCGCTCCCCACCACCCGCTCGCGGCCGAGCGCGAGCGAGGCTATGGCGATCGAGCCGGCGATGCTGAGCAGCACGACCAGCGGGATCAGAAGCATCCACAGACCCGGCTGGGGCACCTCGCCCGGCCCGACCCGGCCCGGGCCGAGCGCCTCCAGGACGACGCTGGGCAGGGCGCCCAAAGCGAGCGCGACGGTGAACAGCGCCCCGAAATCCCGCTTCAATATCTCGGCCGCCTCGTTCCAGGCGGTGGTGATCGACAGTCTCGCCAGGTTCGCGGCCATGTTGGTTATCCTCTTTGGCCGGTGAATAAGCGCAAGCGCCAGGGCGGCGCAACCGCCCAGCCGCCCGAGGCTGGCACTGCGATTGCGAAGCGATCGCGAGCCGGCATCGGAGCCGGCGCAGGCCGGCCGGCGAGGCGTGCGGCCTGAAGCGAGCGAAACGCGTCCGACGTCACCGCGCGGCTTTTGCGGCGCCACTTCAGCGCCGGTGGGAGAGCGCCCGCTTTCCCCCGCCTTCCCAGGCCCATCGAAGGACCAGACGGTACCGGCCCGGCCTGACCGGGGACCGCCAAATCCGAAAATCCACTCCCTTATAAGCCGTCCGCCTTATAAGGGCGGAGGTACGGAGATAGTGAAAAGCCGCGCCGCCTTCGCGCCTCCGCTCGAAAAATCCACGACTCACGGGGGCCTTGGTGACTGGGAGCCTTGGTGCGGTCGCGAGTGACCGTCACTTTCGACGCGGCCAGGACGCTTGAGATGCCCCTCTTCCCGCCGAGTCGGCGCACTCTTCGGACCCTCAAAAAATCGTAAGGCATCCGGGACAGGCACGGCGCAGTTGCGTCCTTGCTTCGTTGCGTTGATAAATGATTGGCCTGAAGCTGGCGAGACCAAGCGCCGGATCCTCACCCGTGCACCGTCTCCCCCCGCTCCAGCATCGCCACGAACCCCGCGATCTTCCGCGCCCGCGTCTCCGGCCTGTTGACCGCGCCGATGCGGTAGAGGATCGCGTAGCGGTTGGCGCCCGTCAGGGTGGCGAAGAAGGCAGCCGCCGCCGGGCTCAGGTCGAGCGCCGCCTGGAGGTCCGCCGGCACCTCGGCCTTGCTCGCGGGGGCGTAGGCGGCCTCCCAGCGGCCGTCCCCCTTGGCGGCCTCCACTTGCCCGAGACCGCCCGGGCGCATGCGGCCGGCGTCGAGCAGCTCGGTCGCCCGGGCGCGATTCACCTGCGACCATTTGCTTCGGGCCTTGCGGGGCGTGAAGCGGACGAGCCAGTGCCGGTCGTCATATCTGTCGAGCCGGCCGTCGATCCAGCCGTGGCAGAGCGCCGCGTCGATCGCCTCGGCCTTGGTCACACTCGCAACGCCCGAGCCCGCCTTGGCGAGCTTGATCCAAAGGCCCGGCGCGCCTTCCGGCTGCGCTTCGAGCCACCGCTCCAGAGCCCCGGCGTCGACGAAGGCGAGGATCGGCAGGCCTGCCCGCTCTTCGGCCATCGGGCGTCTCCCCAGGATCGGAACAGGATCGTCCCGCAGCTTATAAGCCGCGGCATGTGATTTTTTCTACGTTGCGCCTTCGCGCCTTCTCTCCGAAAATCCAGCTCGTCCGATCGGTGGAGGACGATCGCTCGAAACGCCGCGCCCGGCCACGGCGCGGCTCGGCCGTGAGTGCTGAAACAAGTTCAGCAGGACGGCGGCGGAGCGCGGACAGCCGACAGGGAGGGCTTGTATCGGCAGCCCCCTTCGCCTCCGATCATCGCTCCATCCGGTCCTTGCGCATGATCAGGGTCGCGACCAGCCCGGAGGCCTGCCAGTCGTAGGTGAGCGAGCCGGCGAGCTGGCTGGCAACGCTGCGCTGGATCATCCGGCTTCCGAATCCCGACATCTCCGGCGAGTGGTCGAGCGCTGGGCCGCCGGTCTCGGACCAGGTGAGACAGACTTCGTCCTCATCGGTCCGGCCGGAGAGGTCGAGCGTTCCCGCGGCTGCGGAAAGCGCTCCATGCTTCACCGAATTGGTGGCGAGCTCATGGACGACCATTGCGAGGGTGGTCGCCGTGCTCTCCCCAACGCCCATGCGGGGGACGGCGACCCGGATCCGGCCGGAGAAGGCGCCCGTATCCTCGTAGGGAGAGAGGAGAATGGCGAGCAGGTCGCCGAGCAAGGCGGCCTTGCCCTGGGCCCCCGGCAGAGGCCGGACCAGATCGTGGGCTCGCCCGAGCGAGGTCAACCGCTGGGTGAGATCGCGGGTCATCTCCTTCACGGAGGCGGCGGATCGGGAGGTGATCTCGGTCAGCCCGGCGGCGATCGCCAGCAGGTTCTTGACCCTGTGGCTCATTTCCCCCGCCAGAAGCTCGCTTCCCTCCTCGGCCTGCTTGCGGCCGGTCACGTCGAGAAAAATCCCGAACATCGGAGCCTCCGCGGCGCCCGCTTCGGCGGCGCGTCCCCGCGCCGAAATCCAGCGGATGTCGTCCCCAACCATGATCCGGAAATCGATCTCATAGGGTCCGGGAACCGACCGGGTCGCCGTGAACGCCGCCTGGACCCGGTCCCTGTCGGCCGGGTGGATATGCGCGGAAAGGTCGGCGAAGGTGACCGCCTCGGACCATATCAGACCCCAAAGGCCGAAGGCGCGCTCGTCCATCGCGAAGCGATCGTCCGCCAGGTTCCACGACCACAGCGCCACGCAGGCGGCATCGAGCGCTTCCCGAAGATGCTCGGGACCCCAGACCTGGCGGGGAGAATCTCCAACAAACACGCTTCCGCTCCTTCGAAGCCACCCGCCGGAGCCGTTCGGAAGATGAGCCGGGGGCTTAGCGCATATCCCCGCGCCTGCACAGCGGCAGCGCGGCCGGCGGCGCCCGAAGGGCTTGAACAGCCGCCCCTCTTCGCCCCACAAGCGCCGCCATGGATTTCACCGCCCTCCTCGTCGCCTCCCTCGCCAACCAGCTCGCCGCCGTCTCCGGATGGCTCGACAAAGCGGAGGCGTTCGCCGCGGAGCGACCGGGCGGACCCGGCGCGCTGCTCGAGCTCCGGCTCGCGCCCGACATGTTCCCGCTCGCCACCCAGCTTCGCTTCCTCGCCTTCCAGGCGCAGGAGCCGGTCTACCGGCTTCGCGGCGAGGCCGTGCCCGAGGCGGTCCTGGCGATCCGGCAGGAGGGCCGGGACGGCGGCGAGAGGCCGGGGAGCTGGGAACAGGCCCGGGCGCGGGTGGCCGGGACGGCGGCGTTCCTCGCGGCGGTGGGCCCAGGCGAGCTGGACCCCGCCGCCCGGGCGCCGGTGGCGCACGAGCTGCCCAACGGCATGATCTTCGACATGACCGGCGAGCAATATGTCCGCGACTGGGCGCTGCCCCAGGCCGGCTTCCACCAGATGATCGCCTACGCCATCCTCCGCCAGGCCGGGGTCCCGCTCGGCAAGGTCGATTACGTGCCGCACATGTTCGGCTATCTGAGGCCGGGCACTGCGCCTTCCGCCTGAGCGGCTTTCCGGGCGGGATCGCCCTGCACGCCCCCTTGCTCCTGCCGTCCCCCTTGCCCTCGAAGCCCGGCCCGGCGAAGGACGATTCGTGAGCGCCGACGACGACGATATCGAGTGGCGGATAACGCCGGGCCTGAGCCCCTATCCGCCGGTGCTCGCCGAGATGGAGGCGCGGGCCGCCGCGATCCGCTCCGGCTCCGCCTCCGAGCTCATCTGGCTGCTCGAGCATCCGCCGCTCTACACGGCCGGGACCAGCGCCGATCCGGCCGAGCTGTTCAATCCGCTCGGCTTCCCGGTCTTCGCGGCGGGGCGGGGCGGGCGCTATACCTATCACGGGCCGGGGCAGCGCGTCGGCTATGTCGTTCTCGATCTCGACAAGAGGAGGCGGGACGTGCGCGGCTACGTCCACGCGCTGGAAGGCTGGGTGATCGCGACTCTCGGCCGGCTGGGGGTCGAGGCGCGGCGGGCCGAGGGGCGGATCGGGATCTGGGCCGACGGTCCGGCCGGCGAGGCGAAGGTGGGCGCGATCGGGGTCAGGGTCCGGCGCTGGGTCGCCTATCACGGATTCTCGGTCAATCTGAGCCCGCAACTTTCCCACTTCTCAGGCATAGTGCCCTGCGGTATTGCCGACTTCCCAGTGACCAGCCTCGACGAGATGGGAGTGTCCGCCGGACAAGGCCGTTTCGACCTGGCGCTGAGGGAAGGGCTCTGCGATTTCCTGCGCTCCCTGGAGGGGGGACGCGAGTAAGGCTTGAGAGCACTATCCTTTCCGTTTATCGTGCAAAACTGATTTGGCAAAAAAGGGGCCATCCCATCCAAATCTTCAAACTAGGGAGTTTCTAAATGCGTGACCTTCTTTCGAAAGTGATGACCGGCTCGATGGTTGCCGGCGCGGCTCTGCTCGTCGCGGCCTGCGGCGGCGGCGAGGATGCGGCTGCCAACAACAGCGCCGTGAACTTTCAGGACGACACCCTGATGAACACCGGCGACGTCACCGGCGTCGACGCGATGAACGCGACCACCGACAGCAACGCCCTCGGCACCGCTGCGGACATGAACGCGACGACCACGTCGACCAACACCACGATGACCACCAACACCACCGACACGACGATGAACAGCGGCTCGGGTAACACCACCGGAATGTAATCGCTCGCATCGGGCTGATGGGAAAGGGCCGTCCGGGCGACCGGGCGGCCCTTTTCTTGTTGCGGCGCCTTTTCATATCAGGCTCAGGCGGTTAGGAGTGACGAGCCGTGCCCCAGTCACGATGGGCACGGCGCGTGAAGCTTTATTGCGAGGCGACCCCTGCTAAGCATGGAGCCAGCGTGTCCAGCGCTCGAGGGGACCTGCATGGCCATCAGGATGAAGAACGGCGTCATCGCCGCCGCGATCGTCGCGGCATCGCTCGCGGCCGTCCCGGCCTCGGCGCAGCTCTTTCTCAGCCAGCCCGATCTGAGGGCCTCGCCGATCGACCCGAGCGAACCGCTGGTCGGCCTTCCAATCCCCGGCGCCACGGCGGCCGAATATCGCGCGAACCTCCTTTGGAACCTGCGCGCCGGCCTCAACGTGGCCGCGCTTCAATGCCAGTTTTCGGATTATCTGAGGGCGGTGCCGAATTATAACGGCCTGCTCGCGCATCATTCCGTCGAGCTCAGCGAAGCCTATGCAACGCTCAACAATTATTACAAGCGCACCCTCGGCGCCAAGGGCCAGAAGGCGTTGGACGATTATTCGACGATGACCTACAATAATTGGTCGTCGGCCCAGGCCCAGCAGATCTTCTGCCAGACCGCGACCAACATCACCAAGACCGCGCTGGCGACTCCGAAAGGCCAGCTCATCACCGTCGCCGTGGCGCGGATGCGGGAGCTGAGGAACGCGCTCGTCCCCGCCTACGATCCAAGGCCCGCCTACCGGCCTTATCTGATCCGCTTCAAGGACCTGCCGCCGCTGGCCGCCGAATGCTACAACAAGAAGGGCCTGTTGCGCCGGCTCTGCGGGGGCAACGCGAAGTAGCGCGGACCCTGGTCGTTATCATAGCTTAGTGATCCGTCATTGCGAGGAGCGAAGCGACGAAGCAATCCAGCGGGGCTCCGCGACCGCACTGGATTGCTTCGCTTCGGTCGCAATGACGGAGTGACCACTAAAAGGTGATCGCGCCCTACGGCATCCCGATCACCTTGTGCGACTGGAGGGTGAGCCGCCAGCGCGGGTGGTTCATGACATAGTCGATGGACGCCGCCAGCGAGGCCGCCCGCTCGGGCCCGTCGAGCGGCTGGATCAGGAAATGACGGAAATCCCAGCCGGCGAGGTCGGCCGGATCGATCCCGATCTGCGGCCAGACCAGCTTGAGCTCGTCGCCGGAGCGCTGGACGATCCGGGTGCCCGCCTTCGGGCTGACGCAGATCCAGTCCAGGCCGGCGGCGGCGGGTAGCGTGCCGTTGGTCTCCGCGGCGATTTCGAAGCCGGCCGAATGAAGGGCGTCGACCAGCGCGGAATCGAGCTGGAGCATGGGCTCGCCGCCGGTCACGACCACCAGCGGCCGGTCAGCGGCGCCTTCACCGCCCTCGCCTTCAGGCTCACCCCAAAGCTCGAGCACGCGCGCCGCCAGCGCGCCGGCCTCGTAGCGCCCGCCATTGTCGCCGTCGGTGCCGACGAAATCGGTGTCGCAAAACCGGCATTGCGCCCCGGCCCGATCGCTCTCGCGCCCCGACCACAGATTGCATCCAGCGAAGCGAAGGAAGACCGAGCGCCGCCCGGCCTGCATCCCCTCCCCTTGCAGAGTCAGGAAAATCTCCTTGACCGCGTAGCTCATGGCCGCGCCGCGTAACGGGTGGGATCGGCGATCCCCGCTTCCTCGAAGCCCTTGGACCGAAGCCGGCAGCTGTCGCAAAGGCCGCAATGGCGCCCCTCCGGCGCCGGATCGTAGCAGGACCAGCTGAGGCCGGGATCGAGCCCGAGACGCACCGCCTCGCGCACGATGTCGGCCTTGGGCATGTGGAGGAGCGGAGTGGCGATCCGGAACCGTCCGCCCTCGTCCCCGGCCTTGGTGGCGAGGGCGGCGAGCCTCTCGAAGGCAGCGATGAAATCGGGGCGACAGTCGGGATAGCCCGAATAATCGAGGGCGTTCACGCCGATATAGATGTCGGCGGCACCGGCCGCTTCGGCCCAGCCGAGCGCCAGCGACAGGAAGATGGTGTTGCGCGCCGGCACGTAGGTGACCGGTATGTCGTCGCCCGGCCCGTCCTTCGGAACGGCGATGTCGGCGGTGAGCGCCGAGCCGCCGAACGGCCTCAGGTCGAGGGGAAGGACAACGTGCCGCTCGGCCCCGAGCTCGGCGGCGATTCGCGCCGCGGCGTCGAGCTCGACCCGGTGGCGCTGACCGTAATCGACGGTAAGGGCGAGCAGGGCAAAGCCGGCCTCCCGAGCCGTCGCCGCCGCAACCATGGAATCGAGGCCGCCCGAAAGGAGCGCGACGGCTTTGGGTGCGGCGGACGACATGATCAGGGCGGCTAATCCGCCGCGACGGGCCGCGCAAGCCGCGCAAAAGAACGGGCCGCCCGGTGACGAGCGGCCCAGTTTGGGCCGTAAGGCCTGCTAGGGAGGAAAGCGTGCCCACAATCGGCACGCTCGCTCTTTACATGGATCAAGGTAAACAAAGCCTTAACGGCGGCGGCCGCCATCCCCGCCAGGCCGTCAGCAGGTTCCGACCTTGCGCGCCTCCGACCGGTAGGCGAAAGGCCGGCCGTCGACGAGACCCTGGGTGTCGATCCGCGCCAGCCGCGGGGTCTCGACCCGGATGCTGGTATGGCCGTAGCCATGCCCGGAGCAGCTATATTGAACGGTCGCCGCGCCCTTCTCGCTGGCGAGGATCTCCTGCGCGCAGCTCATTCCCGAATGCTCAAGCTGGACGAAGACGGTCGGGTCGCCGAGGCAGATCGACCGGGATCCGCCGGCCGCGTCGCGCAGCTGCCAGCGGCCGCGCTCGAGCTGTGCGAAAGCCGGAAGATCGGACAAGGCGAAGGCGAAGACCGGAGCGGCGACGGCGGTGAGGCCGGCCAGACCGAGCGCCCCCCGGCGCAAACGGCTGTGCAGATATGACATAAACGGGTCTCTAGCAGCAAAAGGCCCGGGAATCGACCTCGTTGCGGGTCCGTCTCGTTCAATCTTCCAAATCGCTGGGGGAAATCGGGAAAACCCGCGAGCAGAACTCGCAGTCGACATTGATGATTCCGTGCTCGTCGACCATCTCGGCGCGCTCGGCGATCCCGAATCGGGCGAGCACTCCACGCACATGCTCGAAATTGCAGCGGCAGCCTTTCGTGAGCGGGATCGCCTCGAGCACCCGCACTTCCTCCTCGTGGAACAGCCGCCACAAGGCTTCCCCGAGCGGCAGCGCCGGATCGGTCAGCTCATGGCCCTTGATGGTCTCGGCCAGGATCCGGACATGCTCCCATTCGGGATCGTCGAGCCGGGTGTGGAGGCGGTCGCGCCCCTCCTCGCCTTCCGGCAGATGCTGGACGAGGATCCCGCCGGCGATATGGCCGGTATCGTCCACCGCGAGACGAACCACGCTCGGCAGCTGCTCGGACTGGCTGAAATAATTCTGGGCCGCCTCGCCGAGCGAGCTGCCTTCGAGCGGGACGATGCCCTGATAGCGCTCTTCCGCGAGCGGATGGTCGAAGGTGATGGCGAGATAGCCCTTGCCGAACAAGGCGGCGAGATCGCGATGGGTGGGGAGCTCGCCGAGCCTGGCGGAATCGAAGCGGACATAGCCGCGCAGTTCCCCGTCACGATAATCGACGACGAGGAGATCGACGATGCCGTTCTCGGTCTGCGCCTGGATGGTCAGCTGCCCTTCGGCTTCCTTGAGCAGGGAGCCGAGCAGAGCCGCCAGCACCAGGGCTTCGGACAAAATGCGGGCGATCGGCGCCGGATAATCGTGCGCCGAAAGAATCTCGCCGAGCAGCGGCCCCAGCCTGACGAGCCGGCCGCGGGCGTTGCGCCCGGGAATGGTGAAGCCGAGCGCTTCGTCGAGATTGGCGGAGCGGGCCTGGGTGTCGAATTCGGGGGAGGTCATGAGGGGGATGTGGCTAAGGCAGGAGCCGGGTTCAAGTTCATCGTCATCCCGGCGAAGGCCGGGACCTCGGGGAGACCCGCCGAGACTTGGCGTCCTGAGGTCCCGGCTTTCGCCGGGATGACGCAAACGTCCCCCTAGGCCGCTTCCGGCACCTCATATTGCCGGGCAGCCTCGGACAATCGCTCCACGAACTCCGTCACATGCACTTCCTCGATGATCAGAGGCGGCAGCACGCGCATGACGTTGTCGCCGGCGGCGACGGTGAGGAGGCCATGCTCGCGCAAGTGGCCGACGAAGGCCCGGCTGTCGGTCTTCATCTTGACGCCGAGCATCAGGCCGAGGCCGCGGACGCTCTCGAACAGGTGATCGTGATTGGGGATCATCTGCTCGAGCGCGCCGCGCAGCCGCTCGCCCATGCGAGTCACCCGCTCGAGGAATTCGGGGTCGGCGACGACATCCATCACCGCCTGACCCGCCGCCATGGCCAGCGGGCCGCCGCCATAAGTGGAGCCGTGAGTGCCCACGACCATGCCCGCGGCCGCCTTTTCGGTGGCGAGGCAGGCGCCCATCGGGAAGCCGCCGCCAATGCCCTTCGCGCTGGCGAGGATATCGGGCTCGATGCCGTAATGCTCGTAAGCGTAAAGCTTGCCGGTGCGGCCCACGCCGCACTGGACCTCGTCGAGGACGAGCATAAGGTCCTGGTCGTCGCAAATCCGCCTCAGGCCGCGCATGAATTCCGCGCTGGCGGGCCGGATTCCGCCTTCGCCCTGCACCGGCTCGACGAGGAATCCCGCCGTATTCGAGTCGACCGCCGCCTCCGCCGCCTCGAGATCGTCGAACTCGACCACGGTGAAGCCTTGGAGGAGCGGCGCGAAGCCGTCGCGAAGCTTCGCCTGGTCGGTGGCGCTGATGGTCGCCATCGTCCGCCCGTGAAAGGCGTTACTGAAGGTGATCAGGACATTCTTCTCGGGCCGGCCGTGGTGGTGATGGTAGCGGCGCGCGGTCTTGATCGCGCACTCGACCGCCTCGGCGCCCGAATTGGTGAAGAAGACCGTGTCGGCGAACGTCTTGTCGACCAGCCGCTGGGCGAAGGCCTCGCCCTGCGGCGAGCCGTAGAGGTTGGAGACGTGGACGAGGGTCGCGGCCTGCTCCTGGATCGCCTTGGTCAGATGGGGATGGCCGTGGCCGAGCAGGTTGACGGCGATGCCGCTTGCGAAATCGAGATATTTCTCGCCGCCCTCTCCATAAAGATAGACCCCCTCCCCTCGCACCGGCCGCACCGGAGAGCGCGGATAAACGGGCATGAGCGGCGTGATGGCCATGAGGGGCTCCAGGGCTGTGAATGCAAGAAGGCGACCCAAATGGATCGCCTTCCCGTCTCTAGAGACGTGGCGGGCGCCGCGTCAATTCGCGGCGCCC
>JAXDPE010000031.1:0-10368 GCA_034668565.1 Sphingomonadales bacterium | reverse complement strand
CGGCCGGCGAAGCGGCCGCGGACCTCCTCTATCCTCGTCATGCTGAACTTGTTTCAGCATCCAGGTTGGAGCCGCCTCGCGGGCGGAGGACTGGATTCTGAACCAAGTTCAGGGTGACGGTTAAGCGGTCGATGGCGGGGCCATATGGACTCCCGCTTCGACAGCAGTGACGATATGGCGTGGTCCTACCCACCGGAGCGCGCGCCATGTCCGACACCAGCCTCACCTTCTACACCAACCCGATGTCGCGCGGGCGCATCGTCCGCTGGATGCTGGAGGAGGTCGGCCGGCCTTACGAGACGGTGCTGCTCGACTACGGCACGACGATGAAGGCGCCCGACTATCTCGCCGTCAATCCGATGGGGAAAGTGCCGGCGATAAAGCATGGCGACACCGTGGTCACCGAAGGCGCCGCGATCTGCGCCTATCTCGCCGATGCCTTTCCGGACGCCGGCCTGGCGCCGCCGCCGGGCAATCCGCTCCGCGGCCCTTATTATCGCTGGCTGTTCTTCGCCGCCGGTCCCGTCGAGGCGGCGGTGACGGCCAAGTCGCTCGGCCTGCTCGCGCCCGCCGACAAGAAGATGATGGCCGGCTATGGCAGCTTCGAGGAGACCATCGACGCGCTCGAGCGGTCGGTCGGCTCCGGCCCCTATATCTGCGGCGAGCAGTTCACCGCCGCGGACGTCTATGTCGGCTCGCAGATCGGCTGGGGGATGATGTTCAACTCGATCGACAAGCGTCCCGCCTTCGAGGAATATTTCGCGAGGATCAGCAGCCGGCCCGCAGCAGCCCGGGCGCGCGAGCTGGACGACGCGCTGATGCCCGACCATTCCCCCGCGCAGGGCGGGGAGGCCTGACGTGAGCGACCTTCGCGCCGCCGCCATCGCCCTCTACGACCGCTTCACCCACGAAGGCCTGGACCGGCGGACGTTCATGGCGGAGCTGACCCGGCTCGCCGGTGGCAGTGCCGCGGCGTCCGTCCTGCTGGCCTCGATCGCCGCCGACCCGGCCGCCGCGGCGCTCGTCGCAGAAGGCGATCCGCGCCTCAGGGCGCACCGGATGACCTGGCCCGTCGGCGGCGGACGGACGATGAAAGGCTATCAGGCCGAGCCTCGAAACCCGGCCGGCCCGCTCGGCTCCGTCCTCGTCGTCCACGAGAATCGGGGCCTCAACGGCCATATCGAGGACGTCGCCCGGCGGCTCGCCGTCGCCGGCTACCGCGCGCTCGCGGCCGATTTCCTGTCGCCGGTCGGCGGCACCCCCGCCGACGAGGACGCCGCCCGAGAAGCGATCGGCAAGCTCGATCTGGCGCAGTCCGCCGCCGACGCCGTCACCACCCTGCGTCTTTTGAAGGCGCTTCCGGGAAGCAACGGCAAGGCCGGCGCGGTCGGCTTCTGCTGGGGCGGGGGGATGGTCAACCGAGTCGCGGTGGCGGCCGGAGACGCGCTGCAAGCCGGCGTGCCTTTCTATGGCCCGGCTCCGGATCCGTCGCTGGCCACGCAGGTCCGGGCCTCCATGCAGCTTCATTATGCCGGCCTGGACGAGCGGGTGAACAAGACCGGCTTCCCCTGGCGCGACGCCCTCGCGGCGGCCGGCAGGACCGTGGAAGCTTACGTCTATCCCGGCGTCAACCACGCCTTCCACAACGACACTTCGGCCGAACGCTACGACCCGGCGGCAGCGAAGCTCGCCTGGCAGCGGACGCTCGACTTCTTCGGCCGCTTCGTCGCGCGCTGACGACAAAGAAAAGGCCGCGTCGCCGCCGAACTTCCCCGACCATTGCGGACATTATTAATTCGGCGAATATGAGGAAATGAAGTGCCACGCTGGGCTGATCGCTGCGACACTACTTTGCGGATGCCACGCGTCCACGCCTCTGACTGATGCAGAAGGGGCGGAGGCGAAGGTAGCGCGCCCGACTTCGGAGCCGGCTTATATCGTATGGGATCGCGGCAAAGTGGGTATGCCGAGATTGCTGGACCAGACGGAGATTCGAACAGACAATCTGGCTGGCTTGGTTGAAGCGATGCGTCGCGGATCTAGCTCGGCAAGTTGGGCAGCACTGATGTTAAACACCCCGGACCGCCCTTCTGATGAAGACGCGGTCGCCCTCCAGATATCATTCGAGAATGGTCGGCTAGGATTTGATTGGGAGCTTCTGGCTCCGCGGAACGTCGAGGACCAAGAGAGGTTCAGGACTTTCGCTCGCGCCCAGGGTCTGCAGCCGGTTGCCCGGTCGTTGAACGGCGTTTCATATCTCCGCGTCGAGGGTACGGATGCCGCGAGATTCACCGCCAGCGTCGTGACGGAAATGTACCATCTTCCCCAAGATCAGCCCCTCGCCCTCGTTTATGAAGGCTTCGAGTGGCCACTGCGCTGACGAGCGCCTCCAGCCATAGCGGGCATTTAAAGAAAAGGCCCGGCGTCGCCGCCGGGCCTCCCCTCTTCGGTTCGAAGGCGCGCCTAGCGGCGATCGCCCATGAAGCGGAGCAGGAACAGGAACAGGTTGATGAAGTCGAGATAGAGGGTCAGCGCCCCCATGACCGCCGACTTGGCCACCAGCTCACCGGTGCCCTGGACGACGAAATACATGCTCTTGATCTTCTGCGTGTCGTAGGCGGTTAGGCCGGCGAAGATCAGGACGCCGATGGCGCTGATCGCCAGATCCATCGCGCTCGACCGCATGAACATGTTGACCACCATCGCGACCATCAGGCCGAACAGGCCCATGACCAGGAAAGTGCCCATGCCCGACAGATCCTTCTTCGTCGTATAGCCCCACAGGCTGAGGCTGGCGAATGCCGCCGCCGTTGCGAAGAAGGTCTGGGCGACCGAAGCGCCGGTATAGGCGAGCAGGACCGTCGACAGCGACAGGCCCATCAGCACCGCATAGGCCCAGAACAGGCCCTTCGCCATGGTCGCCGACATCCGGTTGATCCCGAAGCTCAGCCACATCACCAGCCCGAGCGGGGCCAGGGTCACCACCCAGCCGAGCAGCGACATGCGTCCCGTGTCCATGTTGAACAGTGAGACCACCGCTCCGGACTGGACGAACAGATAGGCGACGATGCCGGTGAGCAGCACGCCCGACGCCATGTAATTGTAAACCGACAGCATGTAGGACCGCAGGCCCGCGTCATGAGCGACGCTCTCCCGGCCGATCGTCTCGGCGGTGCGCGGCGAGGCGGTCGCGCGCGGGTCAAATCCGTTAGCCATTTTGAAGTCTCTCCTTTGCCGGCGAATAATCGTCGCCGCTCTCGGCAATATCGTGAGAATGAGGGCTATATTCAAGGAAAACCGGTACGCAGGAGGCGCGCGTCGGGCTATGCGCCCGGCCATGCATCGCCTGTTCGTCGCCATCCGGCCGCCGCCCCCGGTCCGCGACCGGCTCCTTGGCCTGATGGGCGGGGTCGCGGGTGCGCGCTGGCTGGACGAGGATCAGCTTCATCTCACCTTGCGCTTCATCGGCGAGGTCGACCGCCACCTGGCGCGCGACGTCGACGCCGCGTTGAGCAGCGTCCATCAGCCCGCATTCTCGATCGCCGTGAACGGCCTCGGCGCGTTCGACCGGCGCGGCGAGCCGGTGACCTTGTGGGCCGGAGTCGCGCCGCAGGAGCCGCTCCGGGCCCTTCACAAAAAAGTGGACCAGGCCCTGGTCCGAGCCGGGGTCGAGCCCGACCGGCGCGCCTACATGCCCCACGTCACCCTCGCCCGCCTCCCCCGCGGCGCCGGACCGGTGCAAAGCCTGCTCGAACAATCGGGCGGCGCCACCACCCCGCCCTTCGCCGTCGACCATTTCCGCCTCTACGAGAGCCGCCTCACCCCCGACGGCCCGGTCTACGAAGTCGCGGAGCACTACCCGCTGGGGTGAGCGGTCACGCTCCCAAGCGGGTCAGCAGCCGGTCCACCATCCCGGCATAGCTGTCGCCGAACAATCGCATATGGAGGAGCGCCGGGAAAAGCTGATAGAAAGCGCGCCGTTCCTCCCAGCCCGGCTCGAGCGGACCATAGGCCCCCCAGAAGCTCTCGCCGGGCGTGTCGAACAAAGTCAGCATGGCGAGATCGACCTCGGGATCACCATGATGGCAGGCCGGATCGATCAGCGCCGCGAGGCGCCCTTCGGCGACGAGGATGTTGCCGCCCCACAGATCGCCGTGAAGCAAGGCCGGCCGCGGCGCCGCCGGAGCGATCTCGCCGGCCCGCTTCGCCAGGGCCGCGACCCGCTCCCGCCAAGGTCGGTCGAGCACGCTTGCGGTGGCGGCCAGCCGTTGCTCGGCCCAGAAGTCCGGCCAATCGCGGCGCTCGCGATTGTCGAGGGCGACGGTTCCGATCTGATAGTCTACCGGCCACCCGTAGAGCTCCCCTTCATGACTGTGCAGCCGCCGGAGAGCCCAGCCGATGTCGGCCCAGGCGGCGGGGCTGAACACCCGGTCGTTCGGGATATGCTCGAGCAGCAGCACACCTTCATGCTCGCCTTCGACCAAAGGTGCGGGAATTCCGGCCGCGGCAATCGCGCGCAGCATCGCCGCCTCCGCGCCCGAGGATAGATCGCGCTTGGCCACCGAGCAGCGCCCGTCCGGGCGGCGAAGCAACAGGGCTTCGGAAAGATCGCCGCCCGACAGCCGTTCGAGCCGGTCCTCGGCGACTCCGGTAAGGGCCGCCACGCGCCGGGCGAAGGCAGTCACCCGCCCGCCGCGATCTTCCGGGCGAGGCCCTCGGCGCCCGCGCTGACATCGTCCCAGGCCGCGTCGAAATGGCTTTCGTCGCCATGATAAGGATCGGCCACCGCCTGGCCACTTCGCCCTTCGACATGATCGAGCAGCAGCGACAGCTCGGCCTTGCCGTCGGCGGGCCGAAGCCGCTCCAGGTCGCGCAGATTGTTGGAATCGAGCGCGACGATATGGTCGAAGCGGCGAAAATCGTCCGCGGTCACCAGCCGCGCTTCCAGATGGGAGATGTCGATGCCGTTGCGCGCCGCCACCGCCGCCGCCCGCGGATCGGGCGGATAGCCGATATGCCAGTCCCCGGTGCCCGCGGAATCCACCTCGACATCGAGGCCGAGCCGCTCGGCCTGGCGCCGGAAGGCGGCCTCGGCCAGTGGCGAGCGGCAGATATTGCCGAGGCAGACGAACAGGACGGCGGACTTCATGGGCGATGCCTAAAGGTCAGGACGGTTGCCAAAGCGCTGGGCTCTGCTAGCCAGATACCGGGAAAAGCACAACGCGAGGGTGTATGGCGTCCGACCCAGCTGCAATCGCTCCGGCCGCGGCCCCCTTCCGGATCACCCGTTACGCCTGGTACGCCCTCTTCGTCCTGGTCCTCGTCTACATCATCAATTTCATCGACCGGCAGATCATCTCGATCCTCGCCCAGGACATCAAGCACGACCTGAAGGTCGACGACGCCCAGATCGGCTTTCTCTACGGCACCGCCTTCGCCGTCTTCTACGCCTTGTTCGGGATCCCGCTCGGCCGGCTCGCCGACAGCTGGTATCGCGGCCGGCTGATCGCCGTCGGCCTGGGGCTGTGGTCTGCCATGACCGTCCTCTCCGGTTTCTCCAGCTCCTTCGGGATGTTGGCGGGAGCCCGGATCGGGGTCGGCATCGGAGAAGCGAGCGCGTCCCCGGCCGCTTATTCGATGATCTCCGACAGCTTCCCGAAGGAAAAGAGGGCGACTGCCCTCTCCATCTATTCGGCCGGGCTTTATATAGGTGGTGCGCTCAGCCTGCCAATCGGCGGCTTCGTTCTCAGCCGCTGGAATTCCGCTTGGCCAGCGGGGGCGGGGGCTCCGTTTGGCCTCGTTGGCTGGCAGGCGGCTTTCCTGGCGGTCGGGCTTCCAGGCCTGCTGCTGGCTTTGTGGGTGCTCACCCTGCGCGAGCCGCAACGCGGCGCCTCCGACGGCCTGCCGCAGCCGATCGTCCGACCCAACGCGTGGGCGGAGTTTGGGCGTGAGCTTACGGCCATCCTGCCGCCGTTAACGCTGATAACGGCTGCACGCGACGCCGCCGACTTCCGAATGAATCTGGCGGTGCTCGCCAACGTCGTCATCGCCGTCGCCGGGCTGGTCTGGCTCACCGGCGACTGGCCCCAATGGCTCGCCTACGGCCTCGGCGTCTACGCCATCTTCTCCTGGGTGCAGTCGCTGCGCCATCGCGACGCCCCGACCCATCGCCTGATCTGGGCTTCGCCGACCCTGATCATGCTCGCCGTCTCCTTCGGCAGCATTTCGTTCATGAGCTATGCCATCTCCTTCTGGGTGCCGCCTTACGCTCTTCGCACCTTCTACACCGGCCCCGCCGACGCGGCGCGGATCCTCTCCGGAGCCACCGCCGCCGAGGAAGTGTCGACCATCATCGGCTGGTCCGCCGCCTTTGCCGCAGCCACCGGAGTGATCATGGGCGGGATCGTCGCGGACCGCTGGCGCCGCCGCGACCCGCGCGGCCGGATCTTCGTCAACATGCTTTCGGTCGTCCTGACCGCGCCCGTCATCTGGTACATGTTCACGACCGACAGCCTGACCGGCTTCTATATCGCCAGCCCGATCGCCCAGCTGGTCGGCTCGATGTGGGTCGGGGCCGCCGTCGCGACGCTTCAGGATCTGGTTCTGCCCCGGATGCGGGCGACGGCCGGGGCCACCTACGTCCTCGGCACGACGATGGTCGGCCTCGCGCTTGGGCCCTATTTCGCCGGCAAGATGTCGGTCCTCACCGGCAGCCTCAGCACCGGCATCTTCTGCCTCTATGTCGTTCCGCCCTTCACCCTGCTCGGCCTGTGGCTCGGCTCGCGCCGGATCGCCGAGCTGGAATCGACCAAGATCGACCGCGCCCGAGCGGCGGGAGAGGCGATCTAGGCGCCTCGATCAGCCCAGAATCCCGCAGGCGATCCTCGCCCCGCTCTTGCCGGAGGGGTCGGTGCGGAAATCGTCGGGCAAGGCGTGGATCACCACCGCCGCGCCGTCGCCGTCGATGAGGGAAGTGGCCATCGTCCCCGACAGTGCGGCATTGGGGATCGTATATTCGAAGCTGCCGCGGCCGTCGGTGCCGACGATGAGGTTGGGCAGGTCGCCCTTGTGCATCCCCTTGGGATTGTCCTTGCCGTGCATCTGGCCGGTGGGGTTCCAGTGCGGGCCGGCCGATTCGAAGCCGGGCGCGTCGCAGCGGCCGACGGCATGGAGATGCGCGCCATAGGCGCCCGGGCTCATCCTGACCGCTTCGATCCGAACCCTCAGGCTGTCGCCCGACGTCTCCGCCGTGGCGCGGGCGCGGGTTTGCCCCTGGGCGTCGCGAAGGTCCGCGGTGACTCGGGGCGGTCCGATCGTCGAAACCGCGGCCGGCGGCCCGGAATCGCTGGAACCGGCGGCCGTCATGATGCTGTCGGCGCCGCCGTCGGTCGCACAGGCGGCGAGCCCAAGGGCTGAAAAGCCCGCTATCACCCATCCGGCATGCCTCATCCTATTCTCCTCTTCGCCGGGATGAACGTTCCGGCCCCGGCTCTAGTTGCGCGGCGGCCGGCCGATCCCGAACCAGCGCAGGCCGGCTTCCTCGACATCCTCGGGAGGATAGACGGATCGAAGGTCGATGAAGATGGGCTGCGCCATGTCGCGCGCGAGGCGCTTGAGGTCCAGCGCTCGAAGCACGTCCCACTCGGTCACCAGGACCACCGCGTCGGCTCCGGCCGCGGCCCCATAGGGACTGCCGAAAAATTCGACGTCGGGCATGAGCGGGCGGGCCTGCTCAATGCCTTCGGGGTCGTAGCCCCGCACGATCGCGCCCGAATCCTGAAGCGCCTGAACGATGCTGAGCGAAGGCGCGTCGCGCATGTCGTCGGTGTTCGGCTTGAAGGTCAGGCCGAGCAGTGCGACCGTCCGGCCTCGAGCCTCGCCGCCCAGCGCCTGGACGACCCGCCGCCCCATGGCGCGCTTGCGGGCATCGTTCACCTTCACCACCGACTCGACGATTCGAAGCGGCGCCTGGTGATCCTCGGCGGTCTTAAGAAGGGCGAGCGTATCCTTGGGAAAGCAGGATCCTCCATAGCCGGGGCCGGCATGGAGGAACTTGCCGCCGATCCTGTTGTCCAGCCCGATCCCGCGGGCAACGTCCTGGACGTCGCCGCCGACGGCTTCGCACAGGTCGGCAAGCTCGTTGATGAAGGTGATCTTGGTCGCCAGGAAAGCGTTGGCGGCATATTTGATCAGCTCCGCCGTTCGCCGGCCCGTGAACATGAGCGGCGCCTTGTTGAGGTAGAGCGGCCGGTAGATTTCGCGCATCAGCTCGGCCGCTTCCTCGTCTTCGGTGCCGACGACGATCCGGTCCGGCCGCTTGAAATCCTCGATCGCCGCGCCTTCGCGGAGGAATTCCGGGTTCGAGACCACCCAGGCCTGGGCAGCAGGCGCGGTCTCGCGAATGATCCGCTCGACCTCGTCGCCGGTGCCGACCGGAACCGTGGACTTGGTCACGACGACCGCGGGCCCGCGCAGTGCCCGGGCGATCTCCTCGGCCGCGGCGAAGACGTAGCTGAGGTCGGCATGGCCGTCGCCGCGCCTCGACGGGGTGCCGACGGCGATGAACACCGCTTCGGCGCCGTCGACGCCTTCGTCGAGATCCGTGCTGAAGGCGAGCCGGCCGCCACGAACGTTGCGCTCGACCAGCTTGTCCAGGCCCGGCTCGAAGATCGGCATCGTCCCCCGCCCGAGCGCCTCGATCTTGCCGGCGTCCTTGTCGATGCACACCACGTCATGGCCGAAATCGGAAAAGCAGGCTCCCGAGACGAGACCCACATAGCCGGTGCCGACCATCGCGATGCGCATTCGGGATCCTTGGCCGACCGAAGGGAAGCGACGGCTTAGCCCATCCCGTCACTCCCGCGAAAGCAGGAATGCGGGCGGCGATGCGGCACCGCATCATGCAGGATTGCGAGAGGCGGTCGCAGGGATAGCCGGATCCCCGGTGCGAGGTCAGGATTAAACGCAGCGACGCAACGAGTCCGCGACCGCGGACATTCTTGGCCTACGCCAGGGGTGGAGGACGGTCAGGCCGCCATTCAATTCTGGGCCTCGTCGCGTGGTTGCGTTCCAAATCTGCAACGCGATGAGCCGGCAGGCAGTGCCCCCGCTCCAGCCTTTGTAGAGGCGCTTCGCGCCGAGCTTTAAACCCGCGGGCGCCCCCACGCTTGGCTTCGTCTCTGTGCCCCGCCAAAAAGAAAGGAGCCGGCCCGAAAGCCGACTCCCTCCTTGTTTCTTGGCGTTGCGCCGCCGGAGCGGCGAACCCCTTTCTTACCAGCCGGAGCCGGGTCCGAAGGAGATTTCCACGCGCCTGTTCTGAGGCTCGCGGACACCGTCGGCGGTCTCGACCAGCGGCCGGCTCTCGCCGAAAGCTTCCGTGGTCATGACGCCGTCGGGGATGCCGCGGCCGGCCAGGTACGAACGGACGTTCGCGGCACGACGCTGCGAGAGACCGACGTTGTACTGGTCCGAACCCGACTTGTCGGCGTGACCGGCGATCATCACCTGGGCCTGGCCGCAGGTCTGATAAGCGGAAGCCGCGTTGTCGAGGATCGCCGAAGCCTGCGGAGTGATTTCGTCGCGGTCCCAATCGAAGAAGACCATGAACGGACCGGCAACGCACGGAGCGGGCGGCGGCGGAGGCGTAACCTCGACCGGCGGCGGCGGAACCGGCACCGGCTCCGGAACCGGGGTCGGCTCGGGCGGCAGCGGCGCGGCGCCGCCGAAGTTGAAGGTCAGGCCGCCGAGAAGGCTGTGCGACCGGAAGCGGAGCTCGCTCTCGGCGCCGTTGAAGGCCAGCATGCGGACCTTGTCGGCGTTGAAGAAGCGATACTTCACCGTCACGTCGATATTGTCGCTGATCGCCTGACGGACGCCGGCGAAGACCTGCCACGCCAGCTTCGTATCCGAGCCGTCGAGGAAGGGGGTCGCGTTGGCGAAGTTGCGATAGTTGTTGGCCTTCACCCGCGCCATGCCGACGCCGCCGCCGACGAAGCCGGAAATTCCGTCATCGTCGCCGAAGTCGAGCATGCCGTTGATCATGAAGCTCAGCGCGCTGGAACTTCCGCCCGCGTCGCGGCCCGGCGAGAACAGCGCAGCTTCCAGAGGAAGCCTGATCGTGGTCTGGTAGTTATCGAGCTTCGCCCTCTTGTAGGCGCCCTCGGCTTCCAGCCGGAACGCACCGAAGTCGTAGCCGACGAAGACGCCGCCATCATAACCATAATCATGGTTGATAGTAATGGCGTTGTTCGTGGCACCGACGTCGACGTTCATATCTTCGACGATCATCGCACCAAATTCGCCACCAATGTACATCGCGCCATCGCGCGCAAAGGCTGGTGTGGCGAGCAGGGTGGATGAAAGCGCCAT
>JAXDPE010000030.1:0-45642 GCA_034668565.1 Sphingomonadales bacterium | reverse complement strand
CCGGAGCGACCGCGTCGAGCTACAGCGTCACCTACGGCACCGCCAACGGAACGGCCGTCGCCGGATCCGATTACACGTCGGCGAGCGGGACTTTGACCTTCACCGCGAGCGAGACCAGCAAGACGGTGAGCATCTCTACGGTGGACGACAATCTCGATGAGCTGAATGGGACCGTCCTTCTCAACCTGTCAGCGGCCACCAGCGGCGCTACCATCTCCGACGCCCAAGGTGTCGGTACGATCGTCGATAACGACCCCGGGCCGGTCTTCAGCATCAACGACGCTACGGCGACGGAAGGCGGCGGCCTCGTCTTCACGGTCACCAAGACAGGCGCGACGAGTGCAACCTACAACGTAAACGGCGGTACCGCGGACAGCACCGCGGTCGCAGGCAGCGACTATATCGCCGTCAGCGGGACATTGACCTTCGCGCCGACGGAAACCAGCAGAACGGTCGTCATCGACGGCGTCCAGGACAGCCTGGACGAGATCGACGAGACGTTCACCCTGAACATCCTGTCTTCGGACCCCGGCTCCACCATCGGGGATGGGCAGGGCGTCGGTACGATCCTCGATAACGACCCGCCCTAATTCAGTTGAATGACGTTTCGCGGCCGAGGGCCACGCGCTTGCAACGCACTCGGCCCCGACCCTCGGCCGCCGCCGCCCAAGCGCAAAATCGAGCGGCTGCCAGGCGCCAACTCCAAAGGCCATCGCGGTTCACGCCGTCGAGCTCCACCTGAATGCGCTGCTTCTGCACCGAGGCATGGATGCGCGCTCGATCGGAGGCATGCAGCACGACCTGGCCCAGCGCGCGCAGATTGGAACTCGAACGACTTGCAGCTGCCGGCCCGGACCGCTGCTCACCTCCATACCGTCGCCGCCGTCTGCGGTCGAAGGTCAGGACGATACACGAAGTCGTCCAGCCGACGGCGCTCGAATCCGGTGCCTCATCGCCCGCCTCGCGCCACCAGACGGACGCGCCGGCATCCCAGCGATAGCCCTTGGCCTCGAGGCGCTCTGTCACATCGAGATGTGCGCCGGCCGCCCGAACGACCCATCCGGGCCGCCGGGCATTCTCGAGCAGAGCCCCCAGGCCGGTGCGGCGCCGCCGGTGTTCGCGCTCGCGTTCCTCGACGGTGCGGCCGCCCGCCGGATCTTCGAACGCCGGCGGGAGCGGTTCGGCACGAAGGACGCTAACGTGGCTGCGCAGCCTGGGTCAAACCGGCACGTCGAGTGGCACGGAAACAACAGCCGGTATATCGAATTTACATACTCGAATTAGAGGGTTGGAATCCCCGTTCCTTCCCTGTAAACCGGCCCGCGAAACAACGAAAAGCAGGGAGCTAGTCCTTTGTCGAATCATGTGAAATCGAAGCCCGCGCAGTGGGTCCGCCCGGAACTGAAGAAGCTGGACGCCGGATCCGCCGAGGCCAATGGCTCCGGGATCAACGACGGCGGCCCCGTCGGCAACGCGCGCTCCTAAGCGCGCCGTTTCCGCAAGCGATGATTTGAAGACGTCCGCCATCCGGCGGACGTCTTTTTCGTGCGTCTTACTGCTACCGGCCTGAATTTTGTCCGCAATCGCAGGTGTCTGGAGTTTCGACGGGGGAGCGCGGTCGGAAGCGCTGTGCGCGCATCTGCTGGACTCTCAGTCGGCTTATGGACCCCACCGCCGCGACATCCTGACCCGGGGCGATCATTCGATGGGGCGATGCCTCTACCGGCTTCTGCCCGAGGACGGTTTCGACCGCCAGCCCGCGACCAGCGGCGACGGCCGGTTCATGCTCGCGGCCGACCTTCGAATCGACAATCGGGACGAGTTGATTTCCAGCCTCGCCATCGGAACCTCGGACGGCTCGAGCCTCAGCGACTCGGCGCTGCTGCTTCGCGGCTGCCTCGCCTGGGGACGCGGCATATTGACTCGGATGACCGGCGATTTCGCTTTCGCGCTCTGGGACGGCCGCGAGCATAGCCTGTTGCTCGCCCGTGACACCGCCGGCGAACGCCCGCTCCATTATCGCCAGGCGGGGGGCTTTTTCGCTTATGCGACCATGGCTTCTCCCCTCGCCCGGCTTCCCGGAACCCGATTCGACGTCGACGAGGAGCGCCTTGCCGCCTTCGTCGCCGACCTCCCCGACGGCGGGCGGCGAAGCTTTTTCGAGGGGGTCGGCGCTCTCGAGCCCGGCCATTGCGCCCTCGTCACCCGCGGCAGGATCGCGGTCGAGCGCTATTGGGAGCCGAGCCGCCGGCCGCTCCATTTCGCTCGCCGCGAAGATTATGGCGAAGCGCTTCGCGAACAGCTCGACGCCGCGGTCGCGCGCCGTCTGCGGCGCTCGCACGGCCGGGTCGGGTCGCAGCTGAGCTCCGGCCTGGACAGCAGCGCCGTCACCGCTTCGGCCGCTCTGGCCCTCGCCTCGACGGGCCAACGCCTGCTCGCTTTCACCTCGGCGCCGCGCGAGGGGTTCGACGGACCCGTGGTCGCCGGGCGGATCGGCGACGAAAGCCCGATCGCCGCGGAGACCGCCCGCCTCTACCCCAATATCGATCATCATATCGTCCGGCCGGCCGGACTTTCGGCGCTGAAGCTGGCCGAGGCCAGCCAGCGCCTCTCCGGCCAGCCCGTCGGCCATGTCTGCAACAACGTCTGGTGGCAGGGCATCGACCGGCGCGCCGCCGAGGCCGGGGTCAGCGTCATGCTGACCGGGGAAGCGGGAAATTTCACGATCAGCGCCGGCCTTGGCGTCGACACGCTCGGCGACCTCGCCGGCTCGTGGCGGCGCTGGTGGAGCGAGGCGCGCGCCCTCCAGCGGCGGGGCGAGTTCAGCTGGCCGCAAATGCTCAACGCCTCGTTCGGATCCCGGCTTCCGGAAAGCCTCTATGCCCGGCTGCGCGGCCGCCGCCCCCAATCGCCGCTTTTCGTCGCGGCGGCCTGGCGCGAACGGATGCGCCGGCAGCTTGAATCGGCGGGCTGGGAGACTCGGCCGCCGATCGATTCTGCCGCCCGCCGGTGGAAATTTCTGCGGATGGCCGATCCGGGCAATTTCCGGAAGCGAAGCCTCGCCGAATGGGGCGTGGAGGAGCGCGATCCGACCAACGACCGGCGCCTCGTCGAATTCTGCTTCTCGCTTCCGTCGGAGGCTTTGCTGGATAAAGGCGAGCGGCGCCCGGCCCTTCGCCGCGCGCTCGAGGGCCGCCTTCCCGGCGCCGTCCTCGACCAGAGGCTGCGCGGGCAGCAGATGCCCGACTGGTACGAACAGATTCGAAGCGACGAGGTCCGGGCCTTCGCCCGCGCCCAGGCCGAATCGGGGCTCGCGGCCTCGGTGGTCGACCTCGACGCCGTCAACGAAGCCGCGCAAAGCTGGCCGGCGTCCGGCTGGGAGGAAAGGCCGATCATCTATATGTATCGAATGCACCTTTTGCGCTCGCTCGCCGCTGCGAGTTTCATCAGCTCGGCAAGGAGCGGCGGACTTGGCTGACCCGGCCCATCTTTACCGCCTGTTCGGCCTCTCGGTCCTGTCGGAGGTGCCGCTGCCGGAGCTCGTCCCCGATCCAAGCGCCGGACCGCCGGACGTCCAGATCCGCCTTGGGGCGATCGCGGCCTTTCCGGACGAGCCCGCCGGGATGCGGATCGACGGCGAAGACGCCTTGCTGGTCATCCCGGCGGCCGGCCGCTTCCTCGCCCGCGGCGGCCGCGAGATGCTGGTCGAGCCGGGCGAAGGGGTCTCCCCGCGCAACCTGCGCCTCTACCTGCTCGGCTCTGCCTTCGGGGCGATCCTCCACCAGCGCGGACTGCTTCCGCTTCATGCCAATGCGGTCGTCGTGGAGGGCCGCGCGATCGGCTTCATGGGCCATCCCGGGGCGGGCAAGTCGACGCTGGCGGCCTGGTTCCACGACCGCGGCTTCGACGTTCTGGCCGACGACGTCTGCGTCGTCACCGCCGGTGCCGACGGCACGCCCCTCGCCCATCCTGGAATCCCGCGGCTTCGGCTGTGGCGCGAGGCCCTCGAAGCCGGCGGCCGCGACGCTTCCGGGTACGAGCGCGCCTTCGACGACCTGGACAAATATACGGTCCCGACCGACCTCGAACGAATCCTCCCCGCCGTGCCGCTGAGCCACCTCTATCTGCTCGAGAAAGCGGAAGGCGAGCCGTCGATCGCCCGGCTCGAAGGCTCGGCGGCGGTGGAAGCGATGATCGCGAACACCTATCGCGGCGCCTACGTACGGATGATGGGCACGACCCGCGCCCATCTCCTCGCCTGCGCCGATCTCGCCCGCACGGTGCCCGTCTTCAGGGCGAAGCGGCGCTGGGGCTATGACAGTTTCGACGTCGAGGGAGCCGCGCTCGAGGCGCATGCGCGGGCGCTCATCCTGCAGGGCTAGAGTCGATCCTGCTGAAGTGGAATCGGCACGCCGAACTTGGCGCGGGGTCCGCCTGCCCTGGCACTCGCGGCTGGCCGGCCCGCAAGTGGTGGAACCCCGCCAATCCCCTCAGAGCCGCGCTGCGCTCGCTTATAAGCGGAGCGGCTTATAAGCGGGGCGGCTTATAAGGGAGTGGATTTTCGGATCTGGACGAAGGGACGGCCGCGAACGGCTCTCGGGTGCAAGCTATCCGGCAGAGCCGAGCGCGCTCGCTTATAAGCGGGGCGGCTTATAAGGTGGGTGCCCCGATCCAGTCCGGAAGGACGGACCGGGGGGTTTCAATTCGATCGGGATCGACCCTAGCGGGCCGGCGGAAGGCTCGAAAAGGGCACCGTGCGTACAGCGATGCCGTGGAGCATCCAGCCCTGGTTCCATTGGTAGAGCAGGTCGAACTGGACCGCCTGAGGCCGCATCCTGAAGGCGCCGCGAAGCCGGAGCAGGCCGTTCTCGACCCCGGCCAGCTCGTAAGTCGGCTCGATCGACAGCGTGTCGGTGAGATTGATCCCCTGCTCGCGAAGCCCGGCGAAGATTCGCGAAAGCGCCGGTGCGCCGTTGCCGGCCTGGAATTCGGGCGAGCCGAGGCTCCGAAGGACGCTGTAATTGCCGGTCCTGTTGGCATGGTCGACCGCCGCCATCGTGCTCCACACGAGCCGGGCCAGGACCGCCTGGTCGGGAACGGCATTGAGCGACGCGGCCGGCCTCGGCGCCTGGGCCGGGGCCGGCGCGGCCGCCGCGGCCGTCAGAAACAGGGCCGCCAACAGCAAACGGGCCGGGGCGAAACGCCCCGGCCCGCTCGTCTGGCCTTGAAAAGGCCTGCTTACCACGCGGTGGAGAAGCCGGCGCGAGCGCCGATCTCGCCGCTGTCGAAGCCCAGGCCGACGCCCGCCGAGAAGGCGGCGTTGGTGCCGATGCGGGCAGCGAAGGACGCCGTTCCGGCCAGCCGGTTCTGGTAATAGCCGATGCCGCCGGCCACGCCCATCGAAGTCCCCGCCGGAAGCTGCGGGGTTTCCATCGACAGCGCCATCGCGACGCCCTCATTGGCCTTGCGAATGCCGACCCGGTTGACCTCGGAGAGGTTGAACAGGGTCGTCACATTGCCCTGAAGCGACGTCACGTTGCCCTGGAGCGCGGTGATCGCCGAGCCGTTGGCGGCGATCGCCGCGGTGTTGGCGGCAACCTGCGGGATCAGCGTCGTGTTGGACGTGATGTTGCCGCTGGCATCGTTCTGGAGCAGGCCGGCCGTGGTGTAGCCGCCGAAGCGGACCGCGGAGCCGGCGCCGCCGACCGTGACCTGGTTGGCCGCGGTGGTGGTGGCGCCCGCGCCGATCGCGGTCGAGTTGGCGAAGGCGGCGGTGGCGCCGGCGCCGAGAGCCGTCGAATTGGCGGCGCTGGCGACGGCGAGGTTGCCGATCGCGGTCGCGGTGGCCGCGGTCGCCTTGGCATTGTCGCCGAAGGCCGAGGAGCCGGCGCCGGTCGCCTGGGCCTGACGGCCCGTCGCGACCGAGCGATCGCCCGAAGCGACCGACTGCCAACCGAAGGCCTGAGCGCCGATGCCCGAAGCGGCCGCCTGGGCGCCGACCGCGGTCGAGTGGAAGCCCGTGGCGAGCGCGGTCGAGCCGAGCGCGACCGCATCCTCGTTGGTCGCCGACGAACGATCGCCGATGGCGGTCGAGCGCAGGCCCGACGCCGTGGCGACGGTGCCGACAGCGGTCGAGTTGATCCCGGAGGCGCGGGAGTCCGCGCCGACGGCCGTCGCTTCGGCCGCGGTCGCGCGGGAGAGCGCGCCGAGCGCCGTGCTGGCCGCGCCGGAGGCGCTGGAGCGGTTGCCGAAGGCGCTGGCGAGCGCCGCAGAGGCAGTGGCGACGGTGCCGACCGAGGTCGACTGGGCGCCCGTGCCCCTGGAATCGCCGCCGATCGAAACCGATTCGACGCCGGTGGCGTCGGCGAGGCTGCCGAGCGCGACGTTGAACGCCTGGTTGGCGCGCGCGCCGTCGCCGATCGCGACGGCGTCGGCGGCTCCCCCGATGGAAAGCGTGCCGATGGCGACCGAGTTGGCGGCGCTGGACAATGCCGCGGTGCCGAGAGCGATGCCGTTGTTCGCCCCAACGCCAACCGTCGAACCATTGCCGATCGCGGTCCCGCTCGCTGCGCGGACGGCGTTGAAGGCGCCGAGCGCGACGCCGAACGAGCCGGTGGCGGCGATCGTGTTCATGTCGCCGACCGCGGTGCCGCCGGTCGCGCCGGCGGTGACACGGCTGCCGGTGCCGACGGCAGTGCTGAAGCCCGCGTCCGCTAAGACCGAACGCGTGGGCGAGGTCGGATCGTTGAGGCCGGAGCCGACCGCGGTGGAGGCGATGCCGTTGGCTTCCGTCCCTTGGCCGACTGCGGTCGAGTTGATTGCGGAAGCGCCCGAACGGTCGCCCAGCGCCGTCGAGTCCGTGGCGATCGCGGAGGATACGACGCCAACGGCGGTGGAACGAAGGCCGGAAGCCAGCGAATCGGTGCCGACCGCGGTGCTCTCGACGCCGGTGGCCGTGGCGAGCTGGCCGACGGCGGTGCCGAAATTGCCGGTCGCGACGGAGTTGGTGCCGCACTCGGTGCTGAGCGTGCCGGGGCCGTTATTGCAGGGCGCGGTCGCGTCGGCCATCGCCGGAGCGGCATAGAAAGCCGCGGCCGACATGGCGGTCGCCGCCAAGAGCTGGATCCTGGTCAATCTGTTCATGAATTTTCTCCCTGTATGATTTTAAACTTATGGTCGGTCCTCAACGGGACTGCCTTGAAACAGGTTATAGCTGCACGCTCCCTATCCGGCAGCCGCGCATTCGCGGGCTGGGGCCGTTCTCGGAGATGCTCCTTTGGCTTGCAAGCCTGATTCGAAGCGCGAAGGGGCGAGAATCGACTATTTTGGTGGATTTGCCGCCCCTACCCTGCTTTTCTGATCGCTCCGGGGTTTTGTTGCCACAGGCGGTAAGCAAAATTCGGTTTGTGATCAGGGCCCGCGGACGATTCGGCCGCCTTTCACGACCAGCCGCACCCGTCCCAAGGCCTCGATGTCGCGGGTCGGATCGCCCTCGACGACGACGAGGTCGGCGAGCAGGCCTGCCTTCACCGCCCCGAGCCGGTCGTCGATCCCGAACAGGCGCGCATTGACCGAGGTCGCCGCGGCGAGGACGGCGGCGGGCGTCATCCCCCAGGCGACCATCAGGGTCATTTCCCGCCGGTTGTCGCCATGGGCATAGACTCCGACGTCCCCGCCCATGCACATCGTCACTCCGGCGGCGAGCGCGGCGGCGAAGGCCCTGCGCTTCTCGATCACGGCCGGCGGCTCCGGCGCCGACCCGTTCCAGCCGCGATAGCGCGAGATCGCGTCGGTCGCCGCCAGCGTCGGGCAGAGGGCCACGCCTCGGGTCCTCATCATCCGGAAGATTTCGCTCGTTCCGCCGTCGCCATGCTCGATCGTGTCGACGCCGGCCAGGATCGCCCGCCGCATCCCCTCCTCGGTCCCGGCATGGACCGCGACCTTGCGGCCGGCGGAATGCGTGGCCTCGACCGCCTGGCGCATCTCCTCGAGCGTGAAGGTCGGGCGGCTCGGCTCGCCGGGCCGCCAGCGATAGTCGCCGTAGAGCTTGACCCAGTCCGCCCCCGCCCCGATCTGGCGGCGCACGGCGACGACCAGGCCCGGTCCGTCGGCCTCCTCGGCGCCGCGCGCCGGGAAATCGGGCTCCGCATTCTTGGGGCCGTAGGCGCCGGTCGCGACGATGGCCCGGGTCGAAACCAGCATCCTGGGCCCGGGAACGATGCCCTGCTCGATCGCCTGCTTGAGCCCGACATCGGCATAGCCGGCTCCTTCGGTGCCGAGATCGCGGACCGTGGTGAAGCCGGCCATCAAGGTGGCGCGGGCGTGGTTGACCGCCCGGGCGGTGCGCAGCGCGAGCGGCTCCTTGAGCACCTGATCGTCCCAGCTCGTCTCGTCGTAAGGATGAAGGAAGAGGTGGGAATGGCCCTCGATCATCCCGGGCATCAGGGTCGTTCCGGGCAGGTCCACGACTTTCGCTCCCGCGGGCGCGGGCAGATCGGGGCCGACCGCCTCGATGCGCTCGCCGCGCACCAGCACCGACCAGCCTTCGTGGGGCCTGGGGTCGACGCCGTCGAAGATCCGCGCGGGGCGGAGCAGGATCGCGGGCTCTTCAGCCGGGGCGGCCGCCGGAAGAAGCAGCGACAAAGCGAGCAGGATCAGGAAGCGCATGGATTAACGCCCATACAGACGCTAGGCGGACCCCGCCACGAGGAAAAGGGGATTGGGCCTTGGCCGGATACGAGCTGATCTCTGGGATCGAGGTGGACCGGCGGCTGAAGGCGTTCATCGAGGAGGAGGCCCTTCCCGGAACCGGAATCGAGCCGGCCGCCTTCTGGTTCGGCTTCTCCGCGCTCCTGCGCGATCTCACTCCGGAGAACCGGCGGCTCCTGCGCCGCCGCGAAGACCTCCAGGCGCTGATCGACGAGCGCAATCTCGGCCTCGGCGGCCGCCCGCCCGAGCCGGCAGAGGAAGAGGAGTTCCTGCGCGAGATCGGCTATCTGGTCGACGCGCCCGCCCCCTTTGCGATCGGCACCGGGAATGTCGACCCGGAGATCGCCCGGATCGCCGGGCCGCAACTGGTCGTCCCTGTCAACAACGCCCGTTACGCCCTCAACGCCGCCAATGCGCGCTGGGGAAGCCTTTACGACGCCCTCTACGGCACCGACGCTTTGGGCGACCGTCCGCGCGGCGGCGGCTACGACCCCGAGCGGGGTGCTCGGGTCGTGGCCTGGGCAAAGTCTTTCCTCGACGAGATCGCGCCGCTGACGGACGGCAGCCACGCCGACGTCACCCGCTATGGCATCGAGGAAGGACGCCTCGTCACCGATTGCGGGCCCCTGCGCAATCCTTCGCTGCTGGCCGGGTGGCGGGGCTCGTCGCCGCTGCTCCGGCATCACGACCTTCACGTCGAGATCGTCGTCGATCCCGGCCACCCGATCGGCCGCGCCGATCCGGCCGGAGTCGCCGACCTCCTGCTCGAAAGCGCCGTCACCGCGATCATGGATTGCGAGGATTCGGTCGCGGCCGTCGACGCGGAGGAGAAGGTCGCCGTCTATCGCAACTGGCTCGGGCTGATGAAGGGGACCCTGAGCGCGGGCTTCGACAAGGGCGGACGAAGCGTGGAGCGGCGGCTCGAACCCGACCGGACCTACGAAACGCCGGACGGTGGCTCGCTGACGCTGAAGGGCCGGGCCCTGATGTTCGTCCGCAATGTCGGCCACCTGATGGCCAACTCGATGATGCGGATCGACGGCGAGGACGTTCAGGAGGGGCTGGCCGACGCCGTCATAACCGGGCTCGCCGCCCTCCACGACGTCGACGGCGGACGCGCCAATAGCCCCGCCGGCTCGGTCTATATCGTCAAGCCCAAGATGCACGGACCCGAGGAGGCCGCCTTCGCCGGACGGCTCTTCGACCGCGCCGAGGATCTGCTCGGCCTTCCCCGCCACAGCCTCAAGATCGGCGTCATGGACGAGGAGCGCCGGACCAGCGTCAATCTCGCCGCCGTCGTCAGCGAGGTGAAGGATCGGGTGGTGTTCATCAACACCGGCTTCCTCGATCGCACCGGCGACGAAATCCATACGGCGATGAGGCTGGGTCCGATGATCCGCAAGGCCGAGATGAAAAGCTCGCAATGGCTTAGCGCCTACGAGGACAATAATGTCGACGTCGGTCTCGCCTGCGGCTTCGCCGGCCGGGCTCAGATCGGCAAGGGGATGTGGGCGATGCCGGATCTGATGGCCGACATGCTCGCCCAGAAGATCGCCCATCCCCTCGCCGGGGCCGGAACCGCCTGGGTGCCCTCCCCCACCGCCGCCACCCTCCACGCCGTCCACTATCACCGGGTCGACGTCGCCGCCCGCCAGCGGGAGCTGGCCGGCCGTGCGAAGGCTCCCCTCCAGGGATTGCTGACCATCCCAGTGGAGTCGCGGCCCGATTGGTCCGCCGAGGCGATCGCCGAGGAGCTCGACAACAATATCCAGGGCATATTGGGCTATGTGGTACGCTGGATCGACCAGGGCGTCGGCTGCTCGAAAGTGCCCGACGTCCACGACGTCGGCCTGATGGAGGATCGCGCAACCTGCCGGATCTCCAGCCAGCACGTCGCCAACTGGCTGATGCATGGGGTGGTCGGCCGCGAGCAGGTGGACTCGGCCCTGGAGCGGATGGCGCGGGTCGTCGACCGGCAGAACGAAAGCGACCCCCATTACCGGCCGATGGCGCCGGACACGAAGGCGAGCACAGCCTTCCAGGCCGCTCGGGCGCTGGTCTTCGAAGGCGCGGGGCAGCCCTCCGGCTACACCGAACCCTTGCTCCACGCCTACCGGTTGAGGTCGAAGCCGGGCTCCGGCCCCGGCGACGCCGCGGCCTTGTAATAAAGGCGGGCGCGGCGAATCCGGTTCGCTTCGCGCGCCGCCATCTCCCGGAGGAAACCGCTCGACGGGGCGGTCGCCGCGGCTTCGTCATAGACGGCGGCGCGTTCGTCCGGCCCCCCCGACGCGGCCGCTTTGGCTTTCCAGGCCGCGAACCTGATCCGCTCGCTCGGATGGCGCCCGGCGAGGTGCTCGACCAGATCGCGGCCGTTCTCGCCGCCGAGATGTCCGGCAAGGGCGATCAGCGGCTCGAGCGTCGAGCGGTTGACCACGGCCCGTATCCGGGAACCCTGCAGGTCGAACGAATATTGATCGAGGAATTCCGTCGCCGGCGACATGGCCATGAGGTTGATCGATACCGAAAGCGAATCCGCCGGAAGCTGGCTGTGGACGTCGCGGTGACGCCGGTAGAGCAGCATCATCCCCTCCTCGAGGCGGGAACGCTCGACGAAGCGAAGCTCCGTCCTTTCGCCGATATAGCCGGCGGCACGGTCGTAATCATGCTCGTAATAATCGCTCCAATAGCCGGGGCCCGCATAGCCGACCGTCAGAAAGCTGAAATTATGATCGTGCGGCTGACCGTAGAAAAAGGCGTCGGCGCCGCTGTTGACGACGACGCTATCGGACTGGGCCGGCCAGAAATTGGCGCGCAGCATGAACTTCCGGCTGCCGCCGTGGAGGAGGACGACCTGAGCGCTGTAACGGTTTCCCGCCATCTGCCCTGAACAGCGCTGCTTGAGCTCCTCGATGACGAGGTCGCCGAGAAACGAACGATTGTTGGCGAGCTTGCGCAGCGACGGCGCGTAGCTGGCCAGGCAGTCTTCGTCGTTGAGGTCCGAAGGGTCGCTCTCGAGCCTTTCCAGAAGGTCGCCGAGCTCGATCCGTTCGTCGAAGTCGGCCTCCATCAGGACGGGCATGCGACCGGCTCCTCCGCGAATGCCCGGGCCAGGGTCTGCGCGGCGGCCTGCCGCACCTCGCAATGGGGGTCGGCCGCGGCCATCTTGCGCAGGTGCGGAAGGGCCGCCCCGGCGTCCAGCGCCAGGAATTCGCGCATGGCCTGCCAGCGGGCATAGAAATGTTCGCTCCCCAGCATTTCCCGGAACTGCGGCAGCGCGTCCCGCCGATCCATGATTCGAAGCAAGGCGAGCATCATCTGGGTCCGCGAACTGGCCTCGTCGGTGCTGCTCGCGCCGACGAACCGGTGGGTCGCCCAATCATATTCGACCGACAGCGGTCCCGCTCCGAGCGGGGTCTCGGCACAGACGAAGACGATGTCGCGCTCGGCCTCCTCGACGATGAAGGCACAGCTGCGGCCGTCGATGTCGAGCTTCTGCCCGTCTTCGATCCGAAGCCGCTCGACGAACCGGCAGCAACCGCTGTCTCCGGCGGTGAAGCCCGGCCCGATCCCGGGGGCTTGCCACAAGGACAAGGTCGCGCCGCCGCACTTGATGAAGTGAAAGGCCATGCGCCGGCCTGTGAAGACGAGCGACGCTCCGCCCTTCCGCTCGGCCCGCTTGGCGGCGATCGCGTCGGCGCTCATGATGCCCAGAGTAAGGTTGAGCGCGGGATGTTCAACCAGCAGCAGGCCGCTATGCGCCTCGCTCGAGACGATGCCGAAATGGGGTCTGAAATAAGGATCGGCGGCGGCGGCCGCGATCAGCACGTTCAGGACCTCGGCGATCGCACCCGGCGTCGAAACGAAGGCTTCGGCCAGCGCGAGGATTTCGTCGGCTCCCTTGTGGCGGGCTCCTTCGAGCTTCCCGACCAGGCCTTGCAGGCAAGGCAGGCGTCGAAGCCGCCGCGCCACCGCCTCCATCGTCTCGACGGTGTCGCTCTGCGCCCTGCGGTCGTCCAGCCAGGCTGCGAGCGCCTCCCCTGCGATCATATCTTCATCCTCCCTCTCATTGTCTTTGGCGGGAGGGACGCTGGAACGCCCCTCCACGGGCAGCCTAGTTGAAAACGAGCAGGACGACGGCGACGCAGCCCCCTCCGCCGACCTCCTTCTGCTTGAACGAGCCGTGGATGCCGACGCTCGTCGCGAGCTCGGGCAAAGTGCAGATATCGATCTTCTTCATTGTCGTTTCCCTTCGGTCGTGTTGGCGTGTCGGAGGGAAGGCGCGCGCGCGTCGCCCTGGCTTCCCCGCAGCCTGATGACCGCCCCTCCGTCAGATTCAGTCGCCACCCGCGCCTATTCCTTTCGCCGCGGGCCAAGTTTCCTGGGGGCTTTTCAGTGGAATAGCAGGGTATTAGCGGGGGATAAGATTACTCGATGCCAAGGTCGCGCCGCTTTTCCCGCTCATAATCCAGGCGCAGCTTTTCGAGTTGAGCCAGTTCCGCCCGCAAACGCCGCCTGGAGTGGAACGTGAGCAGGAGCAGCACGGCGACCACTGTCAGTCCGGCCCACGCGCGCGGCACGCTCGCCCATTCCAATATGCCTTGCGGAAGAGTCTCGATCCCCCCTCGGCTCCGCTGGCTGACTTTGAAGATCAGCGCCATCACCACCATTGGCGGCATCAACATCAGGCTCAGATTGACTCGCCGCAAATTGGCCTTGGCGTTGGCGACGCTGCCCTCGAGAAAAGCGGCGGTCTCGCTCGTGTTAAGGGCAAAAGCCTTGTGACGAAGCCGGCGCCGGGTCCAGTTGAGCCACAAGGTCGCGACGAGCAGCAGGATCGCCACGGTTACGGTGACGGCGTTCGGCGCCATGAACAGGCTGGGAACTATCCCCAGGACAATCAGCAAGAAGAGGACGAAATCGGCGTAGCCGAGAAGCCGGCCTTTCCGCCGCGCGCGGCGAGCCAAAGCTTCGAAGAGCTCGCGATTGCCGTCTTCCGGGTCCTGCCACAGGTTGGCCAGATCTTCGAACCCCGGTTCCCTCATGACTGCCCCTCCATCATCGCCTTGAGAGTGTTCTTCGCCCGCTGGCAGCGCAGCATCACCGCGTTGGACGATATTCCGAGGATCCGGGCCATCTCGCCATAGCTGAATCCTTCAAGGCACAGCACGATCGCCTCGCGCTGCGGGATCGGCAGTTGCTGGATCGATTCGACCAGGTGTCGTTTCTGGTCGTTGCGCAAAGCCAGCTCGTCGGGCAGCTCTGCGGCCGAGGCGAGCTCGGGCGAAAGCTCGACCTGGCGCGGCTCGCGCGCCCGTTTGGAGACGTGGGAGATGCAGCGTTTCTGGGCGATCGAGGCGGCGAAGGTCTTCACCGAAGCCTCGCCCCTGAAATTGGCCAGAGCGACCCAGATGGCGAGCAATATGTCCTGGACGAGCTCGTGGCGAAGCGCCGGGTCGGCTTCGTAGGAAAGGGCGATGCGGTAGATCAGCCCCCTGCAGGTCGAACTCACCTGCGCGAAAAGTTGCTCCCTTGAGCCGTTCGCGGCCATTGCTACATGGTCCCTCACGGCCGAAGCTCGCACCATCCGCGGGCTTAGTGCAGGATCGTGGCGCGAAGATCAATTCGTTCGCCGGGAAGGAAACCAGACCCATGGAGCGCAGCGCCCAGAATAGCGGCACCGTCGAGGTTCGCGACGCCCATCGCTTCGATTCGGCGAGGCTGGAAGCCTGGCTGCAGAGCGAGGTCGAAGATTATTCCGGGCCGCTCGAAATCGAGCAGTTCAGGGGCGGCCAGTCCAATCCGACCTACAAGCTGATCACGCCGCGACGGTCCTTCGTCCTGCGCCGCAAGCCTCCCGGCAAGCTGCTTCCCGGCGCCCACGCCGTCGACCGCGAATATCGGGTGATCTCCGCCTTGGGCGCCCAGGGCTTCCCGGTCGCTCGCGCTTATGGTCTGTGCCTCGACGAGGGGGTCATCGGCACCCCTTTCTACGTGATGGAGATGGTCGAGGGCCGGATCTTCTGGGAAGCCGATTTTCCGCAAGTGCCCCGCGACGAGCGGCCGGCCTATTTCGAGGCGATGAACGAAGCGATCGCCCGGCTCCACCTGATCGATCCGCTCGTCGCCGGCCTCGGCGACTATGGCAAGCCCGGCAATTATTTCGAGCGGCAGATCGGCCGCTGGTCGAAGCAATATCTGGGCGACGTCGACGCCGGCCGGGTCGCCGCCATGGACCGGCTCGTCGAGTGGCTGCCGCAGAACATCCCAAGCGACGACCAGGATTCCCGAATCATCCACGGCGACTTTCGCTGCGACAACATGATCTTCCATCCGACCGAGCCGAAAGTCCTCGCCGTCCTCGACTGGGAATTGTCGACGCTCGGCCATCCGCTCGCCGACTTCACCTATCATCTCATGGCGTGGCGGATGCCGGCCGGAGTCTCGACGGGGCTCGCCGGGCTCGACCTCGCCGCCCTGAACATCCCCTCGGAAGACGAATATGTCGCGGCCTATTGTCGGCGGACCGGTCGGGAGACCGTGTCCGACGTGGATTTCTACATGGCCTTCAACATGTTCCGCCTCGCTGCGATCGTTCACGGAATCAAGGGCCGGCTGGTCCGCGGCACCGCTTCCTCGGGCCATGCGGCGCAGATGGCCGAAAGCCTCGAGCCGCTCGCCGACCGCGCCTGGGAGCAGGCGGTGCGCGCCGGCGCTTGACCTTCACCCCGGGGGCCTGACCCGTCACCCCGGGGCCTGACCCGCCACCCCGGGGGCCTGACCCGCCACCCCGGGGGCCTGACCGTCACCCCGGCGAAGGCCGCGATCCATGAACACCGAAGCGCAGGATTTTTAATTGGTGTCAGACACCAATTATCAAAGCGTTGAAAATAAATATGTCCTAAATAGGATTTGTCCTATTGTTCTTTTTATGTTCTAATAGGGCATGGACCAGCAACCTTCGCGCCCAGCGCCTTCGCCCGAGCCGGCGTCCGATGATGCCGCCTCGCCCCTCAACCTCCAGCCCGCGCCGGCCACCGACCGTTTCGACTTCGAGCCCGTCCTTCTGCGCTACCGGACCGACGGCCTGACCCCCGACAAGCAGCGTGCCTTTGTCGAGGCCCTGGCCGACTGTGGGATCGTCCGCGAGGCGGCGGCCCGGATCGGGGTCAGCGAGCAGACGATCGGCCGGGTCCGCCGCCGCGCCGACGCCCGCGCTTTCGACCGCGCCTGCGAGGCCGCCCACCTGTTCGGCGCCCGCCGCCTGCGCTCGGTCGCCTACGAACGCGCCGTCGAAGGGACGCTCAAAGGTCATTATTATCACGGCGAGCGGGTCGGCGAGGAGCGGGTCTACGACAATCGACTGCTCACCTATCTGCTCGGCAAGACCGGGCATCTGCTCGAACCGCCGAAGGAATGTCGTGCGATCATGGAGGATTGGGAAGCCCATATGGAGGCGCTCGAGCAAGGCCTCGAGCCTCCGCAAAGCACCCGCGGGAAGGCGGGGCCCGGGCTCACCGGCCATGAGCTCACCGAGGACGAGGACGGTGTGTGGTGGACCCATTTCCCACCGCCGGAGGATTTCGACGGCGACGAAGTCGGGTGGTTTGGCGACCATGGCTACAGACGGACCCTCAGTCCTCGCGAGCAGGCGGTCGTGGACTCCGATCTGCGGGACGAACGGGAGGAGCAACGGGCCGAGCAGGCCGCCCTTCGCGACCGCTATTTCGGCTTCGCCGGTGATGAATTTTCTCTCCTTGGAGAAGCCGAAATTTCCGAAACTTCCGAGCCTTCGGAGGAGGAGGATCGCTACGAAGGTCCGATCGAATATAAGTCGATGTTCCCTCCAAACCCGTCTCCCGCTTATCGCGGGAGAGGAGGGGCCCAAGCCGAAGGCTTGGGAGGTGAGGGTCTTTTCCGAGGCCTGCGTACAGACCCTCACCTCCCCCCGCTTCGCGACGGGCCCCTCCTCTCCCGTAACAACGGGAGAGGGCTTCGAATGCGCCTCGCCCTATCCCGCTCCTCCGTTTCACTCTATCCCGTGAGTGAGCGGCCTCGGGGGGAGCATGGCTGAGGAAGGTGCACTAAGGCGGCTTCGGCGGGCGCTCAGGCAAATCGGCTGGGCCCGGCTTGCCGGCACCGCCGTCTTCCTCCTCCTCGCCCTGATGCTCGCGCGCTATTCCTGGCAGGTGCCGCTCGCCAGCGACGCCGAGCGCGCGCTCTACGACATCCGCTTCGCCCAGGCGGCGAGCGGCGTGGCGCAGGACGATCGCATCGTCCTCATCACCTATGACGACCAGACCCTGCAGGCGCTCCAGAAACGTTCGCCGCTCGATCGCCGGGTGCTCGCCGAGGCGCTCGCCACGCTGGACTCAATGCGGCCCAAAGCGATCGGGATCGATATCCTCCTCGACCAGCCCCAGGCCGAGGACGCGCAACTCCTCGCCACCTTGAGGGCCCTGCGCACTCCGACCTGGCTCGCTTATGCCGACCCGGCCGAGAACGAGGACCAGATCGGCTACGAGCAGAACCAGTTCCTCAGGGCCTTCATCGGCCGGGCACGCACCGACAGGGTCGGCCCCGCCGGGATCAGGATGGAGCCCGACGTCGAGGACGGGGTCATCCGTCGCTGGCCCGAGCGCAAGACCGGACATCCGCCCCAGCTCGCCAACGCCATGACCCGGGCCAATCCCAAATTCGGGAGCTATTCCGGCAGCATCGACTTCCTGCTCCCGGCGGACCCGGAGCGGCCCGTCTTCGCCAGCTTCGCCATCGACGCTCTGCCCCTGCTCGGCGACGCGATCCGCGACCGGATCGAAGGCCGCTACGTCCTGATCGGCGGCAACATCAAGGACCAGGACGATTACGAAACCCCGATGAGCCGAAGCACCGGCCGCTGGATGAAGGGCGTCGAGGTCCACGCCCATATGCTCGCCCAGCAGCTCGACGGCCGGATGCGCCCGTCTTTGCCGCCGTTCGTGCTTTGGCTGAATGCCCTCGCCTTGGTCGTCGCGGGCGGTCTCAGCAGCCTGCTCGACTGGCGCGGGTGGCGCCTCGCCGCCGTGCTCGGCTTACAATTCGCCGTCATCGCCGCCGCCCCCTTCCTGCTGCAGGCCTGGGGCCTGGACACCTATGGCGTGCCCGCCTTCGGCGCCGCCTTGGGCTGGGCCCTGGCGTTCACGGCGGTGGAGACCGCCGCTCGGGCGGTCGGCTCGGAGCAGCGCCGCTTCGCCCAGGCCACGCTCGGCAAATATCTGCCGGCCGACGTGGCCGCCGAGATATTGAAGGATCCGGACCGGCTGACGCTCACCGGCGAGAAACGGCCGATCTTCGCCCTCTTCTCCGATCTCGAAGGTTTCACCAAGCTCAGCCACGCGATCAGCCCGGAGCAATTGTCGGGCCTGCTGAACCGCTATCTCGAAATGCTGAGCGAAATCGTGCTTCGCCACGGCGGGACGATCGACAAGTTCGTCGGCGACGCCATCGTCGCCTTCTGGGGCGCTCCGATCGCCCGCCCGGACGATGCCGATCGCGCCGCGCTCGCCGCCGTCGCCTTGTACGAAGCCGGCGAGGCTTTCCGCCGGAGCGCCGGCGAGGGACTGCCCGCGATCGGCTGCACTCGGGTCGGGCTCCATTACGGCGAGGCCGTCGTCGGCAATTTCGGCGGCGAAGGCCGCATCCAGTATACGGCGCTCGGCGACGCGATGAACACCGCCTCGCGACTCGAATCCGCCAACAAGCTGCTCCACTCGACGATCCTGGTCAGCGCCGAGGCGAAGTCGCAGACGAGTCTCGACATCTTCCGGCCGCTGGGCCGGATCGTTCTGAGCGGGCGGGCGACTCCGGTGGAGGTCTGGGAGCCGGCGCCGCACATGCCGGCGGCGGAGCGGGAGGAGCTGAGCCGGCTCTGGCAGGCCTTCGAGGCGGGGGACCCGGAAGCGCTGGAGGCGCTGGCGGCGATCTCCGCCCAGCGGGAGGATGCGGCCCTCGCCGAATTCGTGTATCGTCTCCGCCGGGCAGGTCCGGGAGGTCATTTTGTCTTGGAGTCCAAGTAAAGGCGTCGGGCGTCCGCTGATCGCGGCCGCTCTCCTGTTCACCGCCGGCACCGCGCTGGCCGACATCCTCGTCGTCCGCTCGAGCGGGCCCTCCGCAAAGGCCTTCCCGCCCGGCAAGCGCCTTCCGGAAACCGCCCGGATCGGCCTCAAGGCCGGCGATCAGCTGATCGTTCTCGACGGCCGCGGCACCCGGATCATCCGGGGCCCGGGCCTCTTCACCGCCGGCGCCGCCGCCCCGGCACGGGTCGCCTCCGCCGCCCCGATCGTCGAACGGCGCGCCCGGATCGGCGCGGTTCGGGGGATCGAGGCGGGCGAGCTTCGTCCCCCCAGCATCTGGCATGTCGACGTTTCGAAGAGCTCCAATATCTGCGTCGCCGACGCTTCGAAGCTGACGCTCTGGCGCGCCGATTCGGCCAGGCCCCTCACCCTCGACATCGGCGGCCCGGGCGGCCGATCGAAGCGGCTGAGCTGGCAGCCCGGCTCCAGCACCCTGGCCTGGCCGTCGGACCTGCCGGTCGCCGACGGCGCCGAATATCGACTGTCCTGGAGCGGCGGCCCGACCCCGACTTCGCTGCGCTTCCGAACCGTCCCCGCCACGCCTGCCGGGCTCGAGGACATGGCCCAGACCCTGATCCGCAACCGCTGCGACGCCCAGCTCGACCTGTTCATCGACACGGTAAAGCTGCCCGGGTGATGCTGCCGTGGGATGACGCCCTTCTCTCACCCCGTCGGAAACCCCCGCCTCCGCATCAGCGCCTTCACGTCCGGGTCGCGGCCGCGGAAGGCCCGATAGGCTTCGGCCCGGTCGGTCTCGTTGCCAGTGGAAAGCAAGGTCCGGCGGAAACGGTCCGCCGTCGCCTTGTCGTACGGACTGCCCGTTTCCTCGAACGCCGCCCAGGTGTCGGCATCCATCGTCTCCGACCACAGATAGGAATAATAGCCGGCCGAGTAGGCGTCGGACGAGAAGAGGTGGTTGAACTGCGGAAGCCGGTGCCGCATCACCAGCGCCTTCGGCATCCCGATCTTGGCCAGCGCCTCGCGCTCGAACCTGTCGGGATCGACCACTCCGCTCGGATCCATGTGAAGCATCATGTCGACGATCGCCGACGACAGATATTCCGCCGTTGCGAAACCCTGGTTGAAGGTCTTGGCTTTCTCGATCTTCGCGATCAGCGCGGCCGGCATCGGCTGGCCGGTCTTGTAGTGCTTGGCGAAGCGGCTCAGCACCGGCTGGGTCAGAACCCAATTCTCGTTCACCTGGCTCGGATATTCGACGAAGTCGCGCGGGGTCCCGCTCAAGCCGGGATAATAAACGTCTGACAGGAAGTAATGGATGGCATGGCCGAATTCGTGGAACAGCGTCTCGGCGTCGTCGAGGCTGATCAGGACCGGCTGGCCGGCGGCGGGCTTGACGAAATTGTTGTTGTTGGAGCCGAGCACGATGTCGTCGCCGAGCAGCCCGGCGCGGCTCCGATAGGTGGTCGCCCAGGCGCCCGAGCGTTTCCCCGTCCGGGCGAAATCGTCACGGTAGAAGACCCCGACCTGCTTGCCTGAAGCTCGGTCGGTGACGCTCCACACCCGGATGTCCGGGTTCCAGACCGGAATCGTTCCGCTGATCTCCTTGAAGTCGAGGCCGTACAGCTCGCCTGCCGACCACATCGAGGCGTTGATGATGTTGCTCAGCTCGAAATAGGGCTTCACCTCCTCCTGGCTGAGATTGTAGCGCTGCTGGCGCACCTTCTCCTGATAATAGCGATAGTCCCAGGGCTCGATGGTGAGATTGCGATCGGTCTTGCGGGCGAGCGCCTGCATGTCGGCGACCTCTTCCTTCACCCGCGCCACCGCCGCCGGCCACACGCGCATCATCAGCTCCATGGCCTTGGCCGGGGTCTTGGCCATCGTGTCCTGCATGCGGAACTCGGCATGGCTGGCGAAGCCGAGCAATTTGGCGCGGTCGGCGCGAAGCTTGACGATCTCGGCAATCGTCCGGTTGGTGTCGTTGGCGCCGCCATTGTCGCCGCGGTTGACGAAGGCGCGCCACACTTTCTCGCGAAGCGCCCGGTTGTCGGCATAGGTCAGGATGGGATCGACGGCGGAGCGGGTGTTGACGATGGCGAAGCTGCCCGCGGCCAGCTTGCGCTCCTCGGCGGCGGAAGCCGCGGAGGCCTCGACGTCCGCCGGCACGCCTTTCAGCTCGGCGTCGGTCGCGGCGATGTAGCTGTTCTCGTCCGCCAGCACCTTCTCGCCGAAGACGGCGAACTTGCCCGCGAGCTGCGAATTGTAGGCGGTGAGCTGCTGCTTCTGCTCGGGCGAAAGATTGGCGCCGCGGCGAACGAAGCTCTCGTAAAGACGTGTGACGAGGCGCTGCTGCTTGGCGTCGAGATTGGCGCTCTCGCGCATCTCGTAGACCGTCTTGACGCGCTGGAAGAGCTTGGGATTTAGCGTGATCTCGTCGCTCGCCGCGGAGAGCTTGGGCGACCATTCCTTCTCGAGCGCCTGATAAGCGGGCGTGGCCATGTTGTCGGTCATCACGCCGAACAGGGAAAGGACCCGGTCGAGCCTCTGGCCCGCCTTCTCGAGCGCCTCGACCGTGTTGGCGAAAGTCGGCGCATCGCCGCTGTCGGCGATCGCGGAGACTTCGCGGCGCTGCTCGTCGATCGCGAACTGGATCGCCTCCGGGAACATCTCCGGCTTGACCTGGTCCCAGGGCGGAACGCCGTCATAGGGACCGGTCCAGTCGGCGAGCAGGATGTTGTCGGGAACAGTGACGGTCGGCGCGGCGGCCGGCGCGGCCGCGGCTTCCTCGACGACATTCATATCGGACATCCTGCTGTCGGTGGTTGCACAGCCCGCGAGGGCGATGGCGGCGGCGCCGCCGAAAAGGAAAGATTTCAAGGGCGTGGCTCCAGGTTGCGGAGGAGTTGGATTGCGGCGCCGCTATAGGAGCAAGGCTTAACCCTCGGCAACTCGCGTCCTTGCCTCGTCATTCCGGCGAAGGCCGGAATCCATGAACTCGGCCGTCGGAAACAAATGGCGACAGTGTTCATGGATCCCGGCCTTCGCCGGGATGACCGAGGGGTCGCCGACTCATTTCGGCGCTGGAAAGGAATCGTTGGCCGCAAATGTCCTTGCGCGCCATGGCCTTACCTCTGTGGATAAGTCAGCTTCCCCCAAATCCTGTCGGGGGAATGGCGGTGCTCAACATCCTGATCGTCGAGGACGATCCCTTGCTGGCCGAGACGGTGAAGAGCCTGGTCGAGCTCAATCCGCGGTTCCAGGTCACCGCGCTCGCCAACGATCTCGCAAGCGCCGTCGCTGCGGTCGAGGATCGCCGGCCGGACCTGGCCCTGGTCGACCTCCAACTCGCCAACGGCAGCAGCGGCTATGCGGTCGCCGCGAAGCTTCACGACTCCGGTATCGCCTGCCTGTTCACCACGGCGCGCGCCCCGGGGTTCGCCGTCAGGGACCTCGCCATCGGCTGCCTGCAAAAGCCCTATCGCGAGGAAGACCTGGTCCGGGCCCTCAGCGAGGCCGAGGACATTTTGAAGGGGCGGCAGAAGCTCGTTCTGCGCCAGCGCCTGCCGGAGCCGCTGGAGATTTACGGGGAGGAGGACAAAGCGTCGGACGAGGCCGAATTCGCCCTCCGGCCCGGCGGCCGCACGTCGTGGGTCGCGAGGCTGAAGAAGCTCCTGCGCGGGCCCTCATCCTTCCGGAGCGCTGCACCCCTGGCATAGCCGTCACCCTGAACTTGTTTCAGGGTCCAGTCCTCCACCCGCGAGGCGGTTCAACCCTGGATGCTGAAACTAGTTCAGCATGACGGGCCCTTGCTCACTCCCCGCAATCGAGATCGATCGCGGTCTTGCGGGTCGAGCGGCCGATCGTGGCCGTGACCTCGATTCGCCCGGCGCAGCCGACGTCCGTCAGCCACAGCGCCTTGAAGGTCCGCCCTTCTACCGTGGTGGAGAGATCGGTGAAGCGCCGCTGGGCTAGGATCTTTCCCTTGGCGCGCGCCACCAGGGTCAGCGGCTGCCCGATCGACTCGCCGGGCGGCCCCTTCACCTCGACCGTCACCAGCAGGTCGTTCGCGGCCTCCTCCGCCGAGCCTTCGCCGATGATCGTGTTCCATCCGCTGAAGTCCACCGGCGGGGAGATGTCCTTCGAGAGCCGGCCGGTATTCTCGTAGAAAAGGTGCATCCGGAACGCCCCGACGCTGGGGGCGGGAGGCGCGGAAGCCGCGGCGAACAAAGCGGCGAGCAAAGGTCCGGTCATCGTCATTCCCCCATCTGCCTGAGCGCCGCGCCCGCTCCTCTTCGAATGACCAGGTTCCGGATCTCGGTCATGTCCTCCATCGCGAAGCGGACGCCTTCGCGGCCGAGGCCGCTGTCCTTGACCCCGCCATAAGGCATGTTGTCGACCCGGTAGGAAGGGACGTCGTTGATCACCACGCCGCCGACCTCGAGCCGGTCCCAGGAATCGAGCGCTTTGAACAGGTCGCGGGTAAAAATCCCGGCTTGGAGCCCGAACTTGCTGTCGTTGACCTCGTCGAGCGCGGCATCGAAATCCGTGAACCTGGAAAGCAGGGCGACCGGCCCGAACGCCTCCTCGCGATAGAGCGTCGACTTGCGGTCGACATTTTCGAGCAAAGTCGCCTCCAGCATCGCGCCTTCGCGCGTGCCTCCGCACAGCAATTTCGCGCCGCCCTCGACGGCCTCGCGGATCCAATTGTCGAGCCGCTGGGCTTCCTTGACGTCGATCATCGGGCCGATGAACGTCTCTCGGTCGTGGGGATTTCCGGCGACGAGCGCCTTCGTCTTGCGCACCAGCCGCTTCTTCAGATCGTCGTAGATGTCGGCGTGGACGATGATGCGCTGGACTCCGATGCAGCTCTGCCCGGATTGGTAGAAGGCGCCGAAGACGATCCGCTCGACCGCATCCTCGAGATCGGCGTCGCGATCCACGACGACCGCCGCATTGCCGCCGAGCTCGAGCACGACCTTCTTCTTCCCGGCCTTGGCCTTGAGGTCCCAGCCGACCTCCGGAGAGCCGGTGAAGCTGAGCAGCTTGAGCCGTTCGTCGGTGGTGAACAGATCGGCCCCGTCGCGGTGCGCCGGCAGGATCGAGAAGGCGCCTTTGGGAAGGTCTGTCTCGGCCAGGACCTCGCCGATGATGAGCGCTCCGAGCGGAGTCCGGCTGGCCGGCTTCATCACGAACGGGCAGCCGACCGCGATCGCCGGGGCGATCTTGTGGGCGGCGAGGTTGAGCGGGAAGTTGAACGGCGAGATGAAGCTGCACGGGCCGATCGGGACCCGTTTCCAAAGGCCCTGATAGCCCCGCGCCCGAGCGCTGATGTCGAGCGGCTGGACCTCGCCGGTAATCCGGACCGATTCCTCGGCGGCGATCCGGAAGGTGTCGATCAGCCGGGTGACCTCGCCCTCGCTATCCTTGATCGGCTTCCCCGCCTCGACGCAGAGCGCGAAGGCGAGCTCGTCGAAGCGCTCGGCGAAGCGCTCGACGCAATGCTGGAGCACGGCCTGCCGCTCGAAGCTCGCCATCCGGACCATCGGCCCCGTCGCTTCGACGGCCGCGGCGATGCCGGCGTCGATCGTCGCGGCGTCGGCGATCGCGCAGCGGAAGGCGACCTTGCCGCTATATTTGTCGGTTACCTCGAGATCCGCGTTAGGCTGCTTCGCCTCGTTGGCGAGATAGAGCGGGTAGATGTCCTTGAGCTTGGTCATGCCTCGGTTCCGAAACCGTTCGGGCTGAGCCTGTCGAAGCCCCTTACTTCAAGAATGCCCTTCGACAGGCTCAGGGCGAACGGTGGCGCGATCACAATGCCGCGCTCAGTTGCTTGATTTCCTTGTTCAATATCCGGTCATTTTCCGAATAGTCGACCGGGCAGTCGATCAGGTGCACGCCCGGCGTATCGAGGCAATGGCGAAGGAGGCCAGGCACGCCTTCCGCGCTTTCCACCCGGTGGCCGTGGGCGCCGTAGCTTTCGGCATAGCGGACGAAATCGGGGTTGCCGTAGGTGAGGCCGTAATCTGCGAAGCCCATGTTCGCCTGCTTCCAGCGAATCATTCCATAAGCGTCGTCGCGGAGGATCAGGACGACGAGGTTGAGGCCGAGACGGACGGCGGTCTCCATCTCCTGGCTGTTCATCATGAAGCCGCCGTCGCCGCAGACCGCGATCACCTTGCGGTCGGGATAGACCATCGCCGACGCCATTGCCGAGGGCAGGCCGGCGCCCATCGTCGCCAGCGCATTGTCGAGAAGCACCGTGTTCGGCGCCCGCGCCGCATAATTGCGGGCGAACCAGATCTTGTAGACCCCGTTGTCGAGGCAGAGGATGCCGTCGGCCGGCATCGCCTCGCGGACCTGCCTGACCAGGCAGGGCGGAAAGACCGGGAAACGGCAGTCTTGCTCCAGCGAAGTGGTATGATCCACCTCCGCCTGGCGGGCCCGAAGCATGGCCTCGAAGCTCCAGCGCGTGGACGGCGTGATGGCCTCCTTGATCTGCCAGACGGCGTTGGCGATATCGCCGATCACCTCGATCTGCGGGAAATAGACCGGGTCGACCTCGGCGGTGTTGGTGCTGACGTGGACGACCTCGGTGCCGCCGTGCTTCATGAAGAAGGGCGGCTTTTCGATGACGTCGTGGCCGACATTGACGATCAGGTCCGCGGCCTCGATCGAGCGGTGGACGAAGTCGCCCGCCGACAGAGCCGCGCAGCCCAGGAACCTGGGGTGGGTTTCGTCCACCACGCCCTTGCCGAGCTGGGTGGTGACGAAGGGAATTCCGGTCTTCTCGATCAGCTCGACAAGCATCCGGCTGGTCATCTTGCGGTTGGCGCCGGCGCCGATGACCAGCAGCGGCGAGGTCGCCGCCTCGATCTTCCCGACCGCCGCCCGGATCGCTTTCTCCTCGGCGGTCGGCCGGCGGACAAGGCTCCTCTGCAGGGGCTGGGCCTCCGTCTCCTCCTCGGCGACATCCTCGGGCAGTTCGAGATGCACCGCCCCCGGCTTCTCCTCCTCGGCCAGCCGGATCGCCTCGCGCACCCGGCTCGGGATGTTGTCGGCGGACGCGAGCTGGTGGGTGAACTTGGTGATCGGGCCCATCATCGCGACCACGTCGAGGATCTGGAAGCGGCCCTGCTTGGACTTCTTGATCGGCTTCTGGCCGGTGATCATCAGGATCGGCATTCCGCCGAGCTGGGCATAGGCGGCGGCGGTGACGAGGTTGGTCGCCCCCGGCCCGAGGGTCGCCAGGCAGACTCCGGTCTTGCCGGTATGCCGCCCATAGGTCGCCGCCATGAAGCCGGCGCCCTGCTCGTGCCGGGTGAGGACAAGCCGGATTCGGGACCGCGATAGGCTGTCTAGGAAGTCGAGATTTTCCTCGCCGGGAACCCCGAAGACATAGGCGACCCCTTCCTCCTCCAGGCACTGGACGAACAGGTCGGAGGCCTTGGTCATTCAAGATGTCCCTGCGGAGAGCGCCCGGCTCTATTCCTGTTTCGTCAGCCTGTCATCAAGCCGCGCAACTCGCTTGAAAGCGGCTCGCCCTTTGGCACATAGTCACCGCTCCTTGGGGGTGTGTTTGTCCGATGGCCGTAAGCCGCAATCTGGCGATCGGAGCCTTGGCGGCCTCCCTGCTCCTGGCGCTCGCCCTCTTCCTTTCGCCGGCGGGCGCCCAGCAGGCCGCGCCGAGCCACTATGTCGGGGTCGCCACCTGCGGCGGCTCGACCTGCCACGGCCGAAGCGAGCCGAACGGCGCGGTCGTCCGCCAGGACGAGCTTCGCCTATGGCAGGATCCGTCCAGCCCCGCCGGAGCTCATAGCCGCGCCTGGCGGGTCCTCACCGAGCCGCGCGCCAAGGCGATCGCGGCCCGCCTGGGCTTCGGCGAAGCAGCGGGCGCGCCGATGTGCCTGGGCTGCCACGCGACGCCCGCCCCCGCCGGCGCCCGCGGCCCTCGCTTCCAGGTCTCGGACGGAGTCGGCTGCGAAAGCTGCCACGGCGCCGCCTCGGGCTGGCTGGCGAGCCATTATGCCGTCGGCGGCAGCCATGCCGCCAACGTCGCGCGGGGGATGGTCCCACTCGACAACCCCCGCGCCCGGGCCGAGCGCTGCCTCGACTGCCATTTCGGAAGCCGGGAAGCGGGCCAGTTCGTCGACCACCGGATGATGGCGGCGGGCCACCCTCGGATCAGCTTCGAGCTCGACCTGTTCACGACCCTTCAGCAGCATCACAATGTCGACGGCGACTATGTGCAGCGCAAAAGCCGGCCCGACGGAGTCGCCGTCTGGGCGGCGGGCCAGGCGATGGCGCTGGAGCGCTCGCTCACTTTGTTCGCGACTCCCGGCCGGGGCGCCGAGGGAATGTTCCCCGAATTCTATTTCTTCGACTGCCACGCCTGCCACCGCCGGATCTCGGACGATCCCCGGTTCGAACCGAGCGCAGCCGCCAATCCGGGCCGTCCCATCCCCTCGGGCACTCCGCCCTACAACGACGAGAACATGATCATGCTCGCCGCCGTCGCCCGGGTGGCGGCGCCGGCCCAGGCCCCGCGCTTCGAGCGCGCCAGCCGCAACTTCCATGCCGCTTTGACCAAGGACCGCGCCGCCGCTCTCACCGCCGCCGCCGCGCTCCGCGAAAGCGCCCGAGCGGTCGCCGCCGACCTTTCCCGAGGGGTGACCCGGGCGCAGGTGTTCGAGATCATCGACAGCATCGCCGGAACCGCCATCTCGCCGCGCTTCACCGATTATGCCGGAAGCGTCCAGGCGGTGATGGCGGTCGACACCTTGCTCTCCTCCCTCGGCCCCGGAGCGCCGGAATCGATCCGCGCCGACATCAACGGCGCCTATCGGGCGGTGGGGGATCCCAATTCCTACGATCCGCGGGCCTTCCGCGCCAGCCTCGGCCGGGCCGCCGCCGCCATCCGGAAGCTCAAATGAAGCGCAAGCGCAGCCTCATCGCGATCGTCGCCCTCGTCACCGCCTCATGCGGGGGCGGCGGAGGCGGCAATACGCCACCGCCCCCTCCCCCTCCGGTTCCCTCGCCACCGCCACCCCCGGTGACCCGCCTCTACGACGTTCCCGCGGCCCTTTCCCTCAGCCAGGCCGAGGTCCAGCAGATCGTCGCCCAGGGCGTCGCGGAGGCCAAGGCGCAGGCGCTGCCGGCGACCTTCGCCGTGGTCGACCGGGTCGGCAACGTCCTCGCCGTTTTCGCCATGAACGGCGCCAATCCGCGCCTCCAGGTCCCGCGGGGGCCCAATGGAAGCACGCACGACCTCCAGGGCGTCGACGTGCCCGGAGCCGCCGCCGGAGCGATCGCCAAGGCGGTGACCGGCGCCTATCTCTCCTCCGGAGGCAACGCCTTCTCGACCCGAACCGCGAGCATGATCGTCCAGGAGCATTTCCCGCCTTCGGCCGCCGCGCGCGGGCTCGAGAGCGGGCCCTTGTTCGGGGTTCAGTTCAGCCAGCTCCCCTGCTCCGACCTCGCCGCCCGCTTCTCGCCCACGGCGGCAAGCGCCGCCTTCATCGGCCCCAAGCGCTCGCCGCTCGGCCTCGCCGCCGATCCGGGCGGCTTCCCGCTCTACAAAAATGGGGTCCTGGTCGGGGGCGTCGGAGTCATGGCCGACGGGGTCTACGGCTTCGACCCGGAAGTTCAGGACGTCGACCGCGACCGCGAGGAGATCATCGCTTTGGCCGCGACCACCGGCTTCGCCGCGGCCGCCGAAATCCGCGCCGACCGGATCAGCGTCGACGGCACCTTGCTTCGCTTCTCCGACGCCGCCGCCGGCGATCTCGCCTCGAATCCCACCGCCGCCCCCGGCTTCGCGGCCGTCAACGGCAGCGTCGGCGCCCTGGTTTCGGTGCGCGGCTATTACGATTCGGCCGCGGGCGTGCTCGCCGGCCGAGCTTATGGCACCGAGGCGTCGGGGATCCGGCCGGCCGCCGGGGCCGAATTCTCGAACCCCGACGCCTTCATCCTCTCCGACGGCGCCGGCGCCAACCGCTTTCCCGTCCGCGCCGGAACCGACGGAGCGCTCTCGGCGGGGGAAGTCGCGGCCCTCCTCGAGGAAGCCTTCAAGGTCATGAGCTCGGCCCGGGCCCAGATCCGCCGACCGCTCGACAGCCGGGCCCAGGTCAGCATCACCGTGGTCGACGGCAACGGCGCGGTGCTCGGCCTCGTCCGTTCCCCCGACGCTCCGATCTTCGGGATCGACGTGGCCCTGCAAAAGGCGCGTACCGCCGCCTTCTTCTCGAGCCCGAACGCCGCCGCGACGATCGAGGCCAGTCCCGACCCCGATGTCCGCCAGTTCATTCCCGCGGCCCGGACATTCTTCGCGGATTCCGCCGCTTTCACCGGCCGCTTCGCCTTCACCGCGCGGGCGATCGGCAATATCTCCCGTCCCTATTTCCCCGACGGCGAGCTCGGCCGGCCTCCGGGGCCCGTTTCGAGGCCGATCGCCGAGTTCAATCCCTTCTCGACCGGCCTCCAGTCCGCGCTCGTCGAGGCCGAAGTCAAGGCGCATGTCGCTTTCCTGCTCGGCGGCCCCGATACGCCCGCCATATGCACCCACACCCCGCGCCTCGCGAACGGGATGCAGATCTTCCCGGGCTCGGTACCGCTCTACCGAGGCTCCACCCTGGTCGGCGCCATCGGGGTGTCGGGGGACGGCATCGACCAGGACGACATGATCTCCTTCCTCGGAGCGCATAACGCCGGGGCGCGGCTCGCCTCGCTCGGCAATGCCGACCCGGCGCGGCGCTCGGACCAGATTGTCGTTCCCGTCGGAAGCGGCGTGCGGCTGCGCTACGTCAATTGCCCGTTCGCACCCTTCCTCGGGTCGGGCGAGCAGAATGTGTGCCAGGGAAAATGAGCGTCGCGGCGCTGGTTGCGACGCTGCTCGCGGGCGTCAGCGGAACGGCAGTGGAGACACCTCGTCATCCCGGACTTGATCCGGGATCCACGAACACCGCCGGTGCCGAACTGGCCACGGCAGTGTTCATGGATCCCGGCCTTCGCCGGGATGACGGGGGAGCGTTCCAGGACATCCCGTCGCAGGAGCCCGAAGACCCCCTCCCCAACACGCCGACCGACGAGGGCCGCCGCCGCCCCGGCGTGCCCCAGCACGAGCTCGACGATCCGGTCACCCAGGACAATCCCGGTGCCGTCCGGGCGCCGCCGCCGGAAGCCTTTCCGACCGACCAGATCTCGGTTCCCGACCGCTGGCGCCTGATCGAGACCCTCGGCGTGGTCAAGGAACGCTGGTTCGATCCCTACAACCAGAACGTTCTGAAGGGAGATCGCCCGCTCTGCCTGCCGACCGCCCGGGAGCAGGCGAAGCGCCGCTCGGAAGGCCGCCCGAAATGCCGAACGCCCAAATTCCTCGGCCTCGATGGCGACGACTGGTTCTTCGTCGCCAACGCCGTCTCCGACACGGTGATCGAGCCGCGCACCTTCCCGATCCCGGTCGGAGTCCAGACCACCGCCCGTCCGGCCAGCAACGACGTCTTCGGCCGCAACCGGAGCCTCGTCCTCGCCCAGACCTTCATCGCCGGCGCCGCCCTCATCAAGGGCTCGACGGCCTACATGCCGCCGAAAATCGAATACCGGCTGACCCTGGCGCTCAACGTCAATTACGCCGACGTAGCGGAGCGGCGGGTGCTTTTCGTCCAGCCGAGCAAGGGCACCAGCCGGCTCGATTACGCGCTCGGAGTCCAGGAAGCCTTCGTCGACTATCACCTTCGCAACGTTTCCGACCGCTACGATTTCGACAGCGTCCGGGTTGGCATCCAGCCCTTCCAGTTCGATTTCCGCGGCTTCCTGTTCAACGACCAGCAGCTCGGCCTCCGCCTGTTCGGCAACCGCGACAACAATCGCTTCCAATATAATCTGATGGCGATCTGGAGGCTCGAGAAGGACACCAATTCCGGCCTCAACAACGTCCTCCAGGCCCCGCGCAAGGACTGGGTGCTCCACGCCAATCTCTACCGCCAGGATTTCCCCTTCGTCGGCCTCACCAGCCAGACGAGCGTCACCTTGAACGTAAACCGCGAGCGCGGCGACATCGAGATCGACGATAACGGCTTTCCGGTCCGGCCGGCGCTGATCGGCAACCTGCGTGCCCGCGATTACGAGGTCGCCTATCTCGGCTACAGCGCCGACGGCCATATCGGTCGGATCAACCTTTCGGCCTCGGCCTACGCAGCCCTGGGCTGGGACCGAAACAGCATCTTCACCGGCGAGACCGGCACGATCCGGAGCTTCTTCGCCGCCGCCGAGCCGAGCTACGACGTGAACTGGATCCGACTTCGCGGCGCGTTCCTTTTCGCGAGCGGCGACGGGGATCCATTCGACGATCGCGAGGGCGGCTTCGACGCGATCTTCGAGAACCCGATCTTCGCCGGCGCCGACACCAGCTACTGGATCCGCCAGTCCATCCCCTTCGCCGGCGGCGGCCGGGCCGTGTCGATCAACGGCCGCAACGGGATCCTCAATTCGCTCCGCTCCTCAAAGGAGCAGGGCCAGTCCAACTTCAATAATCCCGGCACCATCCTGCTCGGCGTCGGCGCCGATTTCGAGCTCACGCCCAAGCTCAAGCTGAGCGGCAATCTCAACCATTTGTGGTTCCACAAGACCGCCGTTCTGGAGGCCCTCCGCAGCGAAGGCTCGATCCCCCGCGACATCGGCTGGGATGTCTCGGCGGCCGCCATCTGGCGCCCCAGGATGACCCAGAACCTGGTCTTCCGGGCCTCGGCGGCGATCCTCCAGCCCGGTGCCGGCTTCCGCGACCTCTTTGCCAATTCGGACCGCGACAAGCGCTATTATTCGGTCCTGCTCAACGCGATCGTGAGCTACTGACGCAGTCTCGCCGGGTCATAGCCCGGACTGCTGACGCAAGTTAGTCGAAAGGCGTCGACGAGCGCCGTTCACAGCCGCATTCGGCTGCGGACCCCTGATTTCCGGCTCAATGCCGCCTATATATCAGGTCCTGCTTCCCTGCCTTCCCGAAGGATCCCGAATGACCGTCAACGCCTTCGGCGCCTACGCTGCCGACAAACCGCTCGAGCCCATCGCCATCCAGCGCCGGGAGCCGGGCCCAGCCGACGTCCGGATCGAGATCGCCTATTGCGGGGTCTGCCATTCCGACCTCCACACGGTCCGCTCCGAATGGGGCGGCACCCTTTACCCCTGCGTGCCCGGGCATGAGATCGTCGGCCATGTCAGCGCCGTCGGCGGCGAGGTTTCCGGCTTCGAGGTCGGCGACACCGTCGGCGTCGGCTGCCTGGTCGACAGCTGCCAGCATTGCGCCTCCTGCGACGAAGGGCTCGAGCAATATTGCACCAACGGCTTCGTCGGCACCTATAACGGCCCCACCCAGGATCCGCCGGGCCACACTTTGGGCGGCTATTCGCAGAGCATCGTCGTCGACGAGAAGTTCGTGCTCAAGATCCGCCACTCGGAGAACCAGCTCGCCGCCGTCGCGCCGTTGCTGTGCGCCGGGATCACCACCTGGTCGCCGCTTCGCCACTGGAATGCCGGGCCGGGCAGGAAGGTCGGGATCGTCGGCATCGGCGGGCTCGGCCATATGGGGATCAAGCTCGCCCATGCCCTCGGCGCCCGTACCGTCGCCTTCACGACGTCTGAGGGCAAGCGGCAGGATGCGCTCGATCTCGGCGCCGACGAGGTCGTCGTCTCGCGCAATCCGGACGAGATGGCGGCCCATGCCGGAAGCTTCGACTTCATCCTGAACACGGTCGCCGCGAGCCACGACCTGGACGCCTTCACCGCCCTGCTCAAGCGCGACGGGACCTTGTGCCTGGTCGGGGTGCCCGAGCATCCGCATCCTTCGCCCAATGTCGGGGCGCTGATCTTCCAGCGCCGCTCGATCGCCGGCTCGCTGATCGGCGGGATCGCGGAGACCCAGGAGATGCTCGATTTCTGCGCCGAGAACGGCATCGTCTCGGAGATCGAGATGATCCCCGTCCAGGCGATCGACGAGGCCTATGACCGGATGCAGAAGAGCGACGTCAAATACCGCTTCGTCATCGACAACGCGTCGCTGGCGGGGTGACGCGCCCCCTTTAGCCGGCCGCTCCCCTGCGCCATAAGGGAGCCGGTCAGGAAGGGGGATGAATGAGGCTGTTCGTCATGCCGGACTTGATCCGGCATCCATGGACACGGATCGCGACAATTTGTCGCCGGCCGTGTTCATGGATTCCGGCCTTCGCCGGAATGACGGCCGCGGCCGTTCTGCTTGCTACCCCGCTGCTCGCCTTGGAGGGCGAAAAGCCTGTCCAGCGCGACTACAGTCTCGTCCGTGCTGAGGCCGCGCCCCGCACCCAAGAGTGGGACGCCGCCGAGGCGAAGAGCGGCGGCTGCGTCTCCTGTCACACCGACAGCGACCGCAAGACGATGCATTCGAGCCCGGCCGTGGTGCTCGGCTGCGTCGACTGCCATGGCGGCAATGCGGCGATAGCGGGCGATGCCGCGCTCGCCCGCGACGACCCGCGCTACGTCGCCGCCCGCGACAAGGCGCATGTGCTGCCCAGATATCCCAAATCCTGGCACTGGCCCTCGAGCGCCAATCCGGGCCGAACCTACACATTGCTGAACAAGGAGAGCCCGGAATATATCCGCTTCGTCAATCCGTCCGACTATCGGGTCGCGCGCGATTCCTGCGGTGCTTGCCATATCGAGACGATCGAGGCGGCCGAGCGCTCGATCATGGCTTCAGGCGCGATGCTGTTCGGCGGCGCCGCCTATAATAATGGCATCGTCCCCTACAAGAATTACATCTTCGGCGAGGCCTATACCCGCGCCGGCGAGCCGGCGAAGATCGTCTCGCCCCCCGGCCCGGAGGCGATCACTCCGGAGCAGAAGGCGCGCGGCGTGCTCGCCGAGCTCTATCCGCTGCCCACCTGGCACGTCGTCCCGCCCGCCGACGCCTTCCGGGTCTTCGAGCGCGGCGGACGAACGATCGGGACCCAGTTCCCGGAAACCGGGCTCCCCTCGCCTTCGGGCTCGATCCAGCGGCTCGAGGAAGCCGGACGCCCCGACATCCGCCAGTCGAACCGGGGCCCCGGCACCGGCCTCAGGGTGGCGATCCCGGTGCTCAACATCCACAAGACCCGGCTCAACGATCCCTTCATGTGGTTCATGGGCACCAACGACCAGCCGGGCGACTATCGCCATTCGGGCTGCGCGGGCTGCCACGTCGTCTACGCCAACGACCGCGAGCCGAGACACAGCCTCGTCTACGCCCGGTTCGGCCGCGACGGGCAGACGGCGACGGTCGATCCCACCCTCGCCGGACGGACGGAGAGCGGGCATCCCGTCCAGCACGCCTTCACCCGCTCGATCCCGACCGCGCAGTGCATGACCTGCCACATGCACCAGCCCAACATCTTCCTGAACTCGTTCTTGGGCTACACGATGTGGGATTACGAGGCCGATGCCGATCTGATGTGGCCGGGGCCGGAGAACCGCCTGCCGGCGGCGGACAAGGCGGAAGAGGCAAAGCTTCGCCGCCAGCGCCACCCGAGCGCGGCCGAGATGCACAAGGTGCTCGACCGCAATCCGGAAGGCGCCGCGCCGCGCGGATTGTGGGGCGACGTCGATTTCCTCCGCAACGTCTACGACCGGATCAACCCGCTGGCGAAGCAGACCCAGTTCGCCGACTATCACGGCCACGGCTGGAATTTCCGGGCGGTCTACAAGCGCGACCGCGAAGGCAATCTGCTCGATTCGGAAGACAGGATCGTCTCGCCCGACGATCCGGAGAAGTTCCGCAAAGCGGGCTCGGCCGAATTCGTCCCGCCCGGCGAGCAGAAGGGCAAGGCGGTCCACCTGATGGACATCCATGCCGAAAAAGGGATGCAGTGCGCCGACTGCCATTTCGCCCAGGACAGCCACGGCAACGGTTTCATCTACGGCGAGGTCGCCAATGCCGTCGAGATCGGCTGCAAGGATTGCCACGGCAGCGCGGCCGAATATCCCAAGCTCCTGACCTCCGGCCCGGCCGCCCCGCCCAAGGGGACCAACCTCGCCTTGCTCCGCAACGACGACGGGCGGCGGCGATTCGAGTGGATGGTCAACGACCAGGGCCGGCGGGTGCTGGTCCAGCGTTCGATCGTCGATCCGGATCTGGAATGGGAAGTGTCGCTGGTGAAGGACAGCGTCGATCCCCAAAGCCCGAGGTTCAACCTCAAGGCGGCGCGGGCGAAACTGATGTCGAGCGAAGGGGCGGACAGTGGTCGCTTCGTGTTCGGGAGCGGAGTGGCGCCCGAAAGACTGGCGCATAAAGACAATGAGATGGCCTGTTTCACCTGCCATCTGAGCTGGACCACCAGCTGCAGCGGCTGCCATCTGCCGATCGAAGCCAACTGGAAAACCACGAGCCACAAATATGACGGCATCGAAACCCGGAACTTCGCCACCTACAACCCGCAGGTCGCGCGCGACGACATGTTCCAGCTCGGCCGCCACCAGACGACGAAGGGCAATATCATCGCGCCGGTGCGGTCGAGCTCGGCTCTGATCCTGAGCTCCACCAACATCAACCGCGAGAGAATCTACGTCCAGCAGCCGCCGATCAGCGCCGCCGGCTTTTCGTCGCAGGCCTTCGCCCCGCATTTTCCGCACACGGTGCGCCGCAGCGAGACGAAAACGTGCACGGATTGCCATGTATCGACGGACAACGACAATAACAGCGTCATGGCCCAGCTCCTGCTGCAGGGCACCAACTTCACCAACTTCATCGGCCTCAACGCCTTCGTCGGCCTCGACGGCGCCTTCGAGGCGGTCCGGGTCACCGAATGGGACGAGCCCCAGGCGGTGATCGGCTCCTACCTCCAGCGCTTCGCCTATCCCGAATATTGGCGGCTCCACACCGACCGCAACAAGCGCGAGCTGGTCGACTGGACCCGCGGCGGCGAGGGCTCCCGCGAGCAATTCGCCAACATCGTCCAGGGCACGAGCGGAACGGTCGGCTGCCTCCAGCAGCGCGGGGAATATATGTTCGTCGCGGAAGGGAAAGGCGGCCTTCGCATCTACGACGTCGCCAGCATCGCCAACAAAGGCATGTCCGAGCGGATCGTCACCGCCCCTTTCTCGCCGCTCGGCCAGGACATGAATGTCGGCGCCGCCGACGCCACCTGCGTGGCGCTTCCGACCAACCAGCCGATCAGCGTCGAGCGGAACGAGGCGATCCGCCGCGACCATCCCGAAAACCTCGAGCAGGCCTTCCACCCGCTCTACCGCTACGCCGTCGTCACCGACGCCCAGGAGGGCCTGATCCTGGTCGACGTCGAGACCCTCGCCGACCGCGAGCCGCGCAACAATTTCCTGAAGCGCGCTTTGACCTGGAACGCGGGCGGAGTGCTGGACGGCGCCCGCCACGTCACCCTCGGCGGCCATTACGCCTATGTCGCCGCCAGGGCCGGGCTCGTCGTCGTCGATCTCGACGACCCGCTTCACCCGCGCCACGTCGCCACAATCCCCTTACGCAACGCCCGCGCCTCGGCGCTTCAGTTCCGCTATCTGTGGGTGACGGACGCCGACGGCCTCCAGCTTCTCGACGTGACCCGGATGGACCAGCCCCGGCTCGTCCCCTCGGCTCGGGTCCCGCTCGCCGACGCCCGCCGGGTCTATGTCGCCCGGACCTACGCTTATGTCGCGGCGAAGTCGGACGGGCTGGTCATTGTCGACGTCACCCGGCCCGAGGCGCCGAGGATCCATCTGCGGACCACGTTCGATGGAAAGATGACCGACGCCGAGGACGTAATCGTCGGATCGACCAACGCCTCGCTCTTCGCCTACGTCGCCGACGGCCGCTTCGGCCTCAAGGTGATCCAGCTCACATCGCCCGACACCCAGCCCAATTTCTACGGCTTCTCCCCCGCGCCCAGGCCGGAGCTCATCGCTTGGGCCAAGACCCCGAGGCCGGCGCTGGCCTTGTCCAAAGGTCTGGATCGCGACCGGGCCGTGGACGAGACGGGCGGCCAGATCGCGGTGTTCGGGAGGCTCGGCTCCCGGCCTTTTACCCGGGTGGAAATGGAACGGTTGTTCCTCAACCGGCGCGGGCTCGTGTTCAAGGTCAGCGACAAAGGGGGGATGGAGGATTGGGTGGGGTGATTAATCGCCTGCGACCGCGGGGACGGAATAAGCCGGAGCGGTCCCGCTCTTTTCAACAGGCCTTATGGGTGAGCGATATGGGCAAGCTCCTCGAATATGACCTCATGATCGTCTGGAAGGGAGCCCGCGCCGCCTTTTCGAGGAAGCGGGATTGGCTCCTGCTGGTGCTGGGCGTTCCGATCCTGTCGCTGCTGCTGTCGGAAAGCGCGTCGAATTGGGTTCGGGCGCTGCGCGGCACGCCGGAGCCCGGCAAGATGCTGCTCGTGGGCTTGACGGCCTTCCTCACCGAATGGGCGGTCGGACGGCGGCTCGAGCATCTCGAAAGCGAGAGCGTGGTTGCGCGCGTCGCCTTGCGGCGCCGGCCCCGGCTGATCCACCGCCTGTTCTGGACGGCGCCGCCGCTGGTGGCGTCGGTCGCGATCATGGCCCCGGGCGGCGGATCCGCCTGGCCCCTGCCGGTTCGGGTCGGCGGCCTTGTTTTGGCTTATGGGGCGGGTTCGGGGGCCGGCGCCCTCGCCCGCTTCATCCAACGCCATTTGCACGCCCGCGCCGCCCGGCGCCGCGCCGGTTCGAGCCCGATGCGCTCGATCCGCCTTGCCGGCGAGACTCGGCGGGGCCGGATCGCGGCGCTCGTCGCGGCTCGAACCGGGCTCGCCGGGCCTTCGGTCGCGGCCAATGCCGCGGTCTTCGCGGCGCTCGGCGCTTCGATCGCCGGGCTCTACCGGGTCTCGCTCCAGCTCCTGCCGGCGCCCGGGCCGCAGGCTCTGGCCGGGCTGGCGGGCCTGGCCGCCGCGGGCCTGCTCCTTCGCCAGCATCCGCCGCTGCTTCGTTATCTGCTCTACCTGGGCGTCGAGCCCCTGGCACCGGTGCTGGTGGCGGCGCTGTCCGCCGGCTCGCTCGCCGCCGGCTTCGCGCTGGGCGCCATCGGCCTGGCCGAGGCCCCCGCCTTCGCGGAGATCGCGGCCGCGGCGCTGATCCTGTTCGTCGCCGTCGCCTTGCTGCGGGGGTTTCACTTCGCGACAAGATCGCGGCGATCGGCGGAGCTGGCGATCCAGCTCGACCTCGTCCTCATCCTGCTCGCCGGCCTGGTCGCGATCCCGCTCGCGCCCGCGCTCCTTCTCGCCCGCCTGGCCATGCTCCATCGCCGGGCCCGGGCGCTGAGCTTCGTCGCGCCTTGAGCCCGAAGCTGATCCTCGAGTGCCTTGCCGTCGACCGCGGGGGCGTGCCCGTCCTCGCCGACTTTTCCTATACCTTCGAAGGCCCGGTTTGGGTGGGGATCGTCGGCGCCAACGGTTCCGGCAAGACCACCCTCCTGCGGGCGATGGCCGGCCGGCTTCCGGTGCGGTCCGGACGGATATGGGCCGGCGGCGTCGACCTCGCCCAAGACCGGGCCGGCCGTGCGCAGCGGATCGGCTTCGCCGTCGAGAGCGCGATGCTTCCGTCCGAGCTTACGCCGCGCGAGATCTTCGCGATCACGGCCCGGCGCCGCGATGCACTCGACGATCCGGCGATCGTGCCGCTGCGCGAGGCGTTGAACGTCGACCCGTTCCTCGATCGCAAATGCGGGACCCTCTCCGCCGGCATGGGCCATCGGGTCGCGCTTCTGGCCGCCTTCCTCGATCTTCCCGAAATCGTCATCCTCGACGAGCCCTTCAACTGGCTCGACCCGCTCACCGCCTACGACGTGAAGATCGCCTTGCGCGATTTCGTGGCGCTGCGGGGCATCGCGCTCATCACCGCCCTCCACGACGTCACCACGCTGACCGCTTACTGCAACGCCGGGATACTGATGGCCGCCGGCCGGATCGCACTGACCATGGACGAGGCGAAGCTGCGCTCGGGCCTGGCCGATCCGGCCGGGTTCGAAGCCTTCATGGTCGAGCGCCTCCGAGCCAGCCGCTGAACGGGCGGCTCAGCCCTCCTCCTTCTCCGCCGCCAGCAGCCTGACGAGGGGCTGGAGGCCCGGGCCGTAGCAAGCGAGGATTTGAGGATCGGCGGCGGTGGCGAAGTGGGTGGCGAGGCGGCGGCCGTCCCAATGGTGGAGGGCGAAGCCCGGGGGGTCGGCGACGATCATCGGCCGGCCGTCGGGGCGGTCCGGATCGATGGGCTGGAAGTCCAGCGCGACCTGGGGCGCGGTGGACGGGCACACCGCGAGGGTCGTGCCGGCCCATCGCGTCACCACGGGACGATGGAGGTGGCCGGCGACGACGGCGACGATGTTGACCTGGGCGGCGACGATCGCCTCGAGCCTCTTCACCCATTCGGCCCGCGGATTTTCGGTCATCCAGCTGTGGCCGCTGGCGATGGGCGGGTGGTGGAGGACGATGAGGGTCGGACGATCGGGCTCCTCGGCGAGCCGGGTCCGGAGCCAGGCGGCGCGGGTTTCGCAATAGGCGCCGCCGTGGCGGCCTTCCTCGAGCGTGTCGAGGACGAGGATTCGAAGGTCCCCGGCCTCGATCGCATATTGGTGGAAACCGTCCGCCATCGGCGCGTCGGGGAAGGCGGACCGGAAGGCCTCGCGGCCGTCATGGTTGCCCAGCGCGCAATAGAGCGGGAAAGGCAGTCCGGCGACAGCCTCCTTCAGCCGGGCATAAGAGAGGGCGTCGTCGCCGGTGTCGGCGAGGTCGCCGGTGGCGAGGAGGAGATCGGGCGCCGGCGTCATCTCGCAAAGGGCGCGCAAGGTGCGATCCAGGCGCTTGCGGTTGGGCTCGTCGGGATTGCCCGGCTCGAAGCCGAGATGGACGTCGGTGATCTGGGCGATCAGCATCAGCGCCGCGCCTCCGCGGCGATCGTCGTGTCGCGCTTCTTGCCCCTCACCTTCTGCCGGATCGTCATCGACGGCGCCCCCGCGTCCCTATGGTAATCATGGCACATCGCGCAGGAGGATGGCACCGGTTTCGAGCTGCCCTCGCCGCCATGGCAGGCCCGGCAGCTCGCGACGTCGGGAATCAGGAGGTCCGAGGCGGAGCTGGAACGCTCGGCGCCGTGGCAGCTGGTGCAGCTCTGGACGGCGTGGGGACGGTGGTCGAACCAGCCCTTGTGGAGATAGCGCATGGGGAAGGCGACCGGGTGGATCCGGAAATCCAGGGAGCCGAACGCAGGCGGGTCGATCCGATGGCAATCGAAGCAGGCGCCGCCGGGCGAGAAGACGCTTCGGATCGCCCGTTCGGCGCTGCCCGGGCCGCGGGCGAACTGGATCCGGTTGCGCAAATCGGGCGCGTCCCCCGGGCGCCGCCGGGCGGCGGGGGCGAGCACCGCGGGCGTCGGCGCCGCCCGGCCCCGATAGAAGTCGCGAAGGTCGGCGACGACCTGGGCGGGATCGCCGTGGCGAAGGGTTCGGGTGATCCCGCCGCTGCGGTCGAAGGCGAGGTCGTGGCACATGGCGCAGTCCTGCTCCATGTCGACGGGCTGGAAGCGGGCGCCGTCGGGGGCGGGATCGTGGCAGTCCATGCAGGCGAGCGCCTGGCCGAAGCCGAAGCGGCCGCCGAGGCGGCGCGCCATCTGGGCGACCCCGCTCGTCGTCGAAAGGTGCAAGGCATGGGGAAATTTGAGGCCGCTATCCTCTTGCGGCCGCTGCGCCAGCGAGACTCGGCGGAGCCGCGGCCGATCCCCGTTCCAGCCGGCAATCAGGACCGGCGAAAAGGAGGGGTGCGACCGGCCGAAGTCGCCGGCATCGGGCAGAGGCGTGTCAGGAAGCTTCTTCCTGAGATCGCCGTGGCAATCGGCGCAGAAGCGCTGGGCCGTCGCCGGCATCTGCTGCGGCCCCTCATGCTCGGTATGGCATTCGACGCAGCGGCCCGGCGGCAGGTCGAACGTCTCCTTGAAGGCGAGCTCGATCCGTCGCCAGCGGCCGAGGTCGGGCCGGGCGCGAGCGAGCCGAAATGGGTCGGCATGGTCGTGGACGGCGGTGTGACAGGTCTTGCAGGCGGCGTCGCGGACGGCCTCGAACGGCTTGACGTGGCAGGCGGTGCAATCGTCCTTGAGCGCAGCATGGGCCCGGGAGAGGCTGCCCGACGACCAGAGTTCATCGGCCTGGAATCGGGCAAAGGTCTCGGCCTTGTGGCGGCGATCGAAGGAGGCCTTGATCGGCCAGGCCAGCCCGAAGCCGAGGACGAGCAAGACGAACAGCCAGGCGAGAAGGCGCTTGCCGGGAAGGACGGGCGCCAAGGTGAACAGGCGCTCGCCGCCCTTGCCGAGCCTGACCTCGGCGTCGCCGCTGCGTTCGACCGCGACGGAGATCTCGTCCGAGCCCGCCGCCACCGGCATGAAGCGAAGCGCCTGGCCGCCCAGCACGATGTCGCCGCCGGTGGCGGGATCGAGGGTTCCGGAAGAGGCCTTGCGGCCGTTCAGCGCCACCGACAGACCGGGCTCGACCGCGACCGCGAGCCGGCCGCCCCGGAGCTCGACCGACAGATGGCGAAGGGCGACGGCAAGATCGGTGAGGTGGATGTCGCAGGCCGGGTCGCGGCCGACGCTCAGCCTGTCGCTTTCCACCCGACGGGTGCGGACGATCTCGCGGCCTTCGGCGCTGTGCGAGACGGTTCGGATCAGGAAAGCCATTTGCCGCTACCAGTAGAAGAAGACGCTGACGATGTGGGCGGCGAGCGCGGCGAGAAGGGCGAAGGTCACGGGCACGTGGACGTAGAGCCAGATTTCGAGGAGCGCCTTGATGCGCAGATGGCCCCGGATCCGGGCCAAAGCCGCGCATTTGCGTTCAAGCAGAGCGGCGACGCCCTCGAGCGCATGGGCGTCGTCGCCGGTGGCGAGGGTGAGGCGGCGGCGCGTCTCGGCGAGGGCGAGCGCGCTTGGGCAGCGCGGATGGCGGCCGGAAAGGCGGCGCCTCAGGCCGCCCCGGAAGGGGTCGTCGCCCAGCGCGAGCCGGACGATCCCGGCCTCCTCGTGGCCGAGCGGCTGGGCGGCTGCGGCGAGCTGGCGGTCGAGCTTGACGACGGCGTCGATCATCTGCGGCCGGGTCATTCCCGAACGGCTGGGGCCGAGCTGCTGCGGAAGCCGCGCGTAAGCGACGATTCCCCAGAGGCCGGAGAGGATGACGACCATCATCAGGGCGTAAGCGAGGCTGTGGACGTTCCAACCGAACTGGAAGCCGGTGTGGAGGGTGGCGACGACGACCAGGGAGAGGCCGAGATAGACGTGGGCGCTGGTCCAGGCCTTCAAGGACCAGCGGCCCCGGGTCATCGCCCGCTTCCTGAGGCCGAGCAGGGTCAGCCAGACGATGAGCAGGGCAGCAAGGGTGCCGAGCGCGTAGCCATAGGCGCTGCCGCCGTTGGGCCGAGGCTGGACGTCGATCAGGGCGTAGCCGAGCACGGCGAGGAGCGAGAGAATGAGCGCGACCTTCAGCCACAGGAAGTTGCGATGGCGAAGGAACCCCTCATGGCTCGCGCCGAGATCGGTTCGGGGAATGGAACGGGATGCCATGATCAACCCGTCATCCCGGCGAAAGCCGGGACCTCATGACGGAAGGGCGCCGGCGTGGGTCTCCCCCAGGTCCCGGCTTTTGCCGGGATGACGAATTTGCTCATCCCTCCCGCTCCAGCCGGGCGACGGTGAGGAACTGCTCCGGCGCGACTCGGATCGCGGCGCCCGTGGGGCAGGCGCGGACGCAGGCGGGGCCGCCGGTGATGCCGGCGCACATGTCGCATTTGACCGCCTTCTTCGGCGTTTCGGGGGAGACTCGCTTTTCGATCCATTTCTTGGAGGGCTCGCCGGGGCCGGGGCCGAGGCCGGCGATCAGCCAGGCGAGCAGCGGCGGCTTCTTCGGCGGCACCTTCTCCATCCGGATCACGCCGTAGGGGCAGTTGCGCTGGCAATTGCCGCAGCCGATGCAGGTCTCGTCGATATAGACCTCGCCGTCGGGACCCCGGTGGATAGCGTTGGGCGGGCAATCGACCATGCAGTGCGGATGCTCGCAATGGCGGCATGACGTCGGCACGTGGAGATGGGCGTAGGTCTTGCCGGCCTCGCGGTCGAGGCGGGAAAGGCCTTCGTGGCTGTCGGCGCAGGCGCGCTCGCAATTGTCGCAGCCGACGCACAGCTTCTCGTCGATCAGGAGGACGTCGGTCGCCTCGCCGATGCCGTTCTCGACGAGGAAGCTCGCCACCGACGAATAGAGGTCGACGGCGCCGCCGAAGCCGTCTTTCTTCGCCTCGATGAAGTCGTTCAGCTGCCGGCGTGAAGCCATATCCGAGCGGGCGCGGGCGAGCAATTCGGGCTTGCGGTCGAGAAGCCGGCGGAAGGCGGCGCCGTCGAGGCGGATCACCTCCGACTTGACCGCGGCGCGGACGGTGGCGGTGCGGCGGCCCCCTTCGAGAAGGGCCATCTCGCCGACATAGGAGCCGGCGGGGAGGTAGGAGAGGAAGATGGGGCGGCCGCCGATCGATTTTTCGACCACCATCGAGCCCTGGCGGATGACGAAGATGTCCTGGCCCTCGTCGCCTTCGGTGAGGATCGCCTCGCCCGCCTTGACGCTTTTCACCTCGGCCGTCTCGAGCACGTCCGCCAGGTCGCCGCGGACGAGGCCGGAGCCGAACATCTGCAGGAGCTGGCGCTCGATCGAGATCCGGGTGATCGCCCGCCGCGCGGCCGGAACTGCCGACATCAGCTTGAGGGCCGCCATCCGCGGCACCTCGACCAGGATCGAATCCTCGGCGGCGCGCACCGTGGCGCCTCGGCGGCGGCCGGAGATGAGGCCGACCTCGCCGAAGATCGAGCCGGTTTCAATGGGAACCGTGATCGAGGAATCCGCCTTGCTGATTTCGACCGAGACCGAGCCCTCGGCAATCGCGAAAAGCGAGGAGCCCGGCGCGTTGCGCTCGAACACCACGTCTCCCGCGCGGTAGCAGCGAGCCTCGCTGTCGAGCATGAATTCGCGCATTTGGAGGGGCGACAGGTCGTTGAGGATGGTGACGTTGGAGCGAAGCAGTTCGAGCCAGGAGTCGACCGGACGGCTTCCCGGGAGACCGGCGAACTTCGCCTGCAATATGGGCTCGTCGGCGGGCTTCAGCGCCACATTGCCGTTGATGAATTCGACGACGTCGAAGCCCTGGTTCATGCAATGCTTGATCAGCGGGTAGCCGGCGAGCGCGCCGATGACGAAGATACCGGGGACGGTGGATTCGAAGGTTGGCGAAAGCTTCGGATAGGCGAGGCGGTCGGGGCCGGTGAACTCGATCCCGCACGCCTCGACGAAGGCGCGCGGCGGGGCCGAGCCCATTCGGGCGATGACCCGGTCGCAGGGCGCTTTCAGTTCGCCGTCGCGGGTGTCGAAGGCGATCCAGCCCGGCCCGACGGCGGAGGCGGTGGTCTCGCGAAGCACCGTCATCCGTCCCTCGGCCTCGGCGGCGAGCAGGGCCTTGACGTTGGCGTCCTTGGCGGTGGCGAATTCGGCGCCGCGATTGACGATGGTGACCTGGTTGCGCTGCTCGGGATCGGCGGCGAGGCCGAGCGCATTCTCTATTCCCGCGTCGCCGGCGCCGATGACGACGATATGCTCGTCGACATATTCGCCGGGATCGTCGAGCTGGTATTGCACCGCCGCCTCGGCCTCGACCGGGCAGCGCATCCGGTTCGGATTGCCCTGGGTGCCGATGGCGAGGACGACGTTCTCGGCCTCGATCGTCTCACCACCGGCCAGAGCGAGGATGAAGGCGCCCTTCCCGCCGGCGATCGACCTGACCTCCGAGTTGAGCCCGACGTTGATCTCCTGGTCTCCGGCCATCCGGTCCCAGGCGCCCAATATCGCTTCGCGCTTGCCGGCCTCGAACGGCATGTCGGAGCGAAGCACGAGCTGGCTCGGCGTCGCCATGACGTGCTTGCCCTTCTGGTATTTGTAGATCGTGTCGGAGAGATGGTCCGATTTCTCGAGAAGGACGTGGCTCAGGCCGAGCCGAGCCGCTCTCGCCGCAGCGCTGAGGCCGGCCGGACCGGAGCCGATGATCGCGATGCGGACCGAAGCCGACACGCCTGTTCCCTCCAGCCGCCCCCGCACGGCAGCCCTTGACGTTGACCAAATCGGCGCGAGGATAGCAAGCCCATGACCAGCGTCCCCCAGAACCCGCCGCGCCGGCTTTCCGCTTCGACGATCATCCTGATCCTCGCGGCCCTGATCGCCCTCGCCTCGGCCGCCGTCGCCATCAGCCGGAGCGTCGGCAAAAGCGGTGACAGCGATTCGGCGAGCCCCGCCGCCAAGGACTGGCGGGTGGTCGGCTGGGCCTATGCGCAGTCGGGCAATGCCGGAGAATCGGCCGCGGCCTATCGCAAGGCGGCGGCGATCGAGCCCGGCAATGCCGAAAATTGGTCGTCGCTGGGAGAGGCGCTCCAGGTGCCGAGCGCGAGCCTGGTCCCGGAGGCCGAGGCGGCCTTCCGAAAGGCGATCGAGCTCGACCCGGCCGATCCGAGGGCGCGCTATTTCCTCGCCGTCCAGAAGGATCTGGCGGGCGATCACAAGGGCGCGGTCGAAAGCTGGCTGGCCTTGCTCAAGGACACGCCGCCGGGCGCGCCCTGGGAGGCCGATCTGCGCCGGACGATCGAGCAGACGGCCGCCAAGAACCGGATCGACGTCGCCGGCCGAATCCCGCCCGCCGGCGCCACCGGGACGGCGAGCGCCGGGATTCCGGGACCGACTCCGGAGCAGCTCGCCTCCGCCTCCTCGCTTCCGCCGGCTCAGCAGCAGGCGATGGTCGAGCAGATGGTGGCCCGGCTGGAAGGCAAGCTGAAGGCGAACCCG